>NZ_JAVRGC010000003.1:0-623062 GCF_031846005.1 Halomonas sp. LES1
CCGTCAGGCCGACGCTGGCCTCAACGCCATCGGAAAGCTCATCGGCGTTGACGGTGTCGTCGTCTGCGGCCTCGGCAATCGCCAGGGTCGGGGCGTCTGTGCCGTCGTCACCACCTGGGCTGGTGGTGTCGACGATCAGTTCGAAGGCGGCGCTCGGCTCCGAGGTGTTGTCAGCGTCATCGGTGGCGGTAGCGGTGAGGCTGTGGCTACCCTCGCCGAGGTCTGAGACCGGGGTGTAGCTCCAATGGCCGCTGTCATCCGCCACAGCGGTACCCAGTACGGTGTCACCATCGAAGATGGTCACCGTGCTGCCCGCCTCGGCGGTGCCAGACAGCGCCGGGGTGGTGTCGTCGGTGCTGTCACCGTTGGCAAGCGCCCCGGTCACATCACCTTCATCGTCCGCGACCTCTGCAATGGTCGGTGCGACCGGCGGCTGGGTGTCATTCAGTGAGGTGTCCACCGTGGTCGTTGCCTGTGGGCTGGTATTGCCTGCCGGATCCGTCGCGGTCACCGTGACCACGGTGTCGTCTGCCAACGGAGAATCCGGTGCCACCGACCAGTCACCGGTCGTCTCGTCCGCGGTGGTCGTCAGATCCGAGGTGCCGTCACCATCGACGTCGAGCTCAATCGTGCTCCCGGGCTCGGCGGTCCCGCTGATCACGGAGCCGTCGGTAGGGTTGATGACAGGCGCGTCTGGCGCGCTGATATCCACGTTCAACTCGAAGGCGTCGCTCGGCTCCGAGGTATTGTCAGCGTCATCGGTGGCGGTAGCGGTGAGGCTGTGGCTACCCTCGCCGAGGTCTGAGATCGGGGTGTAGCTCCAATGGCCGCTGTCATCCGCAACGGCGGTACCCAGTACGGTGTCACCATCGAGGATGGTCACCGTGCTGCCCGCCTCGGCGGTGCCGGACAGCGTCGGGGTGGCGTCGTCGGTGCTGTCACCGTTGGCAAGCGCCCCGGTCACATCACCTTCATCGTCCACGACCTCTGCAATGGTCGGTGCAACCGGCGGCTGGGTGTCATCCAGTGAGGTGTCCACCGTGGTCGTTGCCTGCGGGCTGGTATTGCCTGCCGGATCCATCGCGGTCACCGTGATCACGGTGTCGTCTGCCAACGGAGAATCCGGTGCCACCGACCAGTCACCGGTCGTCTCGTCCGCGGTGGTCGTCAGATCCGAAGTGCCGTCACCATCGACGTCGAGCTCAATCGTGCTCCCGGGCTCGGCGGTCCCGCTGATCACGGAGCCGTCGGTAGGGTTGATGTCAGGCGCATCTGGCGCGCTGATATCCACGTTCAACTCGAAGGCGGCGCTCGGCTCCGAGGTGTTGCCGGCGGGATCGGTCGCGGTGACCGTCAGGCTATGGCTGCCTTCGCCCAGTGGGTCCGTCGGGGTGAAACTCCAGCTGCCATTGCCGTCGGCGTCGACGGAGCCCAGTACGGTGCCACCGTCGAGGATGGTTACCGTGCTGCCCGCCTCGGCGGTGCCGGTCAGCGTCGGGGTGGTGTCGTCGGTGCTGTCACCGTTGGCAAGCGCCCCGGTCACATCGCCTTCATCGTCCGCGACCTCTGCAATGGTCGGTGCGACCGGCGGCTGGGTGTCCACCGTGGTCGTTGCCTGTGGGCTGGTATTGCCTGCCGGATCCGTCGCGGTCACCGTGACCACGGTGTCGTCTGCCAACGGAGAATCCGGTGCCACCGACCAGTCACCGGTCGTCTCGTCCGCGGTGGTCGTCAAATCCGAGGTGCCGTCACCATCGACGTCGAGCTCAATCGTGCTCCCGGGCTCGGCGGTCCCGCTGATCACGGAGCCGTCAGTAGGGTTGATGTCAGGCGCATCTGGCGCGCTGATATCCACGTTCAACTCGAAGGCGTCGCTCGGCTCCGAGGTGTTGCCGGCGGGATCGGTAGTGGTGACCGTCAGGCTATGGCTGCCTTCGCCCAGTGGGTCCGTCGGGGTAAAGCTCCAGTTGCCATTGCCGTCGGCTTCGACGGAGCCCAGTACGGTGTCTCCGTCCCGGATGGTCACCGTGCTATTCGCCTCGGCGGTGCCGGTCAGTGTCGGGGTGGTGTCATCGGTGCTGTCTCCGTTAGCAAGAGACCCAGTAATGACACCCTGGTCATCCAGAGCCTCCTTGATCTTTGGTCTTGGCGGCATAGTGGCGTCAGGGCTAGCGTCACCTTGGTCGTTACTACTACCGCTACTACTTCCGCCAGCTGCCGCCGCGGCTACACCAAGCGCAGCAGCACCTCCAAGAATCCCGGCGCCGCTAAAGCCAACACCACCCTGCTCTATGGCAGTAACCATATCGAAGCCGACCATGTCAGCCTGAGGAATATACTGTGCACTGACCAGACCACTATCCGTAGCAGGAGAAAGCTCTGCCCAGAGAACCTCCCCCTCGCTATCTACTAGATAGAGCTCGCTCACCCCTTGGCCGTCATCAGCGTAGAACTCGACAATTTTCAGGGTCTGCCCGTCGGTAGTGTTAACAATGAGGTCATCCCCGGTTCTGACAAGGGATGCGACATCCTCTGGGGTAATATCCAGTAATACCCTGCTGGAAGTTTCAAGAATGAGATCGCCTTCGACCTCCCAGGCCACTGCTTTAGAAAGCTTTTCTTCCAGACGGCTAACCTTGACATCCATGCCCATGTAACACTCCTTTTCGCTTTCTTAATTGTTCAAGATCAGGTACACCAAATTTTTGACGCGCTTTTCTACACCGATCGTATTTAATAGTGGCTTATAACAAAACAGTGAGCAAACTTCTGGCCTATAAATCCCACACCCCTACAGAGCAACCACCGCCCGGGTAAAAAACTTCCAAAAAAACACTTAAACACCAGCTCTACCTCTGCCACCCTGCACATATGCTATCCCTTTGTCCCACAGTACACCTCAGAATAGCACACTCATAAATAAAATCAACTGCCTTATGTATCTTTTTGTTCGAAAGTGTAATCGTAAAGTGTGTTGTAATTTGATAGGCAACACATCGCGACAGCCTCCTGAAAAAACCATGCCAAACGCCAATAAATGACTTTACAAACCGGGCTATGAAACCGAAGGTCACCAGCCTCAACTTACTGACCCACGTTTTCAATACCCACTATAGTTATGTACCCTCCTCCTCTATGCGTCAACGTAGTTGTCACCTAAACGGATTGAGAGGTGATCAGCGTGCGTTAGCCCGCAGAACGTAAGGAAGCCATTCTCAAGAAGATGGCGCCGCCGATGAGCATGACCATTCCGGAATTGGTCGAACAGGAAGGCATCAACGCGACAACCTTCTACAATTAATTGGCGGAAACAGGCCAGAGCACGAGGTCAGTTTTTGCCATCACGTTCCACCCAGCCCGACCAATGCATCAGCCAGGAGAAGTTCCAGATCGTCTTGGAGACGGCTCCGGTAAACGAGGCGGAAGTCAGTGCCTACTGCCGCGAGCGTGGGCTCTACCCCGAGCAGGTGGAGGCCTGGCAGGATGCCCGCATGAACGCCAGCGACGATGCCTTCGCCGAGTCGGCCTTCAAGACGCTGAAGTACCGGCCAGACTTCCCCGTCGACGGCTTCGCCACCCTGGCTGAGGCACAGGAGTGGATCCAGGAATTCACCGAGTGGTACAACCACGAGCACCGGCTTAGTGTTCTTCGCTACGTCACCCCAGGCCAGCGTCATAGCGGCGAAGCCGAAGAGACTCTGACGCAGCGCCGAGAGGTCTTTGAGGCCACGAAGCAGCGTCACCCAGAGCGTTGGTCGGGGCGCATCTGAAACCTCAGTTTACCGGAGGTGGTGCAAAAACTAGGGGGGCATTACAGCAGGACTGTACAGAGCCGTCGTCATTTTATATGGCAAATATGTTGACAGACTCTGACCGTTCCGTGGCAGCGATGTTGATTGCGTGCCGTTAGCAGCAGGTATGCCTTCAGTCGGGCACCTTACGGCGCTACCGCGCAATAAATTGCGCTCCTTCCAGGGAAAGCGACAAGCTCCGCGACGGAGCGAAGAGTCAAGCAAGTGGGATGGTGAAGCAAGAATGGTGGGCCCAGCTGGACTCGAACCAGCGACCAAGGGATTATGAGTTCGCTTTTAAAGCAATAAGTGACTGACTAACAAGGAAAAGCGACCGTAATCGAGCGAAAGGTACAGTTCTTTGGAATCTGTAGCTTAGCGAAAGTTGAGGATAGCATACGAAGCTGGTTTGTGTACCGCTCGTGTACCGTTTTAGCTCCCTCTCTCTCGAACAGCATGCCTCAGGGGGAGCGAAAAACTGCTCGCCTCAAAGGCATGCTGACCGCTTACGGCCCGAAGCGGCCATCTCGACTTTCCTGTTATAATCCTGGGCTCAGCCGCCGGTTTGTAGCGGCAGCGGAAAACCGATCGGCTGGAGCCCTTGGTTAGCAGCCTTATAGGCCATTAACAAAATTTGCAATACCATCCCAAGACCATTTAATCTTCTTTACACCATCAAGCTCAGCCGGGGCGTCATTAACTGAAGCATCACCAACGTAAACACCCAGAACCGGTATACCTTCTTCCTTAGCACAACGAATTTCCCAAAGAGCACCTTCACCTTGTTTAAGATGCCTGGTGATTAAAGCAACAACGCCGTCGCACCCTTTAATTTTCGTTCGGCATCTCGTTTTCCAAGAGTTGCTCCACGGTTCCTTAACTGACATATCGACCAACTCATAGGGCACACGACTCGCCCTTGCTTGACCAATAAAAAGATCACGCATGCGTTCATCTTCAATAGCAAAACTCGTAAATATACGCTTGGCCATAACTAATTTCCTTGTCCTTGGGTTATGCACAACGCCCAGTCGGTCAGAGCGCTTAAGAAGCTCCACTCAACTTGAGATAATGTGTAAATTAGTTCAATAACAACAACCACTAGCACGAACCAACGGAACCTCCTAACTACCTTGGCTTCTGTCTCAGTATTTGACTCGTAGCCAACGTCCTGTTTCAAGACCTGCCACTCGTGCTCAAACATATTAGTCCTGAGTTGCTTTTCGATCTGATCGATTACGGTGAATTTTCCGGTATTCAGCTTCCCGTATGAGCGCACCAACTTCTCCCACAAAAATGTGACCAAGAAGGCCATCAGAGAGAGAAGCAGCATCCCGATTGCCCCCACCACGGAGAACTCGAATGCTTTCCCAACAACTAACGATATTGAGAGGATTGAAGAAGTCACCGTAAAAAAGAGGTTGTTGACCCGCATCCTCTGGTCGGTGACTTTTTCCGTGGACCCTACCATTATCTTGTATTGTTCAAGTAACAGCTGACGGTCCTCTTCGTAGGTCTTTTTCAAATACCCCCAGCAGTTTTCTAAGTCATCAAATACCGGAAAACCTTGGCAAAAAAGCACGGAATCCTCACTAGCAGAATTCAGTTTAATACCCACAACCTGCTTGTTTAAATTTTTTGCCTTCGCGTACTCCCACTTCATTGGATCGCTTTTGAAGGTTTCATGGCCAACAAAGAAAACGACGAAATCAACCTCCTTTAACTGGCTCTCTACCCTGTCTTTCCAATAATCTGAGTGCTCACTTTCTCTCAGGATCGCAATGGATTCACCCGAGATTGATAGCAAGCTATCCAAGGCTTGTGATGAAGCCCCAGAGTCAATCGTCCTGTTGCAAACAAAAATCTTCAAAAGCTAAGTCATCCTAAATTTTCGAAGTGAAAAAACTGCTAATTCTGCCAAAAGCGGCGAATTTACGAGTCCGCTTTACTGGCCTTATTATAAAATTCTGAACGGTGCAAGTCGAACCACTTATATAACAGCAATACTACAAAAACCATAGCCACCGAAATTAATGCTGTTTTTTCAGGCGATGTGATGTCTGCTTTATTGAAAATAAAGCTTGGCACTGACTTTAAAGGCGTTTCCCAATAGGCAACTTTTATTAATATTCCAGACATCGCTTTTAAAGCATCAACTGATGCCACAACACAAAGAAATGAAGCTATTGATGTTCCAGCAGCGGAGGAAAGATAGCCGCCTGGATATTTGTAAGATACAAAGAAACCAATTATCACCAAAATAACTGCAAATATATAGGATAAGAATCCCATCCACTCTGGATTCTGGTACGTTAATAGTGTCATAAATGCAGTAACTGCGGCCCCCACAACAACTCCACATGAATCACTGAGAGCTGCCTTTAGACCACCCAAAAGTGATTTTCTAACACCAAAAATTCGAAATAAAATTGACTTAATCTTATCTTTCATAGCACTTCCTTAAAGTTTTATAACGCCTGCATTTTCGGCTGGTTTGAAGCGTAGCGGAAAACAAGTACGACAACATGCGCTTGTTAGAGTTTTTTGCAAGTAAACACACAGTATCGTGGGGTCTCCCATTTGGCTCCATATTTTTCTTGTACATCATCTTCTGGATAAGTTTCATCAAATCCATCAATAGCGAAACCAGACTCAACCAGTTTGTTAAAGTACTCCGACAACGGCCTGTGATGGTATGGCACCCCACTGATCGTATTTTGTGAATCTTTGGTGATGGTAAATGACACGTTCTTTATCATTGGAGTCATATAATTATATTCATCTCCGAAAACTCCCTTATACTCATTGTAAAAGCAGGGGTGAGGGATTGAGAAAATAAAATGACTATTGGCTTTTAGGTGTTGGCCAATTGATTCAAAGAACGCAAAAAGGTCATCAACAACGTGTGCAACAAGATGAGAAAAAGCGACCTCATAAAATTCATCTTGCTCCAAATCGAATGAAGCACAGTTCAGCAGCCTAACATTAGTTAAAGACAAAACGTCTTTTGCGACCCCATACATTCCTGCAGAAGGTTCTATTGCCGTAACGGAAAACCCTAACTTAAATAACTCATTGGAAATGTGGCCAGTACCAGCGCCCACTTCCAGAACATTGCTAGGTGAAAGGCTCTTAATTCGACTTACTAGAAGTGGCTTAAATACCTCGTTGAATGTTAAGTCTTTTCCTGACTCAATTTGCTCTCGACGTATTTGTGCCGAATTGCACCATCTATGCGGCATTAGATAACTCCTTGGATTTTCTAATTACATCCTTTGCCATTGCAATTATTTGTGGGCCAGAATTATTATCAAAAATTGTAATCTCGTGATCAGGATGAACGCCGCGGGCAATGGCGAGTTTTTCAGCGCCGCTACGATCACCATTCACTAATGTAAACCTGGCTTCTGGTGATATATTTTCTTTCGTGACAATAAAGGATGCGCCTTTCAGGTTTTCTCTAAGTGCTTCGGGGACTTCATTTGGTGTGATAATTTCAATGCGAGTGCCGCTTTCGATTTTTGATTGAAGAATTGATATCAACTTATCTTCACCTACCAGCCAAGAGACTCTGTTACTCACAACCGTTGCACTAGTGCCAGTAGAGATAAAATTCTCCATGAATTTGAGGGTATCTTTTGGTACTTTATCGGTTTGTGTGTCAGGAAGGTATTTCATACCTTTTTTAGCAAGCATAAGGATCACTGCAACTACCTCTATGATCACAGAGCCTATTAGCCACTCTAAATGGGAAAGCTCTTTGGTTTCCGAAAAAAACCAAGCATACCCAATACCTGCCAGCGTCATAGCAGCGGTTAGACCAGTAATCAATAGAAAAAGATAAAGTGTATGTTTTACAAGGTTTTGCATTATGTTCCTTTAATGATGCTTATACTCGGGACTACGTGAGCTCTAACAGGTATTAGATAGCGCGCGCGCTTTCCCACTTTAACTCGCGTGCGCGTTCAAGAATGTTATGCTTCATGCTCGACCATCTCTTAGCTTATTGAAAATGCAGAGGGTTAAATATAGCCCGGCCACATAACACCAACCGCAGCGCATGCGGCATAACATCGATGAACGTGCCTGCTGCCTTTGCCGACATGGCGACTTCAGGTTGTTATCAGTCACGTTGGCCCCTAAACCGCTATTCAATAGGCGAGTCACAGCTCGACCTCCCCGCCAACAACTTCAGTATCAACAGTGCAAACTGTCTCCCCGTCTCCTCATCTTCTAACAGCGGCATGCTGAGTTTCTCATGGTCGCTCAGTGCATCCAGTACGGCGTCGGTCACCTTCTTTGGGAACAGGCCGTGCATCACCTGATCCTCGCTATGATTGCGCACCTGAGCCATCACTGCCTCGTCGCGCTCTATGCGGTCGGCGATGCCATTGGCGAAGTGAAGCTTGTCGTCGTCGCTGACATCGGCGCCGTAGAGGTCGTTGAGCCGATCGATGATCTCGGCCAGGCGCTGCTTTTCGGGGTCGTGGGGCTTGCCTGAGCCGACTTCGCTGACCGGGGTGAGGCCGTAGTCGCCCTCGGCCTCTTCCAGGCGCAGGCGCTTCTCCTCGCGCTTGGTGAGGCGGTAGTGGGTCAGCTCCAGCTCGCTGACGTCGATGCTCTCCTCTTCCAACAGGCGGTCGATGCGCAGCAGCGGGGTGAGGTGGCGGGCATAGACGCACAGTTGCTCCAGCTCGGCGTCGTCGAAGGTGACGATCTGGCTGAGGAACTCGTAGGTGCGCACGAAGCTGGCGAGGTTCTTGCGGAACAGGTCGAGCTCGTCCTGGGCGGTGCCGGCCTCCTTGAGCTCCTGCTCGGCGCGCTTGAGGCCCTTGTCGTCGCCATTCTGCTCGGCGATGCGGCGGGCCTCCTTCCAGGTCTGCAGGTGTTCGAGAAGCGCTTGATACTTGTGCTTGAAGCGGTCCTGGGCGGGACGGCAGTAGTAGCTGAGGCTCGATGCCGGGGCCTTGGGATCGAAGAAGGCCTTGGCGAAGCCCTCCACCTCGGGCCATTGGTAGATACCGCTGGCATCCAGACTTCGCTGCAGATCGTAGACCACCTGGGGGTCGGAGACATCGGCCAGCTCCGCCTTGCGGTAATAGGGGGCGAAGGCGTCGAGAATCTCCTGCTCGTCGTTGTAGAAATCGAGGATAAAGGTCTGCTTGCCGGGGAACAGCCGGTTGAGCCGCGAGAGGGTCTGCACGCAGTCCACGCCCTGGAGCTTCTTGTCCACGTACATGGCGCATAGCTTGGGCTGGTCGAAGCCGGTCTGGAACTTGTTGGCGGCGATCATCACGTTGAAGTCATCGGTGTCGAACGCCTCGGCCAGGTCGCGGCCCTTGAGCCCGGGGTTGAGCAGTTGGCTGGTCTCGGTGACCTCCTCGGGGATCACCTCATCGGGCGGCACGCTGCCGGAGAAGGCCACCATGGGGTGAACATCGTCATAGCCCTGCTCGGCGATGTAGTCGCGCATGGCCAGCTGATAGCGCACCGCTTCCTGGCGGCTGGCGGTGACCACCATGGCCTTGGCCTGGCCATCGAGCAGGTGACGGACGTTGTCGCGGTAGTGCTCGACGATCACCTCGACCCGCTGGGCGATGTTGTAGGGGTGCAGGCGCACCCACTTGGCCAGGGTGCGCGAGGCCTTCTTGGAATCGACCTCCTGCTCCTCGCCATCGGGGTGGGCGAGCTTCCAGGCGGTGCTGTAGGTGACGTAGTTGGTGAGCACATCGAGGATAAAGCCCTCCTCGATGGCCTGGCGCATGGAGTAGAGGTGGAACGGCTCGGGCAGGTTGTCGCCACTGGCCGGCAGCTCAGGATCCGGCGCCCGCCCGAACAGCTCCAGGGTCTTGGCCTTGGGGGTGGCGGTAAAGGCGTAGTAGCTGATGCGCTCGCTGGGGCGGCGCGAGGCCACGGCGGCATCCAGCATCGCCTCGGCGCTGATTTCCAGCTCACCGCCGCTCTCACTCCCACTATCGCCCTCTACGGTTTCGCCTGCCGCCGCCAGCAGCGCCTTGAGCTTGCTGGCCGAGCTGCCGGTCTGCGAGGAGTGAGCCTCGTCGGCGATCACCGCGTAGTGACCTTCGGCGAGCCGGGGGCGCTTGTCCAGGGCGTCGAACAGCGCCGGGAAGGTCTGGATGGTGACGATGATGATGCGGGTGTTGCTGGCCAGCGCCTCGGCGAGCTGCTCCGACTTGCTCTGGTTGCCGACGTCGCGGGTGATCGGGCACACCACGCCGTGGGCATGCTCGAACTGATAGATGGTGTCCTGCAGCTGGCTGTCGAGCACCGTGCGGTCGGTGACCACGATCACCGAGTTGAAGAGTTTCTTCCCATCCTCGGCGTAGAGATTGGCCAGCTGGTGGGCGGCCCAGGCGATGGAGTTGGACTTGCCGGAACCGGCACTGTGCTGCACCAGGTAACGCTGCCCCGGCCCCTCGGCCAGGGTGGCCTGTACCAGGCGATTGACTACCTCCCACTGGTGATAGCGCGGGAAGATCAGCGTCTCTTTATGGCCGCGCCGACCGTGGAAGTCCTCAAAGGGCTTCTTCTCCAGGTGCAGGAAGCGACCGAGCACCTTCAGCCAGGCATCCGGCGCGAACACCTCCTCCCACAGATAGCCGGTGGCGTAGCTGGCCTCGTCCGGCGCCGGCGGGTTACCCGCACCGCCCTCCTCCGTGCCGCGGTTGAAGGGCAGAAAGTAGGTATCCTTGCCAGCCAGCTTGGTGGTCATGGCCACCTCGTCCTGGCTCACCGCGAAGTGGACCAATGCACCGCGCTTGAAGGTCAGCAGCGGCTCCGGCTTGCGGGTGACGGGATCCTTGATCGGGCGGTCCTGGCGATACTGGCGCTTGGCGTTCTCCACCGTCTGCTTGAACTGGCTCTTGAGCTCCAGCGTCGCGGTGGGGATGCCGTTGACGAACAGCACCAGGTCGAGGCGCGGGTTGTATTGCCCTTCCCGGGCGTGGGGCGAGTAGGAGACCTCGGGCACCACCCGCAGCCGATTGGCGCGATAGCGGGCCAGCGAATCCGGGTTCATGCCGTGGTCGGGCTGGAAGCTGCACAGGTCGAACTTCACCCCCGGCACCTTGAAGCCGTGGCGCAGCACCTCCAGGGTGCCGGCCCGCTCCAGCTCACGCACCACCTTCTGAACGAACACCTGCTCCGGCGCCTGGGGGTTGGCCTTGCAGAACTTCTCCCAGCGCTCAGGCCAGGCCTCGCGAACGTAGCCGAGCAGATCTTCGGTATAGAGCGCCGAGGTGCGTTCAAAGCCGCTGGCCGGACCGGTCCTCCAGCCGTGGGCCGTCATGGCCTCGATGATGTCCTGCTGAAAGCGGGCTTCCCTGCTATCCGCCATGTTCTCCCCTGCGTTTAGCGTAATTATGAGTAACAGCCTAGCGCTTTGGGGATGGAAGGAGAAGGCGACTTAGGGCGGTGCATTGCCCTTTGGAAGGCCGCACGCCAATCGTCGAGGGTTCATTTAAGCATCATGGCTGGTATGGCGTTGAGTTAGCCCGATCAGACGCTCACGACACTGCTAGGACTCAGGTTCTGAACATCACCTCACGACCTGGAGAAAAGTAACCTCCCAAGGTGCGCTTCCGTGAGAGGCGTGGGGGTGTTGTCGTATGAAATGATGCCGGACACAGCGACCGGGGCGAGTCGCTGATCCTTCTCAGATGGGGGCCTCCGGCTGGTTTAACTCCTTCTCTGAAAACGGCCGCCACGGGCGATTCCAAGCGCATTCCTAAGGAACCACTGAACAGTTCGTCACTGGGCAGTTTGGGCGCAAGAGATCTGCTTCATCGGGTGGCTCGGTCAGGTGGTGACAGGGTGGCCAGATTTTCCTTTGCCGACGACTGCCAGGCAGCTGGGGCGGGGTTTATGCAGCGTTTCCTTAGTGTGCCTTACGACGACCGTTAATGTTCCTGAAGGCGTTGGCGCAGGGCCACGCCGTTGGCCTACCGTGCCGACCGAGATGCCATGCCGGGTACCCGGCTTCGAGTCTACCCCCGTGCACGACGCACCTCCACTCCGTTCAAGCAACAGGGATACGCACCATGAAAGCGATCAAGTTCGATCATCGGGACACGGCCTTCACTAACCGTGGCGGCCCGCCCGGCCACGCCGAGGTCGGGCGCACCGTCTCGACCGAGCTCAGCCAGACCATGGGCGCCGGCTTTGCTCGCTGGGACGGCGCCGAGGTCGAATGGACGGTCCTCTACGACGAGCTCATCTTCGTCATCGAAGGGGCTCTGGAGGTAGAGACCCGGGAGGAGACGCACATCGTCACGCCGGGGCAGATGCTGTGGCTGCCCAACGGCACCTGGCTCAAGTACCGCGGCAAGGCGCTGTTCGGCTATGCGGTCTATCCGGGCAACTGGAAGGCGCTGCTCGAGCAGCAGGCCTGAGCCCAGGCGGCACGCCCCTCGGCGGGCACGTCAGCCCGCCGCCAGCATCTTCTCGACCTCGGGCCGAATGGCGGCCTCGTAGTGGCGGCTGCAGAAGCGGGCCAGCTCGGCCGGCAAGGAGCCCTGTTCGCCCTCCCAGGCGAGCAAGTAGAGCTCTCGTTGCAGGGCCGGCCCCGGCAGGGGCGCCAGCCGGATCTGAAAGGCCTCGTGGCGCGCGTGCAACAGGCTCAGCGCGGAGGTAATGCCCCATCCCAGTCGCGCCTGGACCAACGCCAGCATGGAGTCCGTGGTGTCGAACTCGATCCGTCGCTGGCACTCCAGTCCCAGGCGCCGGAGGTGGATGTCGATGTCCAGCCCCATGCGTGAGTGGCGGGAGTAGCGAATCATTCCCAGGGAGCGACTCATCTTGGCCAACGCCTCCCGGCTGTCGACCCACCGCTCGGGCGGCAGGACGAGCAGGTACGGATCGCTGAACAGGTGATGCCGCTCCAGCCCCTCGCGATGCTCCATGGCGCTGGAGGTCACCAGCACGTCGATATGGCGCTGCAGGAGGCTCTCCTCGTTGGGCTCGCAAAAGCCGGAGCGCAGCGTCAGCTCCTCGATCCTCGCTCCCAGCCGGTTGACCACCAGCGGGGCGAAGACGGAGGCGAAGGAGTCCACGAAGCCGCAGCGTAGGAAGGGGGCGGCGTCCATGCCGGTGCGCCCGACGTTGGCGACCACGCTGCGCGCCTCGCTCAGCAGAGTGCGGCTCTCGCGATAGAGGCGTTCGCCGGCGACCGTGGGCCTTAGGGGGCGGCACTGGCGGTCGATCAGCGTGAGTCCCAGCTGCTTTTCCAGCCGCGTCAGCGATTGCGAGATCGCCGATTGCGTGAACCCCAGGGTCCTGGCCGCCTCGGCCATGCTGCGGCAGTCAATGATCTGGCAGAAGGCCTGGAGCTGTCGGAGATCTGGGAGGTCGAGGCGGGGAGAGAAACTGGTCATGATCGTAGCGTGTCGGTATCCGGAGACGACGCTCGAAGGGGCTGCCCTGCGGGCGTCAATCGCTCAATATACCACGCAGCCGGCCCCGCCAGAGGGGATTCTGGCGGGGCCGGCGCTCGCGTCGACTAGCGGGCCGTCTGCAAGCGGGCAGCCGAGCCGCGGAAGGCGCGGGCCAGCAGCTGCACGATCACGATGTAGCCCAGCATGCCGACCAGGGCCTGCCAGCCGTAGCCGCTCAGCACCAGCATGGGCATCAGCGAGATCAGCAGAATATCGACCACGGCGCCGGGCACATAGGCGATGGCGTAGTCATCGAGCACCTTGCTCTTCATCTGCGGATCGGCCACCCGTAGCAGCAGGATGCCCATGGCCACGGTGCCGGTCATCCAGCCCCAGGAGAAGATGCCCTTCTCGAACCACTCCTTGCCCAGCATGCGCGGCGCTACTACCAGTACGAGGAAGAGGCACATCGCTAGGCCCGTGGCCATCAGCAGCGCCATGGGCACAGCATAGGTGATGAGCACCGAGATCTGGATGGAGGCGATGCCGAAGACGATCAGGAAGTCGGTGGCGCCGCCGGCGGTGTGGTTGAAGATGCCGTCATCCAGGAAGCGGCCGGCGCCGGACCTCTGCAGCAGGGTGCGCGCGATGCAGCCGAGCAAAAAGGCGCAGGCGAACTTGGGCACCGAGACCAGGTCATGCAGGCCCGAGAGGGCGTTGCTCATCAGGTAGGCCAGGGCGGTGACCACCAGCACCACCGCGGCATGCACGGCAAAGGTGTCCACCGACATGGAGGAGATCCCCTCGCGGGCCACGATGCGACGGTCCTCCTCCTTGACCAGGCCGCGGCGCAGCTCGGTGCTCATCTCGGCGAAGCGGGGCAGCCCCTTGAGCCAGCCGCGATTGACGCCGAAGTTGAGCAGGGCCATGCCCAGAAAGATGGCAGCGAAGATCCCGAAGGTGGCGGAGCTCAGCGCCAGGGTGAAGGCGTCGTCCCAGCCCAGCTGCTGGAAGGATTCGCCGATGGCCACCGCGGTACCATGCCCGCCCATGAAGCCGGCCGGCATGATCAGGCCGAAGCCAGGGCTCAGCTCGGGCCACAGGGTCGCCACCATCAGCCAGCCGGCGACCAGGCCGACGCACCATTGGCTGACCGTCACAGTCTGGTTGAAGGCCCACAGGGTGCCGGCCCGTCCCAACACCTCGCGGGCGCTGGGGAACTGGGTGGCGAGGCCCACGGCGGCGAATATCACCGTGATCAGGACGCCGGCGTAGGAGGTGAAGCTGTCTGACCAGGGCAGCACGTCGAGGGCGTAGGGGCCGAGTGCCAGCCCCAGCAGCCCGGCGATCATAGAGACCGGTATGAACAGGTGCTGTATCACGCTCACCCTGACACGGATGAGTTTGGCCAGCAGCAGCAGCAGGCTGGCGATGCCCAGGTCGAGGACCAGATCCCAGATATTCATAGGTGTTGCTCCATTTGTCGTTATCGGATCGATCGTTCGCTGCAATTATCGCGAGCAGCATTTATCGCGTTCAGAATTCGCTCCGGCTGGCCCAGGCGGCATAGCGCAGGCGTGTCTTGACGCCCAGGCTGAGGAAGGGCTCCGGCGGGTTGAGCCCGGGCTTGCCGGAGATGGCCAGCATGTCGGAGAGCAGCTCCGACGATTCGCCCAGCGCCATCTCCGCCAGCAAGCGGCCGGAGATGGTGCCTCGACCGGCGCCGACGCTCTGATGGATCCCGGACATCCAGGCGTTCTCGGCGACCTTGCCGAACCAGGGTTCGAAATTGGTGGACAGTCCGCAGGCGCCACCCCAGGTCTCCTCGAACGGAACGTGGGCCAGCTGGGGGTATCGCGCAATGAAGGAGTCGCGATGGCCCTGGCGGATGGCAGCGCGCCCCTTCGGGTCGTCGTGATACTTCGGGACGAAGCGGTACTGGTTGCGCACCATCAGTCGGAAGTCGTGGGTCATGCGCAGCGTCGTGCCGGCATGATCCGCCGGCGTCAGCCCCCACTGGCGATCGAGGAAGCCGGCACGCTCTTCGACCGCCAACGGACGTGTCATGCTGGCGAAGGTCATGATGGGCAGCATACGTCGGCGCAGGAAGCCGAACTGGCCGGAGTAGATGTTGGAGCCGAGGATCAGACCGTCGGCCCGGACGCTTCCCTCGGGGGTCTGGGCGACCCAGCGACCGGCCTCCCGGGTAAGCGACATGACCGGGCTCTCCTCATGCAGCATAACGTTCGACGGTAGGTGGTTTGCCAGCCCCCGTACTAGGGCGGCGGGCTGCATCAGGGCGCCGCCGGCGGTGTAGATGGCGGCCGCGTAGTGTCGCGTGCCCAGTCGACTCGCCAGGGCCTCGCCCTCGAGACGCTCGAAAGGATAGTCGAGCATCTTCAGGCAGGTCTCGAAGTGATCAAGGAAGACCAGACCGCGCTTGCCAACGGCCCCCTGGTACTTGCCTTCAATGGACCAGCCGCAGTCGATTCCATGGCGCTCCACGAGATCCTGGAGATCGGCGATAGCCTGGCGGTTGAGCCTTAACTGGCGCTGCTTGCGACAGTCGTCCTTACTCTCCAGGTCCCGCTTGTGGGGCAGGTCGATTACGAAGCCGGAGTTGCGTCCCGAGGCGCCCTGGCCGACCCGGAGTCCCTCCAGCAGGGCCACCGACTGGTGCGGGCGCAGTTCGCCCAGCCGCCGGGCGGCGGCCAGGCCGGTGAAGCCAGCCCCGATGACCAGCCAGTCAACGTCCTTGGCGCGTCGCAAAACGTCGGCGGAGGCCGCCGGCGGCAGCATCCGATACCAGCCGTTAGAGCCGTCGTCCTCGGGTAGTATGGTCGCAGACACTGCCTCGCCCTCCCTGTGTGTAAACCTGAATCCATTGCGGTTCGTTGCGGGGATAGTGCGGCAGCATAGGTGTCGGCCCAACCAGCATCAGAAAAACTAACGGGCCGCTTTATGGAAAGTGAAGGAAGCCTAATATCTCGAGACTAAAGTTTAAGGGAAACGCTACATGAATCCCGCTACGAGCTGCCTGACAGAAGTTGGCAAGGGAAAATCTAGCCACCCTGTCACCACCTGGCCGAGCCACCCGATGAAGCAGATCTCTTTCGCCCAAACTGCCCAGTGCCGAATTGTTTAGTGGTTCCCTAAACTGCACCTACCCGCCAGGCATCGGAACAGCACTGATAATGATTCAGCTCAGCGCCTCGATCAGCGCCGGATCATCCTCTACCGGCTTGTTGACCCGGGTACTGACCGGCCAGTGGGCCAGTCGATCGTGCGGGAGGTGGTGGACCAGCTGGCTGATCGTCTCACGCTCTGTCAGGTCGGGATCGAGCCAGGGCTCCAGGCTCTGTTGATCCAGAATCAGCGGCATGCGTGCATGGATCGCCTTGGCGATGCCGCGGGCGGGCTCGGTAAGGATGGCGCAACCGGGCTTGCCGTCCGGGCGTTCCGTCCAGATACCGGCAAACCACAGCGGCTCGCCGCCGCGGTGGGTCAGGTAGTGGGGTTGCTTGCGACCGTCCACCGCCAGCCACTCATACCAGCCATTGGCCGCCACCAAGCAGCGATGATGGGCGAAGGCCCCGCGGAAGTAGGGAGAAGTGGCCACCTTCTCGACGGTGGCGTTGATCGGCTGAGGGGCCTTGTCGTCGGCCCAGTGGAGCCGATAGCCCCACCACAGCGCGTCAAGGCTCAGCTGGCCGCTATCGTCGCTTCGGCGCACCGCGCTGATCCAAGTGCCCGGCGCGACGTTGAAGCGGGGGCTAATCTCGCCCTCGGCCAGGGGCAGCCTGAGGGAGCGTGCCAAGCTGGGATAATCGCTATAAAGGGCGAAGCGGCCACACATTTTTCACCTCCTCAGGTAGAGACTGGCTCTGCCTCCGCAGCGGCAGCGCTAACCTGCTGATCTTGCCAGGCGGCGTAAGTCTGCCCTCTGCCCTCCACCTTCCAGTGCTCTCTGCCATTGGCACTTCGGCCGGAAACGACCGCCGCGGCGGCGCTGGGGCTCGAGAAGGCGTAGTCGGTGGAGAAGCGCCGAAGTCCTTGTTCAGCCTCCACCAGCACTCCGTCGTCGCATAGCTGCTGATAGAGGCTCTGGTAGCCTCCATCCACGCCGGTCCATTTGCCACGCGCCAAAGACCCTTCCAGCACATAGAACTCGCCGTCGATCTCCTGGCCATGGGCTTTGATGCCGTGCCGCGGCACTTCGGCAATAAAGCGGGGCGATTTTTCAGTACGGGACTCCTGGGCAACCGGCTCACTGGAAGGCATCGGGCGGTCACGCAGGAAGTCGAAGCCCAGCACCGGCAGTACGGTGCGAATCTGCTCCAGGAAGAACGCCATATCGGCGCGGTCAGACTCGGGCAGGTTGATGTACTCGTGGGCAGTGCCGTTGATCAGCTTGCTTCGGCCTGTCTGCCCTGCACTTTGAATCAGCAAGCTTTCCAGGTACTTCACGTGGGCCTTGGTCAGGTTCTGGTCCTTGCTGGTGACCAGGCTGACCTTCTCCCAGAAGTCCTTGCCACCACGCTCCTCGGTCCGATTGTGCTGTTTCAGGCGGGTGCCGACGTCATCGCTCTCGCCAATGTAGACCTGCGGGCGCAGGCTATTGTCGGGGTCGGGGCCGACCAGGAAGTAGATCCCGGTGCGGCCGCACTCGGGGCGCTGGACCAGCTCGCTGAGCTTGCTGCGCGGCCCGGTGAGCACATGGCCGGTCCAGTTCATGATCTCGGCGGTCAGCAGGCCGTTGGGCGTGCCGTCCACCAGAAAGAGCCGAATGCTGCGTCCCTGCGTCATACCATCTCCACTTGCGCGGCCTCGCTGGATGCCGTTGAGCCCTCAGGTGACAGCCAGTCTCGCACGTCTATCTTGCCGGTGACGGCGGCGGAGATCAGGGCGGAGCGACGCTCGGACAACATCTTTACTGCACTTTCAGCTTCATCAATTAGCTTTGTGAACTGTTGTTTTAAAGCTGAAACCTTAAGATCAATCGCCTCTTGCTCACTTAAGGGAGGTACAACTAACGGAATGTCGTAGACCTGCTCAACGCGCAGGTGAGAAACGGTACTGCCGTGTGAAACACTGTTAATGTAGCGAGAAAGACAATCTGAAGTTAAAAAGTCAAAAACAAAAAACGTGATCCTGCTGTCGCTTGGAATGATATTCATCATCCTCTGACCCAGGCATAAAGGCATGTTTTCTGGCACCAAGCAGACCTCCCCTGCCGGGGCCTCACGAGTAAACAAAATCGAACCTTCTGGCGGCACGCCCCTCTGAGTCCAGACATTAAAATCTTCTTCGTTTGTGTAAAACGCACCATCAACAATTAGAGACTGGCTTTTAACATTCGAGGTTCTTACAACCAAAAACTCTCCATCATCATGATAGCTTGGCGTCCTATTCTTACAATCCACAATTCGAGCAACAAACTTTAGGCGCGTCACCTCCCAATGCGCCGGCACTTCCCCCAGCCACTCCACCCCGGAGTCCTTCATCGGAACATCGGGATCCAGCCCCTTGGTGACGGCATGGGAGATCACCGCTTGGCGTTTCTCTTTGAGCAGCGCGATCAGGCACTGCTGCTCCTCCACCAAGGCGTCGATGCGGGCGGTTTCGTGGTCGAGGAAGCGCGATATACGCTTTTGCTCTTCAATATCCGGTGCATAGAAACGCACAGCCCCAATCAGTTCTTGGTTTAAAAGAAGGGCTCCGTATATATTCTCTCTTCCATATTTTGGAATGAACTGAGGAGCAGCGTAGCTCCAATAAACCAGGTCAACATATTCGTTCGGCTCAAAGGAGGCGATAGCTTCGTTTGTGTATGCCTGCTTGCCAAGAAATGAAACATTACCGACAGTCAGCTTGAAAGAAAACAACATGCTGCCGGCAGGCGACAACCTGCCGCCCCTGTCGGATACAGCCTTATCGCTGATTTTTGATTTAGTGTCATGGATCACTGGCTTGTTAAGGTCAGCGATGGTCACCCAAAGGTTATCGCCATCGTAATATTCTTCTTTGCCCGACGAGGGGGTCCACCCCACTGTGTAGGGCACATGCCAAGCAATTTTCTTGAGTCCCCAATGCGCCGGCACTTCCCCCAACCACTCGACGCCGGAGTCCTTGTATTCGGGATACTTCGGGAAACTCATGCCGACAGCTCCTCGATCATCTGCTTGATCCGGTCGGTGCAGGCCTTGAGGTCGGCGTCGATCTCCTCCAACGGGCGCGGCGGAGTGAACTCATAAAAGTGCCGGTTGAAGGGGATCTCGAAACCGACGATGCCGATGCGGCCATCCAGCGGGTCGCGCTTCTCCTCGTCGATCCACGCATCGGGCACATGGGGCTTTACCTCGCGCTCGAAGTAGTCGAACACCGACTCGTCCAGCGGCACGTTCTCGTTATCGCGCAGGCCGGTGTCGGGCTCGGGGCTGCCCTTCCTGTCGAGGCAGATATCCGCCTCAGGGTCGCGCTCGGAGAGGGCATTGAGGATCGTCTTCTGCAGCGGGGCGCCGACCTTCATGCCCTCCGGCAGGTGCTGCTTGAACGCGGCCTTCAGTGCCTTGGTGAAGGCATCGCGATTGGTGAAGCGCTGTTCCGGGTCAAGAGTGGCGCAGGCGGCCTTGAGCGCCTCGCGCTCGGCATCAATGAGCTTCTGAATCGGCTTCTCGTCATCGAGCCTGGCCAGGCGCTCGGGGCTGGCCTGGAAGTTGAGGCGCAGCGGGCGCTCCACGGTGATGCGCCGGTAGCCGAAGGCCTCCACCGGGAAGAGCTTGCTCTCCTCGCTCTCCTGGTTGGCGCCGTAGAGGCGCACGATCTCCTCGATATCGCGGTCGGCAACGAACTGGCGCTTGCTGCCCAGCGACTTGCGCATCTTGCTGGCCCGGCCGGTGGCATTGATCAGCTGCACCTGGCCGCGGCGCTCGGCGGGCTTGTTATTCGAGAGCACCCACACATAGGTGGCGATGCCGGTGTTGTAGAACATGTCGGTGGGCAGGCCGACGATGGCCTCCACCAGGTCATGCTGCAGCAGGTAGCGGCGGATCTCGGACTCGCCACTGCCGGCCCCGCCGGTAAACAGCGGCGAGCCGTTGAGGATGATGCCGATACGCGAGCCGCCATCCCGGCGGGCGCGCATCTTGCTCACCAGGTGCATCAGAAACAGCAGCGAGCCGTCGGAGACCCGCGGCAGGCCGGGGCCGAAGCGGCCCTCATAGCCCTTCTGCTTATGCTCGTCGGTGATCGCCTTCTGCACCTTCTTCCACTCCACGCCGAAGGGCGGATTGGAGAGCATGACGTCGAAGCGCTCGCCGGGAAGCTGGTCGTCGGCGAGGGTGTTGCCGAGCTTGATCCGTTCCACCGCCTGGCCCTTGATCAGCATGTCCGCCTTGCAGATGGCGTAAGACTCCGGGTTGAGCTCCTGGCCGTGCAGCGAGACGGTCACGTCCTGGCTGACCTGCTGGATATACTCGTCGCTCTCGGAGAGGAAACCGCCGGTGCCCGCGGTGGGGTCGTAGACGGTGACGATGCCGTGGGGGCGCAGCTTGTCGTCCTGGCCGGTGAGCACCAGGGAGGTAGTCAGGTGGACGATATCGCGCGGGGTGAAGTGCTCCCCCGCCGTCTCGTTGGAGCTCTCGGCGAACTTGCGGATCAGCTCCTCGAACACCAGGCCCATGCCGTAGTTGGTCAGCCGCTGGGGGCTCAGGTCGGTGGCGGCAAAGCTCTCGATGACCTTGTACAGCAAGTTGGCGGCGTCGAGCTGCTGAACGTAGTTCTCGAACTCGAAGTGCTCGAAGATCTCCCGAGCGTCCTGGCTAAACGACTGCACATAGCTCATCAGGTCGTCGGCGGTCTGGGTGTCGGAGAGCGTACCCAGGGCCAGCGGTGAGGCGTTGAAGAAAGGCTGCTCCGCCGCGCGCAGCAGCAGCTTCTCGCGCACCACCTCGGGCTTGGCCTGATGGGTATGCGCCGCGGCCAGCACATCGGCCTTGGTGGGCTCCAGCACGCACTCCAGGCGTCGCAGCAGGGTAAAGGGCAGGATGATGCGGCCGTACTGGGACTGCTTGAAATCGCCGCGCAGCAGGTCTGCCACGGACCAGATAAAGGCCGCCAGTTGAGAGTGACTTTCCGTGTTCACGATGCTTCCCCACGTTTTATGCGATTCAGTATAGGTTGAGTAGCATCATACACGGGGGGATGGGCTCAAAGCAGCCCGGCCTCGGACTGCAGGTACATGGAGCACTAGGCTATAAATTCAGAGCTTATTCACCTTCATCACCCTTACTCAGTTCCCGCATCCTACTCTCGCTACTCTCGTTCCAACCCACCTGAACATAAACATTCCGCTTATGGGCTACATGAAACTCACCAGAATAGACGTCTTCGCCATGTTCATAAAAAATGTATTCATTATCACTTGTGTAAAAAAGCTTACCTTTAACACAACTTTCCCCAGAGACTTCGCACATAAAGTCAGTCCTATTTAACTCCAAGAATTTACCCAGGTCTTCTTTAGCCTTTTCCTCTATTCCTTGAACGCCAGCAGCAACCACCAAAAATACAAGAAGCCCTGTCAAATAGTAAAAGCAAGCACCAATAGATAACATTAAAGCACGAGCCGTATCACGACCCAGGCCGCCAAGATATATCCGCCCTCTAACCTTAAACAGCAGGGCCATAACATCAGAAAAGTATGTCAGTGCGGCAGCATACAAAACCACCAACGCAACAACATTGATACGAAAAATATCAATCAGCGAATAAACACCCCAGGCGATATAGTCAGAGGGATCTAAATCAGCCCAGCCCACCTCATACGTAATTAATGAGAAAAACGAGTATTTATAAACATACCCCGCCACATACAAACAGGATAAAAACACAGCACCTAGAGCAATTCCTCTTTGCATTTAACACTCCTTATTCCTAAATTTCTCGACAAAGTGCAATATCATAAAATCAACTATCACCCTTGCTAAATTTAGACCAGACTCGTTTAACCGAAGCTTCACTGCATCCAGCAATGCGAGCAGTATCTGATATAGAGAACCTAGCAGAACGCAAAGCCCTAATGCGTTCATGAAGCTCTTTATTCGGACGTCGCCCCGTAAACAGTCCCTTTTCTTTAGCAAGCTCGATGCCCTCCTGCTGTCGCCTGCGACGCTCCTCATAATCATCTCTAGCCATCTGCAAAGCTAATTTAAGTAGCATCTCTTGCACTGACTCAAGAACTATTTTGGTTATCCCCTCCGACTCCTTCACCAGATCTGAAAAATCGAAAACACCAGGAATTGAAAGTTTCGCGCCTTTTTCATGGATAGTATCTATAAGGGCTTGGGCCTTTGGAAGGGGTAAACGACTAATACGATCAATTCTTTCTGCGACCACGAGCTCACCAGGCTGCAGGTCCGAAATCATACGCATGAGCTCTGGTCGATCAGCTATAGCTCCTGAAGCCTTTTCCCGATACACAGCAGCAACATAATAACCAGCTTCTCTAGCATCCGAAATAAGCCTCTCCTGGCGCTCAAGACTCTGTGTTTTACTGCTTGCTCTCATATAGATTCTGGCAACCTTAATCATGCCTCGCTATCTCCACCGATTCATATTCTTATCCAACAAATCCAAAACTAGCGCACGATGCTCATCTATATTCCCGGATAAGTCTTCAATTTCTTCACGCTTGATTCTATCACTCTCCCGAAACTCGACATTCAAAGCCCTAGCCACCTGGTTAAGGTTACGCCCGATTGCACCCAACTCACGGCATGATTGACGCAGCGCCTTAATCTCTTCATCAGAGAGGACAGGTTCGCGGTGAAGAGCAGCCAGTACGACCGCTGCCGTCCAGCTGGTACGATTTAAGTACCCTTCTTCTTGAGCCATCCCGTCCATTTTTTTGAAATCCCCAGGCGCTAGCCGAATCGTAACCTTTTCAGATTTTGATTCTGCGCTACTGGCAACAGTATGAGGTGCACAGCCAGACACCTTCCGGATCATCATCCTTAGCATCTTGGATTCACTAACACGGCTCGCTCGGCAGAATTGACTCCACGCTGCCTTCTCATCATCAGTCAGTCGAGTTCTAGTCACCTTCATAAGCGTCAACCATACGTTCTCATCGCAACTTTTAACAGAAATCTGAACCTGCACGAGCACTTGGTACCAAATGCCAGCACTTTGCGAATCCTGCCCTAGCCCTAAAACCAGTGGTGGATTTCGTACGCACGAAATTTTCTCGATGTCGGTAGGCCGGCGGTTAACGCCGAATAAATGGCTGCCCATAATCCGCAACGTGCCTTTCTTACGTAAGAAATTCAGGTTTCGCTGACAAGGCTGAAGGCGTCGCCATTAGTAATACGCACGAGCTTTTCTCAAACCTGATCGTGACCTGGGGCTGAGCCGGTGGATTCGCCATTAGTAATAGGGGAGGCACTTGTCTCAGCCTCAATAGCCACTCCGCGCTCATGCCGACGCCTGGCTATCTCAGTCTTCATCCATTGCCCGGCGGCGCGCATCTCGTTGCGCAAGTCTTCTACCTCCTGAGGCGTCAAGCGACGATAGCTCATGATTGTCGGTCCTGTGACGCATCTCGCCGAAGCTGCGGATAGATCGCCGTTCGCCATCGCCATTGAAGTACGCACACTGCGATTCCCGCCGTGCAAACAAGCAGTATTTTGATGGCATGGGTATCCCCCCCCAACGCATTCGAGACCATCCCTGGGAGTGCGGGCATCAAGGCCACGACCAGCAAGGCACCAATGAGTAGCAGCACGCCAGATAGCCATAGCTCTCCGAGACGTTTGATGCGCATCCAACGCGCATGCCAGGTGGCAAACCATTGTGATGGCATGTTCAACCTCCGGTTATCACGTTGCCGGCACCAAAGCGCTTCTGATACGCTCGATAAGCCGATTTGGCGCCACGATACGGTGCTGCTGCAGCGTTTCCTACGATACGCGTATCTCGCTGAATACCACGGTACTGACGCCTGATTGTTGAGGGACGCATCGCGGACATAGCGGAGCCCAGAGCGCCCTGAGTTGCCAATGCCACACCACCGCCCAATGCAGAAGCAATGGCCGGCACCTGCTTCAGAACGAGGATGCCAAGGGCAAAAAAAGCAATCAGATAGGCGCTTGTGGTCATACTAGCCATCGTGCCTGCCGAAGATTCCACGATGTTCATGAACGCTTCGCTGACATCGATGACCATGCGCCCAATGGCTGAACCCAAAACCAGCAGCATGCCGAAATTGACCACCATGCCCAGCCAGCTCTCGAAAAAGCGTTGGGTGCTGTTAAACAGCAGGCCGGTGATAAAGAACGGCCCAATAGCCAGCAGCACTGTCGTTGCCACCTTGCTGGCCAGCAGGAGAAACGCCACTACGATGGCAACACCACCACCAAACACCATGATCAAAATTGCCACCAGATACATGCCGAAATCACCACTCATGACTCCCGCTTTATCCCAGGCCTGATCGGCTACGGCCAGAACGCGGGAGAATAGGCTGTCCAAAATGGTCGCTGCACCTCCATTGGACCCCGTGATGACTGCTGCTACCTTTACCGGGCCGTGAGCCAGCACGTCCACCACGACGCCCATATAGGTACCGACCGTCAGTCCCAGCGTCATGATGAAGCCGATGCGAAGGATGCGAAAGACGCCCTCCTGCAAAGGCTCACTGACCTTGCCAAACATCATCAAATAGCCCCAGATCGCAACCCAGACGATCAACATACTGGTAAACATTGGAGTGATGTAAGCGATGAGGTCAGTAGCCGTGTTGACGATGTACTGGTCCAGTGCTTGATCAACGACGGAGAACATGCCTTCAAACAGGTTCATGAACCCTCCTCGCTTTTGAGGCTAGACAGGTCAAGCTCGAAGGGTTCACCGCTAGACAGTGCCCGTTCTGCCTGGAGTGCATTGATGCAATTCGGCGTCTCTTGGAGTTCGCCAGGGTTGTTGCCGCATGTCTCCAGGGTCACCTTGCGCTTATTGTAATGCGCTTTGTACCAGTCCACGGTCTGCACCGGGCCAGTATCCGGGGTGTCATCAAAGCACCCGGACTGCGCAACGCTGACCAGAACCACAATGGCAATATTTCGTGCGCACGAAATTTTCCCGACATCCATAAGACCTCCTTACCAATCAAGTTCGAACGGTTCCCCTGATGACCCGACGCGCATCTGCTGCACACGCTGGTTGTGCATTGCCCGGTTGGCCTCGGCTTGCGAACGAAGCATGGTCAGCTTGGCCATTTCGTTTTGCAGCATGACTTCCTCGGCGCCGATACGGGCCTGGAGGTCCAGAACGTCTTTCTGATCGGGGCTGTTGTTGACCTCGGCCACCAAGCCGGTCAGCTCGTTAAAACGCTCCTGGGCCTGCTCCAGGGACTTTTGGGACTGGCCAAGCCAGGTCGCCGTGTTCTGGTTGCCACTGTCGTACAGCTCCGCCACATCCCCGGACAGGCCGTGTTCGTTCGCGCCCCTGATACCGGCGTCACTCAGCACCTGGTTAGGATCGACGTTCACGGCGGTGTCATAGGCCGAGTCGATGGCGTTGCCCAGGCCACGAACCCCGCTCATGCTGTCCAGCTCCTTGTTGGCCGTTTCGAGCTGGCTTTTCAGTTGCTCGATTTGGTTAAGCATGTGCTGAGCCTGCAAAATCTGCTGGGTCAAGCTCGACACGTCGATAACGGGAATCCCGCCTGCCATGGCTGGCTGCGATAGTCCGATGGTGGCCGCGAGGGCGACACCGGCCATTTTTCGTGCGCACGAAATTTTGATGCTCATGATCAATCCTCCTTTTGAGGCTTCTGATGGTTCGCCTTGGCCTCCAGACGCCGTTTCGTTCTCTGGAGCGTGAGTGCACGCTTTTCAAAATCCAGGCTTTTGATATCGATGGACTCCATCACCTCTTTCATCTCCTCAATGCATATGAAAAATTCTTCAGGAAGATCCTCCAGCCCTTCAGTTATACAATCGCGAGCGTGACCGGCAATAATTACCAAAGTTTTAATCTCACTCTGCATCGCTTGCAGTTCTACTGCATGTGTTCGATAAAGCCGTGATAAACCATTATCAAAATAATTAGGCGCATCAAAATTATTACTCTCCATACTAGATCTCTATAAGAAAATTTCCCATCAATTACACACACCCACAACTAACCCCATGACCTTCCTGTTTACATCACTAAGCAGAGCGTATTTATCAATGCGACAAAATTTTCCTAATCTCGCTCAGCGCAGCGCCTTTAACCTTTGTGCAACCCAAGCTCTTTGCTAGCATCAGAGCTCGTTCCTCTCCCCGTTTCACAGCCCTTTGAACCGGAGTAAGTTCATTGTCTTTTCCCAGCAATTCCTGATCAGATAATTGCTGCCCGCTAATCACACGGTTAACTAGTGCAAGGTATTCCTGACTGAACCGGTCGCGAACCCTGCCTATTTCTTCAAAAGAAGTGTGCATAACAGCCCACGTTACTTTTCTAGCTGCAAGACGGACAACGACATGGCTCCACAAACGATCACCAGGAGAGTGAGCCTTTTCACATACTTCCTCCCAAGCTTCTTCCATAGTTGGCATGCCTAAATCCTCTGGCCTTATCTCACATAAAACAGCGAATTCTGCAGGTTGTGGCGGCCAAGCGGCCTTACCTTCTCTAACAAAATCTTTAAGCCTCTCCTTACAACGGCAATAGCCAATATTTAGCTGCAAGACATTTAAATGGGCCAATTCAGCAAGCCACACCCCCTGCTCATCAAACAACCCCCATTGACTAACAAACTTATTACCGTAAAGATTCTTAAGGGCATCAAATAGTGCATCAATGTCGCCTTCACTCACTACTTGCGCATTGAAACTTGATTCGGATTCAGTTTTCCAGTTATTAACATCTCCGGTTTCGTTCTCGTGCTTCGGCAGCTGAGACACGACGTGATGAAGATTTTCCGTAGTAACTTTCATCGCCATCTTTCCCCCAAAGTCGTGAGGACCTCTCCTCAGTTCCTTTTCGAGACGTTTGGTTTTCATAAACCCAACGTGCTAACCGGTCATGCCAGCCCTGTTCAGTGAACTTCCGAGCTGTTTCCGAATAAAACCCAACAAAGTCAGCTATCTCAGCTTGGCTAGGGTAAATATCATCAGGCATGCCTCTGCGTTTACATGCAAACCTGAAGACATCGTTATCGGGTTCCCATGCATAGGTCATTCGGTACTGCTTAGGATGCCTCTCGCTCTGTTCATCTACGTATGTGTGTGTGTTAGTGACGGTTAAGGGCGGTTCGGGTGCAGATATTGCACCCCGTTCCACCGTAATCTGCGCCCCGTGGCAGTGGCGGGGTGCAGTATTTTCCCCCCGTGGCAGACGGGGTGCAGATTTCGCATCTCGTTGCCCCTCACCACTCGCTTTCTTTTCAGAATCGACAACGCTTTGATCAGCACCAATGTCCATTCTGAGGTCATATACCACTGGCCTACGATCAGCGCGGTCAATAATTGCCGCTGCCACCCTCTGATTTCCTTTCTTTATTACACCCAACTCCTTCAGCAACTTAATTTTTTCTTGTACAGTTCGACGCTTAAGGCCTGTATATTTAGATAACAGATCGATGCTTGGAAAAGCGTAACGACCTATTTCGTCGGCATGGTTAGCCAAGCCAATGAGTACATGACGCGCACCGGGGTCTCTCACAATTTGCTGATGTAGAGCCCAGGCTATTGCTTGCACGCTCATCAGTGCTCCAAGCCCAACGCATCCTTTACCTGAAGAGTCCGAAAGTAGACTCGACGCCCTACCTTTACCATTGTCGACTTCAGCTTTCTCGACACCTCAGTATCGCTATATAAAGAAACACGAACGCCATCTGGAGAGCGATCGAGCAGGTCCGCCAAGTCAGATATGCTCATCAGAAGGCCGAATCTGTCAATAAGGTAATCATCTACAGTCATAGCTAGCACCATCAATCGAACGTTGACGGAAATTATACTAACCAACTCAAGATAAAGCTCAACCATGCCATTTTTTTAGGCCAATCAATACAATACACATTGACCATCAAAATATATCACTTTGACTATCTGTCTTAAAAACAAACTCAGAAAGGCAAATAATTTCAACGCTTTGCAAATTAACAAAAATACACAATATTATTTTAAAACCTTCGCCTACAGGCTCAAACCAGCGACCTCATAATAATAATAAGAATATTATTATTATTATCTTTCAACACCCCACCACCTCGCTCAGGCTAAATCTTGCAGGCGCCTCTGGCTTTCCCTTACGGCACGCCTAGGCACTTATTTCGTACTGAGGACTTAATACGATACAAAATATCATACAGAATATGATATGAAGCATGCCCGCCACACATCACTGGCATGACATGGGCTATCTTTGATCAGGAGATGAAGGGAGTTTGTCTATTCAGTGGTAGTAATAGTAATAATATTACTATTACTACCACAGCGTTACATCCGAGATGGTTTGGCTAGTAGCTTTGAATTCGGTCTAGCTTCGAGACAAGATCTTCTGCCCGCAAATGCGTATACCGCCTCAGCATTTGCATGGACTTATGGCCGCTAATTGAGGCGACCTCTTGATCAGATAGTCCCGCCTCTACCAGCCGACTGACGGCTTCATGGCGTAGGTCGTGGAAACGAAAGTCATCGAGTCCGGCCTTCTTCTTCGCCTGATTCCATAGCTTTGTGTAAGCGTAGGGACCGCGCTTTCCGTCCCTACCAGGCTCACCGAAGAACACCAGGTCACAGTCAAGCGGCCGCACCGGGTTGTTCAGCGCCTGCTTGAAAACCTCGGTGGCGGACTGGGTCAGCGGCACCAGGCGGGCTTCGTTGTTCTTGGTATCGGTGAGACGCACCACGCGGCGTTTCACATCGACCTGGGAGCGTGTGAGGGTCAGGATCTCCGACGAGCGCATGCCCGTCTCCAGAGCGATTCTGGCGATCCAGGCCAGCATGGGGTTGCTGTGCTGCCGGAGCACGGCGAAAAGCCGTTTCTCCTCGTCGGGACTCAGGCGCCGGTCTCGCCCCTCCCCCGGGCTGGGCTTACGGATGTTCTGGACGGGGTTGTAGGTCAAGCCCAGCCCCCATTCCTGGATGGCCACGGTGTATAGGTGGCCAAGCAAGGCGAGCTCCAGGCGCACGGTATTGGCGCTGATGGGCTGGCCACGATGGCCAATGCTGTTCAGACGGGTGTCACGGAAGTTGGCGATCAGCTCCGGCGTCAGGGCCGCGAGGGAGTACTTGCCCAAGTGCTCAATCAGCGTGTTGGCCTTGTGGCGTTCGCTCTTCTGGGTGCTGGGCTTCTTGGTAGGGGTAACGTCGGCCAGGTACCGCTTGAGCGCGGCTTCGAGCGTCATACGCTCCGAGGCGCTGCGCTGGATATAGACGCCACGCACCATTTCGTCTTCGGTGCGGCGTGCCCAGTCCTGGGCGTCTCGTTTGGTGCGGAAGGTCTTGGCGGTGGTGGGCCAGCCGGTCTTGCGGATAACGGCTTTCCAGCTACCGGCAGGGGTCTTGACGATGGTGGCCATGAAAGTCTCCAGGGGGCTGAAGGATCGGCACTGTACCGAAACTGTACCCTTGGGCTATGGGACTCACCAGGTAAAATTCGTAAGACGCTGATTTCATTGGTGGGCCCAGCTGGACTCGAACCAGCGACCAAAGGATTATGAGTCCTCTGCTCTAACCAACTGAGCTATAGGCCCTTTATACGGAGGGTGCGCGAAAGGCGCCGGCGTATGATAGCGAATGCCGATGGCCGAGACCAGAGCGAGATGCCTTGCAGTGAAGCGATGCCATCGGCGATTATGCTCGAGCCGCAACACGCGGCCCTTTTCTGGCCACCATCCGAGACCTCATGTTCCTGCTGATAGCCTTCGCTGTTCTCTCCATTGGCGTTTCCTTCCTGTGCTCACTGCTCGAGGCGGCGCTGCTCTCGATGACCCCCAGCTATGTGGCCCAGGTACGCGAGACCAACCCCAAGCTGCACGCCAGGCTCAACGATCTGAAGCGCAATATCGATCAGCCGCTGGCGGCGATTCTTACGCTCAACACCATTGCCCATACGGTGGGTGCCACCGGCGTCGGCGCCCAGGTCACGGTGGTGTTCGGCGAAGCCTGGCTGGGCATCGCCTCGGCACTGATGACGCTGCTGATCCTGTTTCTCTCCGAGATCATCCCCAAGACCATCGGGGCCACCTACTGGCGTCAGCTGTCGGGCATGCTGGCCCCCACTCTCGATGTCATGGTGCTGACCCTCAAGCCGTTTATCTGGATGTCGGAGCAGATCACCAGGCGCATCGGCAAGGATGCCATGGACACCGACATGCGTGGCGAGATCAAGGCGCTGGCGCAGATCGGCCAGGAGGAGAAGGCGCTGGACCCGGAGGAGACCCGCGTCATCATCAATATCCTCAACCTGCATGATATCCAGGTGAAGGACGTGATGACCCCGCGTACCGTCTCGGTCACGGGGACGCCCGCCATGACGGTGAGCGAGTTCAGCTCAGAGCTCAGTCCCTCGCCCTTTACCCGCTTCCCGGTGATGGATGGAGGGGAGCAGGCGTTGGGCTATGTGCACAAGGCCGACACCTACAGCGCCGATGAGAGCGCCGACCTCAAGTCGCTGATGCATCCGGTCAAGTCGGTACTCGCCGAGGAGAGCATCGAGCAGATCTTCACCATGATGGTGCAGGACCGTCAGCACCTCTGCGTGGTGTATGACGACCTGGGCACCTGGGTGGGCCTGATCACCCTGGAGGACGTTATCGAGACTATTCTCGGTCAGGATATCGTCGACGAGACCGACAATGTCGCCAACCTGCGCAAGTACGCCCGCCAGCGCTGGACCAAGAGCCTGAAGACGACCGAGGAGTAGTCCGCCGCTTCTCCTGGATCAGTGCTCTGGCTGGATGGTCTGACGGGATGGCCTGGCCGTATCCCCGACGGTGTGCTGACGATAATCTATCGATCGGGGATCAACCGGCCGGGCACCCAGCGCAGATAGGCCAGCATGCCGAACAGCTCGACCAGCGACTGGCAGACGACCACCACCGTGGCCTGCCAGCCCTCGGGCAGCGCCAGGGCGATGGGCAGCATCACGAAGGAGTTGCGGGTACCGAAGCTGAAGGTGAGCGTGCGTGCCGCCGGTGGCGTCAGCCCGAAGCCACGCCCCAGCCCCCAGCCCAGTAGCGCGGCCAGTGCCAGGTAGCCGATAAAGAGCGGCAGCACCTGCAATACCACGCCACTCAGCCCCCGCATGCCGGCGATCTGGGTCGCCGCCACCACCAGCAACACCATGGCCAGAAGCGGCACGGGCAGCCAGCCCAGTCCCTGCACCAGGCGGCGTGCCGTGGCGCGACGTCGCGCCAGCCGCTGGGTCAACCCGGCCGCCACCAGTGACACCAGAATCAACCCGACGAAGGCGCCGAGCAGCGGCGCGCCGATGGCGACCCGCACCCACTGCATATCCAGAAACAGCCAGAGATAGAGCGGCAGCGTCAGCAGCTGCAACACCAGCAGCAGCGGCGTGGCGGCGATGGCGCGTCCGGCATCGCCCTTGCCCAGATGGGTGAAGGTGATAAACCAGTCGGTGCAGGGCACCAGCAGCACCAACAGCACCCCGAGCCGAACGGCCGGCGCCAGCGGCAACAGCGCCACCAGCGTGCCCACCAACAGCGGCAGCAGCAGGAAGTTGCCTGCCACCAGTGCCATGGCGAAGCGCCAGTCCTGCAGGGCCAGGGCGAGCCGCCCTAGCGGCACCTGGGTGAAGGTCGCGTAGAGCAGCACGCCGAGCAGTGGCCAGAGTCCGCCCTCGAGGGTGGCCCTGATCTCGGGCCGCATCAGGCCCAGGCCAAGCCCGGTCACTATCGCCGCCAGGTAGAGCCAGACCTGATGGCGTTCGAGATGGTCACGCATTCACTTTTCCCCTTCTGCCTTGGCAAGCCGTGCGGCGATTCAGGACAATGGCGGGTCCTCCACTCTTCTGAGGCACCTGCATGCTTGCCGAACTCTTCGCGGTGATGGCCCCGGTACTGGCCGGGGCGGGTCTGGGTTTTTCCTGGGTGCGACTGGGGCAGCCCTATCCGGTCGAGTTCGTTACCCGCCTGGTCTTCAATATCGGGACGCCGGCGCTGGTCATCGCCTCGCTCTCCAGCGCCGAGATCGAGGCCGGCAACTTCGGCCGCACCATGCTCGCCACGGCGCTGGTGATCTGCACCATGGCGGCGATGACCTGGCCGCTGGCCCGCCTGCTGCGCAAGGACTGGCGGGTGCTGCTGGCACCGGCCATGTACCCCAACACCGGCAACATGGGCCTGCCGGTAGTGCTCTACGCCTTCGGCAACGCCGGCTTCGCCTACGGCATCACGGTCATGGTCACCGTCTCGCTGTTCCAGTTCACCCTGGGGTCGGTGATGGCCAGCAACAGCGGCAACGCGCTGCGCACCCTGGTGCGCACGCCCACCGTCTACGCCATTCTGCTGTCGCTGGTCCTGCTGCTGACCGATACCGACCTGCCCCTGTGGCTCGCCAATAGCGTCGACCTGATCTCGGGCTTTACCGTGCCGCTGATGCTGATCACCCTGGGGGTATCGCTGGCCAGCATTCAGGTCAGGAGCCTGCGCTCCGGCATCGGCTTCAGCCTGCTGCGCATCCCGGTGGCCGCGGCGCTGGCCTGGGGCATCGGCGCACTGCTCGGCCTGCCGCCGCTGGCCCACGGCATCGTGGTGCTGCAGATGAGCATGCCGGTGGCGGTGTTCAACTATCTGTTCGCCCAGAAGGCACGCCGCGAGCCGGAGTATGTCGCCAGCCTGGTGTTCTGCTCGACCCTGCTCTCGCTGCTCTATCTGCCGCTGCTGCTGGCCTGGCTGATGTAGGCCTGGTTGATATAGACCAGGGGCGGGAGAGCCAGCTACGTTATCCTGCGTGGATTTTGCGTCCCATGAACTTTGCTACCATGGCGTTAACTCCAGACCCAGCGCGCCAGGAGCGAGCATGCCACTTCGTGAAGTCGCCATCGGCGGGCTATATCTTTCCCCTCTGCTGCTGTATGCCCTGATCGGGCTCGGCGCCACCCTGCTGATTCGTAGCCTGCTCTTTCGGCTGCTGGGCGCTAACCGCCTGTGGTACGAGGCCTGGTTCGATGTCTCCCTGTTCGTGATCTGCACCGCTGCCGCGGCCTATCTCTCGGCGTAGTCACCCGGAACCCTCATACCATGCGCACACTGCTTCGCAGCCTCGTCACCCTCGTTATCGTCGCCCTGGCCATCCTCGCCGGCCTGTGGCTTTGGCACTACTACCTCTATACCCCCTGGACACGCGATGGCCGGGTCGGGGCCGAGATCATCACCGTGGCCTCGGACCTCTCGGGCCGGGTCGTCTCGCTGTCGGTCGATGACAACCAGCGCGTCGCGGCGGGCGAGCCCCTGTTCCGGGTCGACCCCCAGCGCTATCGCTCGGCCCTGGAGAGTGCCCAGGCCCTGGTCGACCAGCGCCAGGTCGAACTGGAGCGACGCCAGCACGAGGCCTCGCGCCGTAGTCATCTTAGCCGCCAGGCGATCAGCGCCGAAAGCCAGGAGACGGCACGCCTCGAGAGCCAGGTGGCCCAGGCCCGACTCGATCAGGCCCGCAGCCAGCTCGCCAGCGCCCGCCTCGACCTCGAGCGCACCACGGTGGTGGCACCGGCGAGCGGCCATGTGCTCAACCTGCAGCTGGCCCAAGGGAACTACGTAAATGCCGGCGCGCCGGTGATGGCGCTGGTCAAGACGGACTCCTTCCATGTCACCGGCTATTTCGAGGAGACCAAGATGCCGCGCATCCGGGTCGGTGACCCCGCCCGGGTCATCCTGATGAGCGGCGATACCGAGCTGCGCGGCCATGTCGAGAGCATCGGCCGCGCCATCGCCGACCCCCACACCACCCCCGATGCCCAGTTGCTGCCCCGGGTGGCCCCCACCTTCAACTGGGTCCGCCTGGCCCAGCGCATCCCGGTACGCATCGCCCTCGATGAGCTCCCCGCGGAGCTCTCGCTGAGCGCCGGCATGACCGCCTCGGTGCATATCGAGCCCCGGGAGTAACCCGCATGTCGCCCTGGCTGCAGGCATACCTGACTCCCAGCGGCGAGGCCGTGCGGTTCGCCATCAAGGCGACCCTGGCCATGCTGCTGGCCCTCTATGTGGCGCTCTGGTGTGACCTGGAACGCCCCTACTGGGCGCTGATCTCGGCGGCGTTCCTGCAGATCCGCCCGATGAGTGGCATGGTGGTCGAGAAGGGGCTGAGCCAGATCACCGGCACCCTGGTGGGCTGCGGTGCCGGCATCGCCATCATGGCCGTGTTCGGTCAGGCCCCCGTGCCGGCCCTGCTGTTCCTGACCCTGTGGATCATGCTGTGCACCTACGGCAGCTCGCTGCTGCGCAACAACGCCTCCTATGGCTGCATCATGGGGGCCGTCACGGCCATGCTGATCGTGGTGATCGGCGCCAGCCGGCCCGACGCCATCTTCAGCATCGCCGTGGCCCGCCTGTCGGAGCTGGCCCTGGGCGCGGTATGCGCCACCCTGGTCAGCTCGCTGCTGTGGCCGATCAGGGTCGGCGACCATCTGGGCCGCCAGGCCGACGAGGTCGTTAACCAGGCCTTCCTGCATGCCGCCCAGCGGATGACCGACTCGCAGGATCTCGGCGAGCTTCAGGGCACCCTGACCGGCAGCCTGGAGCCTCTCACCCTGCTCGAGGGGGATAGCCAGGCGGCGCGTTATGAGGGCCCCGAGGGTCCGGGGCGAATTCGCGCCAGCCACGTGCTGACCCGCCATACCCTGCGCATGCTGGCCACCCTACACGCCCTGCAGCAGCTGCTGCACCACGAGGCGCAGCGCCTCTCGCCGACGATCCACGCCCTGGCCGGTGACCTGGCCGACGCCTTTCGCGATTCCGCCAGGGAGAGCGGCATCACCGCGGCCCATCGGCGGCTGCACGCGCTGCGCCGCCGGGTGCTGGCGTGTCCCGATGAGGCCCTCTCCCCCATCGAGCAGCGCTGCCTGCTGGGCATGCGCGAGACCCTGGGCCACGCCCTGGTGATGCTCGACGCACGCGATGCCATTACCCGGCCGCAAGGGAAGCGACTGCGCGGGGTCGCCCTCGCCTGGCATCGCGACCATCTGGTCGCCGGCGTCAACGCGCTGCGCGCCGGGGGCATCTTCTGCGTGCTCGCCGCCTTCTGGATGGCCACCGGCTGGAGCAGTGGCCAGGTGGCCATGCTGCTCGGCACCCTGCTGTCGGCGTTCTTCGCCAGTCGTGACAATCCGGTCATGGTCGCCATGATGTTCGCCAAGGGCATGCTGGCGGCGATCCCCAGCGCCTTCCTGTTCGGCCATGTGCTGCTGGCCCAGGCCAGCGGCTTCCCGATGCTGGCGATGCTCGTGCTCACTCCGCTGTTCCTCGGGTTGCTGGGCGCGGCCAATCCGCGACTGATGGGCTACTGCCTGGCCTTCACCATCGGCAATATCCTGCTGACCATGCCGGGCAACGGCATGGACCTCTCCTTCGCATCCTTCATCAACCGGGCCGTCGCCGTGATGATCGGGCTGGCCACGGTAGTGATGGGCTTCCGCCTGCTGCCCGGCCTGGGCGCCACCCTGCGCAAGCGCCGCCTGATCGCCGCCATCGTCGGCGACCTGAAGCGCCTGGCGGGTCCACCGGTGCAGGAGACGGAGGCACACTTCATCGGTGCCATGGCCGACCGCATGCTGCACCTGGCCAAGCATGACGATGTGCTGCCGGATGACCAGCGCCACCTCCTCAGCCTCGGCCTCGCCGGCCTGGACACCGGCTACGCCTGCCTGCAGATCCGCCGCCGCCTCGACGACCTGCCGGGTAGCGAGCTGAAGCGGGCCAAGCGGCGCTTCATCCTGGCGCTGGCCGAAGCCTACGCCGACAGCGCCCGGGGGCGAACGCCTCACGGGGTGCGCGAGGCGGGTGCGGCACTGATCGAGGCCGCACATCACCAGCCCTCATTGAGCGAGCGCCACCAGAGCCTGCTCGCCGGGCTGGTGGAGCGCCTCGACCTTGCCCTGCAGCGTCAGGCCCAGCGCGCCCACGCCTCCTACATGGCTCGCCAGGGAGATCAAGATGCGGCCAGAGACGCGGTTCGCGACGATGCGACGGGGTCCCCGGCGGATACCGCCAGGTAACGGCGGCTGGCGTCATATAACAGATCGCGTATCCTCATGGCGCGACTAACAGGCCGCCCCATCGCATCGGGCCGTTAAGTTGAATGATCATTCAAAAAAAAGTAGGGTGTAGCACCTTTCGCAACCGTCAACGCTCCCGCATGCCAAAATAGGCGGCATCGGCCCGGCATATGCTGCGCCGTTTGCATTACGCCAGGGACTGACAAGAAGGCAAATCAATGAATGAGAACCGAAACGTCAAGATTCGGGTTCGCAACCTGAGCAAGGTCTTCGGCAGCAATCCGAAGAAGGGGCTCGAACTGCGTGACCAGGGCCTCAAGCGCGCCGAAATCCACGAAAAGACCGGCCAGACCCTGGGCCTCTCCAATATCGACTTCGATGTCTACGAGGGCGAGCTGCTGGTGATCATGGGCCTTTCCGGCTCCGGCAAGTCGACCCTGATCCGCTGCCTCAACCGGCTGATCGAGCCCACCGAGGGCGAGATCATCATCGACGACGAGAATATCCCCGAGCTCGATGACAAGGCACTGCTGGAGTGCCGCCGCCGCCACTTCTCCATGGTTTTCCAGAACTTTGCTCTGTTCCCGCACCGCACGGTGCAGCAGAACGCCGAGTTCGGTCTGGAAATCCGTGGGGTCGACAAGGCAGAGCGCAGCGAGATCGCCAGCAAGGCGCTCAAGCAGGTGGGCCTCGAGAGCTGGGAAGACGCCTACCCCAACCAGCTCTCCGGCGGCATGCAGCAGCGCGTGGGCCTGGCCCGTGCCCTGGCCAACGACTCCACCGTGCTGCTGATGGACGAAGCCTTCTCGGCACTGGACCCGCTGATCCGCGGCGATATGCAGCAGGAGCTGCAGGAACTGCAGAGCCGCATGCAGAAGACCACGGTGTTCATTACCCACGATCTCGACGAGGCGCTCAATATCGCCGACCGCATCATCCTGCTCAAGGATGGCGAGATCGTGCAGATCGGCACGCCGGAAGAGATCCTGACCCAGCCTGCCGACGAGTACGTAAGGCGCTTCGTGGAAGGCGTGGACATGTCCAAGATCCTTACCGCCGAGCATGCCATGCGCAAGGTACGCGCCATTGCCCGGGATACCGACGGCCCTCGCACCACGCTGCGCAAGATGCACGAGAACAACATCGACTCCATCTATGTCACCCGCCGGGATCGCACCCTGGTCGGGCTGGCCGAGGTCGATGCCCTAGAACAGGCGGCCAACGACGGCAAGGACACCATCGCCGACTGCATGACCCAGGAGTTCCGTAGCGTGAGGCTCGACGAGCCGATGCATAACCTGTTCGCCATGTTCAGCGAGAAGAGCTACCCCATCGCGGTGGTGGATGCCGACAACCGGCTGCTCGGCGTGGTGGTCAAGGGGGCGGTGCTCGACCAGCTGGCCCAGGCCGCCGAGCCCTCGACGGTAAATGAAGACAATCTCACGGCAGCGGCAGGAGACCAGTGATGGCGATCGACATTCCCCGTATTCCCCTGGGCAACTGGATCGAAGGTAGCCTCGAGTGGCTGACCAGCGAGTACTCCATGGTCACCCGTGGCATCTCCCGGGTGACCCAGACCGGCATCGACGGCCTCAACGACGCCCTGATGTGGCTGCCCCCCTGGGGGCTGCTGCTGATCATCGTCGGCCTGTGCTGGTGGCTGGCCAACGCGCGCCTGGCGATCGGCGCCGCCGTCGGCATGGCCCTGATCTGGAACATGGGCCTGTGGGACTCGATGATCGAGACCCTCACCCTGGTGGTCATCGCCACCCTGGTGGCGGTGGTGATCGCCCTGCCGGTAGGCATCGCCGCGGCGCTCTCCGAGCGGCTCTACCGGGTGATCATGCCGGTACTCGACTTCATGCAGACCATGCCGGCCTTCGTCTATCTGATTCCGGCGATCCCCTTCTTCGGCATCGGCTCGGTGTCGGCGATCTTCGCCACGGTGATCTTCTCCATGCCGCCGGCGATCCGCTTCACCACCCTGGGCATCCGCCAGGTGCCCGGTGAGCTGATCGAGGCCGCCGACGCCTACGGTGCCACCCGTGGCCAGAAGCTGTTCAAGGTGCAGCTGCCACTGTCGCTGCCCACGGTAATGGCGGGCATCAACCAGACCATCATGCTGGCCCTCTCCATGGTGGTGATCGCCGCCATGATCGGCGCCGATGGCCTGGGCAGCGAGGTGTGGCGTGCCATCCAGCGCCTGCGTCCGGGGGATGGCTTCGAGGCGGGCATCGCCGTGGTGATCCTGGCCATGCTGCTCGACCGACTGACCCAGTCCCTGCGCAAACAGCGCAAGTCCTGAGCCGGACGACCGAGGCCTGCGTTGAGGGCCTCGGTTGAAAGCCCGCAGAGAAGCCGCCAGAGTATTGCCTGTAAATACTCGAAGGAAGGAATCACGATGAAGCATCTGCTTAACCATCGCATCCGCCTCGCCGGCCTGGCCCTGGCCACCGGCGCCGCTCTTTCCGCGGGCGCCGCGCAAGCCGAAGAGAAGGGCACCGTGCACCTGGCCTATGTCGAGTGGGCCTCCACCGTCGCCTCCACCAACGTGATGCAGGTGGTGCTGGAGCAGGCCGGCTACGATGTCGAGACCTCCTCGCTGTCCGCCGCCGCCATGTGGCAGTCGGTCGCCACCGGTGACGTCGACGCACACCTGGCCGGCTGGCTGCCGATCACCCACGAGGACTACTACGCCAAGCTCAAGGATGACGTGGTCGATGCCGGTCCCAGTCTCGAAGGCGCCAAGCTGGGCATGGTGGTCCCCGCCTACAGTGAAGCCGACTCCATCGCCGACCTGAACGATCACGTCGACAGCTTCGACGGCAAGATCACCGGCATCGATCCGGGCGCCGGTGTCATGCGCCTGACCGAGCAGGTCATCGAGGATTACGACCTCGACTATGACCTGGTCAGCGGCAGCGGCGCCACCATGACCGCCGCCCTCAAGAATGCCATCGACAACGAGCAGGATGTGGCGGTGACCGGCTGGGCGCCCCACTGGAAGCTGGCCCGCTGGGATCTCAAGTTCCTCGAGGACCCCAAGGGCACCTACGGCGGTGAGGAGAAGATTCACACCATCGTTCGCCAGGGCCTCGAGGAGGAGATGCCCGAGGCCTTCGCCATCCTGGACGCCTTCGAGTGGGACACCGAGATGATGGGCGAGGTCATGCTTATGCAGGAAGAGGGTGACGACGCCTACGCGGAGGCCAAGAAGTGGGTCGAGGAGAACCAGGACGTGGTTCAGGAGTGGCTCGACGCCGCCTCCTGAGGGCGGACAACGGCTCACTCCTCCCTGGCTGATGCTTGACCAGGCAAAGGGGAGGCACCACAGTGCCTCCCCTTTTGCATGCCGAGATGCGACTACACTAACCTCAGCAAGGTCGACTAAGCACGGCTGGCTCAGCACGGTTGGCATTCGGAAGGAGAGCCACCGCTCCCGGCCCGTCGCCGGCAAGCACGCCGTTGCGAGAAGAGCATCGCAACAAGCTCGTAGCAAGAAGAGCGTCGCAAGAAGCCCCGTGGCAACAGGGCGCGTGGCAAACAAGGAGAAGCAGGCATGTTCAACAAGATCATGGTGCCGGTCGATCTGGCACATATCGAAGTGATCGAGCCATCGCTGAAGGTATCCGCGGACATGGCACGCCACTACCAGGCCGAGGTCTGCTATGTCGGGGTCACCGCCACCACGCCGGGCAGCGTGGCCCGCACACCCGAGGAGTATGCCCAGAAGCTGGAGGCCTTCGCTCAGCAGCGCGGGCAGGTGCATGGTCAGCCGGTCAGCAGCAAGATGATCAGTCGGGTCGACCCCGTTGCCGACCTGGTCGAGACGCTGGTCAAGGCCATCGATGAAGTCGAGGCCGACCTCGTGGTGATGCCGACCCACGCCCACCGCCACCTGGATATCGTCATGCCGGCCAATGGCAGCCAGGTCGCCAGCCGCACCAGTGCATCGGTCTTCCTGGTGCGCCCCGACGCTAACGAATAACGACGTCACTACCACTCGCGCACACCAATAACTCGAACCTGCGCTTACCATTAACCTCAAGGGAGATGTCTCGTGGCCAATCCGACCAACGATGACAAGCCCCGGGAGCCTCAGCAGGGTTCCGAGGGGATTCCGGCCCCGGAAGGGCCGGCAAACCTGATCGACACGGATTACGTGATCGGTCAAGACAATATCAAGGCGTCCCCGCTAGGGGTCAATGTGGATCTGCACAGCACGGTCTTCATGGTCTCTTCGGTCGTGATCCTGCTGTTCGTGATCCTGACGCTGGCCATGCAGGCTCAGATGGAGCCGATCTTCGATGCCATGTTCAGCTTCCTCACCACCAAGCTGACCTGGGTGTTCCTGCTCGGCGCCAACGTCTTCGTGATACTCGCGCTGGTGCTGATCTTCACCCCTCTGGGCAAGGTGCGTATCGGCGGGGCCAACGCCAAGCCGAACTTCGGCTACGCCGGCTGGTTCGCCATGCTGTTCGCCGCCGGCATGGGCATCGGCCTGATGTTCTATGGCGTGTCGGAGCCGCTGGGCCACTTTGGCACCGCCCTGGGAGGCATCGGCCTGGGCGAGGATGGCCTGCGCACCGACTGGGCACCGCTGGGCGGCGCCGAGGGTGATCAGGCCGGCGCCGTCTCGCTGAGCATGGCCGCCACCATCTTCCACTGAGGCCTGCACCCCTGGGGCGCCTATGCCATCGTCGGCCTGTCCCTGGCGATCTTCGCCTACAACAAGGGCCTGCCGCTGACCATGCGCTCGATCTTCTACCCGGTTCTGGGTGAGCGTATCTGGGGCTGGCCGGGTCACCTGATCGATATCATGGCGGTCTTCGCCACGCTGTTCGGCCTGGCCACCTCGCTGGGGCTCGGTGCCACCCAGGCATCGGCCGGCCTCAACTATCTGTTCGGTATCCCCGATACCAACCTCACCCTGGTGCTGCTGATCCTGGGCATCACCCTCGTCGCCCTGGGCTCGATCATGCTGGGTGTCGACAAGGGCGTGCAGCGCCTGTCGCAGCTCAACATGGCGCTCGCCCTGCTGCTGCTGCTGTTCGTGATCGCCGTGGGCCCGACGCTGATGATCGCCACCGGGGTGGTCGAGAACCTGCTGGGCTATGTGAAGAACCTGCCGGCCCTCGCCATGCCGTTCGGACGTGAGGATGCCAACTTCACCCAGGGCTGGACCGCCTTCTACTGGGCCTGGTGGATCGCGTGGTCGCCCTTCGTCGGCATGTTCATCGCCCGGGTCAGCCGTGGCCGTACCGTGCGTGAGTTCCTGATCGCCGTGCTGGTGGTCCCGACCCTGGCCTCGGTGGTATGGATGACCGCCTTCGGCACCACCGCCATCAATCAGGTGATCAACCAGGGCATTACCGAGGTGCAGAACGCCGCGCTCGAGCTGCAGCTGTTCACCATGCTGGAGTACCTGCCGCTGACCGCCATCACCTCCTTCGTCGGTATCGTGCTGGTGATCGTATTCTTCATCACCTCCTCCGACTCCGGCTCGCTGGTGATCGACTCGATCACGGCCGGCGGCAAGGTCGATGCTCCCAAGCCCCAGCGCGTGTTCTGGGCGCTGATCGAAGGCGGCATCGCCATCGCCCTGCTGCTGGGCGGCGGCCTCGGTGCCCTGCAGACCGCGGCGCTGACCACCGGGCTGCCCTTCACCCTGGTGCTGCTGGTGGGCTGTTACGCCATCGTCAAGGGGCTAATGAGCGAGCCCAAGGCCAAGTAGGACGACAAGCCGGTGAGTCGGTAAGCGACACGACTCGCCAAGACGCAGAGAGGCGGCCTACGGGCCGCCTCTCTGCATTTGTGGCCAACGTCTCAGTCTCGACTCCGGTCTCACAGCGCCTGGCTCACCGACTTCTGCTGCTTCTGCGTCTAACTCCTCAACTCCATAGCTCGCCCACCGGCGTCTCGGCCGAGAAGCGGCTGGCCACCTGGGCCTGAAACAGCTCGGCCGTGGCCAGCGCGTCCACCAGTGCATGATGCCCCTGGTAGGCTGGCAGGCCATAGCGCTCACGACTGGCATTGAGGCGAATGGAGACCGGCGGCCGCCCCAGCCAGCGCCGGAAACGTGCCCACAGCGACTGACGGTGCAGCCGCGCCTCCAGCGACATGGTGTCGATCACCGGATAGAGCAGCCCCTCCCCCCACCGATGGCGCACGGCCGTATCGATGAAACCGCGCTCGATATGGCGGTAGTGCACCACCGCCAGGCGCCCTCTCAGGGCATCCAGCATCTCGGGCAGCACCTCCTGCAGGTCGGGTGCATCGACCACCTCGCTATGGGTGATGCGGTGCAGGGTCACCGAGCTCCGAGTAAGCTCGCGATACGGCTTCAGCACCCAGTATCGCGCCTCGCGTAGTGGAATACGCGCCAGGTTGAAGGGCACCACGCCGATGCTGACGATGGCGTGACGCCGCGGGTCGAGGCCGGTGGTCTCGATATCCAGCGCCACCAGCGGCGCCTCGCCGATAGGGGTATCGGGCGCCGGGCAGCCGGCGGCATAATAGTCGGCCAGCAAGGGATGGCGCACGCGGCCGGCACGGTCGGCGACATACTCCGCCCAGCCCGGAGCGGGTTGGCGTACCCCCCTGAAGATCACGGCTACCGCCTCCGCCGCTGGGAGGCAGGCGGCAGGGGGTAGCGGAACTTGAGAAACTTCTGGGCATTGCTCAACACCTGGAAGGCATCCTTCAGGGTGTGCCGATCGCTGTCGCTGATATTCTCCGGCTCGATATTGTTGTCCGGCTCACGCTCGGCCTGAACATCGATCACCTGATGGTGGACCCGCGTCATGCTCAGAAACTCCAGCGCATGGCGCAGCTTCTCGCCTACCCCATCCGGCAGCAGCTGGGTATGGCTGATATCGTCCAGGCGCTCGAAGCTGTTCTGGGCGTGGGAGCCGCAGGCCAGGGCGTGAACGCGGATCAGGTCGGTCAACGGTGCGGTTCCGCGTCGCTTCAGGTTGATGCTGTTGTTGTGCTTGCCATCCTTCTCCATCACGAAGGTGCGGAAGAACCCCAGGGGCGGGGTGCGGTTGAGGGCGTTACGGGCCATGGCCGCCAGGAACAGCTTGCTGTGGGGCGCCTGGGTGGCGACCAGATCCTGGAGCTGCTCCACGAACCGGTGCTCGCCATAGACCCCGTCCAGATCGAAGAAGATCGAGCTGTGCAGCAGCCGCTCGGGCGTGGGGTCACGAATCCAGTCCTGGAAGTAACCCTTCCATACCGACAGCGGCTGCCGCCAGCGTGGGTTGGTGGCCATGATATCGCCGGTGCAGTAGGCATAGCCGCAGGCGGCGAGTCCATCACTGACCCGCGTGGCCAGCGCCATGAAGTAGCCATCGTGGCGCTCGGAATCGAAGTCATCGGCCAGCACCAGGGCGTTGTCCTGGTCGGTAACCATGGTCTGCTCATTGCGTGCCATGGAGCCCATGGCCATATAGCAGTAGGGCACCGGCGGCGGCCCCAGCTCCTCCTCGGCCAGCTCCAGCAGGCGGCGCGTGAAGCTGCGGGCGATGGTGGAGAGCGCGCTGCCGATCATTCGCGAGTCGGCACCATCCTCGACCATGCGCACGAAGGTGCCTTTCACATCCGGCGCCAGCCGGGCCAGCCCCTCCACCGTGGACTGGCTGTAGATATTGCTGACCAGATAGAGGCTGGAGTGGGTCTCGTAACGGATGATATCGGAGAGGTGCACGATCCCCACCGGGCTGCGGCGATGCATCACCGGCAGATGGTGAATATTGTTGCGCAGCATGGTGAGCATCGCCTCATGTACCGACTCGCCGGACTGAACCGCTACCAGCCTGTTGCCCGCCACATCGCCGATCGGTGTGCTTGGCGGGCGCCCCTCGGCCACCGTGCGGCGAAAGTCGCTGTCGGTCAGGATGCCCTTCACCTGCCAGTCGCGCTCTTCGCTGTCACGCAGCACATAGCGCGAATTCTCCTCCGGAGCATCGAGCACCAGCACCGCCGAGGCGCCGTAGTCGGTGATCTGGCTGGCCGCCTCCTGCAATGTGGTGCTGGCCTCCAGCATCAGCGGGTAGCGGCTGAGCAGCTTGCGCACCCGGGTAATCAGCATGTCGTTCTGCTGCTTGTGCTGCTCCACCGCCGTCTCGAGGCGTGGACGCTCCACCTCGACGAAGTCGGCGAAGTCGTCATCCTGCTCGCACAGGCGCTGGAAGACGGCATCCGGGATGAAGTAGATCAGGCTATCTTCCAGCGCCCGGGCGGGGAAGCGCACCCGATAGTTGCGCAGCAGGCTGAAGTGCCCAAAGATATCGCCCTCGCCGAGGCGATTGTGGAGACTGCCGTTGCGGCGATAGACCTCCACCGCGCCACTGCGCACATAGCCGAGCTCCCTGATCTCCTCGTCGAGCACCAGGATATCGCTGCCGGCCTGGAAGTAGGCAACCTCGACCTGGCTGGCGATCTCGTCGAGCAGCTCGTCGGACAGGGCGTCGAAGGGCGGAAACTGCCCCATATGCTGGCGTATCTCCAGCCATTCCACTTCCATGGGTCTCTCCCCTTCTCAGGCGGTTTCCGGCAAGTCTGTAAGAGTGCCGACAGGCTGTAAAGCAAGCCTCCGCTTCGGATCAGGCTGCAACCTCGATCGCGCCGTGATAACTACACTATCGGTAGCAAGGTATTCCCCAACCGAGTGATCGCATCTAGTTGCTTGGCCTGGCCTATCGGGCATTGCTCTTGCGCCTGAGCACCGAAGGCGCACACTGGCACGACGGATTGCGCCGGGTGGGGCTTGCGTAGCCGATCAAGCGTCTTCGGTTCACGATGAGGTCGCCATGTCATCACACCGCCTTCCCCTCTGGCTCAAGCTCGCCTTCACCCTGTGGATCGCCATCTGGGCACCGACCTATTTCGCCAAGGTGGGCTGGCAGAATTTCCTGTGGCTGTGCGATCTGGCCAGCCTGCTGATTCTCGTCGCGCTGTGGGCCGAGAGTCGTCTGTTGATGTCGGCCCAGTGGCTCGCGGTGCTGGTGGTGGGCACCCTGTGGAGCCTGGATGTGGGCGGGGCCTTGCTGTTCGGCGTTCACCCCATCGGCGGCACCGAATACATGTTCGATGCCCAGGTGGCGCTCTCCTTTCGCCTGCTTTCGCTCTTCCATGTGGTGCTGCCGGTAGTGACCAGCTATGCGCTGATCAGGCTGGGCTATGATCGACGCGGCCTCTGGCTGCAGACGGTACTGACCTGGCTGGTACTGCCCTTGACCCTGTTGCTCACCGATCCGGCGCGCAATATCAATTGGGTATATGGTCTTTTCGGCCAGCCCCAGGCCCTGCTCGACCCGCTCATCTACCTGTTGGGCCTGATGATCGGCTGGCCGATCCTGCTGTATCTGCCCTCACATTTGCTGGCCATCGCGCTGCAGCGCCGGCGGGCAAGATGACCATGCGGCCCAGAATCGACTCTCATACCATCGGCCTCGACAACGGCCCTTTCGAGCGCGGCCAGGTGCGCCATGCCTGGCGCACCATGAAAACGGCCACCCCGGAGGGTGGCCGTCAATGCCGATGGGAGCCGGCGGGGAGTCGGGCAAGCCTTACGACTGCGCCATCTCCTGAACACGCTGCATCAGCTCGGGATCCTGCTGAATGGCCTGGCCGATGGCGTTGAAGGTGTCGACCTCGAGGCCGCTCTCTTCCACTACGCTGACCATCTCCTCGTTGGCCTCGACACGAACCTGCTGCTGCGCCTCTTCACCCTCGGCGGCCTGCAGACGCTCGGTATACTCCTGAGACAGCACGGCGATCTCCTGCGAGGCATCGGCGAACTGCTGGAGCTGGGCATCGGAGAAGTCCTGGGCCTGAACCGAGGCCTCGGCCGACGTTGAGGCATTGGCTGCAGTGTCCTCTTGGGCATGCGCCGTGGCCGACATCAGGCCGGCACTGAGCAGGGCGGCGGAGAACAGGGCAGTCATGCGTTTCATAGATACCTCCAGGGGGACGTCACAAGGATACGTCAAAATGTGTGTGCCCCCCTGTGACGCCCCCGTGTCCGGAGGAGTTCAGATCGTTTTGTGTGGGAATGTAACAAGGGCGCCCGCAGGCGCCCTGCTCATGAACACCACCCCTTCAGCCGTATGCCAGGTTGGGCAGCCAGGTGACCAGCGCCGGAAACAGGATCACCAGCAGCAGGCCCAGCGCCTGCAGTGCCAGGAACGGGAAGGAGGAGCGGAAGATCTGCGCCATGGTGATATGTGGCGGGCAGACCCCCTTGATATAGAAGAGCGCATAGCCGAAGGGCGGGCTGAGAAAGGACATCTGCATATTGACCAGGTAGATGACGCCGAACCATAGCGAGACATCGGCGGGGTCCACACCCGGTAACCCGAATACCCCGTCGAAGGTGAGCCCCTTGATCAGCGGCACGAAGATCGGCACCGCCAGCAGCAGGATGCCCACCCAGTCGAGGAACATCCCCAGCGCGACCAGCAGCACCATCATCAGCGCCAGCACCGCATAGGGGCCGAGGCCGGCACCGGAGATCAGCTCCTGCACGAAGGTCTGCCCCCCCTGCAGGATATAGAAACCGACGAAGATGCTGGCACCGAAGATGATCCACATCACCATGGCCGACGCCACCAGCGTGGTCATGCAGGCGGCATGCAGGTTGGGCCATGTCAGCCGCTTGTGCATCGCGGCCACCACCAGGGCGCCGAAGGTACCGATGCCCGCCGCCTCCACCGGCGTCGCGATGCCGGTGAAGATGATGCCCAGCACCAGCACCACCAGCACGATGGGCGCCAGCATATTGCGCAGCAGGCACAGCTTCTCGCCCATGTCGACCCGGTCCTCGACCGGCATCGGCGGCGCCATCTTGACGTTCAGGGTGCCGCGCATCCAGCAGTAGAAGCCATACATGAAGGCGAGCAGCAGGCCGGGGAGAAGCGAGCCGAGGTAGAGCTCCCCCACCGACTGCTGGGCGATGACGCCATAGATGATGGCCAGGATCGAGGGGGGAATCAGGATGCCCAGGGTGCCGCCGGCCATGATCGAGCCGATGGCGATCTCGGGGTCGTAGTGGCGCTTGAGCATCGCCGGCAGGGCGATCAGCCCCATGGTCACCACCGCCGCGCCGATCACGCCGACCATGGCGGCCAGCAGCGTCGAGGCGATGACCGTGGCGATGGCCAGGCCCGCCTTGAGCCCGCCCATCCACTTGTAGACGACATCGAACAGCTCCTCGATGATGCCCGCCTTCTCCAGCACCGATGCCATGAAGATGAACAGCGGAATGGCGGAGAGCTGATAGTTGGTCATCATCGGGAAGATGCGCGAGGGCATCAGGTTGAGCATGGCCTGGTCGCCGACCAGATAGAGGAAGGCCACCCCCAGGCCACCGGTGACAAAGGCCAGCGGCAGGCCCGCCACCAGCACCACCATCAGGGTGCCGAACATCAGCAGGGTCAGGCCACCGATGCCCAGCCGACTCAGGCTGTTCTCGAGACTACCGGCCAGGCTCTCGTAGTCGGTGACGGCGATATTGACCATCTCGAACAGGACCCAGGCGGCCAGCAGTACGCCAAGCACCACCAGCAGTTGGGCGAAGCCGCGCCCCTGGCGCTCCCGTGCGCGATGATACCGAAACGCCTGGACGTCACGGATCAGCTGAGCGATGCCCTGCAGCAGCAGCAGCAGCGCCCCGAAGAAGAGCATGAACTTCACCGGATAGTACTGCACCGCCCACTCGGTAAAGGAGACCTCGTTGGCATAGCTCGCGCCGAAGAAGAGGCGGTCGCTCACCGACTGGGAAAAGAACTTCCAGCCGGTGACCAGCAGGGCCACGGTGAAGATAAAGAAGAATACCGAGGTCAGCAGGTCCAGAGCCGCCTTGGTCAACGGCCGCGCGCGCTGGTAGAGGATATCCACGCGCACATGGCCCCCCTCGCGCAGGGCGAAGGCGCCGGCCATCAGGTACTGCATGCCGAACATCAGGGTCATCGACTCGTGGGCCCAGTTGGTCGGCGAGTTGAAGGCGTAGCGCATCAGCACTTCATAGGCGAACACGAAGGGCGCGATCAGCGACCAGTAGGCCACGTAGCGGCCGAAGAAGCCGGACACGCGATCGATGGCGAGGGTAAGGAGGTTGCCGGGAGGCTGATAGCCGACCGCCACCTCCTCACCGGCCGGCACCTCGGCGACCTCGCCACCATCGATGCGGCCACCGCGGCGGAAGCTGCGATCGACGAAGAACATGACCACCAGTGGCAGGAAGATCAGCACCGACCAGTAGAGCCAGTGGGGCAGGATAAAGTTGATCTCTAGATTCATTGAGACTCCTCCGCGATGCCATCACCTCCCGGCGAGAGCGACGGATCATGGACCCGGCAGATGCGGGGTTGAGCGATATGCCCGGGGCCGGGTGCCGCGACTCCTGAGACGCAGCACCCGGCCTGGCCGAGCCGGCGGGTCAGACGTTGAGCTCGTAGTCCTTGATGTCCTCGGGCGTGATCAGCGCCACCGCGGGATCCATCATGGTGTCGAGGTGCGCCTTGAACAGGCGGGCGGCATCCGGGTCCTTGTTGGCCCACTTGAACCACAGCGGGATCGCCACCTCGCGGAAGCGGGTGGCGTCCTCTTCGGTCAGGTGGATGATCTCCACGCCCTTCTCGCGGTACTTGGGCCAGGCCTCGGCATTGGCCTTCTGAATCGCCGCATAGTGCTCACGGGAGTAGGCGGCGACCAGGTCGTGCATCAGGTCCTGGGTCTGGGAGGACATGCGCTCGAAGACGCGGCGATTGACGGCGATATCCATGAGGTCGACGGACTGGTGCAGGCAGGGGGTGGAGGGCGGCCCCATGATGATATAGTCGGCCACCTGCCAGAACCCCAGCTCGTAGTTGACCGCGGCACCGGTGAAGTCGGCGGCATCGATGGTGCCCTTCTCGAGTGCCGGGTAGACCTCCGAGCCCGGCAGCAGGGTGGTACGCGCGCCCATGGCGGCAAAGGTCTCGGCGACGATCCCGCCGGGCATGCGGATCTTGATGCCGTCGAAGTCATCGAAGCTGCGCAGCGGCACCTTGGAATGGATCAGGTTGAGGTCATGGTGGACATAGCCCAGCAGCTCCTGGCCCTGCTTGCGATAGAGATCCTTGGCAATATCCAGGCCGCCATAGGCGCCGAACATCATGTCCCACTGGTGGGGCAGCGAGAGCCCCATGGGGTAGGCGGTAAGGAAGACACCCGCCGGCATCTTGCCCGGCCAGTAGACGGTGAACCAGTTCTGGCCATCGAGCACGCCATTGCGCACGGCGTCGGCGACCTCGAAGGCCCCGGCAACGGCACCGGCGGGAAAGGGCTCGATATTGACCTCACCGCTGGTGGACTCGACCACGCCCTTGGCCCAGGCCTCGAAGGTGCGATAGCCGACGGTGCCAGGCTGCCACGAGGACTGCATGCGGATGCGGATGCCCTCCTGGGCCTGGGCATTGCCGATCCAGGGCGCCGCCACGGCGGCGGCGGAACCGACGGCGGCGGCCTTGAGGAAACGGCGACGGTCGGGCTCGCGACGATCGGGCTCGCGACGATCGGAGATCGCCTCGCCGGGTGACGTCAGGATGCGTGATGGCTGCTTGTCATCTTGCATGGAATAGACTCCAGATGGCGGTGGCCGGCCCCAACGGGGCATGGCCGGATCTTGTTGTTATCTTCCCTGGACCGATTCGCCGTTCATGGCCGCCCAGGCGACCCCGACGCCCCACGCTCGACTCCATCGTGCATGGTCGGTAAGCGCACGGGCGCTCCCCTCAAGAAGCTAGCGAAAGCCCCGGGCCCGGCCAATGCCGCGATTCAACGTTGCGATGCCCGCCATCCGCGAACCACTGCCCTGTCTCCGATGCCAATATGTTGTAAGCAATGGGGAAAAACTGGTCTGACCAGTTAGCCACTGGTCCCACGCTCTACGACCAAAGCACAAACCCTCGAAGGCGCCACGCCCCCTTGGCAGCCTGCCGCGAGGCGGCGAAGATGGTTGCCTCCCCTGCAAGGATGCCCCCATGCCCGCCATCTTCTCTCATCGCCTGTGGCTCGCCGCCATGCCGCTGCTGTTCGTGGTGCTGTGGAGCACCGGCTTCATCGGTGCCAAGTTCGGCCTGCCCTACGCCGAGCCCTTCACCTTCCTCTTCATTCGCTCCGCCCTGACCCTGGTGCTGCTGGCTCCCCTCGCCCACTGGCTCTCCGGCGAGTGGCCCCGCGGCTCCCGGCTATGGGGGCATATCGCGGTCTCGGGCCTGCTGGTGCATGGCGCCTATCTGGGGGGGGTCTTCTACGGCATCTACCTGGGCATGCCGGCGGGGCTCGCCTCGCTGCTGGTGGGGCTGCAGCCGCTGCTGACGGCGGGGCTCGCCGGCCCGCTGCTGGGCGAGCGGCTGACGACACGCCAGTGGCTGGGACTGCTGCTGGGGCTGGTGGGAGTCGCCCTGGTGCTGGGCGGCAAGCTCGACCCGGGCGAGAGCCTCTTCCAGGGCTTCGGCCTGGGGGCACTGGGGGCCGTGCTGGTCGCGCTGCTGGGCATTACCGGCGGCACGCTCTACCAGAAGCGCCACTGCACCGGCATGCCACTGCTCTCCGGTACCGTGGTGCAGTATCTGGCCACCGCCACGCTGTTCGGCCTGGGCGCCCTGCTCTTCGAGGAGCGCGGCGTGGAGTGGTCTCCCGTCTTCACCCTGACCCTGGGATGGCTGGTGCTGGTGCTCTCGATCAGCGCCATCCTGCTGCTGATGGCGCTGATCAAGCGCGGCGAGGCCTCGCGGGTGGCAAGCCTGTTCTATCTGGTGCCACCGGTCACCGCCCTGCAGGCCTGGTGGCTGTTCGATGAGGCCCTGCCTCCCGCCTCGCTTGCCGGCATGGCCATCGCCATCGCCGGCGTGGTGCTGGTGGTCAAGGGACAGCCGGCGAGAGCCGACAGGCCGCGTACTTGAACTCCGGGATCTTGCCGTAGGGGTCCAGCGCCGGGTTGGTCAGCAGGTTGGCCGCCGCCTCCACGAAGGCGAAGGGCACGAACACCATGCCTTCGGGCATGCGCGGATCGGAGCGTGCCGTCAGGGTGATCGTGCCACGCCGGGTCGCGATGGTGATCGGCTCTCCCGGCGCCACCCCCAGGCGTCCCAGCTCCGCGGGAGCCAGGCTGGCCGCGGCCTCCGGCTCCAGATCATCGAGCACCCGACTGCGACGCGTCATGGCGCCGGTGTGCCAGTGCTCCAGCAGCCGCCCGGTGGTCAGCACCGTCGGATAGTCGGCATCCACCGGCTCATCAGGCGGCAGCGGGCGGGTGGGCGAGAACTTCGCCTTGCCGCCGGCCCGCGGGAAGGCGTCGTTGAACACCACGTCCTCGCCCGGGGCGTCGGGGGCGAGGCAGGGGTAGATCACCGAGTCCTCCGCCTCGAGGCGCTCCCAGCTGATATGATCCAGCGAGGACATGCCCTGCTTCATCTCGGCGAACACCTCCCGCGGGTGGGCATAGTCCCAGCCCAGCCCGAAGCGCCTGGCCATCTCCTGGATGATCCACCAGTCGGGCTTCGCCTCCCCCGGCGGGGCCACCGCGGCGCGCCCCATCTGCACCTGGCGGTTGGTGTTGGTGACGGTGCCATCCTTCTCCGCCCAGGCGGTGGCCGGCAGGATGACATCGGCGAACTGGGCCGTCTCGGTCACGAACAGGTCCTGCACCACCAGGTGCTCGAGGGTAGCCAGCGCCTGGCGTGCATGGTTGAGATCCGGGTCGGACATCGCCGGGTTCTCGCCGAGGATATACATGCCCTTGATGGTACCGGCCACGATGGCATCCATGATCTCCACCACGGTCAGCCCGGGCTCGGGGTCGAGCTCGGTATTCCACAGCTCCTCGAAGGCGGCACGCAGCTGGGCGTCGCCCACCGGCTGATAGTCGGGCAGCACCATGGGAATCAGGCCGGCGTCCGAGGCGCCCTGGACGTTGTTCTGGCCGCGCAGCGGATGCAGGCCGGTTCCCGGACGTCCGGTCTGCCCGCAGGCGAGCGCCAGCGAGATCAGGCAGCGAGCGTTGTCGGTGCCGTGGGTGTGCTGGGAGATGCCCATGCCCCAGAAGACCATCGCCTTGTCGGCGGTGGCATAGGCCCGCGCGATCTCGCGAAGGGTATCGGGCGCCACGCCGCACAGCGGTGACATGGCCTCGGGGGTCATGTCGACCACGCTCGCCGCCAGCGCCGCGAAGCCTTCGGTATGGGCATCGATATAGGCCTGGTCGTAGAGACCCTCGGCGATGATCACGTTGAGCATGGCGTTCAGCAGCGCCACATCGCCGCCCGGCGTGAAGCGCACGCTGCGCCAGGCGTAGGCGTCCAGGGCCTGGCCGCGAGGGTCGAGGATGATCAGCCGGGTGCCGTTCCTGGCCGCCTGCTTGAAGTAGGTGGCCGCCACCGGGTGGTTCACCGCCGGGTTGCAGCCGGTAAGGACCACCACATCGGCCTCGAGCGCCTGCATGAACGACGCGGTGACCGCGCCGGAACCCAGGCACTCCATCAGGGCCGCCACGGAGCTGGCGTGGCACAGGCGGGTACAGTGATCGACATGGTTGGAGCCGAAGCCGGTACGCACCAGCTTCTGGAACAGCCAGGCCTCCTCGTTGGAGCACTTGGCGCTGCCGAATCCGGCGAGTGCCTCGGGACCGTTGCCGGCCTTGAGGCTGGTGAGCCCCTCCGCCGCCAGATCCAGCGCCTCCTCCCAGCTCGCCTCGCGGAAGTGAGTCAGCGGGTCGGCCGGATCGAAGTCGGGATCGACCCCCTTGGGCACGCCCTCGCGCCGGATCAGCGGCCGGGTCAGTCGCGCCGGATGATTGGGGTAGTCGAAGCCGAAACGCCCCTTGACGCAGAGCCGGCCCTGGTTGGAGGGACCGTTTCTACCGGTGACAAAGAGTATGCGCCCAGCTCCTGCATTGGACGGAGCTGATCCGGCGGCAGGGCTGCAGGGAGGCGCTACGAGTCCCTCCCTGGAAGCTACCTCGGCCATCCCCGGTCCTCGGACCTCCCCTTCGCCCTGCCCCCGGCGCTCCTCGACGTGTGGCGCGTCATCCTTGACATGATAGGTCAGCTGACAACCGACCCCGCAGTAGGGACAGATCGAGTCGACGGTGCGGTCGGCCACGGCGGAGTCGCCACGGCCCGCGTCATCGATCAGGGTCGCCGGCATCAGCGCCCCGGTGGGACAGGCCTGGACGCACTCGCCACAGGCCACGCAGGTGCTCTCGCCCATGGGGTCATCGAAGTCGAACACGATCTTGGATGCCGCCCCGCGATGGGCCAGGCCGATCACGTCGTTGCCCTGCACCTCGCGACAGGCCCGCACACAGAGCCCGCAGGTGATGCAGGCATCCAGATTGACGTTCATCGCCGAGTGGGTGGCGTCATGCCCTCCGGCATGGGGCAGCGAGTCGGCCCTCTCGGCCACATGATGCACCGTGGGCGACGTCCGCTCCGCCCGCGCGGGCAGACGCTCGCCCACCGCCGTGGCGTCGACGGCCAGCCGGTCGGCCATGGCCCACAGGTGGCTCGAGCGATCGGGACTCGCCTCGCGATCGGGCTGGTCGGCCAGCAGCAGTGCCAGCACCTCCTCCCGCGCCTCGCGGGCCCGCTCGGAGCCGGCGCTCTTCACTACCATGCCGGGGGTCGCCTCGCGGATGCAGCTGGCGGCGAGCACGCGCTCCCCCTCGATCTCCACCATGCAGGCGCGGCAGTTGCCATCGGAACGGTAGCCGGGGGCGTCCTTGAAGCACAGGTGAGGAATGGTCTCGCCGGCACGCTTGGCCACCTGCCAGAGGGTCTCGCCGGGCCAGGCGCTGACCTCGGCGCCATCCAGATTCAGGGTAAAGCTTTCCATTACGCTCTGGTCACTCATCTCTCCCTCCTCACCCCTTGGCGATCAGGTTGCGGTCGGCAAGCTCGCCGCGGAAGTCGCGCAGCAGGCTGATCACCGGATTGGGCGCGGCCTGGCCCAGGCCGCAGATGGAGGCGTCCATCATCACCCGGGCGAGCCGCTCGAGCTGCGGGACATCCCACTCGTCGCGTTCGAGAAGGGTGAGCATCTTCTCGCTCCCCACGCGGCAGGGCGTGCACTGTCCGCAGGACTCGTCGGCGAAGAAGGCCAACAGGTTGCTGGCCACGGCACGCAGATCATCCTGGTCCGAGAGCACGACGATCGCCGCCGAGCCGATGAAGCAGCCATGCTCCTGAAGGGTATCGAAATCGAGCGGGATATCCGCCTTGTCGGCCGGCAGGATCCCCCCGGAGGCGCCGCCGGGCAGGTAGCCCAGCAGCCGATGGCCCTCGGCCATGCCGCCACAGTACTCCTCCAGCAGCTCGTGCAGGGTGATGCCCGCCGGGGCCAGGTGGACGCCGGGGCGCCTGACCCGGCCGGAGACCGAGAAGCTGCGCAGGCCACGCCGGCCATGACGCCCCTGGGCGGCGAACCACTCGGCCCCCTGCTCCCAGATGCGCGGGATCCAGTAGACGGTCTCGACATTGTTGACCAGGGTCGGACGGTCGAAGAGCCCCCTCTGGGCAACAAAGGGGGGGCGATGCCGGGGCTTGCCGGGCTTGCCCTCCAGGGACTCGATCAGCGCCGACTCCTCGCCACAGATATAGGCGCCGGCACCGCGACGCAGCACGATATAGCCCGGCGCCACCAGGCCGGCCTCCTCCAGCTCGCCGATGGCGCTGTGCAGCACCCGGTGCAGGCCGGGATACTCGTCGCGCAGGTAGATATAGAGCGCCTCGGCCTCCACCACCCAGGCGCCGACCAGGGCACCCTCCAAGAAGCGGTGGGTCTCGCGCTCCAGATAGAAGCGATCCTTGAAGGTGCCTGGCTCGCCCTCGTCGGCATTGATCACCGCATAGCGAGGGCCCGCCTCGGCGCGAACCGCCTGCCACTTCCGATGGAGCGGAAAGCCGGCGCCACCCAGGCCACGCAGTCCGGCATGCTCGAAGGCCTTGATCAGCCTCTCGACGCTCACCTCACCGTCGCGGCAGGCGTTCAGCAGCCGGTAGCCACCGGCCTCGCGGTAGTCGGCCAGGCGCTCCCAGAGGATCGTCTCGGGGTGGAAATGACCGGTATCGATCACCGCCTCGACCCCTTCCACGCTGGCGTAGCGGACATGGTGGTGCCCCACCTCCACCACCGGCGCGCTATCGCAGCGCCCCATGCAGGGCGCGCGCAACACGCGAACCGCTTCCGGGGCGGCACCGGCCTCGAGCTCCGCCTTCAGGGCTTCCGCGCCGGCCAGCTGGCAGGAGAGAGAGTCACAGACCCGCACCGTCACCGCCGGCGGCGGTGCCTCGTCGTCGTGGACCACGTCGAAGTGGGCGTAGAAGGTGGCGGTCTCGTAGATGGCCGCCATGGGCAGGTTCATGTAGGCGGCCAGCGCCCGCAGCTCGACCATGGCCAGATGGCCATGGGCATCCTGGATACCATGCAGATGCTCGATCAGCCGGTCACGGCGCTGCAGGCTGGGGTCGCTGCGTTCATCGCCCAGCAGGCGACGCAGCCCGGCGAGCGCCAGCGGGGCCAGTTCGCGGCCACGGGCCCTGCCGCGGCGACGCTTCGGTTGAGTGATCTCCACAGTCATAACGAGCTCGTTGTCATAATTGTTAAGAGGCGCGACAGTCAGCGGGTTCTATATTCGCGTGCGTTGATATGAATCATCCCTATGGTGGCACTTGCCCCGCGCCAGGACAATCTCCGGGCAGCCACCAGCGCCTCCCTCAGCTTGCCTCATCGATGGCGGCGTAGGCCACCATCTCGACCAGCATCTCCTCGCGGGCGAAGCCCGAGACGATGATGGCGGCGCGATTGGGATAGGGGGCCTTCACCACCTCGGCGTAGAGCCTGTTGACCGTGGCGAGGTCTTCGCGCCGGGTCACATAGATCAGTACCTGGGTCAGGTTCTCGACGCCACCGCCGGCGCACTCCAGGGTGTGTACCAGATTATCCAGCGTCTGGCGGGTCTGGGCCTCAATGCCGCCGCTGACGACCTCGCCCTGATCGTCGATCGGAATCTGGGCGGTGAAGAGGATGCCATTGCCCACGGTTGCCCATGACAGCGGGGCGCGGGAAGCGAACAGATCGGTGGTAACGGGCTGAACCATGCGGGTGTCCTTCTCTGGGGTGCTCTGGATAGGTGGATAAGGGGGTGGGCGGAGAGATATATGGGTGGATAACGAGGCCCCGGCGCTCCTCGAGGGTAAGCGCCGGGCCTGGTCGTCACCCAATGAATCGATGACTCAATCGTTGTCGGAGACGCCGGCTCCGGCGCCACCGCGGGAGGCATCGGTGGACTCGACCAGAATGCGTGCTGCCAGGTCCTTGAGCCTGTTCCACACGCCATCATTGATGGGAATACCATCGAGCATGGCCCGCTCGCGGCAGGCCAGCAGCGTCGACTCTTCATGGCGGGCCAGCAGTTCGTAGTCGAACTCGGAGCGCATCGACGGCAGCAGGTCGACGTGGTTGGCAAACACCAGCGTGATGCCGTCGTTCGGCTCGTTCTCCTCGGGGACCTGCTTCACCGCATAGACGCGGATCTCGGGCACCGAGCTGTTGGCACGAAAGCCGACCACCTGCTCGGTCAGCGGTGGCTGGTCGCTGCCCTCCGGGGCCTGAGCGTTACGCCAGAAGGCGGTGACGTTCATGCCCCGCCCGGCGATGCGGGCCAGATAGCCCATGATCAGCTGGCGATTGTGACAGCGCCGGATCTTGATCACCGAGAGGCCCCGGGCGCGCGCCTTGGCGAAACCGAGCTCCAGCGCCAGGCTCGAGCTTCTGAGAACGCTATGACCCTGGCCATCGAGTACCGCGAGGTCACCATCGGAATAGAGCTGCACCGGCGCATGCTCCTGGGCATGCTGCTCGGCCAGCAGATAATCGAGGCCACGATTCAGGGCCTCCAGTCCATCGAGCTCATGGAGCTGCATCCAGGCGACCATGTCGGCGGCGTCGCTGGCGTCGCCATCTTCGAAGCCCAGGCCCAGAAAGGCCTTGCGGCAGAGTCCTTGGAGCTCGTTGTAGGAGACCTTCATGTTGTGACTCCGGTGGTAAGGGGGGTGGGGGTATCCTCGGCGTGGCTTGTCGATGGTTCGAGCGGAAAGCTCCAGTCGTCGAAGGCACGCAGGTCGTCGGGCTCGGCGTTGAGCTCCTCGACCAGCGGTGCCCCCTGGAACAGGGTGATGCGTACCCAGCGATCCGACTTGGGGTCGAAGCGGCTGGCGCCGAAGAACGATAGCTTGGTGCGCAGCAGATGCATGGGCTTCATGTCGCGAGCCCAGAGGTTGGCCCGAATCTCGCCGAAAGGCGTTTCGACCATGGTCTGAATGCGGCGCACGATGTCCTTGTGACGCGAGTGCTGGATCAGAAAGTCGACCACCGAGGCGCGGGGGTGGTCGCCCAGATAGTCGCTGATGACGCGATGGGTATCCGCTACCCGCGGCGCGATGGCCAGCTTGAGCTCGCGGTCGGCACCGGGTTCGCTGTCGCGCACCCCAAGCCGTGGCTCCTCCTTCTCGACGGAGCGATACCAGAACCAGTAGCGATTGTCGGGGTCGTCGAAGTCATAGGAGAGCGCCCAGTCGTAGTGGGTCTCGATCAGCTGCTTCAGGCGTACCAGCGGCATTTCCGGCGTCAGTTCCATGCGCTCATCGACGCCCATGCGGTCCTCGAAGGGCTCGACGATGTCCGGGTAGATCTCCAGCAGCAGGGTGTTGATCAGCTCCTGGGTCTCCAGCGACAGGGTCCGGTGACCCCACTCGATCAGCTCCTGCCAGAGATCGTCGGTCAGCGGCACCTGCTCGAGCCAGGCACGCACCTCGGGCAGGGCCGCCGCGGTCTCGACATTGCGCGCGCTCTGTTCGATATCCTCGGTGACGGTCTGCTCCAGATGGCGCTGGGCACGGCTGACCAGTGCGATCAGCGCGGCACGCTGCTCCTCGTCGGGCTGCTGGGCACTGATCCGGGCCAGCGCCTGTTCCCGGCTCTCGACCCACTGCTCGATCAGCTGCGGGTGGTTGATCAGAAACGGCGCCATGCCCAGCCCGGTCGAGTTGCCGATCCCCAGATAGCGCCGCAGCGGGGTGGCAAGCCCGACGCCAGTCGCCGGCGCCTGGCGCCTGGCGATGTGCTCGATCTGCTCGATGGAGAAGTGGCGCAGTAGATAGACCCCCAGCATCTGGGCCGAGAAGGGCCGCTGGAAGTCCGGGTTGTCGCGCAGGCGGTCGAAGTCGGCGATGCCGAACTTGCCGTTGCCGTAGACGGCCGTGGTGCGATACAGGTAGCCGACCCGGGTGATCCACCTGGGGTCGGGCTGCTGGCCGGCGCTGAGCGCCTCGGTAAAGGCGGCGAAGTTGCGCAGGCTGCGATTGGCCCGGGAGAGCACCAGCAGGCGCGGGTGCTGGCGGCCGGCTTCCTGAAGCGGCACGTTGGCCGCCATCTGCTCGAGCAGGGCGTCGTCCACATCCCCTTCGACCACACCGAAGGTCACGTCCCAGGCCTCGGCGATGACGCGATCCGAACGGGCATCATCGGGCAGCGGCTGGGAGAAGATCACCCCGTGATAGCGCCCCCGCGGCGTCTGCAGACGATAGATGGCCGTGCCGTGACCGTCGTCGTCGAGATCGAAACGCGTCGTGCTGATCTGCCAGCGCTGACGCGCCATCTGGCGTATCAGGCTGCGCACGAAGCTCAGACGGCTGGGGTGCAGGCTGCCCAGGCGCTCCAGGTCCATGACCCGCTCCGGGGCACGCAGGCGCAGGCTCTCCTCGAGCGGAGAAACGCGATCGATCATGTTACTGCTCCTGAGAGGGCGTCGAGCCTGGCTGTGCCGGCGGTGTTGACGAGGCTGGCTGGACCGCGATCGGCCGCAGGTCCCGGGAGACCAACCCCTGATTGCGGGCCATGGCGATGGCGGCCTGGGGGCCGGTCCACAGTGACGGCAGCAGCACCAGCGACACCGGAATGGCGGTGAGCACGATGAACTGCTGCAGGGCGCTGATCTGTCCGGCACCCATGTACAGCAGGATTGCCGCCATCAGTGACATGGTGATGCCCCAGAAGGCACGGATCAGCGAGCTGGGCCTGTCGTGGCCGGCGCCGACCACGGCGATGGCATAGCTCATCGAGTCGCCGGTGGTGGCAACGAAGATGGTGGTGAGCACCAGGATCGCCAGCGCCATGAAGGTGCCACCGGGCAGTGCCTGAGCCACGGTGAGGGTGGCCACGTCGAACTGGAAGTTGGTCAGTGCCTCGCTCAGGTCGATCACCCCGGTGAACTGAAAGAAGATGCCCGAGCCGCCCAGCAGGGTGAACCAGATCGTGGTGGCGATGGGCGCCAGCACGGCGACGGTCAGGATCATCTGGCGGATCGTGCGTCCCCTGGAGATGCGCGCGACGAAGATCGCCATCAGCGGACCATAGCCAATGAACCAGGCGAAGAAGAACACCGTCCACCACTGCATCCACCAGTCCGGTGCGCTCTGGGCGGTCATGGTCGACATGGTGAAGAAGTTGGTCAGGTATTCGCCGAAGCCCTGGGTAAAGGCGTTGACCAGAAACAGCGTGGGGCCGAACAGGAAGATCACCGCCGCGATGCCCAGCGCCAGGAAGACATTCAAGCGGCTCAGCAGCTGGATGCCCTTGTCGATGCCGGTGATCGCCGAGGTGACATAGATGGCACCGAGGCAGACCAGGATGATCAGCTGGGTGGTGTAGTTGTTGACCACACCGAGCAGCTCATGCAGGCCGAAGCTCACCTGGGTGGCGAGAAAGCCGATGGGACCCACGGTACCGGCGACCACGGCGATAACGCAGAGCGCATCGACCACACCGCCGAACATGCCGCTCATGATGCGCTCGCCGAACAGCGGGTAGAGCAGGGTCCGCGGCTGCAGCGGCTGGCCCTTGTCGTAGTGGGCGTGGGCCAGCACGATGGAGGTCAGGCTGCCCAGTACCGCCCAGGCCAGAAAGCCCCAGTGCATGAACGACTGGGCCAGTGCCGGCGCGATGGCGTCGACAGTGCCCGCCTCGGTGTCGAATGACGGCGGCGTCGTCACGAAGTGGTAGATCGGCTCACCAGCTGCGAAGAAGACCCCGCCACCGGCCAGCAGGGTGCACATGATGATCGACACCCACTTGAAGGTGGAGAGCTCCGGGGTAAAGGTATTGCCGATGCGTGCGCCGGCCATGGGCGTACAGGTCAGGCCGATGGCGACCAGAAAGGTCAGCAGCAGCAGCAGCTGGAAGTAGGCGCCGAGGGCCTTGGCCGTCCAGGCGAAGCCTGCGCCAATGGCATCGGCGACGCCGTTGATATCATAGAGTGACAGGCCCACGAACAACACGATGAAGCCGATGCTCAGGGTCAGCACGACAGGATCGCCCAGTCGATGCTGACCGGCAGGCAGCGAGGCTTCGGGAGTGTCGCTGTTGTTATCGATGCTGTTATCGATGTAGGTATTGGTGTTGGTCTTGGTTGACGACATCAGAGTGGCCTCTGGCGCAGGGCCCCTCGAGGAGCGGGGCCGCTGTTGTGATTTTTATGTTTGTGACCGTTGAGTTCTTCCCTTCAGGCGACCCGGTTCAGGCCCTGCTCGGGCGTGGCGGCACGCTCCAGCAGTGCCACCCAGTTCCGACCCATGATCCCGGCGACCTCCTGCTCCGCGAAGCCGACCCCCCGCAGACCCTCGATCAGATTGGGGAAGTCGCGGCTGTCACGCAGCCAGGCCAGTGGCTTGGGCCAGCCGGCGTTGGCGGCACTGCCTTCGCCGTAGTCCATCTCCTTCGACCAGCGACCATTGCGCATCCAGTCGAGGATCGAGGTGGGCTGGTTCTGGCACAGGTCGGTACCGATCCCCAGATGCTCCACCCCCATCAGGTCGGCGGTGCGGGCGATCATTTCGCAGTACTCGGTCAGGGTGCAGTCCGAGCCGTTCCTCAGATGGAACGGGTAGGCGGAGAACCCCAGCAACCCGTCACACTCGGCGATGGCCTTGAGTACCGTGTCGGACTTGTTGCGCTTGGCCGGATGGAAGCTCGCCGGATTGGCGTGAGAGATGATCACCGGACGGCTGGAGAGCTCGATGGCGTCCAGGGTCGAGCGCTCGCCGCTGTGTGACATGTCGATGACCATGCCGACCCGGTTCATCTCGCGAATCACCTGGCGTCCGAAACGGGTGATCCCGCTGTCCTCGGCCTCGTAGCAACCACAGGCCAGCAGGCTCTGGTTGTTGTAGGTGAGCTGCATGATCAGCAGCCCCAGATCGCGCATCACCTCCACCATGTCGACGTCGTCTTCGATGGGCGAGCAGTTCTGGGCACCCAGGAAGATTCCCACCTTGCCGGCCTGACGCGCGCGTTCGATATCGCTCGCCTGGCGCACCGGCATGATCAGGTCGGCGTGCTCCTCGAAGCGACGGTTCCACTCGCCCATCCGCGAGAGCGTCTCGCGGGTGGTTTCATGGTAGACCAGGGTAGCGTGGACGGCATCGACGCCGCCCTCGCGCATCTGCTCGAAGATCTCCCTCGACCAGTTGGAGTACTGCAGACCATCGACCGTCAGCATCTGCTTGGACATCAGCTCGACTCCTCTCTCGGGCCCTGGCTCAGTTGGCCTTGACGTAGCAGGTCTTGACCACGGTGTAGAACTCGCGGGCGTAGCGGCCTTGCTCACGCGGGCCGAAGCTCGAGTTCTTGCGACCGCCGAAGGGCACATGGTAGTCGGTGCCGGCGGTGGCCAGGTTGACCATGACGCAGCCGGTTTCGGCGCGGGCCTTGAACTCGCTGGCAAGCGCCAGGGAGTCGGTGATGATGCCGGCGGTCAGGCCGAAGTGGGTGTCGTTGAGCACCTCGATGGCCTCATCGGCGTCGGCCACCTTGATCACGCAGGCGATGGGCCCGAAGACCTCTTCGCGGTTGATCGGCATGTCGTTGGTGGTGTCGACGAACAGTGTCGGCGCCATGAAGTAGCCGTCGGTGTCGCGCTCGAGGCGCTCGCCGCCGAAAGCCAGCCTGGCGCCTTCACGCTGGGCGCGCTCGACCCAGGCCAGGTTCGACTCCAGCTGCCGGGCATCGGCGGCCGGACCGAAGCTCACGCCCTCTTCCAGGGCATGACCGACCTTGACCTGCTCGAGCCGCTTGATCAGCTTCTCGACGAAGGCGTCATGGACCTTCTCGGTGACGATCAGTCGCGAGGACGCGGTGCACTTCTGGCCGGTGCCGGAGTAGGCCCCGTTGAAGGCGGCCTCCACGGCCAGGTCCAGGTCGGCGTCGTCGGCCACGATCAGGGCGTTCTTGGACCCCATCTCCAGCTGGCACTTGACCAGGTTGGCGGCGGTGGCGGCGGCCACGCGGCGACCGACCTCCAGCGAGCCGGTGAAGCTCACGGCATGGATCTCGGGGCTCGAGATCAGCGCATCGCCCACCGAGCCGCCGGAGCCCATGATCAGGTTGAAGGTACCGGCGGGCAGCTCCTGGCGGCTGATGATCTCGGTCAGGGCCCAGGCGCTGGCCGGTACCAGGTTGGCGGGCTTGAACACTACCGCGTTGCCGAAGGCCAGTGCCGGGGCGATCTTCCACACCGCCGTGGCCATGGGGAAGTTCCAGGGGCTGATGATGCCGACCACCCCTACCGGCTCGCGACGAATATCGACCTCCACGCCCGGCCGCACCGACTCGGCGCGCTCGTCGATCTGGCGCAGCACCTCGGCACCGTAGTAGTGGAAGAACTGCCCCGAGCGGTGGACTTCGCCCATGCCCTCGGCCAGCGTCTTGCCCTCTTCACGGGCGAGCAGTTCACCCAGCTCGGCCTTGCGCGCGATCAGTTCATCGCCGATGGCCATCAGCACGCCATAGCGATGCTCGAGGCCGGTCCTGGCCCACTGCTTCTGGCCCTGCCTGGCGGCGCTGATGGCCTCCCCCACCTGAGCGACGCTGGCCTGGGCATAGTCGCCGACGATATCACTGGTGTCCGAGGGGTTGACGTTGGCGATGCTGCCCTGACCCTCGACCCAGGTGCCATTGATGTAGAGAGAGTGAACGTGGGACATGGAAACCTCCTGAATATGATCAAGGCCATCCTAGGCGATGCCCGAAGATAAGAGGTAATCAAAAATAAAGATAAAATGATAAGGTCTTCTTATTACCCTGCCCCGCCGAGGTCGCCATGCATCCCGAGCTCAAGATACAGCCCCTCCGTTATGTGCTGGCCATCGTCGACGAGGGCGGCTTTCATGCCGCCGCCCGTCATCTGCACCGCACCCAGCCGGCGCTCTCCATGGCGGTACGTGAGCTCGAGCAGCGGCTGGGCGAGCCACTGTTCGAGAAGGGGGGCAAGGCGACTCTCACCCCCTTCGGGGCCTACTGCCTGCCGCGCTTCCGTGAACTCGTGACTCAGCACGATCGCGTCAGCCGGGATCTGGTCGCCCGGGTGGAGAAGCGCGCCGGGCATATCGACATGGCGGCCGTGCCCTCGGTGGCCAGCCGGCTGATGCCACGCCTGCTCAGTGACTTCATCCAGCGCTACCCGGATCTCAGGGTCAGCCTGCACGACGGCAACGCCGACTTCGTGGGCCGGATGGTGGCCAGCGGTGAGGTGGATCTCGGCATCTCTAGCCTGTGGCAGGCGGACGCCGAGCTGGATTTCCACCCCTTGATGCGCGATGCCATCGGGGTGGTATGCCGCGAGGACCACCGCTTCGCCGACCGCCTGGCGCTGAACTGGCAGGAGCTGCAGGGGGAGGTGTTGATCCGCAACGGCACCTCGCGGCTCCTCGCGGGAACCGATGCCGAGCCTCTGCTGGCGCAGAGCGCTTTCGATATCTCCAACATGATCTCGCTGAATGCCATGCTGGAGGCGGGCATCGGCATCACCACCCTGCCGCGACTGGCATTTCCCGAGGAGTACGCACGACTGCGCTTCGTACCGCTGTCGGAACCGTACGTGGAGCGTCAGATCGGGCTGATCTGCCGGGTCGATGTCAGCCTGTCACCGGCGGCGGCGGCGATGCGGCAGCATCTGATGGAGCACCTCGGGGAACAGGCAAGCCGTCACAGTCGATCGAGGTAGGCCGTCCCGCCGAGATTGCGCATCTGTCGGCGAATCCAGGCGCTGCGCTGGACCACCTCGGCCGAGGGGCGTGCGGCATCGCGGCCGCGCGGGTCGGGCAGGATCGCCGCCAGGCGGCTGGCCTGATGCGGCCCGAGCCGCTCGGCAGAGACGCCGAAGTAGTGCTGGGCCGCGGCTTCCAGGCCGAAGACGCCGCTGTCCCATTCGGCGATATTCAGGTAGACCTCGAGGATGCGCTGCTTGGGCCAGACCAGTTCGATCAGCAGGGTAAACCAGGCCTCTAGGCCCTTGCGTACCCAGCTGCGCCCGCTCCACAGGAAGAGGTTCTTGGCGGTCTGCTGACTCAGGGTGCTGGCACCGCGCAGCCGGCCCCCGTTGCGACTCGCCTGCCAGGCACGCCGAATCTCCACCAGGTCGAAGCCGTGGTGGTCGAGAAAACGCTGATCCTCGGCGGCGATGACCGCCAGCTTGGCGTGATCGGAGAGGGACTCCCAGGGCCGCCAGCGATGCTGGAGATCGATGGGTTCACGGACCAGCCAGGAGTGTACCTTGCGCTCCACCATCACCATGGAGCCGAATACCGGCGCCTGGCGGAACAACAGTACCAGCAGCACCGACAGCACCACAAAGCCCAGCGCGGCACGCCATAGCCACCCCGTTACCCTACGAAGCAGCGCCCTGATCATGGCTGCCCTCGTCGCATCGCGTCTCTCTCCACTTATGCCCCTCGTGCCAGGCCCGCTTGCCAGTAGTAGCAGGCAGTATACGGGCCCGGCACGTCACACACACGGGAGATCTAGGCCCCTGGGCGACGCATCACTTCTTGTGCAGGTGCTCGGCGTGGTAGCGCAGGTGATCCTCGATAAAGGAGGCGATGAAGTAGTAGCTGTGATCGTATCCCGGCTGTCGGCGCAGGGTCAGCGGATGGTCGTGCTCGGCACACACCGCCTCGAGACGCTCGGGCTTGAGCTGCTCCTCGAGGAAGTCATCCGCCTCGCCCTGGTCGATGAACAGCGGCTGGCTGGAGGCGCCACGGGCTACCAGTTCACAGGCGTCGTACTGGGTCCACTTGCCGCGGTCATCGCCGAGATAGCTCGAGAAGGCCTTCTGCCCCCAGGGGCACTCGGAGGGGTTGACGACCGGCGCGAAGGCGGACACCGAGCGATAGTGTCCCGGCCGACGCAGCGCCGCCACCAGTGCGCCGTGACCGCCCATGGAGTGGCCGCTGATCGATTCGCGACCGTTGACCGGGAAGTGCTGGCGCACCACCGAGGGCAGCTCTTCGGTCACATAGTCATACATGCGGTAGTGACGCTTCCAGGGCTCCTGGGTGGCGTTGACATAGAAGCCGGCGCCGGAGCCGAAGTCATAGCTGTCATGCTCGCCGGGCAGGTCGGTGCCACGCGGGCTGGTGTCCGGACAGATGATCGCGACACCGAGCTCGGCGGCAGCCCGGTGCGCGCCGGCCTTCTGCATGAAGTTCTCGTCGTTGCAGGTCAGTCCGGAGAGCCACCACAGCAGCGGCACTCGCTCGGTCTCGGCCTGGGGCGGCAGGTAGATGGCGAAGATCATCTCGCAATCCAGCGCCCGGGAGCGATGGCGGTAGCGCTTGTGCCAGCCGCCGAAACTCTTGTTGGCCGATACCAGCTCGAGGTTTTCGGTCATGGTCATGAATTCACTCTCCTTGTCGGCCGGGAACTTCCGGCCGCCGATCGACAGGGTGGCGCCCGATGCCTCAGCATCGGACGCCTATCAATCACCACGCGCGGCAACGAGCGCGTATCAATCAACTACGCGCGGGCTACGGGCGCGTATCAATCAGCTACACGCGGGCTACGGGCGCGTACCAATCAATAGTGCAGCACGGTGCGAATGCTCTCGCCCTTGTGCAGCAGATCGAAGGCCTCGTTGATCTTTTCGAACGGCATGTCGTGGGTGATGAAGTCGTCGATATTGATCTCGCCGTTCATGTACTGCTCCACGTAGCCCGGCAGCTCCGAGCGGCCCTTCACGCCGCCGAAGGCGGAGCCCTTCCAGACCCGGCCGGTCACCAGCTGGAACGGACGGGTGCTGATCTCCTCGCCGGCACCGGCCACGCCGATGATCACCGACTCGCCCCAGCCCTTGTGACAGCACTCCAGCGCCGAGCGCATAACGTTCACGTTGCCGATGCACTCGAAGGAGTAGTCGACGCCGCCATCGGTCATGTCGACGATCACCTCCTGAATACTGGAAGAGTGATCCTTGGGATTGACGAAGTCCGTGGCGCCGAACTGCTCGGCTAGCTTGAACTTCTCGGGGTTGACGTCGATGGCGATGATGCGGCTGGCCTTGGCCATTACTGCGCCCTGGATCACCGCCAGGCCGATGGCGCCCATGCCGAATACGGCAACGGTGGAGCCCGGCTCGACCTTGGCGGTATTCATCACCGCGCCGATACCTGTGGTCACGCCACAGCCCAGCAGGCAGATCTTGTCCAGCGGCGCCTCCTTGGAGACCACCGCCAGGGACACCTCGGGAACCACGGTATACTCACTGAAGGTGGAGCAGCCCATATAATGGTGCAGCGACTTGCCGTCCAGCGAGAAGCGTGACGTGCCATCGGGCATCAGGCCCTGGCCTTGGGTGGCGCGTACCGAGCTGCACAGGTTGGTCTTGCCGGAGAGACAGAACTTGCACTTGCCGCACTCGGCGGTATACAGCGGGATGACATGGTCCCCGGGGCGCACGCTGGTGACGCCCTCGCCCACCTCCTCGACGATGCCGGCGCCCTCATGGCCCAGCACCGAGGGGAACAGACCCTCGGGGTCGGCACCCGAGAGGGTAAAGGCATCGGTGTGACAGACGCTGGTGGCGGCCATGCGCACCAGCACCTCACCGGCCTTGGGGCCCTCGACATCGATCTCGACCAGCTCCAGGGGCTTGCCCACTTCCAGGGCAACGGCGGCGCGTGATTTCATATTCGTTCTCCTCGCTTGGGAAAGTTCAGATACAGTCTAGGCTATAAACCGAACCGGTATAAACCGCACCAAAGGCATTACATTATTGCCACACAGCAACAATCTTGCATTCTTCAGGAGAGTCCATGCAGCGCTGGGATCGTATCGAAGCCTTCGTCGAGGTGGTGCGGCTGGGCACCTTTGCGGCGGCCGCGCGGGAGCTGTCGGTCTCCAACTCCCACGTCAGTCGGCTGGTCAGCCAGCTCGAGCAACAACTGGGCACCGCCCTGCTCTATCGCACCACGCGCCAGATCAACCTGACCGACGCCGGGGCGCTCTACTATCGCCACTGTCGCCATCTGTTCGACGGCTTCCGCGAGGCCGAAGCGGCGATCGATGACCTCCAGGACCGCCCCCAGGGGCGACTCTCCCTGACCTCCGCCACCACCTTCGGCGAGCGCTTTCTCGCCCCGCTGGTCAACGACTTCCTGCTCGAACACCCTCAGCTGGAGGTGCGCATGCACTTCACCAACCGCCAGGTGGATATCATCGACGAGGGGTTCGATGTGGCGATCCGCATGGGCCGCCTGGAGGACTCGAGCCTGGTGGCCAGGCGACTGTGCGAGCGCCGCGAGTATGTGGTCGGCGCCCCGACCTACTTCGAGCATATCTCCCAGCCCCATGCCCTGGCCGAGCTTTCCCGCCACCGCTGCCTGGTCGGCAGTCGTGACCATTGGCGCTTCGCGGTGGATGGCGTGCGTCGCGAGGTGCGCGTCAGTGGCTCGTGGCGAGCCAACTCGGGGCCTGCGCTGCTCGATGCCGCCCTTAAGGGACTGGGGCTGGCCCAGCTGCCCGACTACTACGTGGAGGAGCATCTGGCGAGCGGCGCCCTGATCTCGGTGCTCGACGCCTATCGCCACGACGACACGGCGGTCTGGGCGGTCTTCCCCCGCCACCGCCAGCGCTCGCCCAAGCTGCAGCGCTTTCTCGACCACCTGGTGGCCTACCTGCCGCAACGCCTGTCCAGCGCGCATTGAAAAGGCGCCCCGCGAGGCGCCGTAAGTCATCGTATAAGCTCATCGCAGGAACCGGGGTTCACTTGAAGTTCTTGCGCACCATCTTCTGGATCTCGCCGACGATGCCGCTGCGGAAGCTCAGCACACAGATCACGAAGATGGCGCCGAGGATCACGCTGACCCAGTTGCCGAGCGGCGACTGCGCCAGCTGGGTCTGCAGGCTGACCACCACGCCGGCACCCACCAGGGGGCCAAACAGCGTGCCCACACCGCCCAGCAGGGTCATCAGGATCACCTCGCCGGACATGTGCCAGTGGGCATCGGTCAGCGAGGCGAGCTGGAAGACCACGGTCTTGGTCGATCCCGCCAGGCCCGCCAGACCGGCGGAGAGCACGAAGGCCACCAGCTTGTAGGCATCGACGTTGTAACCGAGTGACACGGCACGGGGCTCGTTCTCGCGGATCGCCCGAAGCACCTGACCATAAGGCGAGTGCACGGCACGCTGGATGATCGCGAAGCCGATCAGGAACACCGCCAGCACGAAGTAGTACATGTTGAGGTTGCTCTCGAGGCTGATCACCCCGAACAACTCGCCACGCGGCACTCCGTGCAGGCCATCCTCGCCGCCGGTGAAGGGCGCCTGGACGAAGAAGAAGAACATCATCTGCGCCAGCGCCAGCGTCACCATGGCGAAGTAGATGCCCTGCCGGCGGATCGCCAGGGCGCCGAACAGCGTGCCCAGCACCACGGCGGCGAAGGTACCGATCACGATGCCAAGCTCCGGCGTCAGCCCTGGATAGCTGGCCAGCATGATGCCGGTAAAGTAGCCACCGGTGGCCAGGAAGGCGGCGTGTCCGAAGGAGAGCAGGCCGGCATAGCCGAGCAGCAGGTTGAAGGCGCAGGCGAACAGCGCGAAACAGAGCACCTTCATCAGGAAGACCGGGTAGGCCACGAAGGGGGCCACCAGGGCGATGGCGACCAGCGCCAGGTACAGGAAGTTGCGACGCACCTTGGCCTTGCGGCGAAGTTTCATGGCAGGCGTCAGGGTCTGGGTTGCCGACATGGTGTCAAGCCTCCTTGCCGAAGAGTCCCGCGGGACGCAGCATAAGGACCACCACCATCACCACGAAGATCACGGTGTTGGCGGCCTCGGGATAGTAGACCTTGGTCAGGCCCTCGATCAGCCCCATGGCCAGGCCGGTGATGACGGCACCGATGATCGAGCCCATGCCACCGATCACCACCACGGCAAACACCACGATCAGCAGGCTCGAGCCCATGGTGGGCGAGACCGGATAGAGCGGTGCGGCCAGCACCCCGGCAAAGGCGGCGAGTGCCACGCCGAAGCCGTAGGTCAGGGTGATCAGCTGGGGGACGTTGACGCCGAAGGCCTGCATCAGGGCCGGATTCTCGGTACCGGCGCGCAGATAGGCCCCCAGGCGAGTCCGCTCGATGATGAACCAGGTCGCCAGGCAGACCGCAAGAGCGGCAACCAGCACCCAGCCACGATAGATGGGCAGGAACATGAAGCCCAGATTGACACCGCCCTGCAGGGCGGCGGGGGTGGGATAGCTGGACCCCGAGACCCCGAAGAAGTTGATCAGTGACCCCTCGAAGATCAGCGCCAGGCCGAAGGTCAGCAGCAGTCCGTAGAGGTGGTCGAGGTGAGCGATGCGGCGCAGGATGAAGCGCTCGATCAACATGCCCAGTCCGCCCACCACCAGTGGCACCACCAGCAGGGCCGCCCAGTAGTTGAGCCCCAGATACTGCAGCCCCAGCAGCGCCGTGAAGGCGCCGAGCATGTACATGGCACCGTGGGCGAAGTTGACGATCTTCAGCAGGCCGAAGATCACCGCCAGCCCGAGGCTGAGCAGGGCATAGAAGGCGCCGTTGATCAGGCCCAGCATCAGCTGGCCCATGAATACCATCAACGGCACACCGAAAATCATTGTCATGCGATGAACCTCCCCTCAGATGGCGGCGGCAGACGCCGCCGCCGGTTCTGCATCCGCTCAGTTGTTGACCAGATCACACTGGCTTTCGGAAAGCGGACGGAAGGCCTCTTCGGCGGGAATCGTGGAGAGGACCTCGTAGACATCCCACTCGTTCTCGGACTCCGCGGGGGTCTTCACCTGCGCCAGGTACATGTCGTGGACCATGCGCCCATCCTCACGGATGTAACCGTTGCGAGAGAAGAAGTCCTCCACGGGGCGCTCGGCCATGGCCGCCCGGATCTGCTCGGGATTGTCGGTACCCGCCTCGGCCACGGTCTCCAGGTAGTGCGCGGTGCTGGAGTAGATGCCGGCCTGGACCATGGTCGGGCGCTTGCCGGTCCGCTCGAAGTAGCGATCGGCCCACTCGCGCGCCTGTTCATCCATGTCCCAGTACCAGCCGGTGGTGAGCAGCAGGTTCTGGATCGCCTCGAGGCCCATGGAGTGGACGTCGTTGAGGAAGATCAGCAGACCGGCGAGCTGCTGGCCGGACTGGGTCAGGCCGAACTGGCTGGCGGTGGTGATGGCATTGACGGTGTCGGCGCCGGCATTGGCCAGACCGACGATCTTGGCACCGGAGCCCTGGGCCTGGAGGATATAGGAGGAGAAGTCGCTGGTGGGGAAGGGATGGCGCACCCCGCCGACGATCTCACCGCCATTCTCCTCCACCACCCTGGTCACGTCGCCCTCCAGGGCATGACCGAAGGCGTAGTCGGCGGTGAGCATGAACCAGCTGTCGCCACCCTGCTCCACCACCGCCTTGGCGGTCCCGTTGGCGAGCGGGTAGGTGTCATAGACCCAGTGAATATGGTTGGGGGTGCAGTGCTCGTTGGTAATGCTGGACGCGGCGGAACCGGAGACGATACCCAGGCCGTCGTTCTCCTCGATCACCTTGGTGGCGGCAATGGAAACCGAGGAGGCCACCAGCCCCGCCACCAGGTCGACATTCTTCGTGTCGAACCACTCGCGCACCGTGTTGGCGCCCACGTCGGCGCTGTTGCGGTCGTCGGCACTGAACACCTCGATGGGCACGCCGTTGACCTCGCCGCCGAAGTCCTCGACGGCCATCTTCAGGGCCTCGAGGCCACCCGGGCCGGCGAGATCACGATAGGTGCCGGACATGTCGGCGAGATAGCCGATGCGCACGGCATCGTCGCTCATGCTGGCCTGGGCACCGGTCGCCATCAGGGTCGCGGCGGCTAGGGCTACGCTGGAGGCGAGAATCTTGCGATTGAAGGTCATGGTTGACTCCGTGGCCCACGCGGGGCGGTTTGTTGTTGTCGATACGGTTGACGCTAGGAAAACTGCCGGACGGCCAACGCGCCGTCACACGCCCAGCAGGCTGTTGAGGTGATCGCGACGCGAGGGCAGCTCGGCGGCGGTGATCTCCTCGATGATACGGCCGTGCTCCATCACGAAGTGACGGTCGGCCAGGGGCGCGGCGAAGCGGAAGTTCTGCTCCACCAGCACGATGGTCATGCCGCGCTCCTTGAGCTTGATCAGCACCTCGCCGAGCGCCTGGACGATGACCGGTGCCAGCCCCTCGGTGATCTCGTCGAGCAGCAGCAGTCGCGCCCCGGTGCGCAGGATTCGCGCCATGGCCAGCATCTGCTGCTCGCCCCCGGAGAGCCGGGTGCCCTGGCTACGCCGACGCTCATAGAGGTTGGGGAACATCGTGTAGATCTCGTCGATGGACATGCCTCCCGAGCGCACCGTCGGTGGCAGCAGCAGGTTCTCCTCGACGTCGAGGCTTGAGAAGATCCCGCGCTCCTCGGGGCAGTAACCGATCCCCAGCCGCGGGATATGATGGGACTTCATGCCCATCGCCTCGTTGCCATTGATCATGATCGAGCCGGTGCGTCGACCCACCATGTTCATGATCGCCTTGAGAGTGGTGCTGCGACCGGCGCCATTGCGCCCCAGCAGGGTCACCAGCTCACCGCGCTTCACATCGAAGTCGACGCCGTGGAGAATGTGCGACTCGCCGTAGAAGGCGTGCAGGTCACTGACCCGCAGCATCTCGGCGCCCTCCTGGTCCTGGTACTGGTGCACCGGGTCCTGTACCGCTTCGGCTGACTGGCTCATGCGCTGGCCTCCTCTGCCGCCGCCTCGCTGCCCATGTAGGCCTCGCGCACCTGGGGATTGCGCGACACCTCCTGATAGTCGCCCTCGGCCAGCACGGCGCCACGGGCCAGCACGGTGATGCGGTCGCACAGGCGGCTGACCACGCTGAGGTTATGCTCCACCATCAGCACGGTGCGCCCCGCCGAGACCCGCCGAATCAGCTCGACGATGCGGTCGACGTCCTCGGCCCCCATGCCCTGGGTCGGCTCGTCGAGCAGCATCATCGTCGGCTCGAGGGCCAGGGTGGTGGCGACCTCCAGGGCGCGCTTGCGGCCATAGGGCATCTCCACGGTCAGCACATCGGCATACTCGGCCAGGCCGACCTCATCGAGCAGCTCCATGGCACGGTCGTTGAGATGATCGAGGCTGCGCTCGGATTTCCAGAAGTGAAAGGAGGTGCCCAGCTTGCGCTGAAGGGCCACCCGCACGTTCTCCAGGGCGGTCATATGGCCGAACACCGCGGAGATCTGGAAGGAGCGCACCAGCCCGAGACGGGCGATCTCGTTGGCCTTCATCCGCGTGATGGGCTTGCCGCGATAGAGAATCTCGCCGCGGGTCGGCGGCAGAAACTTGGTGAGCAGATTGAAGACGGTGGTCTTGCCGGCCCCGTTGGGGCCGATCAGGGCGTGGATGTGCCCTTCCTGGACCTTGAGGTTGACGTCGTCCACGGCGGTGAAGCCGCGAAACTCCTTGGTCAACCCGCGAGTTTCCAGTATGAACTCCTGGGTCATGTGCCTTCCTCTTGGGGTCGCGACGCGACCCGCCGTGGTACTGTTATCGTTGTTGCCAGGCTTTACGTTAACGTAAGCTAGAGGATGTGTTACCGCTCGGCAATAGGCTCGGCATAAAAACGCGACTAATGGTGTAGGCCCCTGAAATTCAATAGTTTGCAAACAAGTCGCCGGCGAAGTTAGCTCCCCCTCGGCGGACCGGGTAAGATGTCCTTCAACGTTACCCTCAGACACGAATTCCGCCATGCCACATAAGTCTCTGCCTCCCCCCTCCTGGCCCATCAGCTTCCGCGCCACCTGCCTGCGCGCGACACTCTATATCCTGCTGGTGGCGGGTATCGCCCAGGGGGTCTTCTATGAGTCCCTCTATCTTCCCGATGCACGCTTCTCCGAACGTGGCTTCACCGAGCTGGCCCAGTCCGCCCTGCTGGCCGCCGCTGCCGGCCTGCTGCTCTATAGCCACCTGGTGATCCGCACCCTGCCCTACATCAGCCTGCTGATGTTCGGGTTTCTGTTTGCCTCGCTGATCCGCGAGCAGGACGCCCTGCTCGACACCTACCTCTTCGATGGTGCCTGGCAGCTGCTGGTCGGCCTCACCGTGCTGCCGATCCTGTTCGTAGTCATCCGCAAGCGGCAGCGCTTCCTGGCCGAGTTCGCCGCCTATGCCAACAGCTTCTCCTTCGGACTCTTCGCGGCGGGCTTCCTGACCACCTATGTCTTCTCGCGGCTCTACGGACGTGGTGACTTCTGGCAGGCGATCCTGCAGGAGAGCTATGTTCGCGACTTCAAGAGCGCCGCCGAGGAGGTCGTGGAGCTGTTTGGCTATGCCGTGCTGCTGATCGCGGTCATCGAGCTGGTCCTGCTCGCCCGTCGCTGGGCCCTGGCACGACAGCACGGCTGAGCTCGGCTCGCCGCGCACGCCCACAAGAGGACTCTGACAGCCAGGCAGGGGCAAGCAAGCCCCAACAAGAAGGCCCCAACGAGAAAGCCGCCAACAAGAAGGCCCCACCGCTCGTTGAGCGGTGGGGCCTTCTTCATGGTCGGCGCACTCGGCGCCCGGCGTTACTCGTCCAGGAAGGAGCGCAGCGGCTCCGAGCGGCTGGGGTGACGCAGCTTGCGCAGCGCCTTGGCCTCGATCTGGCGAATCCGCTCGCGGGTGACATCGAACTGCTTGCCGACCTCCTCGAGGGTATGGTCGGTGTTCATGTCAATGCCGAAACGCATGCGCAGCACCTTGGCTTCGCGCGCGGTAAGCCCGCCGAGCACGTTGCGTGTCGCCTCGATCAGCCCCTCACCGGTGGCGGAGTCGATGGGCAGCACCATGGAGCTGTCCTCGATGAAGTCGCCCAGGTGCGAGTCGTCATCGTCACCGATCGGCGTCTCCATGGAGATCGGCTCCTTGGCGATCTTGAGCACCTTGCGCACCTTGTCCTCGGGCATCTCGAGACGCTCGCCCAGCTCCTCGGGAGTCGGCTCACGCCCCATCTCCTGAAGCATCTGCCGGGAGACCCGGTTGAGCTTGTTGATGGTCTCGATCATATGCACCGGGATACGGATGGTGCGTGCCTGGTCGGCGATGGAGCGGGTGATCGCCTGGCGGATCCACCAGGTGGCGTAGGTGGAGAACTTGTAGCCGCGACGATACTCGAACTTGTCCACCGCCTTCATCAGGCCGATATTGCCCTCCTGGATCAGGTCCAGGAACTGCAGGCCGCGATTGGTGTACTTCTTGGCGATGGAGATCACCAGGCGCAGGTTGGCCTCGACCATCTCCTTCTTGGCGCGGCGCGCCTTGGCCTCACCGATGGAGAGACGACGGTTGACCTCCTTGATCTCCTGTACCTGCAGGCAGACCATCGCCTCCTCGAAGGCGATCTTGCGCTGGGCGCGCTGAATATCCCCGCTCAGCGGCTTCAGGCGCTCGGCATACTTGGGGTGCTCGGCGGAGAAGGCCTCCAGCCACTCGGGGTCGGACTCGTTGCCCGGAAAGGCCTTGATAAAGGTCTTGCGCGGAATGCGTGCCTTCTTGACACACAGCTGCATGATCGCCTTTTCCTGGGCGCGCACCTGCTCGACACTGATCCGCACCTGGTTGACCAGACGCTCGAAATGCTTGGGCACCAGCTTTATCGGCGAGAACAGCTCGGCCAGACGCGCCAGGGCATCCTGGGCCGCCTTGGAGTTGCGCCCCTCGGCCTCGATGGCGGCCTTGGCGGCGGCGTTCTTCTCGCGGATCTGCTCGAAGCGGGCGCGTGACTCTTCGGGATCGGGGCCGCCGACACTCTCCTCCTCGGCCTCCTCGTCCTCGTCATCTTCGCCGCCGACACGAGGCTCCTCTTCGGGCACCTCCGCCTCGGCTACCCCGGGGATGCCCTCGTCGGGATCGATGAAGCCGGAAAAGAGGTCGGAGAGGCGACCCGGCGCTTCCTCGTCCTGGGTGGCGTCGTAGGCATCGAGAATGGAGTCCACCGCGCCAGGCAGGTAGGCCAGCGCCGACATGACCTCGCGGGTGCCCTCCTCGATGCGCTTGGCGATCTCGATCTCACCCTCGCGGGTCAGCAGCTCCACCGTCCCCATCTCGCGCATGTACATGCGCACGGGATCGGTGGTGCGACCCACGTCGCTCTCCACCGCCGCCAGGGCCGCCACGGCTTCTTCGGCCGCCGACTCGTCGGTGGAGTGGTCCGACATCATCAGGGTATCTTCATCGGGGGCTACCTCGACGACGCTGATGCCCATGTCGTTGATCATGCCGATGATATCTTCCACCTGATCCGGGTCGGCGATATCCTCGGGAAGGTGGTCGTTGACCTCGGCATAGGTCAGGTAGCCCTGTTCCTTGCCGCGCGCGATCAACTCCTTCAGACGCGACTGTTGCTGCGCATTTCCAGCCATAGAAACCCTATCTCGACGAAGAAGAATGAAACACCTGAAGCGCTGGGTGGAGAAAACTCACAAAGCCGAACAGTATAGCGGCAGAAAGCACCTTTCTGCCAGTTCAATCTATTTGCGCGGTTACTCAGGTGTGTTAGGTTGTCAGGTTACGCCGGTGCCGAGCGCTCTCTCCTATGTGGGGATGTTAGGAGAGAAATCAACCGTACGGCCAGTCCGGAGTGTCTACAGAATGTCTTTTTGACCTTCCGGTCAGCGGTGCAGTTCGGTGATCAACGCCATCAGGCGCTGCCTCTCCTCCCGTGACAGCCGCTCCCCCACCTTCTCCCTGGCCAGCAGTGCGTCGAACTCCTCCTGAGGCGAACGCCTGCGCCGATGCCTTCGAAAGTGCCCCACCAGGCCCTCCAGCTCGGCACCTCGCGCCGCCTTCGGAATCAGCAGCTCGCGCCGCGCCAGCGCCGCCAGACGCTCCCCCTCGGGACTGCCATGAAAGTGCGCCAGCAGCACCTGGGGACTGCGGTAGCCACCCGCCCTCAGCAGGCGAATCACCTCGCGGCACAGCAGGCCGTCCGGCTCCTCATCGGGGCACCAGTCATCCTCGGCGGGCAGCTGCGCGACCAGCTCCGGCTCGTGCAGCAGCAGCTGCAGGGCCCGCGCGACAAGGCTCAAGGCGCCGCCGGAGCGCTGCGGGAAGGGGCCCCCTCCCTGCTCCCGAGGAGGCGGTGGCGCCGGGGTGCCACCTGCCTCCATGGCCGGCGGCGACTCACCGCCACGCGCCTCCCGGCCCACGATGGCCTCATCCCTTGCCAGCAAGGCCGAGAAGTTCGCCGCCTCGACCCCGGTGCGACGCGACAGCTCGGTCAGCATCAGCGACTTGAGCACGCCCTCCGGCAGCCGTCCGATCGCCTTCAGCACCTGGCTGGCGTAACGCTCGCGCTCCTCGATATGGGCCAGATCCCGCCCCGCCGCCGCCTGATCGAAGAGGAACTCCGACAAGGGGCTGGCGCAGGTGATGCGGTCCTGGAAGGCCTCGGTGCCCTCCCGGCGCACCAGGGTGTCCGGGTCCTCCCCCTCGGGCAGGAACAGAAAGCGCGCCTGGCGCCCGTCGATCATCAGCGGCAGCGCCGTCTCCAGCGCACGCGTCGCCGCCTGGCGCCCGGCTCGGTCGCCATCGAAGCAGAACACCACCTCGTTGACCATCCGGAACAGGCGGCCGAGATGCTCCTCGCTGGTGGAGGTGCCCAGGGTGGCGACCGCATTGCGGATGCCGAACTGCGCCAGGGCCACCACGTCCATGTAGCCCTCGACGATCACCACCCGCTCCAGGCGATGATCGGCCTGGCGCGCCTCGTAGAGGCCATACAGCTCGCGCCCCTTGTGGAACACCGGAGTCTCCGGCGAGTTGAGGTACTTGGGCTTGGCATCGCCCAGCACCCGGCCTCCGAAGCCGATGGTGCGCCCCTTGATATCCCGAATCGGGAACATGACCCGGTCGCGGAAACGATCGTAGGTGCGACCACTCTCCTCGCGATGCACCAGCAGGCCATACTCCACCTGCACCGGCTCGCCGATGCCGCGCTCACCCAGGTGCCGCTTGAGGCCTTCCCAGCCATCCGGCGCATAGCCGACACCGAAGGTCTCGAGCACCTCCGGCGCCAGGCCGCGACGCTCCAGGTAGTCCCGGGCGCCCTGCCCCTCGGGCATCTTCAGGCGCTCGCGAAAATAGGCGGCCGAGAGCTCCAGCAGGTTGACCCCCTCCTTGCGCTTGCGCTCTCGCGCCTGGGCACGGGGGTCATCGGCGCCCTCGCGGGGCACGTCTATGCCCAGCCGCCCCGCCAGCTGCTCCACCGCCTCGGGGAAGCGCAGCTTGTCGTACTCCATCAGGAAGCGCAGGGCATTGCCGTGGACGCCACAGCCGAAGCAGTGATAGAACTGCTTGTCGGCACTCACGGTGAATGACGGCGACTTTTCCTGATGAAAGGGGCACAGGCCCGAGTAGTTGCGTCCGGCCTTCTTGAGCTTGACCCGCTCGCCCACCACCTCGACCACGTCGACGCGAGCCAGCAGGTCATCGATGAAGCGCTGGGGAATCTGTCCGGCCATGAAGTCGAATCACCTCGACGACTGCGGTGTGATCACCCTGGGTCGACGGCAGTCACCATCGACCCGGAAAAAACAAGCGGCCACCGGATGGCGGCCGCTTGGCGTCCTCCTGAGACCGCCCGACCCTAGGGCCCGACGTCTCCAGTACGGATCAATAGAGCCGTTCGAAGCGCTTGCGCTCACGCTGGAGCTTCTTGGCGTGACGCTTGACGGCAGCTGCCGCCTTGCGCTTGCGCTCCGCGGTCGGCTTCTCGTAGTGCTCGCGACGGCGCACCTCGGAGAGAACACCGGCTTTTTCGCAGGAACGCTTGAAGCGACGCAGCGCGACGTCAAACGGCTCGTTATCACGTACTTTAACAGAAGGCATTAAGCACTCACCTACCTTAGGTAACTAGAGTTCGGTTAGTACGCACACCCCTGTGGGTGGCACGTTTCGCGAAGAACAAACGCCCGGAACGCCTGAGCGCGCCGGAAAACGAGGGTATCGATCGCGGTTTTCGCCACCTGGGTGCACGACCCAGTCTTGCAGCGCACGACATTCTAGACCCCACACCGGGTTCTTGCAAATGCTTTCCGTGCCTATAACGCGTAGAATGGCGGCCTTTTCCGAGTAAACGAGCCGACACCATGCGCGTACTGGGCATCGAGACCTCCTGCGACGAAACCGGCGTCGCCCTCTTCGACACCGAGCGCGGCCTGCTGGCCGACGCCCTCTACAGCCAGATCGCCATGCACGCCGAATATGGCGGCGTGGTACCCGAGCTCGCCTCTCGAGACCACACGCGCCGCCTGCTGCCGCTGATCCAGCAGGTGCTCGACGAGGCGGGCCTGGCCCGTCAGGAGCTCGACGCCATCGCCTATACCGCGGGCCCCGGCCTGGTGGGGGCGCTGATGGTGGGGGCCGCCACCGCCCACGGCATGGCCAGGGCGCTGAACATTCCGGTGCTCGGCGTCCACCATATGGAGGGGCACCTACTGGCCCCCATGCTGGAGGAGGACCGCCCCGCGTTCCCCTTCGCGGCCCTGCTGGTCTCCGGCGGCCATACCCAGCTGGTCGAGGTGCGCGGGCTGGGTGACTACAGCCTGCTCGGCGAGTCCGTGGACGACGCCGCCGGCGAAGCCTTCGACAAGGCCGCCAAGATGCTGGGTCTGGCCTACCCCGGTGGCCCTCAGGTGGCACGCCTGGCCGAGCGGGGCGACCCCGGCCGCCTGCGCTTCCCGCGGCCGATGACCGACCGTCCGGGACTCGACTTCAGCTTCTCGGGCCTCAAGACCCATACGCTCACCGCCATTCGCAGGCTCGAGGCGGCCGGCGAGCTCGACGACCAGGCCCGCGCCGATGTGGCGCGCGCCTTCGAAGAGGCGGTGGTCGACACCCTGGTCATCAAGTGTCGCCGCGCCCTGGACCAGACCGGCCTCAAGCGGCTGGTGGTGGCCGGCGGCGTCAGCGCCAATACGCGGCTGCGTGAACGCCTGGAGCGCGAGTGTGAAAAACGCGACGCTCGCGCCTTCTATCCCCGCGGACGCTTCTGCACCGACAACGGGGCGATGATCGCGTATGTGGGCGCACAGCGCCTGCTGGCGGGCGAACACGACGAGCCTGGCGCGATGCAGGCCGTGCCGCGCTGGCCGATGGATACCCTGGAACCTCCTGCCGGTGGCTGAACGCCCCCATGATCGCGCTCTTTATGTCACAGCGCACAACGCCTGCTGGCGGGCGAACACGACGAGCCTGGCGCGATGCAGGCCGTGCCGCGCTGGCCGATGGATACCCTGGAACCTCCTGCCGGTGGCTGAACGCCGCCATGATCGCGCTCTTTATGTCACAGCGCACAACGCCTGCTGGCGGGCGAACACGACGAACCTGGCGCGATGCAGGCCGTGCCGCGCTGGCCGATGGACTCCCTGAACAAACCGTAAGCCGATTAGAGAGGCGGCTCATCGCCGCGGCCGAGGCGCTGGATATTGAGAATATGGCGGCCCAGCACCAGCAGGGTAAAGGCGATCACCACGCCCACATAGTCCGGCGCCAGCCACAGGCTGGCCAGAGGGGCGGCGGCGGCACTGGCCAGCGACGCTACCGCGGCGGTACGCACCCGCCAGGCGAGCAGCCCCCATAGCGTGGCACACACCAGCGCCACTCCCGGGGTCAGCACCAGCATCACACCAAAGGCGCTGGCCACCGCCTTGCCGCCGCGCAGGCGATGCCAGGCCGGGTAGCTATGGCCCAGCAGCACGGCGAGGCCCACCACCCCCTGGGCCCAGGGCGGCAACCCCAGCAGGATCGCCCCCACCAGTACCGGCATGCCCTTGACGGCATCCACCAGCAGGGTCGCCAGTGCCAGCCAGCGCCCATGCAGGCGCAGCACATTGGAGAAGCCCGGGTTGAAGGAGCCCGCCAGGCGCGGGTCGCCCACGCGCGCCAGCCGGCAGACGGTAAGCGCGCCGAGCCAGCTGCCGCTGAGGTAGCCCAGCACCACCAGCGGCAATAGCGAGATCAGTGGCGCCTCCACGGCCGCCCCTCCTGCAACGGGAACTCGGCCATTCTGACAGTCCCGCCCCGGACTGCCCAGCGACCGAGGTATTCCACACGGCGCGGCTCGCGTACAATCTCGCCCCATCCCCCTGCACCCGCCCGGAAGCCACCATGGATCTAGTGCTGATAGAGTCCCTCGCCGTCGACACCGTGATCGGCGTCTACGACTGGGAACGCAACATCACCCAGCGCCTGGTACTCGACCTCGAGCTGGCCACCGATATTCGTCCCGCCGCGGCGGACGACGATATCGCCCAGACCCTCGACTACGCCGCCATCAGCGAGCGCATCCAGGCCTTCGCTGCCGGCCACGACTTCGCCCTGGTGGAGACCTTCGCCGAGCGGCTGGCAGCGACCCTGCGCGAGGAGTTCGGCATCGCCTGGCTGCGCCTGGTCGTGCGCAAGCCCGGCGCCGTGGCGGCCGCCGCCGCGGTGGGCGTCAGCATCGAGCGCGGCGTGCGCCCGGGAGTGTCGTGATGGCACTGGTCACGGTCAGCATCGGCAGCAATATCGAGCGCGACCACCATGTGCGCGTCTGCCTGGACGCCCTAGCGGCCTCCTTCGAGAACCTCCGTGTCTCGCGCGTGTTCGAGAGTGAACCGGTAGGCTTCGAGGATGGGCGAAACTTCTACAACCTGGTGGCGGCCTTCGAAAGCGACGCCTCGGTTGCAGAGCTGCAGGCCTGGTGCAAGCGCCTGGAGTTCGCCAATGGCCGGCGCGAGGAGAGCCCCAAGTTCAGCCCCCGCACCCTGGATGTGGACCTGCTCACCGTGGGCGAGCTAAGCGGCGAACACGGCGGGGTCAGCCTGCCACGCGGCGAGATCACCCACCACGCCTTCGTCCTGCAGCCCCTCGCCGAGCTGCTGCCCGAGGCGCGACATCCCGTGAGCCAAGAGACCTACGCCTCCCTCTGGCACCGCTTCGACGCGGGTGACCAGCGGCTCTGGCCGGTATCCTTCACCTGGGCCGGGCGCAGGATATCGAGTCCGGACCGGGCGACCGACTAGGCTTTGTCTGAAAAGTCGGCGAGCGAAGGTTAGACAAGGCAAAAATCGGCGAAAAGACGGAGTTTACGGAGTGTAAATGAGTACTTTGAGTCGATTTTTAACGCTGTATAGCCGAGCGCAGCCAGTTTTCGGACAGAGTCTAGCCCGCCGGCCGCCGGCCGGCGGCGAGCTTATTCACTGCCCAGGGCGGCATCGATCACCTCACGGCGTCGACGGGCTAGCTCCAGGCCCAGCTCGCGGCCCTTGAAGCCCTCCTCCACCAGCGCCTTCGGCAGCACCTGGGCGGCCAGCCGCCAGCCCAGGGCCAGCTCCTCGGCCAGCACCGGCGCCTCCAGGCTTACCAGGCTGATCAACGGCATCACCCGTTCGCCACGTCGCCAGGCATCGATGCGATCCAGCCAGGCGAGGATCTCGTCACCCGTCGCAGGCTCCTGACGCGACGCCGCGACCAGCGCCCGAGTCTGCGCCACCTGGCGAGCCAGGTCGGCAAAGGCCCTGGGCTGTCGCAGGCGTTCGGCCAACTCGGCTCGCTCCGCCTCGCCCAGATGCTCCACCAGGCGCGCCCAGCGCCAACGGGCCAGCGCCTCGCCCTCCCCCTCCTCGGGTAGGCGATGCAGTCGGCCCAGTGCCGCGTCCAGCGCTTCGCGGTCGGCCACCAGCGCCGGCATCAGCTCCGCCAGGGCGCCGCACTCATCGAGTGCCTGGAAGTAGACCTCGGGCCAGGGCTCGGCCAGCGCCTTCTCGGTCTCGACCCACACCCGCTCGGCCACCAGATGGGCAAGCTCTCCGCTCTGCGCCAGCTGGCACATCAGCTCCCGAGTCTCCTCGGCGATGGTGAAGCCGAGGCCCGCATAGCGGGCCAGGAAACGTGCGGTACGCAACACCCGCAGCGGATCCTCCACGAAGGCCGGCGAGACATGGCGCAACACCCGCGCCTCCAGGTCGGCGAGGCCGGCATAGGGGTCCACCAGCTCCCCCTCCAGGGTCTCGGCCATGGCGTTGATGGTCAGGTCGCGGCGCGCCAGGTCCTCCTCCAGGGTCACCTCGGGGCTGGCGTGCACCTCGAAGCCGGTATAGCCATGGCCGGCCTTGCGCTCGGTGCGCGCCAGGGCGTACTCCTCGTGGGTTCGGGGATGGAGAAAGACCGGAAAGTCACGTCCCACGGGCCTGAAACCGCGCCGACGCAGGGCCTCCGGGGTGGCCCCGACCACCACCCAGTCGGTATCGGTGACCGGCCAGCCGAGGCGGGCATCGCGCACCGCCCCCCCCACCCGATAGACCCTTAGCCCTGCCACGGCCGGATCACACGAGCGCGCCACGCTCAGGCCTCCACTCGATCGGGATGGCGCAGCTGCCAGTCGGTAAAGCCGCCATCGAGACTGTAGACCTCGGCAAAGCCCTGGCCGGCCAGCCAGGCCGCCGCCTGCTGGCTGGAGTGGCCGTGGTAACAGACCACCACCACCGGCCGCTCCGTGGGCGTCGCCTCGACGAACTCGCCCACCGACTCGTTGTCGAGCCGGCGACTGCCGGGAATATGGCCCTGGGCGAAGCTCAGGGCGTCGCGGATATCCACCAGCGCCGTCTCCCGGCCCTCATCGAGCCAGGCCTTGAGAGTGGGGGTATCGAGATGCTGGAAGCTCATGGCGCGCCTCATGTCGGGGTTGTGAGCGGTTCAGGATAAACGGCTTGTGAGGGGTCAGGATAGAAACGGTGCCGCCGCGCTTATCGCCGCCGGCTGGGCACGCTGATGCGCTCGCCGCGTTCGAGGTCCAGGGCCGTCAGGGAGCCACCCCATACGCAGCCGGTGTCCAGCGCGCAGGCATTGACACGGCTGCCCGGTGTCTCGCCCTGGAGCGCCGCCCAGTGACCGAAGACGAGCCGAGTAGCGTCGCCACGCGGATAGCGGAACCAGGGAGCGAAGCCCGCCGGGACACTGTCGAGCCCCTCCTTGGCGGCGAAGTCCAGCCGACCCTCGGCATCGATGAAGCGCATGCGGGTGAGCACGTTGACGATGGCACGCAGCCGATCGATGCCCTCGAGATCATCGCGCCAGCGATCCGGGGTGTTGCCATACATGCGCTCGAGAAAGCCCCCGGCCCGTTCACCGGTGAGCATCACTTCCACCTCGGCGGCGAGCCTCTCGGCCTGGTCCGGCGACCATCGGGGCAGCAGGCCGGCATGGGTCATCAGGGTATCCTCACCACCCAGCGTCTCGCGCACCAGCAGCGGGCGTGACTGAAGCCAGTCGAGCAGTCGCTCGCGATCCGGGGCGTTGAGGATGGCGTCGAGGGTATCCTTGCGATTGAGCGTGGCGCCCCCTCGGGCCACCGCCAGCAGATGGAGGTCATGATTGCCGAGCACCGTCAGGGCGGCGTCCCCCAGGGCCTCGACCTCGCGCAGGCAGGCCAGTGACCCCGGACCCCGGTTGACCAGATCGCCGGCCAGCCACAGCCGGTCGCGACGCGGATCGAAGTCGAGGGTCTCGAGCAGCTCGACGAACTCTGCGTGACACCCCTGAAGGTCGCCGATGGCATAGGTCGTCATGGACGCTCCCTGTTGATGATTCGGATGCAGCTTGTGGCTCGGCTGCCGCGAACTCAGTGGACCTGGTTGGGCCCGGCCAGCCGGAAGGCGGCGATGGGCACCTCGAAGGGGCGCTGGGTGGCGGTATCGACGCAGGTGTACTCGCCCTGCATCACCCCCACCGGTCCATCGAGGATGGCGCGACTGGTATAGCGAAAGTGCTGGCCGGGGGCGATCATCGGCTGTTGCCCCACCACTCCCTTGCCTCGCACGTCCTGGACCTTGCCGCTGCCCTGGGTGATGGTCCAGTGACGCGCCATCAGCTGGATGCTATGACGCGAGGCGTTGTGCACCGTCACGGTGTAGCTGAACACATAGCGCTCCTCCTCGGGAGCGGACTCCTCGGGGCGAAACTCCGGCTGGACCTCGACGCTGACGGCCACCCCCTCGGTCATCACGGGATCATCGCCTGAGGCTCGATCGCTCATGGGCGCGCCTCCTCGGTGGCCTGGGTCAGGTAATCGGCAATCGACACGAACTCCTCCACGCTCAGGGTCTGGGGGCGCCTCCCGGGGTCGATCCCCAGCGCCTCGAGCTCGTCGGCGGTGATGCGCCCCTTGAGGTTGTTGCGCAGGGTCTTGCGACGCTGGCCGAACGCCTCCTTGACGATCGTGGCCAGCAGCGCTTCATCGCGGGCCGGATGGGGCAGCTCGGCATGGGGCGTCAACCGCACGATGGCGGAATCCACCTTGGGCCGCGGCACGAAGGCTTCCGGCGGGACCACGAACAGTGACTCCACCCGACAGCGATACTGGGCCATCACCGAGAGCCGCCCCCAGTCGGCACCGCCTGGCTCGGCGGCGAGGCGCTCCACCACTTCCTTCTGCAGCATGAAGTGCATGTCGGCGACGGCATCGCCGGCCTGGAGCAGATGGGCAATCAGCGGGGTCGAGATATTGTAGGGCAGGTTGCCGACCACCCGCAGCGGCTCGCCCTCACCGCGCAGGGCGCGAAAATCGACCTTGAGGGCGTCGCCCTCATGGATCACGAAGTCGGGATAGTTGAAGAACTGAACGCGCAAGCCGGGAATCAGATCGCGGTCGAGCTCGATCACCTCCAGGCGCCCGCCGGCGGCCTCCAGCAACGGCTCGGTGAGCGCCCCCTGGCCGGGGCCGATCTCCACGATGCGCTGGCCGGGGCGCGGCCCGATGGCCCGCACGATGCGCGAGATGATGCCTCGGTCGCGCAGAAAGTTCTGTCCGAAGCGCTTGCGGGCCTGATGAACCGGGGGGCGAGATGCCATTCAGGAGTGTCCTTCTATCACTAAATAGTCCAAGTATCGCAGTGCCGCTTTCTCGGGGCTGATCCGGCGACAGGCCCTTCGCGGAGGCGCTGTGAATACCTCCCTGTACGCTACCGATTCCTTCCCTGGAATCGGACCTCCGCTTCGACCTGTCCCCGTCGCCCCTCGAGCGCCACTCGTTTTCGTTAAGCTTCACGCACCGCGGCCGGCCATCTCCGCGGCCAGGGCCACGGCGACCCGCAGGCTACCCGGGTCGGCGCGGCCCGTGCCGGCCAGATCCAGGGCGGTGCCGTGATCCACCGAGGTACGCACCAGCGGCAGCCCCAGGGTGATATTGGCGGCCCGGCCGAACCCTGCATACTTGAGTACCGGCAGGCCCTGGTCATGATACATGGCCAGCACCGCATCGACGCCCGCCAGGTGGCGCGGGGTAAACAGGGTATCGGCGGGCAGCGGGCCATCGAGGGTCAGCCCCTCGTCGCGCAGTGCCGCAAGCGCCGGTTCGATCACCTCGATCTCCTCGCGCCCCAGATGCCCCCCCTCCCCGGCATGGGGGTTGAGCCCGCACACCGCGATGCGCGGAGTGACCACCCCGAACCAGCGCCTCAGATCGGCGTCGAGAATGCGCAGCACCCGTGTCAGACGCTCCGCAGTGATGGCTTCGGCCACGTCGCGCAACGGCAGGTGGGTGGTGGCCAGCGCCACTCGCAGTGACGGCCCCTCCACCCAGTCGGGCCGCTCGGCATGCAGGGCGGCGTCGGTGGCAAGCATCATCACCACCTCCTCGACGCCGCAGGCATCGCGGAGATACTCGGTGTGGCCGGTAAACCCGGCATGCCCCGCATCGAGAATCACACCCTTGTGCAGCGGCGCGGTAACCATGCCCTGAGCATGCCCCGCCCGACAGGCGTCGATGGCCACATCCAGGGTCTCGAGCACATAGGCCGCGTTGTGTGGCGCCAGCACTCCCGGTCGGGCCGGCTCACGCAGCGCCACGGGCCATACCGGAAGCCGGCCCGGAGCCACCGGTGGCACCTCCTCGCCGGGTGCCGTCTGGAGCAGCTCGATGGCGAGCCCCAGCCGGGAGGCGCGCTCGGCAAGCAGCGCCGGATCCCCCACGGCCACCAGCCGCGCATCTTCCACCCCCTCTGCGGCCAGTCTCAGGACGAGATCCGGGCCGATTCCGGCCGGCTCGCCGGTCGTCAGCGCCAACAGCGGCATGCCTGGCGTCGTCATCAGCGCGCGTCGAGGCGATTGTCGACGAAGGCCTGGGAGCGGATCTCCTGTAGCCAGGCCTCGAGCTCGGCGTTGGCCTTGCGCTGGAAGAGGGCCTGCTGGGCCTGCTCGCGGGTGACGTCCTGCTGCGCCATGAAACGCTCCACCTCCCGCTCGGAGAGACTGACTCGGCTGCCGACACGACGCTGCTGAAGCTGGCGCAGCGTAATTTCGCGACGTATCTCCTCCCGCACGCTGGCCAGCGTCAGGCCATCGGCCTCCAGGGCGTCGGCAAACTGCTCCAGGCTCATGCCATTGCGCTCGGCGATGCCACGCACCTGACGATTGAGCTCGGTGTCGTCCACCGTGAGGCCGGACTCCTCGGCCATCTGCCACTGGATCTCCTCGAGGATCATCTGCTCCAGGATCTGCTCGCGCAGCACCCTTTCCGGGGGAAGCTCCTGCTGCTGGGCGCTCATCTGGCTGCGTACCTGGGCGATACGCTCCTCGAGCTGGCTATGCATGATCGCTCCCTCGTTGACCACCGCCACGATATGATCCAGGGCCTGGCGCTGGCTGGAGGTGAATTCCTGGGCCTGGGTGCCGAACGGCACCACGGCGAGGCCCAGCGCCATCGCCAGGCCGGCGGCCAGGAGGGGGGTGCGGCGACTACGCATGGTGTGCTGTCCTTTCATCATTCCTCTCTAACGGACCATTCCGGCCTAGAAGGCGGTGCTGCGGTAGCCGGGAATGGCCTCCTCGAAGTAGCTGTCGGCCTCGCGGCCCACGCCGCCGAGCCCCTTGAACACGAAGCGCAGGAAGATCCCGCGGTCGGTGAAGTCATCGGTCACGGCGCCGGTGTCGTTGTCATCGATCCACTCGCGCCACACCAGCTGCACGCCGTAGCAGCAGTCGTTCCACTGCACCCCGGCCAGCTGCTCCAGGGAGCGGTCGTTGGTATTGTCGTAGAGCAGGCGGCCGATCAGGTCGAGGCTCCGGCCGGCCTGCCACGCAAACGAGACGTCATACTCCTCGCGATCGTAGTCACGGAAGTCATCGTCGCCCCGATCCAGCGAGGGGTCGAAGCCTTCGAGCTCCCAGTGATAGCCGAGGTTCAATGCATGGCCCTGGGGCGAGCGATACTGCAGGTCGACCCCGGTACGCTCGGTACGCTCCCGGTCGTCGTCATAGAGCCACTGCCAGCGGGTACGCCAGCGTTCGGTGACCTGCCAGTCGGCATTCGCCACCAGCGGCGAGCGATCCCGGGTGGCGCGATAGCGATCGGCACCATTGGCCGGCAGCTCGTCGGGGTTGCCCGCCATGTCGATCGTGCGATCCTCGAAGTAGAGCGCCTGCCCCAGCCCCAGGGAGAGGCGCTGGCGGCCGCTGCCATCCTCCAGCAGGCGCGACGCCACGCCCAGGGAGAGGCGGTTGAGGTCACCGACGCGATCGCTGCCCGAGAAGCGGTGGGGCGACCACAGCTGCCCCCAGGAGAAGGCGCGCTCGCTGGTATCGAAGTCGGGGAAGTCGCTCTGGTCACGGGCCGGCACATAGGCGTAGTTGGCCCTGGGCTCCAGGGTCTGGCGATAGCCACGGCCGCCCAGGTCGAGTTCACGCTCGAAGACCAGGCCGGCATCCACGGAGGTGACCGGCACGCTGCGGGTCAGGCTGGTATCGCGATCGCCGACGTCACGGTTACCGTAGTCCAGCTCATAGGCGGTACCCAGCCACTCGAGGCGCGGCTCGAGGTGGCCCCAGCTCGCGTCGAAGCGCCAGCCCAGGGCCGGCGACAGATGCAGCCGGGAGCCGGTGGCCGCCTCCCGCACCTGAGGAATCTCGCTTTCCTCGACGTCGCGCCAGAAGTAGCTGTAGTTGCTTCGCCACTGCTGATAGAAGCCGCTCTCCTGACGCCAGCGGGCAGAGGCGCTGAGGCTGGGCAGGCGGTAGAAGGGCTTGTCCTGCTCCAGCAGCGGGTCGTCGAGCTTCTGGAACCCCTGGGCGCGAGCATCGAGGCGCCAGGTGTCACCGCGGTAATCGATCTGGGCCAGCCGCGGCATCGCCGAGGTATTCTGCTCGGCGAAGTCGCTGCCGAAATCATCGAAGTAGCGACCGTCGCTGGCCGCCCCGTAGCGCAGCCGATAGCGGGTGCGGGGGTCCAGGGTGCCGGCATGGCGATAGTCGAGGTACCAGCGCTCCTCGCCCTCGAAGCGGCGCGGTGGGTCATTGGGGTTGTCGCTGCTGCCGGCAGCGTCGCTGCCCAGCCAGGCGCCCTCGACCTGACCGGCCGCGGAAGGGAACAGATAGCGGTACTGGCCACCCAGCAGCAGCCCGCTGTCGCTGATCCAGCGCGGCGTGATGGTGGCGTCCTGGTCCGGGGCGATATTCCAGTAGAAGGGCTGGGCATAGTCCAGCGAGTCGCTGGAGAAGCCCACCGTCGGCCACAGGAAGCCGGTATGCCGGCGATCATCGATGGGAAAGCGCACCCAGGGCCAGTAGAAGACCGGTATATCCTTCACCTCCAGCCGGGCATGGCGGGCGGTGCCGAAGCCGCTCTCCCGGTCGAGCACCACATCACCGCCCACCAGGCGCCATAGATTGTCGCCCGGGTCGCAGGTGGTGAAGCTCGCCGAGGAGAGCCGATAGCGGCCATCCTCGAGGCGTGCCAGGCGCTCGGCATCCCCACGCAGGCGCTGGTCGTGAACCACATAGTGGGCCTCGTCGATGCTCGCCGCATCGTTGACCAGCGAGAGCTCGGCGGCACTGCCCCGCACCAGCAGCCCCTGGTCGCGCAATGCCATGGGGCCCTCGGCGTAGGCGCGTTCTCGGCTGGGGGGCACGCGCACCTCGGGGGTCTCGAGCTGGGCGGTATCGCGGCGCAGCACGACCTCGCCCCGCAGCAGGGTCTCGCCATCCTCGCCGTAGTGGGCGCTCGTCGATTCGCTGGCCACCTTGCCGGGCTCCGGCGGCGGCAGGCGATAGCCGGGCATCACATATCGCCCGCGACATCGGGCATCCGCGGGGCGCTCGTCGCCCCAGGCCTGAAAGTCCAGCTGTTCGGCAGGCAACGACTCCGGGGGAGCCGCCTGCAGCGGACCTCCGGCAAACGCCGCGGTCGCCAGGCCCGCGAGGGCTGTCCATGAGAGTCGTTTGCCCATGTTGGTCGATGTCCTTGGCGGGGTGAAACGCTATTATACAGGCCGCCGTCGGCCTGTCCTGCCGGCGGTGACGGCGCAGCGCCCAGCATGCGGTGCCTGCCCACGACCGTCAACCGGACATACCGACTGGAGCCTCCTCAATGACCGACGCCGCCTCCGACGCCTCGCGCCACGAACGGCTCACCCGCTGGGCCGCCGAGCGCCATGCCCTGGCGCCCGATGCCTTCGAGCTGCGCCTGGCCGCCGGTGACGCCAGCTTCCGCCGCTACTACCGTCTTGCCCTGCCCGATGGCACCACCCGCATCCTGATGGATGCCCCGCCCGACCAGGAGGATAGCGGCCCCTTCGTGGCCATCGCCCGTCGCTGGGAGGCCGCCGGGCTCCCGGTGCCGCACCTCTACTCGGTCGACCTGGAGGCGGGATTCATCGAACTGGAGGACCTCGGGGATACGCCGCTGCAGCACTGCTTCGACGATGACGCCGAGACGGCGACCTGGCACGAGCGCGCCATGGCGCTGCTCCATGATCTCCAGAATCGCGCCGGACCCGGGACCTTGCCACGCTTCGATGCCGCCCTGCTCGAGCGTGAGCTGGACCTCTTCCCCGAGTGGTGCCTGGGCGAATGGCTTGGCCTGGAGCCCCCCACGAGCTGGACGGCACTACGCCGGGCCCTGGTGGAGTCGGCGCTGGCCCAGCCGATGGTCAACGTGCATCGCGACTTCGATGCCATGAACCTGATGGTTCGCGATGACGCCCTGGTGTTGATCGATTTCCAGGATGCCGTCGCCGGCCCACTCAACTACGATCTGGTCTCGCTGCTGCGCGGCCGCTACTGCCGCTTCGACGCGCCGCGCTTCGCCGCCTGGGTCGAGGCCTTCCGACACCGCGCGATCGCCGACGGTCGCCTCCCCTCCCGCACCACGGAGGCCGACTTCCTGGCCCAGGCCAACGCCATGGCCGCCCAGCGCTCGCTCAAGGTCCTCGGCATCTTCTGCCGCCTGACCCTGCGCGACCAGAAGTCGGGTTATCTCGAGCGCCTGCCCCACTTCCTCGATCATCTCGAGGACAGCCTGGCGGGCCTGGAGGGACACGACGCCTTCAAGACCTGGCTGTCCGACACCTTCCGGCCGGCCCTGGTCACCCGGCTGGAGGCGAGCACATGAAGGCGATGATCCTGGCCGCCGGCCTCGGCACCCGCATGCGACCGCTCACCGACCACTGCCCCAAGCCACTGCTGCGGGTGGGCAGCAAGCCACTGATCGTTCACCACCTCGAACGGCTGCGCGCGGCGGGCATCCGTGAGGTCGTGATCAACGTCAGCTATCGCGCCGAACAGATCATCGAGGCGCTCGGGGATGGCAGCTCTTGCGGGGTTTCCATCGCCTGGAGCCGGGAGGTGACGCCCCTGGAAACCGGCGGTGGCATCCAGCGGGCGCTGCCGCTGCTTGGTAACACGCCCTTCCTGCTGGTCAACGGGGATGTCTGGTGCGATCTCGACCCGACCACACTGCCCGGGCTCGGCGACGGCGACCTGGCGCGGCTGGTGCTGGTGGACAACCCCGCGCATCACCCGGGCGGCGATTTCCACCTCGACGCCGATGGCCGAGTGCTCCCCCAGGGTGAGCCGCGGCTCACCTTCTCGGGCATCAGCCTGCTCGACCCGGCGCTGGTGGCCGACGAGCCTCCCGGCGCCTTCGCCCTGGCGCCACTGCTGCGCCGCGCCATGGCCGCAGACCGAGTGGCCGGCCACCACCACCGCGGTCAATGGGTCGATGTGGGCACGCCGGAGAGACTCCGAATGCTGGACGAGGAGCTGGTGCCAAGACGCCCCCGACACTAAGCGGGAGCAGATTCCTGCATCGGCGCCTGTGTTGCGCTGGCGATAATCAAGGCGGTCAGGATGACCTCTTGGGTTGCCGAACTAATAGAACCGTTCGGCCACGGCAACCGGATGATTGGTCTCCCGAGTGTCGCCACCCGCGGGCTCGAGGGCGAGGATTACCGTGTCATCCGGGCATCTGATGTCGCCTTCGCCGGCTACTGTGCCGCCAGTCGCGTGGCGTTAGCCACCACGGTCAGCGAGCTCATCGCCATGGCAATAACGGCGACCACCGGCGGAATAGCGCCGAAGGCAGCAAGGCTCAAGCCCAGGGCATTATAGATCAGCGCGAACGCCAGGTTCTGGCGCATGACGCCATAGGCATGCCGGGCGAACGCCCGGGCATCGGCGACTCGACCGACGCCGCCCTCGGCAATGGCCACACCGGCCGCCGCGGTGGCGGTGCTGCTGGCGTCCGCCACGGACAGGCCGATCGCTGCCTGGGCCAGGGCTGGGCCATCATTGATGCCGTCACCGGCGAAGGCAACGCTGCCTCGAGTATGCTTGACGATCAGAGCCTTGGCTTCCGGGGTGCAGTCCGCATGGACCCGCTGCTTCGAGATACCAAGACGCTCGGCTATCCGATCGGCTGGAGCTCGGGCGTCGCCGGTAACGATGGCGCATTCGATCCCTTGATCATGCAGGCGTCGTATCGCCGCCGGGGCATCCTCCCGCAAACGATCCTCCAGCACCAGGGTCGCCAGCCACCGTCCGGCTACCGCCAGCTCGACCCGTAGCTGAATATCGGGGCTTGTCACCTCGTGGTCATCCGCGTCGTTACAGGCAACACCCTGCTGGCTCAGGAAGGCGCGGCTGCCCACCAGAATACGGCCCCAATGGGAGTCCTCCCGGCTGACCCCGCGCTGGTGGCGCCGAACGGGCGCCGCCGACACCATCGAAGGGTTTTCACCGGTGGCGTCTTGCAGTGCCTGAGCGATGGGATGATCGACGCCCTGTTCAGCGTAGGCGGCCAGGGCAATCAGGGCGGCGTCGTCGAGGGCGCTGTCGCTGCGCCGTTCGACACGCAGCAAGCCAAGCCGTCCCTCGGTGAGGGTGCCGGTCTTGTCGAAGAGTATCCGGTCGATCCGGGCCATGGTCTCGAGGGCCGCGGGGTGGCGAAACAGGATGCCCTGGCGAGCCGCCTGGCTGGCGGCGGTCACGTAGGCCACCGGCACGGCGATACCCACCGCGCAGGGGCAGGCCACCACCAGCACCGAGACCGCCCGCAGCACCGCTTCCTGCGCGGGCAGGCCGAGCAGCGCGCTCATCAGGCCGGTCAAGAAGGCAAGGGTCAGCGCTACCGGCACCACCCAGCGGGCCACGCCGTCTGCCAGGCGCTGGGTGTCGCCCTTGGCTCCCGCCGCCTCGGCGATGCGCGCACCGATACGGTCGATATGCCGCTGCCCCACTCCGGCCTCGACTCTCACCAGGATAGGGCTGACCAGGTTGACGCAGCCAGCCTCGATAGCGTCTCCGGGGGCGGCGGCCACCGGCAGGGATTCCCCGGTCAGCACCGCCCGGTCCAGCTGGGTCCGGCCTTCCACCAGGCAGCCATCCAGCGGCACTCGCTGGCCGGCGGGCACCTGGATCAAGGCGCCCGGCGGAACCCCCGTCGCATCGACTCGCTGGAACTTGCCGTCGTCCTGCAGCCAGTCCGCGGTTTCCGGCAGGGTATCCTGCAGGGCGTCGATGGCCTGGGCCGCATGGCGCAGGGTACGGGTCTCGATGAAGCGGCCCAGGGTCAGTAGGGTGACCAGCATCACCGCGGTATCGAAATAGACGTGGGCCTGGCCTCGGTAGAGCTGCCAGAGCGACAGGGCCAGGGCGGCAGTGGCGCCGATGCCGACCAGGGTATCCATGCCCGGCACCCCGGTGCGCAGGGTGCGCCAGCCCGCCAGCAGGATCGGGCCGCCGGTAAAGGCCAGCACCGGGAGCGACGCGATACCCGCGGCGAAGGCGATCCACCAACCGGTTGGTGAGGTGGCGATGTCGCCGCTGTCGAGATAAAGCAGCAGCGACGGCAGCATGGTCCACATGCCGAAGAAGGCCGCGACCGCCAGACGAATGCCGAGCCCCTCGACCTGACGGTCGATGCGCGAGAGGGTTTCCTCCGCGCTCATGGACGGGCCCAGGCGGTAGCCCAGCCGGCGGACTCGGCGAGCCAGGTCTCGCAGCTGCAGCCGCGTTGGGTCCCAGCGTATCAGGGCAGTGGAAGTGGCGAAGCTGACACCGACTTCGCTGACTCCGGGGGTACGCTGGATCACCTGCTCCGTGGCGGCGGCGCAGCTCGGGCACCAGAGCCCGTCGATCGACAGCAGCGCGTGGCCGCTACCCTGTAGCGCCTCGAGTTCAGGGCATTCGCTACCCTTTCGTCGCCTGCCCACCGAGTTACTGCAGCTGTTGGTTCATGGTGGACATGCCGGCGGTTCGCCGAGACTTCACGAAGCGCTCCCAGCGTTCCGGTGTGGCGCCTTCACCCAAGCTAACCCCATGGGCCTGCTGGTTGTAGTAGCCCATGTGCTGGTGGTACTTCTCCTGGGCCCTTTCGAGGCTGATGCCTTCCTCCAGCTGGCGAGGGTCCGCCGGGCGCGGGAAACTGTTGATATAGGCCGCCACGTCCCAAGCTTGCTGATCGCTCAGGCTATAGGGCTTGCCCAGGGGCATATTGGCCTTGATGAAGCCCGCAGCGGTGTTGACGCGATGCATGCCCGCCCCCCAGTTGTAGGCGTGTGGCCCCCATAGCGGCGGAAAGATATAACGACCATTGAGATCCTTCTGCCCCTGGCCATCCAGCCCGTGACATACCGCGCAGTTGTTGACGAAAACCTCCTCTCCACGCTGCCGGTCATAGCCGAGATCGGTTTTTTCCAGGCTTGGGTAGCCGCGACCCGGCATGTCCTCGTTGATGGGTGCGCCATCGCCCAGCCAGTAGAAATAGCTCTGCAAGTCCTTGTAGACCTGGTGTCCCGAGGGCGGCGGCCCCCCGCTGGGGGAGTCCTGGGCATTCATGGAGTAGGTGAAGCAGCCGTTGATGCGGTCTTCCATGGTGTTGATCATCTTGTTCTTGCCGCGATAGGCCGGGTAGTTGTTGATCGCCGCCCACATTGGCGCCGAGTGCGCCTTGCGCCCACCATCCAGGTGACAGTTGGCACAGGCAAGTTCATTGCCGGCGAACTGCCGGGCGTTGGTGCCGGTGTTCAAGAAGATTTCACGGCCACGCCGTACCGACTCGCCGAACTCATTATCGGGAATTTCGTGATCAAGCGATGGCTGAAAGTAGCCTGCGGCATCCTTGGGTGGCCTGGGGGCGTCCGCCCTGGGATCTTCCTGCCAGGCCTTGCGCTGCTCTGCGAGATCCTGGCGCGCCTTGCGAGCAATCTGGGCGTTCTCTTCTGCCTGGCTTGGCTGTTCCTCAGGGCCGGTGACATAGGGAAGCAGGTTATAGTTGGCGATGAGCACGCCTGCGGCGAGCAGCACGACCGCACCCACGCCGGCATAGGCGAAGCGGCGCCTGCTCGAGCGCCCCATCCGCGAATTCCTGTGATCAGTCATGCTCGTCGCTCCCCTGTTGACGGTCCTGTGAACGATCGGCGGTGTCTGTCGATGTCGATAATGCTTCCGGGGGCGGCGTATCGAGCCCGATTTTCTGCGCCGGCGGTGCAGGCAACGAGGCGAGATAGTCCGCTACGGAGCGCATATCATTCTCAGAAAGCGCCGTGGCGACGTTGTGCATCAGATTGACCGGCGAGTTGGCTCGCCGACCGTTCTTCCAGCTGGCGAGCTGGATATAAGTATAGCTTGGGTGTTGAGCGGCGAGGGCAGGAAACGCCTGCCCTACGCCCCAACCGGAGGAGCCGTGGCAGCTGTAGCAAGCCGGCACATCGATGCTCCAGTCGCCCCGCAGCACGAGTTCACGACCGCGATCCAGGTCGCCGCTGAGACTTGGCTTGGCACTGCCGGGGCTTTCCAGCTGGGCGTAATACTTGCCAAGCGCCGCCATCTGCTCATCGGTCAGGCCTTCCACCACATACTGCATGTTGGCGTTCAGGCGGCGCTGATTGGCATAGTCGTGCAGCTGTTTGGTGAGGTAGCCCGCCGGCAATCCGGCCAGTCGTGGCACGGTTTCCGCTCCTTGCCCCTGATCACCATGGCAGGAGGCGCAGGCCCAGACCTTGTCGGTGCCCTTGCCGATCAGCGTTTCGATGCCTTCGGCATCGGCGTTGGCGGCAATACGCCCGTAGTGCAGTGCCGCCAACGGCTCTTCGAGAGAATCCGCGCTTGTGGTCAGTGGTTCTGAGTCGGTACGTTCTCCAGCATCATCGTCTTGACCCTGGCTCCAGGAAGTCGCTGCCAATCCGCTGCCCAGGATGAGTAACGCCGCGCAGGTCACCAGCCTGCCAGTCGTCTTGAATGAGCTCATCATTTGACCTCCTCCCGCGAAGCTGTGGTCGCAGCCGCCTGGGTATGACTCCTCGATAGCGATGCAGGAATACCGAAGGTCTCGGCGAGTTCCCTGCCGCCCGCCCAGGGGGTACGACGACCGATAAAGCGCTGACGCTGCTCATCGACAAAACTCGCGTCGATGCTTGAGGCCTGGTTGCCCCAGCTGTTGCGCACATGGTTCACCACGGCGGCGATCTGCTCGTTGTCCAGGTCATGACCAAAGGTAGGCATGCGGCCATTGTAGGTATCGCCAGCCACGGAGATTTCCCCCTGGATGCCGAACAGCAGAATGTTTACCGGCACCTCCGGCGCTGCCATCACGTAACGGGATCCCACCAACGGTGGCACCGCCTTGGCGATGCCTGCACCATTGTTCTGATGGCAGGTGGAGCAATTGGCGATAAATAGCTGGCGCCCATTCTGCGTGGAAGGCGCGACGGCGGAGGCCTGGGGTTCATCTGCTCCGATGGGGCCCTGGATAGCCTCCGGCTTCGTTTCCGCCATCTCGCTTGTCGTGATCAGAGTGACGATGCCCCAGATCGCCAGGGCGAAAGCGATGGCGAACACCTGCCAAGGAATAGGGTTTGGCGGCTCGTGGGGGTCGAATCCGGTGTCGCTGATACCGGCTACGTTCTTTATTCGACTCTGTTTTTTAGGCTTCCGGCTGGGCCTTGGATCATGCCTCCAGGTCATGACTCCTCCTTGGCCGCGAAGCCATTATCTCGAAGATCAACTCGCTCTGCGGGGTAGGTACGGTCGAGGCTGAGCAGATAGTCAACCAGGTCGAGGGCCGCCTGCCTGGCGACGATGACCTTTCCCTCGGGGCGATAGCGCGCCGGCACTGGAACGACCACATCATCTCCCCCCGCCTGCTCCTTGGCTTCGAACAGATAGGGGTAGGCCGGCATGATGCTTTGCGGCACGATGGCCCGTGGCTGATACAGGTGGGTCAAATGCCAGGCCTGGGAGGGCAGGCGCGCCCCCACGTTAAGCAGGTCCGGCCCGGTGCGCATGGTGCCCAGTAGATGCGGCTGATCATAGACATAGTCCGCCGGCGTCGAGGGGCGCCCCCAGCCGCGCAGCCCATCCGGTGCCTGCTCGGGAGAGCGCGGCTGCTGGGAGTGGCAATAGACACAGCCTTGGCTTATATATTCTGCGCGTCCATTTAGCTGGGCCTGGGTGTAGGGCTCGAGCCCCTCCGGAGCGTCGATGGTACGAATCTGCATCGCCGGCCCCGCCACCAGGAACAGGGTGGCAAGGGCCAGGAGCGCCAGGCTAACGACAATCAAGGGTAAGGCACGATTCATAGCATCAGGCTCCCGAACTCGGGGTGGCGACCGAGGCATCAGTATCGCCCGCGTCTTCTACGAATCGGCGGGTACGGCCAAGAAACAGCACGGCCAGGTTAGCGGCGAATACCAGGTGCCCGATGGTCATCAAGGTGCCGCCCAGGGAGCGACCGGCCAAGTAGGGAATGGTCACTTCCATGCTCTCCAGCCAGTCCCTGCTGGCGTCGAGCATTGCCATGCCCTGCAGCCAGCCGCCTATGGTTAACGCGATGAAGTAGATGGCAAATCCCGCGACCACCAGCCAGAAGTGCAGACTGATCGCCCAGGGCATGGGCCAGGCACGGCCGGTGATACGTGGCAGCATGTAATAGATACCACCGAACAAGACCATGGCCACGAAACCGTAAACGCCCAGGTGGGCATGAGCCACGGTGTAGTGGGTGAAGTGAGTGACGGTATTGAAGGCGCGCACCGCTTCAAGCGAGCCCTGCAGCGAAGCAAGGGTGTACATGATCGCGCCGAGGGCAACGAAACGAAGCGGCAGACTCTCCTTCCAGGCCCATAGATTTCCCAGGCTCAGCGTATGCTGATTGATGGCCACGGCAATGACTGAAATCACCATCATTACCGACTGCACCACGGAGAGCGACACCACCCAGGTAGGTACCGGGCCGCCGATCAGGTGGTGCATGCCCACCTGGCTGTAAAACAGTGCCAGCGCCCAGAACCCCAGCAGCGACAGCCGGTAGGAGTAGATCGGCTTGCCGATGATCTTGGGAATGAAATAGTAGGCGGCGCCCAGACCCAGCGGCGTCAACCACAGGCCCAGCACATTGTGAGCAAACCACCAGTTGGCGGTGGCCTGCTGGGCGCCACTATGAACCCCGGGCAGGTTGGCGAGAATGAACAGCGCCGGAAACCAGAAGAGTGCCGCCATGTAATACCAGCCGGTCACGTAGATATGATTTACCCTGCGGGCCGCGGTGGTATAGAGCAGAGGGATGGCGAAGCAAGCACCGCCAACGGCCAGGAAAATATCGATTTGCCAGGGAATTTCGAGCCACTCCTGGCCGTCGTTCCAGCCCATGGCGATGACGACGACCCCGGCAAGCAATGCCAGATTCCATACCACCGCGCCCGACATGGCGAAGCGGACTTTCTGCAAAGAGACCTTGAACAGGGTGGGCACCAACCAGAACGCAGTGCCCACTCCCCCCAGAGAAAGAAAACCATAGATGACCGAGTTCAAGTGCAAGGTACGCATGCGGCCAAAGGTGAGCGGTGCGCTGCCGGTCAACCAGTCCGGGATATGCAGCTTCAATGAGGCGATGACGCCGAATATTGAGCCGAATACCAGCCAGGCAGTGCTCGTCACGAACATGACGATCAATAAACGTCGCCACTCTCCGCTCATTCCCGGCTGCTGGGCGCTTGGCGACCTGTCACTATGAGAAGAGGTAGGATCATCCAGTTTGCCGCCTTCGTCCTCGTCGAATACTGCCCGGGCGTCACTTTCGGTGATCTTGAACTGCCGGGTCGATATGGCCCAGATCAGCGCCGCGACGGCGATCAGGGAGGCAGCGAAACTGAAAGCCAGTAGAGTGCCGATGGTGAAGTTCATGCGCGCTCCTGAAGAGATTTGAGGGCCCTATCAGCGACATCCACTTATTAACATAGACAAAAAAGCAATAAGAACCAAGCCAGAGGTCCCACCCCCGGATAGGAAACAATAGAGCCGCTCGATCACGACAATCGGGTGATTTACCTCCCGAAGGTCGCCGCAGGCGAGCTCGCTATCTATGGATCAGGAGAAGGAAAAGCTGAGCTCACTCGATACTGCTGGTATGCTGATCGCCTTTTCCACCACAGCTTCAACAACCTCACAGCCAGGGGCGCCGGAGTAGCCCCGACGACTCTGCAAGCGACTCACAAGGAAACTCGAGACATGAAAGCCACAGTGAAATGGACCGACGGTCGCCAGTTCGTCGCCGAATCGGGAAGCGGCCATAGCGTGGTCATCGACGGCCCGCCCGACCATGGCGGTCGCAACACCGGCCCACGCCCCATGGAGATGCTGCTGATGGGCATGGGGGCCTGCGCCTCCTTCGATGTTCTCAATATCCTCGAGAAGGCCCGTGCCGATGTCAGTGACTGCGTGGCCGGCATCGAGGCCGAACGCGCCGACGCCACGCCCAGCGTGTTCACGTCGATTCACGTCCACTTTACCGTGACCGGCAAGGGGCTGAAGGAGAAGCAGGTGGCACGAGCCGTGGAGCTCTCCGCCGAGAAGTACTGCAGCGCCTCGATCATGCTGGCCAAGGGCGGGGTCGAGATGTCCCACTCCTATACCATTATCGAAGACGGCGTAACCGAAGATGGTGTCGAGGGCTGAGACACCCGGAATGCACCTGATGCGCCGAACACCCTGGATCGCGCGGTTGCCCGCAGGAGCGCCGGCTACCCAGCCGGCCAAGTAAAGCGTCGGCCGCCCATCAGGTGCATGTGAATATGATAGACCGTCTGGCCGCCCTGGTCATTGCAGTTCATCACCACTCGATAGCCCTCCTCGGCGAAGCCACGCGCCTGCGCCAGACGGGCGGCGGTGAACTGCAGACGCCCCACCAGCGCCAGATCGCCCTCCTCGATATCGTTGAGGGTCGCGATATGCTTCCTGGGAATGATCAGCAGATGGGTCGGTGCCTGGGGGTTGATATCCTCGAAGGCCACGACCTGATCATCCTCGAAGACGATCTCGGCGGGAATCTCGCGATTGATGATCTTGCAGAACAGGCACGACATCTTGCAGGCCTCCTCCTCGACAGGGTGTTCGGCCTCAGCGCGAACGGCGCTGGGCCAGCAGGTGACGCACCAGCGGTCCCAGGATCAGCTCCATGGCCAGGGAGACCCGTGCACCGGGCACCACCAGGGTATGCGGGCGGCTCATGAAGGCATCCGGGATCATCGCCAGCAGATAGGGGAAATCCACCGTGGACGGCTCGCGGAAACGAATCACCGCGAAGGACTCGGCATCCGAGGGGATATCCTGCACCTCGAAGGGGTTGGAGGTATCCACCGTCGGCACCCGCTGGAAGTTGATATGGGTACGCGAGAACTGCGGCTGGATATAGCGCACATAGTCGTCCATGCGCCCCAGGATGGTGTCGATCACCGCCTCCTGTGAGTAGCCGCGCAGCTTGGTGTCGCGATCGATCTTCTGGATCCACTCCAGGTTCATGGTCGGCGCCACGCCCACCAACAGGTCGACGTGGCGAGCGATATCGTGCTCGGGCGTGACCAGGCCGCCATGCAGCCCCTCGTAGAACAGCAGATCGGTACCATAGGGCAGGGGTTGCCACTCGGTGAAGGTGCCGATCTGGTACCCCGCCTCGATCATCTGCTTGTCTTCGGCGTGGATGTACTGACGATAGGTACCGCTCCCGCTGTCGCCATACTCCTGGAACAGCGTCTCGAGCTCCTCGAGCAGATTGGCCTCCACCGCGAAGTGGGAAAGCTCCCCCTTGTCGGGCGCCTCGCGGAAGGTCCGCGCCAGCTCTTCACGGGTATAGCGGTGGAAGGCGTCGCCATCGACGAAGGCGGCATGCACATCCTCCCGGCCGAACATGCGCTCGAAGGTGCGCCTGACGGTGGTGGTGCCGGCCCCCGAGGAGCCGGTCACGGCAATGATCGGGTATTCACGGGACATCAGGACCCTCCTGTCCCGGCGAAAGCCGCCTTCACCGCCTCGGGCACCGTCACCGGGCGGCCGGTCTCGGGGTCCACCAGCAGCAGGTTGAGGCGCGCCGTGGCCACCGGCCTCCCCCCCTCGGCATGACACACCCGCTGAAAGACGGTGAGCGCCTTGCCGCGCGGGGTGGGGATCGCCGTCTCCACCACCAGGGCATCGGGCCAGCGCGCCTCGGACTGGTACTGCACGGCGAGGTCGGCCACCACACTCGGGTAGCCGCCCAGATCCCACTCGGTCAACCCTCGTGCGGCCAGCGCCTGGATGCGTGCCTCGTGGAGCAGCGACACCAGGGCATCATGCCCCAGGTGGCGGCCATAGTTCATGTCGGTCACTCGCACCGTCAGCGGCTGACGATGGATGATGGCGGCCTCGGGAAACTCAAGCCTGACGCGCTCCATGCTCGCCTCCTACTGTTGATCTTGTTATGAAACGATCGACGACTCAGCGCTCGCCACGCTCCCGGGCAATGGCCCGATGGGCGATATCACGGCGACAGAAGGCCCCCTCCCAGCGGATGGCATCGACCCCCCGATAGGCATTCTCGGCGGCGGCCGCCACGCCCTCACCCAGGGCGGTGACACAGAGCACACGCCCACCGGAGGTCACCAGGTGGCCATCCCGCTCGGCGGTGCCGGCATGAAACACCTTGCAGCCGGCGGCCTCGGCATCCTCTAGCCCCTCGATGACATCCCCCTTGCGATAGCTGCCCGGATAGCCGCCGGCGGCGAGCACCACGCCTACCGAGGCGCGCTCGTCCCACTCGCAGGCCATGCCGGAGAGCTCGCCCCGCGCGCCCGCCAGGCAGAGCTCGGCGAGGTCGGAGCGCAGGCGCAGCATGATCGGCTGGGTCTCGGGGTCGCCGAAGCGGCAGTTGTACTCGATCACCTTGGGGTTGCCCGCGGCATCGATCATCAGGCCGGCGTAGAGGAAGCCGGTGTAGGAGTGACCCTCTTCGGCCATGCCATGCACCGTCGGCAGCACCACCCGCTCCATGATGCGCTCGTGCACCTCGGCGGTGACCACCGGGGCCGGCGAATAGGCCCCCATGCCGCCGGTGTTGGGCCCGCTGTCGCCTTCGCCGACCCGCTTGTGGTCCTGGCTGGTGGCCATGGGCAGTACGGTCTCGCCATCGACCATGACGATAAAGCTGGCCTCTTCGCCGTCGAGGAACTCCTCGATCACCACGCGGGCGCCGGCATCACCGAAGGCATTGTCCTCGAGCATGTCACGCACCGCCGCCTCGGCCTCCTCGAGGCTCATGGCGACGATAACGCCCTTGCCCGCGGCCAGCCCGTCGGCCTTGATCACGATGGGGGCGCCCTGTTCACGCAGATAGTCCAGCGCCGGCGCCACCGCGGTGAAGGTGCGGTACTCGGCGGTGGGAATCGCGTGGCGCGCCAGGAAGTCCTTGGTGAAGGCCTTGGAGCCCTCGAGCTGGGCGGCACCGGCGGTGGGGCCGAAGATCGCCAGGCCCGCCTCGCGGAAGCGGTCCACCACGCCGGCCACCAGCGGCGCCTCGGGGCCGACGATGGTCAGGTCGATGCCGGTATCCCGGGCGAAGAGCAGCAGCCCCTCCAGGTCATCCGCCGCGATGGCCACGTTGGTCAGCCCGGGCTCCCTGGCGCTGCCGGCATTGCCCGGTGCCACATAGGTCATTGCCACCTTGGGTGACTGAGCGACCTTCCAGGCCAGGGCGTGTTCGCGGCCACCGCCGCCGATGATCAGCACCTTCATCCTATCCACCTTCATGCTGCTGGCCGACTGTGCGGCATTGGAAATCGAGGCGGCATTATGTCAGAAAGTCGGGGCGCCTGCGTGACGATACGCGCCTACGGCTCGCCATCGTCACCCTTGCCACCCTTGTTGCCATTGCCCGTGGCCTGGCCGATGGTCTTCTGCCAGAAGCGCATGTTCTCCTCGGCCATGTCGCGCATCAGATCCATGGGGGAGTGGCGCATGGCCTGCTGCCACTGATCCTGCATGCGCTGCTGCTGCTCCAGCATCAGCTTGGTCCCCTGCTCCAGGTAGCGTGACAGCGGCAGCGGCTGGGCCATGTCGTAGACGCGAATGAACTGGGCCAGCAGGTCATTGGAGAACACCTGGGCATCGCCATCGGCCTGCTCCTGCTCGATGATGATCGAGAGCAGGATGGTGCGGGTCAGGTCCTCACCGCTCTTGGCATCCTCGACGCGGAACGGCACTTCATCGAGGATCAGCCCTCGCAGATCCTCGAGGGTCACATAGCGGCTCTGTTCGGTATCATAGAGCCTGCGGTTGGCATACTTGCGAATCACGCGCACGGCGCTACTCCTCATTCGGCATGGGTGGGGCGGCTGCCCCTGCAGGACCATTGTGCACCGCGACACCCACCATGCAAGACAAAGCCGCCAACGCGAGGCCCCATGAACCTGATCCTGCTGACCCACGACGATATCGAGAACGACCGCCTGGCTCGGGTGCGTGACCCGCGACGGCTGCGACACCTGCGTGAGGTGCATCGCGCCACCCCGGGGGATCGCCTCACCCTGGGCGTGGCCGGTGGTCATATCGGCCAGGGCGAACTGCTCACCCTCGGCGAGCAGGAGGCGACCTTTGCCCTGTCGCCTCTCGACCAGACGCCCCCCCCCCCGCTGCCGGTCCATCTGGTGCTGGCACTGCCGCGCCCCCGCATGCTGGCGCGCACCCTGGAGCATGTCACCGCGCTCGGGGTCAAGCAGATCACCCTGCTGCATACCCGCCGCGTGGAGAAGAGCTACTGGATGTCACCCGAACTCACCCCGGAGAAGATTCACCATCACCTGGTGCTTGGCCTGGAGCAGGCCCGGGACACCCTGCTGCCCGAGGTCTCCCTGGAGCGGGGCTTTCGCCCCTTCGTGGAGGATAGACTGCCAGCCCTGCTGGAGGGCCGGCGCGGCCTGCTGGCCCACCCCGGCATGCCCAGCGCCTGCCCGCGGGGGGTCGAGGCTCCCACCCTGCTGCTGGTGGGCCCGGAGGGCGGCTTCATCCCCTGGGAGGTGGAGAGGCTGCTCGAGACGGGCTGCGAGGGCATCCATCTGGGTCAGCGCATCCTGCGTGTGGAGACCGCGGTAACGGCCCTGCTGGCACGGCTCTTCTAGTTAGTCGTCGTCCTCTGCCGGGTCATGCTCCACGACCCGAGAGTCATCGTCGCAGCGCGGCTCGGTAAGGAAGGTATCGCGCACGTCGAGCAGGCCCAGGTGGCTGATGGTGCGCCGCCCCAGCAGCAGCGGATAGTGCATTTCCCCGCGATCGCGCAGGCCGAACTGCTCCTCGTAGACCGTATCGCCCAGACAGACCTTCATCAGCACCACCGGTCGCTCGTCACGCCCCCCGGCGCCGCGCACCTTGAGGTCTCGATAGAGGGGCAGCTCCATGCGCTCGCTGAACAGCTCGCCACTCTCCTCATCCTCCAGCTTGAGACGAAAGCGCACCCACGTCTCGCCGTCCTTCTCGAAGCTCTCGATCTCGCGAGCATCCAGTGATGAGGTCAGGGCGCCGCTGTCGAGCTTGGCCTTTACCTCCACTCCCCACGGCTCGACGGTGGCCTTCTCGACCCAACCGAAGACCTTGTCGTCGGCCTGAACCGAAGAGGCCAGCAAGGCCGCCCCCAGGGCAGCCGTCAGCATTGGTTTGATGCGCATCCTCTTTCTCCTCTGGTGGGTAGGGTTCATGGCCGAGTCAGCGGACCAGGCGCTCCAGCAGCCGCCGGGTCGCGAAGCCATCCGGTATCTCACCGATGGACGCCTGGTACTCACGCAGGCCACGCCGGGTATTGGGCCCCAGAATGCCATCGGGCGCCCCCACGGCGAACCCGCGCGCATTGAGGGCCTCCTGCATCTCGCGGATCTCGGCGCGCGCCAGCGGCTGCTCGTCGCGTGGCCAACCGCCGATGACCCCGTCACGCCCCGCGATCTCGTCGGCGAGATTGCCGACGGCCAACGCATAACTGGTGGCGTTGTTGTAGCGCAGGATGACACGGAAGTTGGGGCCCACCAGGAAGGCGGGGCCCCTCGCCCCCGCGGGCACGATCACCGCGGCCTCCTCGAAGGCCGGCAAGGCGCCACCCCCCACGGGGCGCACGCCCTGGGCGGACCAGGCCGCGGAGGAGCGTCGATTGGCCGGCTCGGCCTGGGCATAGTCGAACCCCTCCGGCAGGATCACCTCGACTCCCCAGGGCTCCCCTTCACGCCAGCCGGCACGCTCCAGGTAGTTGGCGGTAGAGGCCATGACGTCGGGGATGCTGCCCCAGATATCGCGACGCCCCTCGCCGTCTCCGTCCCGGGCGTAGGCCTCGAAGCTCGAGGGAATGAACTGGGTATGCCCCATGGCCCCGGCCCAGGAGCCCAGCATGCGCCCGGGGGCGATATCCCCGGCGTCGATGATGCGCAGGGCGGCGAGCAGCTCGCCACGCGCAAAGTCTCGGCGGCGCCCGTCATAGGCCAGGGTTGCCAGCGCCTCCAGGGTCGAGAAGTCACCGAAGTTCCCGCCATAGTTGCTCTCGATGCCCCAGATCGCCACGATCACCTCGGCCGGCACCCCGTAACGCTGCTCCATGCGGCGTGCCGTGTCGCGGTGCTCGGCCAGGCGGGCCCGCCCGGTGGTGACTCGCTGAGCGGAGACCGCGGTATCCAGGTATTGCCAGATGGGGCGTACGAACTCCGGCTGGGAACGGTCGAGCTCGATTACCCGGGGGCGATAGCGCAGTGAGGCGAGGGCCCGTTCCAGGGTTGCCTCGGAGATGCCCTCGGCGCGTGCCTCGCGACGGAAGCGAGCCAGCCAGGCCTCGAAGCTCTCGGCGTCCGCCGACGCCTCACCCCGGGGAGTGGACACCTCGCGGGTCTCACCGGTGGATGATTCGGCGGCATCATTGGCGGCTCGCGCCTCGTGGACCGGGCCACTCTGGCAACCGGCCAGCAGGGCAAGGGCCAGGCAGCCGGTCACTGTTATCCGTCGCATGAAGCTCTCCTTGGCGTGGGCAGAAGGCGAGAATCATCGCGCAGTTTGCATGTCTCAGCCAGTGCCAAGCCGCAAGGGAGCCGTTGAGAGCCCCACCGACGAACAGCCTCGGGTAGCGGCCCGGCACGCTTTTCGCCATCAGCGGTCATCGCTCTCCCCGCTGTCGCACCGGGCATTGCGCTCGGTCTCCAGGCCACTCCTCAATTCGTGGGTCAAGGGGTCATAGTTGGGCTTGAGCTCGTCCTTGAGCGTGCCCTCCCATAACTTGGTGCCCACGAAGTAGCCGGCCCGCCCGATCACATGGGCGGCGACGGGGGCCGTCATCATGATAAACAGAATCACGGCGAAGGCCCGTGCCACCACCGCCACCTGGGCAAAGTGCAGCGCCACCGCCAGCATGACCAGAGAAACTCCCAGAGTAGCCGCCTTGGTGGTGGCATGCATGCGGGTCAGCAGGTCGGGCAGGCGCACCACGCCCAGTGCCGCCAGCAGCATGAACAGTGCCCCGACCAGTACCAGTCCTTCGCCGACGATATCAGTCATCCCGCGGCCCTCCTCGTTCCAGGAATCTCGCGAAGCCGATGGCGGCCATAAAGGCCATCAGCGCCATGACGATGGCGACATCGAGCAGGCTGGCCACATCGGTGGCGATGGCCACCACCCCGATCATGCCGACCAGGATCGACGAGAAGAGCTCCAGCGCCACCACCCGGTCGGGCAGGCTCGGCCCCCGAAACAGACGCACGAAGGCGAGACACAGCGCCAGCGACATCAGCGCCAGGCTCAACAGGATGATGGGCGACATCGGCAATCTCCTTCACGGCTCGGCTCGGCATGGCTAATGGCTAATGGCTAATGGCTAATGGCTAATGGCTAATGGCTAATGGCTGTCAGCGAAACAGCGTCAGCGCACGGCGCTCAAGCTCTGCCAGATTGGCACGCAGCGCCTCCTCGTCGTCCAGAAACATGGCATGGATATAGAGCACCCGGCGGTCATCGGAGACATCCAGGCTCAGGGTGCCCGGCGTCAACGAGATCAGGTTGGCGACGAAGGCGATCTCGAACTCGCTGCGTGCCTGAAGCGGCATGGCGATCACACCGGGCTTCATGTACCAGGGCGGGGTGACGATATCGTAGGCCACCTTGAGGTTGGCCATGGCCAGCTCCTTGATGAAGAAGGCGATGAAACGCACCAGCCGCGGCAGGCGCTGGGCATAGCCGGAAAGCGCCGGCACCTGGGGCTGGATCAGCGCCAGCACCAGATAGCCGAAGGCCAGACCGGCGGCCAGATTGCGGCCGTTGAAGTCGCCGGTGAGCACCACCCAGGCGCCGCCCAGCAGCAGGTTCCAGGCCGCACCGATCATGGCATCACCTCCCCCTGCTCGCCCAGCACCGCGCGGATATAGCCCTGGGGATCCAACAGCTGGTCGGCTGAGGCTTCGGCCAGGGCATGAAGAGGCCCCGGGTAGAGACCGATCAGCAGGGTACAGAGCGCCAGCCCCGCCACCGGGGCGGCCATCAGCCACAGCTCCCGCTGGCGCACCTCCGGGAAGGGGTCGACGTCGCCCTCCGGCGGCACCGACTTCCAGAACACCTCGGCCCAGATCTTGATCATCGAGTAGAGCGTGAGCAGCCCCACCAGCAGGGCGATGGCGGTGACCCCATAGGCCTCGGCCTCGATGCCGGCGCGGATCACGATGAACTTGGCGAAGAACCCTGACAGCGGCGGAATGCCGGCAAGCGACAGGGCGGGAATCAGGAACAGCACCGCCAGCCAGGGATGGCTGCGGTAGAAGCCACCCAGTCGCTCGAGCCGGTAGCTACCACGCAGCCGATGGACGATGCCGCTGACCAGGAACAGGTTCGTCTTCACGATGATATGGTGGATGATATAGAAGACCCCGCCGACAACCGCCAGCGGCGTGAAGAGCGCCAGGCCGAGGATCATGTAGCCGATCTGGCTGACGATATGAAACGACAGGATGCGCCGGAACTCGAACTGGGCCGCCGCCCCCAGCACCCCGGAGAGCATGGTCAGCCCCGCCCCCCATAGCAGGATCTCGTGGGTGTAACCCGGACTGTGATGAAAGATCAGGGTAAAGACGCGGAACAGCGCATAGACCCCGACCTTGGTCAGCAGCCCCGCAAACAGTGCCGACACCGCGACCGGAGGGGTGTGGTAGGAGGCCGGTAGCCAGAAGAACAGCGGGAAGGCCGCCGCCTTGATGCCGAACGCCACCATGAACATCATCGCCAGGGCATCGACCATGGCCTGCTCCTCGACCATGACCAGCCGCCTGGCGATATCGGCCATGTTGAGGGTCCCCACCATGCCGTAGAGCAGCCCCACGGCGACCAGGAAGATCACCGAGGAGAGCAGGTTGAGCGCCACATACTTGATCGCCCCCTCCATCTGCGCCTTCTCGCCTCCCAGGATCAGCAGCGCGAAGGAGGCCACCAGCATCACCTCGAACCAGACATAGAGATTGAAGATGTCACCGGTGAGGAAGGCACCGGCGACCCCGGCCAGCAGCAGGTGCATCAGCGGGAAGTAGCCATGGGCCTCGTGCCCCCGGCCGGCGGTGGCCAGGGAGTAGATCGCCACGGCGAATCCGATGATGCCGGTGAGTACCACCATGATGGCCCCCAGCAGGTCGGCCACCAGGCTGATGCCGAAGGGCGCGGCCCAGCCACCCACCTGAACCACCACGATCCCCTCATGGCTTACCGAGGCGAGCAGCCACAGGCCGGAGACCAGCAGCCCGGCGGTGCCCCCCACGGCGATCAGCCGCTGCATCAGGCGCGAGCGCCAGAAGACCAGCGACACGGCACCCGCCATCAGCGGGATCAGGATCGGCAGCGCAACCTCGGGGGTCACCTGTCGGTATCCTTCATCCGGTCCATGTCATCGGCACGCACGACCTCCCAGGCGCGCCGCACCAGCACCACGGCAAACGACAGCACGCCGAAGGCGATGACGATGGCGGTCAGCACCAGCGCCTGGGGCAGCGGGTCGGCCACCACACCTTCGGGGGCGGAGAGCCCCTCCGGCACCAGTGGCGGCGCGCCACGCGTCATGCCGGCGGTGGCGAAGATCAGCAGGTTGGCGGCATTGGAGAGCAGCATCAGTCCGATCACCAGCTTGACGATGGAGCGACGCAGCATCATGTAGAGGGCGGCGGCGAACAGGGTTCCGATGGTGATGGCCATCAAGGGTTCCATGGGGGCTCCTCGCGTCAGGCGTTCTCGTCGGTCTGGATCAGGGCGGTGATGGCGGTCAGCACCGAGCCGAGCACCACCAGGTAGACGCCGATATCGAAGATCAGCGGCGTCGAGGCCTTGAAGTCGATGATCGGGAGGGTCCACCACTGGGCGGTAAAGAGGGGCTGCCCGCTCCACCAGGCGGGCAGTGTCGAGGCCACCCCCAGAAGGAGCCCCAACCCCACCAGGTCCCGGGGCGAGACCCTGAGCATCGCGTACAGGGCGCCCTGCCCGCAGGCAAACAGATAGAGCGCAAAGCCCCCTGCCGCCACCAGCCCCGCGATAAAGCCCCCACCGGGCTCATCGTGGCCACGCAGCAGCAGGAACAGCGAGAACATCAGCTGCAGCGGCAACAGCAGCCGCGCTGCCACCCTGAGGATCAGCGTGCCCGACCTAACCATCGTCTCCCCTCCGTGTCCGCCGGGCATTTCTGGCCTCGTACGCCTCGGCGTGGAAGCGCAGCATGGCATAGACACCGATGGCCGCCAGCGCCAGCACGAATATCTCCCCGAGGGTGTCCAGGGCGCGGAAGTCCACCAGAATGACGTTGACGATATTGTGACCGTGGCCCAGCGGTTGGCTGTTGGCCACCATATAGTCGGAGATGCGCGGTAGGCGCTCGCCGGAGAGCACGGTCAGCATCAACAGGGTGATCATGCCACCGACAAGCCCCGCCACGACCAGGTCACGCAGCCGCTCGACCGGGGTGGAGAGAGTGGAGAAGCGTGGCAGACGAAACAGCACCAGCACCAGCAGGATGACGGTCAGGGTCTCCACCAGCAGCTGGGTGATGGCCAGATCCGGCGCACTGAACAGCACGAAGGTCAGGGCGATGGAGTAGCCCATCACCCCCACGGCGGCCACTGCCGCCAGGCGCGAGCGCATCACGCAGGCCGCCACCGCCCCGGCGATCATCAGCCCCGCCACCACCGCCTCATGGAGGTAGACATCCGGCGCAAAGGCGAGGCTGGGCGTATGCCGCACCAGCAGCGCATGCCCCACAAGCCCCAGCAGCACCAGCAGGGTCATCACCAGATAGTTGCGAAGATAGCCGCTCTGCAGGAAGCGGGTCTGCCACTCGGCCACATGCACAAGCCCCCTGAGCAGTGCCTCATAGCCCGCCTCGGGGCCACGGGCCATCAGCGGCTCGAGACGCGCCAGCCTCGAGCGCAGGCGATCCCATCGGCGGAACACCAGCGCACCGAGCATTAGACTGGCCAGCGACAGAACAAGCGGCAGGTTGAGGCCGTGCCAGAGCGCCAGGTGTACCTGGGCCTGCCCCGCCCCGATCCCCCCGATCACGGCCCTCACCAGCGGATCGAGCAGCCCCGGGACCAAGCCGAACAGCAGCGACAGCGTGGCGAGCAGGGCGGGACCTGCGAGCATGCCGAAGGGGGCCTCGTGGGGTGCTCTTGGCGTCTCCCGTCGCGGGCCGAAGAAGGGACGAATGGCGACGACCGCCGCCACCGCCAGGGTCAGGAAGGCCGCGAGGAAGGCCAGCGGCAGGATCACTCCGCGCCAGGCCTCGGCCTCCAGCACCGACTCCAGCATCAGCTCCTTGCCGAGAAAGCCCAGCAGCGGCGGCAAGCCCGCCAGCGACAGCGCCGCCACCGCCGTCACCAGGGCGGTACGCGGCATCACATGGCGCAGCCCGCCCATGGCGGTGACATCCTTGGTGCCGGTCTCGTGGTCGAGGATGCCGGCGACCATGAACAGCGCCCCCTTGTAGAGAGAGTGGGCGAGCAGAAAGACCACGAAGGCGGTGAGTGCCGTCTCGGTGCCGATACCCAGCAGCATCGTCAGGGTACCCAGCGCCATCACCGTGGAGTAGGCCAGCAGCTTCTTGACATTGGTGTGCTGGACCGCCAGAAAGGCGCCGCTGGCCATGGTCAGCGCCCCCACCAGCGACAGGGTGACCACCCAGGACTCGGTGCCACCCAGCGCCGGGTGCAACCGCGCCAGCAGGTAGACCCCCGCCTTGACCATGGTGGCCGAGTGCAGGTAGGCCGAGACCGGCGTGGGCGCCGCCATGGCGTTGGGCAGCCAGAAATGGAAGGGAAACTGGGCCGACTTGGTGAAGGCGCCCAGCAGCACGCAGACCAGCAGCGGCAGATAGAGTGCATGCGTCTTGAGCTGATCATCCCGAGCGTTGAGCTCGGCCAGCGACCAGCTGTCGCCGGCCAGGGCCAGCATGACGAAACCGGCGAGCAGCGCCAGCCCGCCACCCACGGTGACGAACAACCCCTGCTGGGCCGACTTGCGTGCGGCGAGATCGGTATGGTTGAAGCCGATCAGCAGGTAGGAGGTGATGCTGGTGAGCTCCCAGAACACGAACAGGGCAACCAGGTTATCGGCCAGCACCAGGCCGAGCATCGACATCATGAAGGCGGTGATCACCACCAGGAAACGCGGCAGATCACGGTGACCGTGAAGGTACTCCCCGGAATAGATCAGCACCAGGGTACCGATCACCGTGATCAGCATGGCGAACAGCCACGCCAGCCCATCGATCATGAAGGTGAGGGTAATATCGAGGCCCGGCGCCCAGGCCCACTCCAGCCATAGCGTCTCGCCGCCGGCGATGGTGGGCCACTGGGCCATCAGCCAGGCGGCAATGGCCGCCGGCAGCAGCGCCATCACGCCTGCCGCTCGCGAACCGAACCAGCGATGGAGCAGCGGCGCCATGGCTGCCACCCAGAACCCTCCCAGCACGGCGAGTTGCATCCAGTGCCCTCCCGTTGGTCGACCGAATCACCTTATTCCCACAAGGTGTTGAAACACAAGGCTCGCGCGCAACATAGTGCTTTGCGTTAGGATAAACGGCATAACGCCGTGGACGGGCCAGCGCGCCAGGGACGGGATGCGACCCGGTGTCGCTTGCATCCTCCGTCCCAGCAGGCATCCTGCGCCCCTCCCCCTCACTTCATAATTCGCAGGATGAGCGATCGATGACATTGATGTGGATAGCCCTGCTGCCGCTGGTGGGCATGCTGGTGCCGATGGTCACCGCCAGCCACGGACGGCGTACCTGTTCCCTCGCCACTGCCGTCCTCCCGGCCCTGGCCCTGCTGCTGATGCTGGCACAGTTGCCGGCCCTCTCCAGCGGCGAGGCACTGCGCGCCTCCGTGGCCTGGATACCCAGCCTGGGGCTCGAGCTGGCCTTCCGCCTGGATGGGCTGTCGGTGCTCTTCAACCTGCTGATCCTGGGCATCGGCCTGCTGATCCTGCTCTATGCCCACTTCTACCTCGCGGCGGAGGAGCCCTTCGGGCACTTCTACGCCTATCTGATCCTGTTCATGGCCTCGATGGTCGGCATCGTGATGGCCGACAACCTGATCCTGCTCTGGCTCTACTGGGAACTGACCAGCCTCTCCTCCTTCCTGCTGATCGGCTTCTGGTCGCACCGCAGCGATGCCCGCAAGGGCGCACGCATGGCACTTACCGTGACCGGCGCAGGCGGCCTGGCACTGCTCGCCGGCCTGCTGCTGCTGGGCGACATGGTCGGCAGCTACGCCATGGACGATGTGCTGGCCGGTGGCGAGGCGGTACTCGCCGACCCACGCTACCCGATCATGCTGGTACTGGTACTGCTGGGCGCCTTCACCAAGTCGGCCCAGCTCCCCTTCCAGTTCTGGCTGCCTCACGCCATGGCGGCGCCCACGCCGGTCTCGGCCTACCTGCACTCGGCCACCATGGTCAAGGCGGGCATCTTCCTGATGGCGCGGCTGCATCCCGCCATCGCCGGCAGTGAACTGTGGTCGGTGGTCGTCTCCCTGATCGGCATGGCGACCATGCTCTACGGAGCCTGGTTTGCGCTGCTCAAGACCGACCTCAAGGGCATCCTGGCCTTCTCCACGGTCAGCCATCTGGGGCTGATCACGGTCCTGCTGGGCATCGGCAGCCCCATGGCGGTGCTGGCCGCGCTGTTCCATATCCTCAACCACGCCAGCTTCAAGGCGGCGCTGTTCATGAGCGCCGGGATCATCGATCACGAGGCCGGCACCCGCGAACTCGGCCGCCTCGGCGGCCTGCGCAAGGCGATGCCGGTCACCGCCCTGCTGACCAGCGTGGCGGGGGCGGCCATGGCCGGGGTGCCACTGCTCAACGGCTTTATCTCCAAGGAGATGTTCTTCACCGAGACCCTGGAGACGCCGGTGCTGGCCGGACTGAGCTGGGTGCTGCCAGTACTCGCCGCCCTGGGCGGCATCCTCTCGGTCGCCTATTCGCTGCGACTGGTACACGCGGTCTTCTTCAAGCCCGCCAAGGAGGCCCCGCCCCATACGCCCCACGAGCCGCCCTGGCTGATGCGCGCGCCGGTGGAACTGCTGGTGGTAGTATGCGTGATCGTCGGCCTGGCGCCGGTACTGGCCGAGGGGCTGCTGGGCCTGGCCGTGGAGGCGGTGCTGGGCGCCCCCCTCGACTTCCACCTGGCGATCTGGCACGGCCTGAACCTGCCGCTGGCGATGAGTGCCCTGGCCCTGGTGGCCGGGATCACGGCCTACTGGCGTCACGCCGACCTGCGCCACTTCCACCGCGGCTTCGGCCCGGTGGATGCGCGCCTGGTGTTCGAGGCCGCGCTGCAGTGCCTCGGTCGCTGGTCCGAACACAGCCTGAGACGCTTCGAGGGAGGCTCCCTGCAGCGCTACATGAGCTGGCTGCTGTTCGCCTCGCTGCTGATGGGCAGCCTGGGCCTGGCACGCATCAGCGGTCTGACCGGCCCCCAGGGTAACCAGCCCATCGACGGCGTGGTGCTGCTCGGCGCCGCCCTGCTGGTATTCGGCGGGATCGCCACCGCGGTGACCCACCGCTTCCGCCTGATCTCGCTGATCATGCTCTCGGTGGTGGGGCTGGTCGTCGCGCTGACCTTCGCCCGCTTCTCGGCACCGGACCTCGCCCTGACCCAGCTGTCGGTCGAGGTGGTCACCATGATTCTGCTGATGCTGGCGCTCTTCTTCCTCCCTCAGAAGACGCCCACGGAGTCCTCCAACCGCCGCAACCTGCGCGATGTGGTGCTGGCCAGCAGCCTGGGGCTGGTGGTCGCCAGCCTCAACTATGCGGTGCTGACGCGTGGCAACTCGCCCATCTCCGGCTTCTTTCTGGAGAACAGCATACCCGGCGGTGGCGGCCACAACGTGGTCAACGTCATCCTGGTGGACTTCCGCGGCTTCGATACCCTGGGTGAAATCACCGTGCTGGCGCTGGCCGGGCTTGCGATCTTCAAGCTGCTCAATCGCCTGCGGCTGTTCATGCCCCACAGCGACAGCGAGGGACGCCTCTGGTCGCCGGACCGCTACCCGGCGGTTCTTACCTCCATCTCCATGGCGCTGCTGCCGCTGGCACTGCTCGTCTCGGCCTTCATCTTCCTGCGCGGACACAACGAACCGGGGGGCGGCTTTATCGCCGGCCTGGTCACCGCCGTGGCGCTGATTCTGCTCTATATGGCGCGCGGGGTGGAGTGGAGCCAGGAGCGCCTCGACTTCCCCTACCAGCCGGTAGCCGTGGCCGGGGTCGGCATCGCCACTCTCACGGGCCTGGGCAGCTGGCTGTTCGGTTACCCCTTCCTGACCTCGTCATTCGGTTACTTCCACCTGCCGCTGATCGGCAAGTTCGAGCTGGCCACTGCGATGCTGTTCGACCTCGGGGTCTATCTCGCCGTGGTCGGCGCCACCCTGATGATTCTGGCCAACCTGGGCAAGGTGACCACGGTCCACCGCCCGGCCAAGGAGCCCAGGCCCGAGAACGATGCATCATCCCAGCGCCCCCGCAAGGAGACCCCCTGATGGAAAGCCTCTACGCCATCACCACCGGCGTACTTACCGCCTGCGGACTCTACCTGGTCCTGCGTTCACGCACCTTCCCCGTCGTGGTGGGACTGACCCTGCTCTCCTACGCGGTGAACCTGTTTCTGTTCTCCATGGGCGGCCTGACCACCGATGGCGCCGCACTGATCAACGGGGTCAAGGAGTACGCCGACCCGCTGCCCCAGGCGCTGGTATTGACCGCCATCGTGATCGGCTTCGCCATGACCGCCTTCGTGGTGATCCTGGCGATGCGCGCGCGCAGCGAGGCGGGCAACGACCATGTGGATGGCCGCAAGCATGAAGTCGGGGAGGGGCGCCGATGAGCACTCATCTGATCGTGCTGCCGGTGGTAGTACCACTGGTGGTGGGCATCCTGCTGCTCTTCCAGCGCCAGGGCAGCGTGCGGCTGAAGCGCCTGGTCGGGGTCGCCGCCACCCTGGCCCTGCTGCTGATAAGCATCGCCCTGGTGGCCCGAGCCGCCGGCGGCGAGGTGACCTACTACGCCCTGGGCGACTGGCAGCCTCCGTTCGGCATCGTGCTGGTACTCGACCGTCTATCGGCCATGATGGTGCTGCTCACCTCCATCCTCGCACTGGGTGCCGTGGTGTTCGCCTGTGCCGGCGACGACGAGCGCGGCAGCAACTTCCACGGTCTCTTCCAGTGGCAGTTGATGGGGATCAATGGTGCCTTCCTGACCGGCGACCTGTTCAACCTGTTCGTGTTCTTCGAGGTCCTGCTGCTCGCCTCCTATGCGCTGCTGCTCCACGGTGGCGGCAAGGAGAGGATCATGTCCGGGGTGCACTATGTGGTGCTCAACCTGGCTGGGTCCTCGCTGTTCCTGATCAGTGTCGGCATCCTCTACGGGGCCACCGGCACCCTCAACATGGCCGACATGGCCGTTCGCCTGAGCGAACTGCCTGCCGAGCATGAGGGACTGGTGGTAGCGGGCGCCCTGATGCTGCTGGTCGTGTTTGGCCTCAAGGCGGCCATCCTGCCGCTCTACTTCTGGCTGCCCAAGGCCTATGCCGCGGCCCCCGCACCGGTTGCGGCACTATTCGCCATCATGACCAAGGTGGGGATCTACGCCATTCTGCGGGTCTACTCGCTGGTCTTCGGTGAGGCCGCCGGCCCCCTGGCCGACCTTGAACAGGGCTGGGTATGGTGGCTCTCGCTGGGCACCCTGACGGTGGCCACCATCGGCGCCCTGGCCGCCCGGGACCTGCGCCTGCTGGTGGCCTATCTGGTGCTGGTCTCGGTGGGTACCCTGCTGGCGGGGATCGGCATCGGCACTCCCGCGGCTGTCTCCGCCCTGCTCTACTACCTGATCCACACCACCCTGGTCACCGGCGGCCTCTTCCTGCTCGCCGAAATGATCGGTACCCAGCGCGGCAAGGCGGGCACTCGCCTGGTCAAGGGTCAGCCGCTACGCCAGAGTGGACGACTCGCCGTGCTGTTCTTCGCTGGCGCCGTCGCCGTGGCTGGCATGCCGCCACTCTCGGGCGCGATCGGCAAGACCCTGCTGATGGCTACCGCCGAGGGGGCTCAGCGTGCCTGGCTATGGCCGATCCTGCTGCTCAGTGGCCTCGCCGCCATCATTGCGCTGTCGCGGGCGGGCTCCACGCTGTTCTGGCGCAGCACCGGCTCGGCCGATGGCCAGCGCCTGCCCCGCCGTCAGTGGTTCGGCGTCGCCTGGCTGATCGGTGCCGCCCCGCTGATGGTGGCCCTGGCCGGCCCGCTGGTCGACTACACCGACGCCACCGCCGAGCAGCTGGCCCACCCCGAGGCTCTGACAGGCGCCCTGCTGAACAACGAGGGAGATGCTCCATGATCCAGCCTCGCTCCTGGCTGCCGACACCGCTGCTGTCGATTCTGCTGCTGATCGTCTGGTTGCTGATGGTACGCAGTGTCGCCTTCGGCCATATCCTGCTGGGCGGTGCCCTGGCGGTGGCGATCCCCCTGGCAACCCACCGCTTCTGGGACACGCAGCCCAGTATCAAGAAGCCGGCCCTGCTGCTGCGCTTCGCGCTGCGTGTACTCGGCGATATCGTGACCGCCAACCTTCAGGTCGCCTGGTTGATTCTCAACCCGTGGCGGCGAATGCGGCCTCACTTCATCGAGTACCCGTTGATGCTGGAGAACCGCTTCACCATCACCCTGCTCGCCAACACCATCAGCCTGACACCGGGCACGGTCTCGGCCAATCTGCGCCTGGATGGCAAGTCGCTGCTGATTCATGCCCTCGACGTGGAGGACGATGATGCATTGATCGAGACCATTCGCGAGCGCTACGAGCGGCCGCTGAAGGAGATCTACGAATGATTGAGGTTGCACTCTGGACCAGCCTGGCCCTGGTCGTGGCAGCCATGGCGCTGAATGTCTACCGACTGACCATCGGCCCGGACATGCCCGACCGCCTGCTGGCGCTGGACACCATGTATATCAACTCCATCGCCCTGATCGTGCTGCTGGGACTCTGGCTGGATACCAAGACCTACTTCGAGGCGGCGCTGCTGATCGCCATGCTTGGCTTCATCAGTACCGTGGCGGTGTGCAAGTACCTGCTGCGCGGCGACATCATCGAATAGGGAGACATCATGACGCTGCACTTACTTATCGAGGGAGTCGCTTCCTTTCTGCTGGTGGCCGGCGGCGCCTTCATCTTTATCGGCTCGTTGGGCATGACCCATCTGCGCGACTTCTACATGCGACTGCACGGTCCCACCAAGGCCACCACCCTGGGCATCGGCTGCATGCTGGGCGCCTCGATGATCTACTTCTGGGCGAGCGAGGGGAAACCGGAGATTCAGGAGGTGCTGATCACCATCTTCCTGTTTATCACCGCGCCGGTCAGCGCCCACCTGCTGGCCAAGACCGGGCTTCATCAGAAGCTCAAGCACGTGGACAAGACCGCCGGCCGGCCGGCCGAGCTGCGCCGCGAGGAGGTCGGCGAGAAGCCGGTCCCCCACCCGGACCGCGGCTACGACTAACGCCTCCCCCCGGCCCGCCGGTGGCGGGCCTAGACCCAGCCTCCCAGCTCGTTGTCGATGATCGACAGCAGGGCCGCGATATGGTCGTCACGTTCGTTGAGGCAGGGCACATAGGTGAAGGTCTCGCCACCGGCCTCGAGGAAGGCATCGCGAATCTCCTCCTCGATCTCCTCCAGGGTCTCGACACAGTCGGCGGAGAAGGCCGGCGACACCACGGCAATATGCTTCCTGCCCTGGCGCGCCAGCTCGGCGACATGCTCCACGGTGGCCGGCCCCACCCACTCTTCGGGACCGAACTGCGACTGGAAGGCGGTCTGGATGGCCCCTTCCTCCCAGCCTAGCGCCTCGCGCAGCAGCCGCGTGGTCTTCTGACACTGGCAGTGGTAGGGATCCCCCTCCATCAGGAAACGCTTGGGCACGCCATGATAGGAGGCCACCAGCACCTCGGGTGCCGTCTCGGCGGCGTCATAGGCCTCGCGCACGCTGTTGGCCAGGGCTTCGATATACTGCGGGTGCTCGAAGTAGGCCGGCACGGTGCGAATCGCCGGTTGCCACTTGAGCTTCATCAGGGTGCGGAAGGCATGATCATTGGCGGTGGCGGTGGTCGGCGAGGCGTACTGCGGATAGAGCGGAAAGAATAGAATCCGCTCGCAGCCCGCCGCCTGCAGACGCCTGAGTACGCTGTCGGTGGAGGGGTTGCCGTAGCGCATGGCGAAGTCGACCATCACCCGGTCGCCATGGCGCGCCTCGAGCCCCTCGGCCACCTTGCGGGTCTGCTCCCGGGTAATGGTCAGCAGCGGGCTCTCATCTTTCTCGGTGTTCCAGATACCGCGATAGGCCTCGCCGGACTTGAAGGGGCGGCGCGAGAGGATGATCAGCTGCAGCAGTGGCTGCCACTTCCAGCTGGGGTAGTCCACCACTCGCTTGTCGGAGAGGAATTCGTTGAGGTAGCGACGCATGGACCGGTAGTCGGTGGCATCCGGAGTGCCCAGGTTGACCAGCACCACCCCGACCCGGGCCTGAGGAATCGGCGGATGATCCTCCGGTGCATGGGCCAGGCGCCCGCAGCCGGGATGGTCCATGCCGGGATTGGCCGAATCCTGGATCGTGGTGGTCATGGGGTGACTCCTTGGTCGATACGCACGGTGGATGAAGACGGGGCTAGTGTATCAGGCCCCTCGCGGCGGCGGCGATCAGGTTGTACTATCAGCCTGATTTGTACAACCTGAGATCAAGCCATGTCCCGTCCCCTGGTGCTCGTGCTCGGCGACCAGCTCAGCCTGGCGCTTCCCAGTCTCCGCGACTTGCCCGTCAACGCGGTGGTGGCGCTCTGCGAGGTCTCCGCCGAGGGGCGCTATGTGCCACACCACCCCCAGAAGATCGCGCTGATCCTCGCCGCCATGCGCCACTTCGCCGCGGCACTGCGCAAGCGCGGCTACCGGGTGCACTACAGCGCCCTGGATGACCCCGACAATACCCAGGAGCTGATGACGGAGGCACAGCGTCTGGCCGCACTCCACGCCTGCGACGAGATCCGGGTCGTGCGCCCCGGGGAGTGGCGGCTGTGGCAGGCGATGCGCGAGCGTGAGCGCGCCGCTCTGCCCTGGCGACTCCTCGAGGACGACCGCTTCTATACCACCCCGGATGACTTCGCGGCCTGGGCAGGCGGCCGCGAGTCGCTGCGCATGGAGTACTTCTACCGGGAGCAACGGCGCCGCAGCGGCCTGCTGATGGAGGGCGACGGGCCCGCCGGCGGCCGCTGGAACCTCGACCACGACAACCGCGAGCCGCTGCCGGCTGGGCTCTCGGTGCCCGCGCCGCCCCGTCATCGCCATGACGCCACCACTCGCGCGGTGATCGCCCTGGTGGCGGAACACTTCGGCGACCACTTCGGCAGCCTCGAGGGCTTCCACTGGCCGGTGACGCGGCGCCAGGCGCTGGTCGACCTGCGCCATTTCATCGAGCACCTGCTGCCCGCCTTCGGTCGCTACCAGGATGCCATCAGCGACAGTGAGCCCTTCCTGTTCCATTCGCGACTCTCGGCGGCGCTCAACCTGGGGCTGCTCTCTCCCCGGGAGGTGTGCGAAGCCGCCGAGCGCGAATACCACGAGGGGCGAGCGCCACTCAACTCGGTGGAGGGCTTCATCCGCCAGGTGCTGGGCTGGCGCGAATATGTCCGCGGGCTCTACTGGACCCGCATGCCCGACTACAAGCGCGGCAACGCCTTGAGCGCCCGGCGTGGCCTGCCGAGCTTCTTCTGGGACGGCGAGACCGAGATGCGCTGCCTGCGCCGCGCCATCGAGATGACCCGCGACAACGCCTATGCCCACCATATCCAGCGGTTGATGGTGACGGGCAACTTCGCCCTGCTCTGCGATGTGGCACCCGAGGCGCTCTGCGACTGGTATCTGGCGGTCTACGCCGACGCCTGCGAGTGGGTGGAGCTGCCCAACACCCTGGGCATGGTGCTGCACGCCGATGGCGGGCTGATGGGCTCGAAGCCCTACTGCGCCTCGGGCAAGTATATCGATCGCATGTCGGATCACTGCCGGCACTGTCGTTTCGACCCCAAACGGGCGACGGGTCCCGACGCCTGCCCGTTCAACAGCCTCTACTGGGACTTTCTGGAGCGCCACGCCGAGACCCTGAGCACCAATCCGCGCATGAAGCTGATCTACGGCAACCTGTCGCGCATGAGCGAGGAGAAGCGCAACGCCATGCGCGATCAGGCCGGCGCCTTCCTCGAGCAGCTCGATGCCGCGCCCGCCTATTCACACGACCATGGTCAGGGCGAACACCGGGCGGGCTATGCTGGCGTCGAGGAGACTCCGAGATGACCCGACACGCCACCCTCGCTGCCCGCGCCCCGGTGACCCTCTTCCATGATGGCCACTGCCCGCTGTGCCAGCGGGAGGTCGCCTGGCTGGCGCGTCACCCGCGCCGCGAGCGCGTCAGGCTGGTGGATATCCAGGCCGCAAATTTCGATGCCGCCCCGCTCGGCCGCAGTGTTGCCGCGATGATGGGCCGACTGCACCTGCGCGACGCTAACGGTCGCTGGTTCGTGGGAATGGACGCCAGCCGTGCCCTCTACGCGGTGCTGGGCTATCGACGGCGGGTCTGGATAAGCACCCTGCCAGGGATCGGCGGGCTGATGGATGCGGGGTACTACTGGTTTGCCCGCCGCCGCCTGCATCTGGGGCGCTGGCTGGAACGGCGGGAGAAGGAGTGACGCGTGGCCCTGCTTGCGAGGGCGGCTCAGAACACCAGCGGCATGCGTGAGGTCAGCGGCTCCTGATAGTGAGTCTCGCGACCGATCACCTCATCGTGGGGCACCTGCTGCACCAGGTGGGCGCGGTGGATACCGGCACGCTTGAGCTCCACGTAGACATCTTCCAGCGAGCGGAAGAGCACCGGCTTGCCCTTACGGGTCAGCATATGACGCTGCCCCTCGATATCCTCCAGCTCCACTTGGTAGAAGCGGCTGCCGGCATGGCCGATGACGCGAATCTCGTAGTTGTCGTGATGGGCCGCGAAGGCCTTTAACTCGTGAAATTCCATGGATCCCTCCAGGTATTTTATCGTTGAAGTTCCTGGCAGCCTGACACCCACGGATGACACCGGGGTGACGACCGCATGTCAAAGATATGACACCGGCATCCCTGGCGAGTTCCGCAAGCTATTGATAATCTGAGGGATCAATCGCCTTGCCCAGGGAGTTTCGGTCGACCCACTTTCCGGCCTTGGTCTCCTTGTAGCGAAATACCACTCTATCACCGACGACCACCGGAAGCTCGGCATCCTCGGTCTGGTAGCTGTAGGTCTCGCCCTCCACTACCAGCTGGTAGCGGTAGAGGTCGGGCATGCCCAGCCACTCCTTGAACGGGCCTTCGCGCTCCACGGACTGAAGCTCGCCGCGCGCCTCCAGCTTGGGTGCACGCTGTCGATTACCGCGCCGAAATCCGCCTGCCATGCTGCCTCCTGGCTATGCTAACTGAAAGGGTGGGCATTATACGGGCCCCTCGTTCCGGCTCAAGTCGAGAGGCGACGCCTACTCGCCGAAGCCATCGCCATAGCTGTCCGGCGCCAGGTCCTCGAAGCGGGTATAGCGGCCGATAAATGCCATATGTACCGTGCCGATGGGACCATTACGCTGCTTGCCGATGATCAACTCGGCGAGACCCTGATTGTCGGGGTTGTCAGGATTATAGACCTCGTCGCGGTAGACGAAGGCGATCACGTCGGCATCCTGCTCGATGGCGCCACTCTCGCGAAGGTCCGACATCACCGGGCGCTTGTTGGGTCGCTGCTCGAGGGAGCGGTTGAGCTGGGAGAGGGCCACCACCGGGCAGCCGAACTCCTTGGCCAGCCCCTTGAGCGAGCGGGAGATCTCGGAGATCTCGCCGGTGCGGTTCTCGGAGAAGCCGGGGATCTGCATCAACTGCAGATAGTCGATCATCACCAGCCCGACATTGCCATGCTCCCGGACCACACGCCGAATACGCGAACGCATCTCGTTGGGTGACAGCGCCGCGGTATCATCGATGAACAGCTGCTTGTCCTTGAGCAGGTTGACCGCCGAGGTCAGGCGCGGCCAGTCCTCGTCCTCCAGCTGGCCCGTCCGCACCCGAGTTTGGTCGATGCGCCCCAGCGAGGAGAGCATGCGCAGCATCAGGGCATCGGCGGGCATCTCCATGGAGAACACCATCACCGGCTTCTCGCTGGAGATGACCGCATGCTCCACCAGGTTCATGGCGAAGGTCGTCTTGCCCATGGAGGGGCGCCCGGCAATGATCACCAGGTCCGAGGGCTGCAGGCCCGAGGTCATCTCGTCGAGGTCACGGAAGCCGGTGGAGAGTCCGGTCATCTCGCCCTGCATGTTGAACAGCTCGTCGATGCGGTCCACCGCCTTGGCGAGCAGCTCGCTCATGCCGATGGGGCCACCCGACTTGGGCCGCTCCTCGCTGATCTGGAAGACCAGGCGCTCGGCCTCGTCGACCAGCTCATTCGCCGGTCTCCCCTGGGGGCTGAAGGCGCCATCGGCGATCTGGCTGGCGGCACGGATCAACTTGCGCAGGGTGGCCCGCTCGCGAACGATATCGGCATAGGCGCGGATATTGCTGGCCGATGGCGTGTTGCGGGCCAGCTCCGCCAGCGTCGCCAGGCCGCCCACGGTATCGAGCTGGTCGCGCCCCTCCAGCGCCTCGGAGAGCGTCACCACGTCCAGCGGCCGCGCCGACTCGGCCAGCTCGGCCATGACATTGAAGATCAGTCGATGTTCGTAACGGTAGAAGTCGTCGGCCACCAGACGGTCGGCGACATTGTCCCAGGCCTGGTTATCGAGCATCAGCCCGCCCAGCACCGACTGCTCCGCCTCCAGCGAGTGGGGCGGCACCTTGAGGGCGGCGGTTTCCTGATCGTGCTCGAGCATCTCTGACATGGCGGTCTTCACCCTGGGCATTGCGGGGACGCCATTCTACCCCAGACAGGCGGCGCGCCCCATGACTCTTCCCCCCAACGCGACGAGGGGCGCGAGGATCTCTCCTCGCGCCCCTCGTCGGTGGCGGCCGTCTGAACTTACTCGGCCACTACCACCACGCGCACGGTGGCTTCGACTTCGGCATGCAGGCGCAGCTGAATGTCGTACTCGCCGACGGCACGGATCGGACCTTCCGGCATGCGCACTTCGCTCTTGGCCACATCGATGCCGGCAGACGCGATGGCGTCGGCCAGGTCGCGGGGGCCGATGGAGCCGAACAGCTTGCCTTCATCGCCGGACTTGGCGACCAGGGAGAGTTCGATCTCGTTGAGCTGAGCGGCGCGCTCTTCGGCCTCGGCCTTGCGCTCGGCGGCCTGGGCCTCGAGCTCGGCACGCTGGGCCTCGAAGGCCTCGATGTTGTCCTTGGTGGCCGGCACGGCGAGACCGTAGGGCACCAGGTAGTTGCGGCCGTAGCCGGGCTTGACGGTCACCTGGTCACCCAGGCCGCCCAGCTTGCCAATGTTGTCGAGCAGAATGACTTCCATCTCGTAAACCTCTTGTCAGTTACGGCTGGCCAGGCGCCCGCGAATGTCCGCGAAGACGTCGATAGCGGCCAGCAGCAGCACGATCAGAATCATGGGCCATGTAGTGATCAGCAGCAGGTAGAAGACGACCAGCCACAGCCCGTTCATCCCTTTAAATCCGATAAATCCATGCACCAGGGCGATGCCGGCGATCAGCAGCGGTACCCACAGCAGCATACCCAGGCCGGGCAGCCCCAGCACGGCACCGATCACGCCGAGCGCCACCAACATAGCCAGTTCGGCGGGCCTCAGGCGCAGGGCGTGGAACTCCTCGCGGAATCCACCGGGGTTGTAGAGCCCCGCCTGCCAGCTACGCGCCAGGGCCAGGCAGCCCACGGCGGCGATCAGCACGATAAGCCCGGTGACGCCACCGATCAGCAATCCCGCCAGCTGCTCGGTATCGAGCCCCTGACTGCCCAGCTCGTTGAGCAGGCGTCCCACCTCGGGAGAGGCCTGACGCAGCTGGTCGAGCAGCTCCCCGGTGCCACCGGGCGGCAGGAAGATCCCCAGCTGGATCATCACCGCGCCAGCCAGGGCACCGGCGATCAGCGCCTCGCTCCAGCGCAGGCGAGAGCGCAGCACCACCGCCATCAGGGTCACCAGCAGCACGCTGGCCAGGGGGATGACATCCCCCTGCACCCACCACCAGCCCGAAGGCACGGCGGCAGCCACGATCACCGGTAGCGCCGGGGAGAGGCCTCGACGCAGGGTGACCAGGGCCGCGATGGCGGCCCCCAGCCAGAACAGCCAGGGAATCAGGGTGGCCACGACGGCCCCGCCGATGGCGTGGGGCGTGCCGCGCATCACCCAGCGGGCGATCGTCAGCATCTTGCCGCTGGCTTACTGGTGGCTATCGGAGTAGGGCAGCAGTGCCAGGTAGCGCGAGCGCTTGACGGCGGTCGCCAGCTGACGCTGGTAGCGGGCCTTGGTACCGGTGATGCGGCTGGGAACGATCTTGCCGGTCTCGGTGATGTAGGCCTTGAGGGTGTCCAGATCCTTGTAGTCGATCTGCTTCACGCCCTCGGCGGTGAAACGGCAGAACTTGCGGCGACGGAAAAAGCGTGCCATGTAAAGACTCCTTCAGACGTGCGATGGGGGTATCAGGCGGACTCGGCGCGAGGCTTCTCGTCGCGAGGCTTTTCGTCGCGGCGAGCGCGCTTCTCTTCCACCGGCTTCATCATCGGCGAGGCCTCGGTGATGGCTTCGTTGCAGCGCACCACCAGGCTACGGATGATGGCGTCGTTGAAGCGGAAGATGTTCTCGATCTCGTCGAGGGTCTCGCCGCTGCACTCGACGTTCATCAGCACGTAGTGAGCCTTGTGGATCTTGTTGATCGGGTAGGCCAGGTGACGACGGCCCCAATCCTCCAGGCGATGCACGGTGCCGCCGTTCTCGGTAACGAGGCCGGTGTAGCGCTCGACCATGGCCGGAACCTGCTCGCTCTGGTCCGGATGGACCATGAACACGATTTCATAATGACGCATGGGATCTCCTTGCGGTTTGGCAGCTTCCTCGGGAGGTCTTGGCTCCGGGGAAGCAAGGAGGTGATAGAAAAACACGAATGCCCGCTCGATGGACGAACGGGCGCAGGCATTCTAAAGAGTACGCGCCTTGCGCGCAAGCTGGAAGCTGGAAGCTGGAAGCTGGAAGCTGGAAGCTGGAAGCTGGAAGCTGGAAGCTGGAAGCTGGAAGCTGGAAGCTGGAAGCTGGAAGCTGGAAGCTGGAACGCAGCATGTCGCCTCCAGAGATAGCGTCAAGGGGTTTCTTCCGGCATCAAGCTTCCAGGCGCGAAGCGCCGCTCTTCAAGCTCCAGGCGCAGCCTGGCGGCGCTGGCGAACCACCTCGAAGAGACTGATTCCGGTGGCAACCGAGACATTGAGACTGGATACCGTGCCGGCCATGGGCAGCTTGACCAGCTGGTCGCAGGCCTCGCGCGTCAGGCGGCGCATGCCCTTGCCCTCGGCTCCCATGACCAGTGCCGTGGCCCCGGTCAGGTCGACCTCGAATACCAGCGACTCCGCCTCACCGGCGGTACCGGTCACCCAGACGCCCAGCGACTTGAGCCTGGCCAGGGCGCGGGCGAGATTGGTGACCTGGTAGACCGGCACGCTCTCGGCGGCTCCACAGGCTACCTTGCGCACCGTGGCATTGAGCGGTGCGGCCTTGTCCTTGGGCACGATCACCCCATGCACCCCGGCGGCATCGGCGCTGCGCAGGCAGGCGCCGAAGTTGTGCACATCGGTGATGCCATCGAGCACCAGCAGCAGCGGGGGCGTCGCATGGGGCCACGCCTCCAGGCGGAACCACAGCGCATTCTCGGCCTCGAACGCCAGCGGCGTGGTGAAGGCCACGACGCCCTGATGGGCGGCCCCCTGGGCCAGGCGGTCCAGCTCGTCACGCGGACGTGACTGGATGCGGGCACCGCCACGCCGAGCGGTCTCTACCAGCTCGGCGAGGCGCGCCTCCGCGCCGCCCTGCTGCACCCATAGCTCGCGGGGTATTTCACCACGCTCGATCAGCGCACGCACGGCATGCACGCCGAATACCGCCTCCAGGCCACCGGGCGTCGCCGGCTTGCCAGCGGCGGGCCGCTGGGATCGCTTCTGCTTCATGTCTCTCGCTTCATTGCGGGTCACACGGCGGACCCGAAGGTCCGCCACGGGATTCAGCGCCGCGAACGGCGCCGACGGTTGCCGCTGCGCTTGCGGCCATCGCCCTTGTCGGACCTGTCGCTTCTGGCGGATTCGCCACCCTTGCCGGTGGTCTCGCCAGGCGAGGCCTCGGCCTTCGGTGGCTTGCCGCCGGCGCTGGCGCGACCCTTGGCGGGGGCATCGTCTACCGCACGGCGACGGCGCGGCGCCCGCTTGGGACGCGGCTGCTCATCGGCCAGGGCGAAATCGATCTTGCGATCATCCAGGTCGACGCGAGCCACCTGCACGGTGACACCGTCGCCGAGACGGTAGCTCATGCCACTGCGCTCGCCCTTGAGACGGTGCTTCTCAGGCTCGTAGCGGTAGTAGTCCGAAGGCAGCGAGGTGACATGCACCAGCCCCTCGACATAGACCTCATCGAGCCGCACGAAGATGCCGAACTGGGTCACCGACGCGATGGTGCCATCGAAGATCTCGCCGAGCTTGTCGGACATGAACTCGCACTTGAGCCAGTCCTCGACGTCGCGTGTGGCGTCATCGGCACGACGCTCGGTCATCGAGCAGTGCTCGCCGAGCTCGAGCATCTGCTCGAAGGTATAGGGCGCCCACTTGCTGGGCGGTTCCACCGGGGCCCCCTCGGCCCGCAGCACGGTGTTGGTCTGGCGCGGCCCGCGGATCACCGAGCGAATGGCACGGTGCACGATCAGGTCCGGGTAGCGACGGATCGGCGAGGTGAAGTGAGCATAGGCCGGATAGGCCAGGCCGAAGTGCCCATCGTTCTGGGGTGAGTAGATCGCCCGGCTCATGGAGCGCAGCATCACCGTCTGGATGACATCGGCGTCGGGGCGACCCTTGATGGCCTCGGCCAGGTCTCGGTAGTCCTGCGGGCTCGGGTCATCGCCGCCGCCCAGGGTCAGGCCAAGCTCGCTGAGAAACAGGCGCAGCTTGTCGAGACGCTCCGGCGAGGGCTGCTCGTGGATACGATAGAGGGCCGGCAGATCATGCTTGTCGAGGAAGCGCGCCGTGGCCACGTTGGCCGCCAGCATGCACTCCTCGATGATCTTGTGGGCATCGTTGCGCGAGCGCGGCACGATCTTCTCGATCTTGCGCTCGTCATTGAAGACGATGGCCGTCTCTGTGGTCTCGAAGTCGATGGCCCCTCGCTCCACCCGCGCCTCGCGCAGCAGCCGGTAGAGGGCATGCAGGTTCTTCAGCGACGGCACCAGCTCGCGATACTCCTCGCGCAGGGCCTCACCCTCCTGCCCCTCATCATCGAGGATCGCCGCCACCTTGTTGTAGGTCAGGCGCGCATGGGACTGGAACACCGCCTCGTAGAATCGGTAACGACTGATGGCGCCACTCTGGGAGATATTCATCTCGCAGACCAGGGCGAGGCGGTCGACCGCGGGGTTGAGCGAACAGAGACCGTTGGAGAGCAGCTCCGGCAGCATCGGCACGACCTGCCCCGGGAAGTAGACCGAGTTGCCGCGGCGGATCGCCTCCTGGTCCAGGGCACTGCCTGGGCGCACATAGTGGGAGACGTCGGCGATGGCCACCAGCAGCTTCCAGCTGCCGGACTTGGTCTTCCAGGCGCAGACGGCGTCATCGAAGTCCTTGGCGGTCTCGTCATCGATGGTCACCAGCGGCACGTCACGCAGATCGATACGGCTCTGCTTGTCCTCCTCGGCAACCTCGGCGGACATGCTGGCGATCTGGTCGTGGACCTCCGGCGGAAATTCGGCGGGAATCTCGTAGCTGCGAATGGCGATATCGATCTCCATGCCGGGATCCATGCGCTCACCCAGCACCTCGACCACCTCACCGACCGGCTGCACCCGCGTCTCGGGCTGCTTGACGATATGCGCCGACACCACCTGACCATCCTTCGCCCCGCCGCAGGCGCTGTGCGGGATGATCACCTCCTGGGTGATACGCGGATTCTCGGGGATCAACACGCCGAACTCGGGGGTGTTCTCGCGGTAGACACCGACGATGGACTGGGTATTGCGGGCCAGCACCTCGGCGATGGTGGCCTCGTCGCGACCGCGCCGATCGCGGCCGCTGATGCGCACCAGCACCTGATCGCCGTGGAAGACTCGGCGCATCTGCCGCGGCGGCAGCATCAGGTCGGGTTTCTTGCCGTCGTCACGCAGCACGAAGCCGAAGCCGTCGCGGTGACCCAGCACCTTGCCCTTGATCAGGTCGAGCTTGTCGATCAGCGCGTAGGCTCGCGCCCGGTTGCGCAGCACCTGGCCATCGCGCTCCATGGCCGCCAGCCGGCGGCGTACCGCCTCCTGCAGCTCCTCATCCTCGAGGCCGAGCAGCTGGCTCATCTTCTCGTGGGTAAGCGGCTTGCCGGCCTCCTCCAGGCGGGCGAGCAGATACTCGCGGCTGGGGGCTGGCTTGTCATACTTGTGGGCTTCACGTTCCGCATGCGGATCGTCGCTGAGCGTCCAGTGAGTCATGCGCGGTGCATTCTTGGCAGGGTCGGGGACGACATGAGTAAGCTGGCGCTCGGGCGCCGCGGGAACGGGGTATTGCTTGGGGGTTCATTGATCATGGCCGCAGTATAGCGCCGCAGGCGCGGTCACCCAACCTTGAAGAATCGGGCTGTGTGGGAAAAAATTGCCACAGGCCCCCTCGTTCCTCTTGCAAACCGGCACAATTCGGGTAACATACGCGTCGCTTGCCCAGATGGCGGAATTGGTAGACGCGCTAGCTTCAGGTGCTAGTGTCCTTACGGACGTGGAGGTTCAAGTCCTCTTCTGGGCACCATTGCTCTTTATACAGTTCGACTCGCTCGTGTTCGCCCAGGTGGCGGAATTGGTAGACGCGCTAGCTTCAGGTGCTAGTGTCCTTACGGACGTGGAGGTTCAAGTCCTCTCCTGGGCACCATCCTTCGGGAAGCCCGAACACGACGAGATGCATGATGCGCCCAGGTGGCGGAATTGGTAGACGCGCTAGCTTCAGGTGCTAGTATCCTTACGGATGTGGAGGTTCAAGTCCTCTCCTGGGCACCATTCACTTCGCATCATGCAGGTTAGAGCAGGCAGGATCATCGAGAAACCGCGACACTGGATCGCGGTTTTTTTGTATCTATATAACACGCTATTCGAAGCGCCCGGGGCGGTTTGCCACCTCCTCCAGCCCCCAGCCACGGGCATCGACCCGCCCCTCCAGCACTTCCGCTGACGACTCGGGAAGCCTGGGAAAGAAGTCGAGCCCGGTACGCGCCTCGATGGCGTCAATGCTTACCAGATAGTCGCTCAATGACTCGTCGCCGCGCACTCCCTGGGGCATCACGAAGGCCAGGGCCCGGGGCCTTTCGCCGGGTACCACGACAATCTTGTAGAAGGCCGCGGGGATCTCCACGAAGCCGACTCGATTGAGCACGTTGTCGAGGAAGCGTTCGGGGAAGATCGGCCCGGTAATGACCTGTACCGCACCGAATCGCGGCACGAAATGATCCATCACCACCTCTTCCAGTCGCTGCCAGAGCCGGCGGTTGAGATCGGGCCGCTGGGGCGTCATGTTGCTCATGTAGAAGGTGTCGTGCTGGGCATCGCGACCATGCACCGCGGCAATCGCGTAGTTGGGTGCCAGGTGCCCACGATCGAAGCCGCTGCCGGCGTAGTGGTCGGTGCCGATCGGCCACAGGGTACGCCAGTCTCGGCGAAATGCCGGACGCGGCCCCGACTCGGGGCTCTCGACCGCCTGAAGCCGATAGCTGACCCACAGCGGGTTGACTCGCAGGTCGGACCAGCCGACCAGGAAGCCATCGTTGCGCAGCACGCGATGAAAGCCGGTGAGTGACGGCTCCTGCCACTCGGGCACCCCCATCCACACCAGCGAGTCGCGTAACTCACGCTCCTGGAGGTGCCACAGACCGCCCCCCACGACTACAAACAGCAGACTGACGGCAAAACGCCGCAGCGGGCGGCCACGGCGCAACAGACCGAAACGACTCATCCGTGAAAGGCTTCCCCGTTGATGAAGTGAGTGACGCAGGGCTATCGCAATTACCGAACCAAGGGGCGCTGGGGATAAGCCAAAGAGGGGATCCTACGCCAGGGAAGGCGTCGGTAACGCCCTGGGAGGGGTTCATAGCGCACCCTCGTCGGTCCGGCGTTCCGGGGCTTGTCGCCAGATCCACCACTGACCCCCGGTGACTACCAGCCCAGCGAGAACATGGTCTCCAGGTCGTGACGGGAGTGTACCTGCATGGCGTTGAGCGTCTCCGTCTCACGGATCCCCTCCACGGCATTGAGGCGCCCGGTCACCAGCTCGGCCAGGCTCTCGAAGTCACGCGTGCGCGCGATGGCCACCAGATCATAGCGGCCACAGGTGGAGTAGACCTCACTGACCCCCTCGACGTCGGCCAGGCGCTCGGCCACCGACTTGACCTGCCCCTTCTCGGTGTTGATCAGGATCACGGCATTCTGCATCGGGCTCTCTCCGGATGTCGCCCCACGGGCGGAGATGGGCGGCGGGCAGCCGTCGAGACTGCCCGGGTTCTCGGATCGAGTATACCAGCGCCGGAGAGCGTGAAGCATCACCCTCTGATTGGCGCTCCTGGCGACGCGACAAGTCGTCGCAGCGCACCGTTCGCATACCGGGGGCGCCTTGACTATGATAACGAAGCGAACCCTGCCGACAGTCGACTGTCGGACGACTAGAGGTGGAACACCACCCGAGAATAGCGGGCTCAGGCCCGTCCGTGTCTGGCAACGTGATATAAGGAGATTCCATGGCTAACCACAGCCGTCGTGACTTCATGCGCCATAGCCTGATGGGCATGGCCGCCCTCCCCCTGGGAGCCGGCATCCTCTCCAGCCGCGCCTTTGCCCAGGACCTGCCGCCGCTGGACCCCTCCAGCGAGCAGGCACAGGCGCTCAACTACGTCAAGGACGCCAGCGAGGCTGCCGACCATCCGGCCTATGAGGAAGGCGAAAAGTGCAGTAACTGCATGTTCTTCCAGGCCGACAGCCAGGGCTGTCAGCTGTTCCCCCAGAACAGCGTCGAGCCGGCGGGCTGGTGCCAGTCCTGGACCGCCCAGAGCTGATGTCCGGGGCGGCAAACGCCGTCACCTGGCAATAGAACGAGGACCCGCGCCACGGCGCGGGTCCTGTTATATATAAGCTGCATATAGCTTGCCTATGCCGGGCTACCTGCCGCCCATCAGCGTGCCACATGCCAGCACCATGACCGGCCATCAGCCCTCCCCGTTGCCGCCCTCCTCATCCGCCAGTGGCCATTGATAACGCCGCACCACTCGCTCGTCCTGAACCGACTCGAGGCGCACCGGGAAGCCCCACAGCTGATGCAGATGACGGATCACCGGGTAGACGCTGCGCGCCAGCGGCCGGCGATCATCCTGGACATGATGCAGGGTCAACGAGCGGTCGCCACGAATATCCGCGGAGTAGACCTGGATATTGGGCTCGCGTACCGCCAGTGCATAGTGGGCCGCCAGCGCGTCGCGGATGCGCTGATAGCCACGCTCGTCGTGGATCGCCGCCACCTCTAGCATCTCCTCCTGATCGTCGTCGATCACCATGAACAGCTTGAGGTCGCGAATCACCTTGGGCGACAGGAACTGCTGGATAAAGGATTCGTCCTTGAAGTTCTGCATGGCGAACTCCAGGGTTTCCCGCCAGTCGCTGCCGGCGATATCGGGGAACCAGCGACGGTCCTCCTCGGTGGGTGCCTCGCAGAGGCGCCGAAGATCGCTGAACATGGCAAAGCCCAGGGCATAGGGATTGATGCCGTTGTACCAGGGGGCATCGAAGGGGGGCTGCTGAACCACCGCCGTATGCGACTGCAGAAACTCGAGCATCAGCCCCTCATCCACCGCGCCTTCGTCAAAGAGTCGGTTCATCAGGGTGTAGTGCCAGAAGGTGGCCCAGCCCTCGTTCATCACCTGGGTCTGGCGCTGGGGATAGAAGTACTGCGCCAGCTTGCGCACGATACGCACCACCTCCCGCTGCCACGGCGCCAGCAGCGGCGCGTTCTTCTCGATGAAGTAGAGCAGATTCTCCTGAGGCTCGGATGGGTAGCGACCGCCGGCATGCAGACCGAGCGGGTCCTCCTGGTCATCCATCATCCCCGGCAGGCGATCCTCCTCGGCGCGCCCGGGGATGGTGCGCCACAGGGTGTTGACCTGGGCCTGCAGAAGCTCCTCGCGCTCCTTCTGACGACGCACCTCCTCCTCGGCGGAGATCGGCGAGGGCCGCTTGTAGCGATCGACCCCGTAGTTCTGCAGGGCGTGGCAGGCATCCAGCAGCTGCTCCACCGCCGCCACGCCGTGGCGCTCCTCGCACTCGGCGACATACTTGCGGGCGAACACCAGGTAGTCGATGATCGAGGCGGCGTCGGTCCAGGTACGAAACAGGTAGTTGCCCTTGAAGAAGGAGTTGTGGCCATAGCAGGCGTGGGCCATCACCAACACCTGCATCATCAGAGTGTTCTCCTCCATCAGATAGGCGATGCAGGGATCGGAATTGATCACCAGCTCGTAGGCAAGGCCCATCTGACCACGGCGGTAGGCCTGCTCCACGGCCAGGAACTGCTTGCCGAAGGACCAGTGGTGATAGCCCACCGGCATGCCCACGCTGGCGTAGGCATCCATCATCTGCTCGGAGGTGATGACCTCGATCTGGTTGGGATAGGTGTCGAGACGATACTCGTCCGCCAGCCGTGCGATCTCCCGCTCGAATTCGGCGAGTATCTCGAAGTTCCAGTCGGACCCCGTGGCGATGGGCTTGCGTCGGGTCATCTTGCCTCCTCAGCCGCCGGCGACGCGGCGCTTGAACAGCTCGCGGAACACCGGGTAGATATCTCCGGCCTCGACGATCTGGCGCATGGCGAAACGCGCCGGGAATTCGGCCGCCACGCTCTCGTACTCCTCCCACAGCGCCTGGTGCGCGTGGGGGGTGATCTCCACATAGGTGAAGTACTGCAGGCGCGGCATCAGCTTCTTGACCAGCAGGTCACGGCAGGCCACCGAGTCATCGTCCCAGTTATCCCCATCCGAGGCCTGGGCCACGTAGAGGTTCCACTGCCCCGGCGGGTAACGCTCGGCGATGACCTCGTCCACCAGCGTCAATGCACTGGAAACGATGGTGCCGCCGGTCTCCCGCGAGTAGAAGAACTCCTCCTCGTCGACCTCCCTGGCGGCGGTGTGGTGGCGTACGAAGACCAGCTCGACCTTCTCGTAGTTGCGCTCGAGAAACAGATAGAGCAACAGGAAGAAGCGCTTGGCAATATCCTTGTGGGACTGGGTCATGGAGCCGGAGACATCCATGACGCAGAACATGACGGCCTTGCTGGAGGGCTGGGGCTGGTTGACCAGGTGGTTGTAGCGAAGGTCATAGGTGTCGATGAAGGGTACCGCCTCGAGGCGTTTCTCGAGGCGCTCCACCTCAGCCTTCAGCTCGGCGATGCGCACCGGATTGCGCATCACCGGATCCTTTCGCTCCTCGATCTCCAGCGCCTCACGGGCTTCACGCAGGGCACGACGAATCGGTGCGCGCATGGCGATGCGCCGGGCGTGGGCCTCGCGCATGGAGCGCACGATATTGATCCGTGCGGGCACCCCCTCCTTGGAGACTCCCGCGCGCACCGGGCGCACCTCGTCGAGGTCCACCAGCGCCTTGCGCTCCAGGTGGGGCAGCTCCAGGCCGTCGAAGACGAAGTCGAGGAACTCATCCCGGGAGAGGGTAAAGGCGAACTCGTCCACGCCCTCGCCCTGGTTCGAGGCACCGCCCTCACCGGCTCCATCACCGCCACCGCCGCCTCCCGGGCGTTGCAGGCGATCCCCCTCCACAAACTCCTTGTTGCCGGGGGCGATGATGCGCCGCTTGCCACCGGAGCCGTGCTGGAATACCGGCTCCGAGATATCACGCGCGGGAATCGAGACCTTCTCGCCGCGCTCCATGTCGGTGATCGAACGCCGATTGACCGCCTCCTCCACCGAGCGCTTGATATGCGTGCGATAACGGTCGAGGAAGCGCTGCCGATTGACCGCACTCTTGTGCTTGGCATTCGCCCGCCGGTCGATGAAGTAGCTCATGGCAACTCTCCTGCGCGCCGCGGGGACCCGCCCCACGACGCGGCGTCGGGCTACTGGGACTTGCGCACCCGCAGATACCACTCTGACAGCAGGCGCACCTGCTTTTCGGTATAGCCACGCTCCACCATGCGCGCCACGAAGTCCTCATGCTTCTTCTGGTCGGCGCTGGAGGCCTTGGCGTTGAAGGAGATCACCGGCAGCAGCTCTTCGGTATTGGCGAACATCTTGTGCTCGATCACCCCGCGCAGCTTCTCGTAGGACTGCCAGCTGGGGTTCATGCCATTGTTCTGGGCACGCGCCCGCAGCACGAAGTTGACCACCTCGTGACGGAAGTCCTTGGGATTGGAGATCCCCGCCGGCTTCTCGATCTTCTCCAGCTCCTCGTTGAGGGCCTGGCGATCGAGGAACTCACCGGTCTCGGGGTCGCGGTACTCCTGATCCTGGATCCAGAAGTCGGCATAGGTCACATAGCGGTCGAAGATGTTCTGACCATACTCGGAGTAGGACTCGAGGTAGGCGGTCTGGATCTCCTTGCCGATGAAGTCCACGTAGCGAGGTGCCAGGAACTCCTTGATGAAGCGCAGGTAGCGCTGGAAGGTCTCGCTCGGCAGCTGCTCCTGCTCCAGGCGCTGCTCCAGCACGTAGAGCAGGTGCACCGGGTTGGCCGCCACCTCCAGGGTATCGAAGTTGAACACCTTGGAGAGGATCTTGAAGGCGAAACGGGTCGAGAGTCCATCCATCCCCTCGTCGACGCCGGCGCTGTCGCGATACTCCTGGATCGACTTGGCCTTGGGGTCGGTGTCCTTGAGGTTCTCGCCATCGTAGACCCGCATCTTGGAGTAGATGCTGGAGTTCTCCGGCTCCTTGAGCCGTGACAGCACCGAGAACTGCGCCAGCATGCGCAGGGTGTCCGGCGCACAGGGCGCCTCGGCCAGTGACGAGTGCTCCAGCAGTTTCCTGTAGATGCTGATCTCCTCGGAGACCCGCAGGCAGTAAGGGACCTTGACGATATAGACCCGATCCAGGAAGGCCTCGTTGTTGCGGTTATTGCGGAAGGTCTGCCACTCGCTCTCGTTGGAGTGGGCCAGCACCACCCCCTCGAAGGGGATCGCCCCCATGCCTTCGGTCGGGTTGTAGTTGCTCTCCTGGGTGGCGGTCAGTAGCGGATGCAGCACCTTGATCGGCGCCTTGAACATCTCGACGAACTCCATCAGCCCCTGGTTGGCTCGACACAGCCCCCCGGAGAAGCTGTAGGCATCCGGGTCATCCTGGGAGTAAAGCTCGAGCTGGCGGATATCCACCTTGCCCACCAGCGAGGAGATGTCCTGGTTGTTCTCGTCACCGGGCTCGGTCTTGGAGATGGCGATCTGGTTGAGCCGCGACGGGTAGAGCCGCACCACCCTGAACTGGCTGATATCACCGCCATACTCCCTGAGCCGCTTGGCCGCCCAGGGCGACATCACGCTCTTCAGATAGCGACGGGGAACGCCATACTCCTTCTCCAGCAGCTCGCCATCCTCCTCCGGCGAGAACAGCCCCAGCGGCGACTCGTAGACCGGCGAACCCTTGATGGCATAGAAGGGCACCTTCTCCATCAGCAGCTTGAGCCGCTCGGCCAGCGATGACTTGCCCCCGCCCACCGGGCCCAGCAGATAGAGGATCTGCTTGCGCTCCTCCAGCCCCTGGGCGGCATGACGAAAGTAGGCGACGATCTGCTCGATGGCCTCCTCCATGCCGTAGAACTCGGCGAAGGCCGGATAGCGGCGAATCACCTTGTTGGAGAAGATGCGTGACAACCGCGGATCCTTCGCCGTGTCGATGACCTCCGGCTCGCCGATCGCCTGGAGCATGCGCTCGGCGGACGAGGCATAGGCCAGCGGATCATCGCGGCATAGCTCCAGATACTCCTGCAGGTTCATCTCTTCCTGCTGGACGCGGGCGAAACGATTCTGCACATGGTCAAAGATGCTCATCGATGCCTCCTTAAGCCCGATGGCTCGGCGCCGACTCTTTGGCGCTCGAGAACTGGGTCACTCACAGCGTAGACAGGCGGGTTTCGACACAACGGATAGTGAGTCAACGTTCCGCTTACTCTTATGAACGCTAGGGGGTGCGGAGGGTTCGATGGCGTGGCGTCATGTCATTCAACGCAGCGGGCCTGTCGCCCCGGTGACGACAGGCCCGAGAAGGGGCAGCCAGGCGGCTCTCAGAGTTCGGCGGCCACCCGCGTGCCCTGGTCGATGGCGCGCTTGGCATCGAGCTCGCCGGGCTCGAAGGCGCCACCGACCAGATGCACCACCACCCCGGCATCGCGCAGCGGCGCATAGAGATCACGCACCGGCTCCTGGCCGGCGCAGACCACCACCGTATCGACCGCCAGCAGGCGCGACTGGTCCTCATGCCGGATATGCAGTCCGGCATCATCGATGTGCAGATACTCGCAGCCAGCCAGGCTCTCCACGCCTCGCTGTCGCAGCGATGCCCGATGCACCCAGCCGGTGGTCTTGCCGAGCCCCTTGCCCGGCTTGGAGCGCTTGCGCTGGAGCAGGAAGACCTGGCGCGGCACCTCGGGACGCTCCGGGGCCCTGAGTCCGCCCGGCGACGAGACGGAGAGATCCACGCCCCACTCCCTGCACCAGGCGTCACGATCCAGGGAGGGCTGTCCAACATGGGTCAACAGCTCCGCCACGTCGAAGCCGATCCCCCCCGCGCCGATGATCGCGACTCGCGGCCCGACCCGCTCGGGGTGCAGGATCGCCTCGGGATAACTCATCACACTGGGGTGCTCGCTGCCCGGCAGCTCAAGGCGGCGCGGGCGCACACCGCTGGCCATCACCACCGCATCGAAGTCGCGCAGCGCTGCCACATCCGCCTCACAGTTGAGCCGCAGCTGCACGCCGTGCTTGTCCAGCATCACCCGAAAGTAGCGCAGGGTCTCGTCGAACTCCTCCTTGCCGGGAATCTGGCGGGCATAGTGAAACTGACCGCCCAGCTCGGGGCTTCGCTCGAAGAGCGTCACCCGGTGGCCTCGCTGGGCCGCGGTCAGCGCCGCTGCCAGACCCGCCGGCCCGCCGCCGACCACGCCGATGCGCCGCGGCGTGGTCGCCGGCTCGATGACCAGCTCGGTCTCATGGCCGGCCCGCGGATTGACCAGGCAGGAGGTCGGCTTGCCCTCGAAGGTATGATCCAGGCAGGCCTGGTTGCAGGCAATGCAGGTATTGATCTCGTCGCTGCGCCCCGCCGCCGCCTTGCTGACCCAGGCCGGATCGGCGAGAAAGGGTCGCGCCATGCTGACCATGTCGGCATGGTCTTCGGCCAGCACCCGTTCGGCGACCTCGGGCATATTGATGCGGTTGGTGGTGATCAAGGGCAGGGAGACCGCGCCCCTCAGCCGTCGGGTCACCTCGGTGAACGCCGCCCGGGGCACGCTGGTGACGATGGTCGGCACCCTGGCCTCATGCCAGCCGATGCCGGTGTTGAGGGCGTCGGCACCGGCGGTCTCGAGCGCCCTGGCCAGGGCCACCACCTCGTCATGGGTGCTGCCCTCCTCGACCAGGTCGATCATGGAGAGCCGGAAGATGACCGCGAAATCCGCCCCCACCGCCGCGCGAATGCGCCGCATGATCTCAAGCGGGAAGCGAATCCGGTTCTCGAAGGCGCCCCCCCACTCATCGTCGCGATGATTGGTTCGCCGGCAGATAAACTGGTTGATCAGGTAGCCCTCCGAGCCCATCACCTCCACGCCATCGTACCCCGCCTGTCTGGCGAGGGTGGCACAGCGGACATAGTCGTCGATCTGGCGCTCCACCTCATCGCTGCCCAGCGCTCGGGGGGCAAAGGGGTTGATGGGCGCCTGGATCGCCGAAGGCGCCACCAGCTCCGGCGTATAGGCATAGCGTCCGGCATGCAGGATCTGCATGCAGATCCGCCCCCCCTCGCCGTGCACCGCCTCTATCACCCGACGGTGATCGTCCAGCTGCGCCTCATGCTCAAGGGTCGCCGCCCCCTGAAAGACGGCGCCCTCGGGATTCGGGGCGATGCCTCCGGTCACGATCAGTCCGACACCCTCTCGGGCGCGCTCGGCATAGAAGGTCGCCAGGCGCTCGAAGCCGTTTGGCCTCTCTTCCAGATTGGTGTGCATGGAACCCATCAGTACCCGGTTCGGCAAGGTCAGGTGACCCAGCCGCAGGGACCGAAAGAGGTGGGGATAAGCGGCCACGGCGGCACTCCTCTGTTGTTGACATACACCTTATTATTGGCATAACGCCTTGTTGTTGGCGTGACACTGCATCGGGAGCACCCGCGACAAGCGGGGCCCGAGCGCAGCGGGCGAATTCAAACAACTGTATGACAGTTGAGACTCGAGAGGAAGGCGCGGACAGGGGAACTGCAGATGGCGGCTGAAGCGAAGTTGCCGAAGTGAAGTTCTGAAGTGAAGCTATGGTGGGCTAAAACGACGAAGCCCCGAGCACTGGGCTCGGGGCTTCTGAATTCGTGGCGATAATGGCGGACCGGACGGGACTCGAACCCGCGACCTCCGGCGTGACAGGCCGGCATTCTAACCAACTGAACTACCGGTCCGCGTGGTGGGTGATACCGGATTCGAACCAGTGACCCCCAGCATGTGAGGCTGGTGCTCTAACCAACTGAGCTAATCACCCACGTAAATCGCACTGGATACTGCACTTGCTTGAGACTGTCGAGCCTTGATGGCGGACCGGACGGGACTCGAACCCGCGACCTCCGGCGTGACAGGCCGGCATTCTAACCAACTGAACTACCGGTCCGCAACAGGGCTGACTGACTGGAAACACGTTGGCGGACCGGACGGGACTCGAACCCGCGACCTCCGGCGTGACAGGCCGGCATTCTAACCAACTGAACTACCGGTCCGCTGCGTGTTGCCTACGTAATCGGGACTGCCTAGGCAGTGGTGGGTGGTACTGGGTTCGAACCAGTGACCCCCAGCTTGTAAGGCTGGTGCTCTCCCAACTGAGCTAACCACCCCCGGTACGTGGCGCTGCATTCTACAGGTGCCGGCCCGAATGTCAACGCCTTTTATCGAACGGCGTCGACTCCACCATGCTCACCCATAAAGCCGGCGATGGCGGCGGCGCCCGCCTCGATCAACCTCACCTGGGTCGTGCCGCTGGCGCGCCGTGGCTTCCAGTCGTGGTCGCCATCCTCCAGCCAGTGCAGGCATGCCGCCTCGGGCAGTACATAGCCTGCCACCTCCTCACGGGTGCCGAAGGGGTCACGACTGCCCTGCACCACCAGGGTAGGGCAGGCGAGTTGCGGCCAGTGATCGAGGCGCAGCCGCTCGGGTCTGCCGGGCCGGTGGAAGGGGTAACCGCAGAGTACCAGCCCCGGGGCGCCATCGCGGGCGGCGAGCAGGCTGGCTACCCGCCCCCCCATGGACTTGCCACCCAACCACAGCGGTGGCAGCTCGGGGTGTGACAGAAGGTCGCACCAGACCGCCATCTCCTCCACCAGGGTGTTCACCCCCGGTGGCGGACGACGACGCCCTTCGCGACGCATTCGCTGAAGGTAGCCGAACTCGATGGCCAGGGTCTGGACACCGGCCACGGCGAGATCGTCGCGCAGCCGTTGTAGGAACGTGGAATCCTGGCCCGCGCCGGCCCCATGGGCCATCAGCAGACGACCGATGCGCGCCTCACCCCGCACCTCCAGCGGCCCCTCCGGCAGCTGCCACAGGCCGCACTCGCCTCTCAGCAGACGCTCGCGACACTCGGACGAAGCCATCGCCCCGGCCTGCTGGTGGATGAACTCTGACACGAGATCTCCTTTACAAGTTCTCCAAATACACACTTGGGCGTGTTCAGGATATTGCCCGGCTGGGGTAGAATCCCCCGCGAATTGACCTGCATCATCCTCAGGGAGGCCGCGTCCGTGACACACTGACGCAGCTTTATCTCCTACCGCGTTCGATGGGAACCCGACATGAGCACAGCATTTGAACACCCGACCTACAACTACAAGGTAGTTCGGCAGTTCGCGATCATGACCGTGGTCTGGGGCATCGTGGGCATGACACTCGGTGTCACCCTCGCCGCCCAGCTGGTCTGGCCGCAACTGAACCTCGATCTACCCTGGACCAGCTTCGGACGCCTGCGCCCGCTGCATACCAACGCCGTGATTTTCGCCTTTGGCGGCTCGGCACTGATTGCCACCTCCTACTACGTGGTACAGCGGACCTGTCAGGTGAGACTGTTCTCCGACCGGCTCGCCGCCTTCACCTTCTGGGGCTACCAGGCGGTGATCCTACTCGCCGTGGTGACCCTGCCGCTGGGCTACACCACCACCAAGGAGTACGCCGAGCTGGAGTGGCCGATCAACATCCTGCTGGCAGTGGTCTGGATCGCCTATGCGATCGTCTTCCTGATGACCATCAAGCGCCGCAAGGTGTCGCACATCTATGTGGCCAACTGGTTCTATGCTGCGTTTATCCTCACCATCGCCGTGCTCCATATCGTCAACAACGCGGCGATCCCTGTCACCGCCTGGTACTCCACCTCCATCTACGCCGGCGCCATCGACGCCATGGTGCAGTGGTGGTACGGCCACAACGCGGTAGGCTTCTTCCTGACCGCCGGCTTCCTGGGCATGATGTACTACTTCGTGCCCAAACAGGCCGAGCGTCCGGTCTACTCCTATCGCCTCTCCATCGTCCACTTCTGGGCGCTGATCATGGTCTACATGTGGGCCGGCCCGCACCATCTTCACTATACCGCCCTGCCCAACTGGACCCAGTCGCTGGGCATGGTGCTGTCGATCATCCTGCTCGCACCCTCCTGGGGCGGCATGATCAACGGCATGATGACGCTCTCCGGCGCCTGGCATAAGCTGCGTACCGACCCCACCCTGCGCTTCCTGGTGGTCGCCCTCTCGTTCTACGGCATGTCCACCTTCGAGGGTCCGATGATGGCGGTGAAGACCGTCAACGCCCTCTCCCACTATACCGACTGGACCATCGGCCACGTCCATGCTGGCGCCCTGGGCTGGGTGGCGATGATCACCATCGGCTCCATGTATCACCTGATTCCGCGCCTGTTCGGCCGCACCGAGATGTACTCGGTCAACCTGATCGCCGTGCACTTCTGGCTGGCGACCATCGGCACCGTGCTCTACATCGCCTCCATGTGGGTCAACGGCATCCTGCAGGGCCTGATGTGGCGTGCGATCAACCCGGACGGCACCCTGATGTACACCTTCGTCGAGGCCGTCGAGGCCAGTGGCCCCGGTTACATCGTGCGCCTGATCGGCGGCCTGTGCTGGGTCACCGGCATGCTGATCATGGCCTATAACGTCAGCCGGACCATCAAGCGCGGCGAAGAGGCCCATCAGCCGCTTCCGCAGACCGCCTGAGCCTACAGGGAACGAGACTTCCAATGAGACACGAGATCGTCGAAAAGAACGTCGGCCTGCTCGCCGTGCTGATTCTGGTGGTAATCAGCTTCGGCGGCCTGGCCGAGGTGGTGCCACTGTTCTTCCAGAAGCAGACCACGCAGCCGGTAGAGGGGCTCAAGCCACTGTCGGCCCTGGAGCTCGAAGGACGCGACATCTATCGCCGCGAGGGTTGCGTCGGCTGCCACTCGCAGATGGTGCGCCCCTTCCGCGCAGAAACCGAGCGCTATGGCCCCTACACCGTGGCCGGTGAAACGGTCTACGACCACAACTTCCTGTGGGGCTCCAAGCGTACCGGGCCCGACCTCGCCCGCGTAGGCGGCCGCTACAGCGACGACTGGCACCGCGCGCACATGTACAACCCGCGTGACGTGGTGCCCGAGTCGGTGATGCCCGCCTACCCATGGCTGTTCGAGAACACCGTCGACGGCGAGGCCACGCCCAAGAAGATGCGCGCCCTGCGTGCCCTCGGCGTGCCCTATACCGACGAGCAGATCGAAAACGCCACCAGCGAGGTACGTGGCGAGCAGGAGATCACCGCTCTGATCGCCTATCTGCAGCAGCTAGGCACCGTTCTCAAGGATAACTGATCATGGACAGCGGCACCGTAAGCGGCATCGTTACCGGCATCCTGATCGTGACCTTCATCGGCATCACGGTGTGGGCCTACTCGAAGCGGCGCAAGCCGGACTTCGATGAAGCGGCCAATCTGCCCTTCAGCGACGATGACGAGACACCGAACCATGACACGAGCGCCTCGCCGAACGGGGTCGATTCCCGCAAGAGCGATTCTTGCAAGAGCAAGGGAGACAGGAACACATGAATAATCTCTGGGGTGACTCCCTTTCCGGGTTCTGGAGCGCCTGGATCATCGTCATCACGCTGGGCTCCATCGGTCTTGCCTTCTGGCTTCTCTATGCCAACCGCAAGACCGACAAGACCCCCGATGCCGAGGGCAATGTCGATACCACCGGCCATGCTGCCGACGGCATCGAGGAGTACGACAACCCGCTACCGCGCTGGTGGTTCCAGCTCTACGTCGGCACCGTGATCTTCGCGCTGGGCTACCTGGTACTCTACCCGGGCCTGGGCAACTTTGCCGGCCTGCTGGGCTGGAGCCAGGAGGGTCAATGGGAGCAGGAAGTGGCGCGAGCCGAGGAGCGCTTCACACCGATCTTCGCCCAGTACGAGGAGGTGCCGATTCCCGAGCTGGCCCAGGACGCGGAGGCCATGCAGGTCGCCGAACGCATCTTCCTCAACAACTGTGCGGTGTGTCACGGTTCAGGCGCTCAGGGCGGCTACGGTTTCCCCAACCTGACCGACGACGACTGGCTGTATGGCGGCGAGCCGGAGAATATCCTGGCGACCCTCAACAACGGCCGCAACGGCCTGATGCCCTCCTGGCAGCAGCTGGGCGAGGAGAACATCGAGAACGTTACCCAGCATGTCCTCGCGCTCTCCGGCAACGAGCATGATGCCGAGCGCGCCGAGAGCGGTGCGGCGACCTTCGCCTCGGTATGTGCCGCCTGCCACATGCCCGACGGCACCGGCAACCAGGCACTCGGCTCGCCCAACCTGACCAACGACATCTGGCTCTATCAGCAGCCCGGCCAGAGTGTGGCCGACGCCGTGCGCCAGACCCTGCGTAACGGCCGCAACGGCCATATGCCGGCCCAGGCCGCCTATATCGGCGAAGAGCGTGTCCACCTGGTGGCCGCCTACGTCTACAGCCTGCGCGACCAGGACTGAGACAGCCGATCCCGGCAAGGCTGAAAGGGTGCGACCTCAGGTCGCACCCTTTCTCGTTTATGCGGCGCATCGATACAATAGTCCCATCCCGCCCCGAAGCGACCCGGGTCCTCCCTCCTGCCGTGAGCCAGCCATGAGCGACAAGATTCCTACTCGCGATGTCACACCGCCATCCGTGCAGCACCATACGCCCACGGAAGCGGTCACCCAGGAGATGTATGCCAGTCGGCGCCATATCTATGTGCGTGAGATAAAGGGCGTCTTCCAGCGCCTGCGCCGCGCCTCCAACTGGTTGCTGATGCTGGCCTTCTTCCTGCTGCCCTGGGTGCCCTGGGGCGACCGCCCCGCCATCTGGTTCAATCTGCCCGGTCGCGAGTTCCATATCTTCTCGGCCACCTTCTACCCCCAGGAGTTCATGCTGCTCTCCTGGCTGCTGATCATCTGCGCCTTCGGACTGTTCTTCATTACCGTGTTTGCCGGCCGCGTCTGGTGTGGCTACACCTGCCCCCAGAGCGTCTGGACCTTCCTGTTCATCTGGGTCGAGCACCGCCTGGAGGGTTCGCGCAACCGTCGCATCAAGCTCGACAAGCAGCCCATGAACGCCGACAAGCTGTGGCGCAAGGGAGCCAAGCACGCCATCTGGCTGATCATTGCCCTGGCCACCGGCATCACCTTCGTGGGCTACTTCACCCCCATCCGTGACCTGGTGGTCGAGCTGCCGACCCTGGAGGCCCACGGCTGGTCCTACTTCTGGGTCGGCTTCTTCCTGGTCTTTACCTACCTCAATGCCGGCTGGCTGCGTGAACAGGTGTGCATCTACATGTGCCCCTACGCCCGCTTCCAGTCGGTGATGTTCGACCGCGACACCCTGATCGTCTCCTACGACGCCGCCCGCGGCGAACCCCGCGGTCATCGCAAGAAGAGCCTCTCCCATGAGCAGGCCCGCGAGGCCGGTCATGGCGACTGCATCGACTGCGACCTGTGCGTGCAGGTCTGTCCCACCGGCATCGACATCCGCGACGGCCTGCAGGTGGAGTGCATCTCCTGTGCGGCCTGCATCGATGCCTGCGACAGCGTGATGGACAAGATGGGCTACCCCCGTGGTCTGATCCGTTACACCACCGAGAACGCGCTTGAGGGCAAGCCCACCCATATCCTGCGGCCACGCCTGATAGGCTATCTCGCCGCCCTGCTGGCGATGATCGGGCTGTTCGCCTGGACCGTCAGCGATCGCACGCCGCTCTCCTTCGACGTGGAGCGCGACCGCAACCGGCTGTTCCAGACCACCGCCCAGGGCAACATCAGCAACAGCTACACCATCACGGTACGCAACATGGATGGCGAGGCCCACGTCTATCGCCTGGAGGCTTCGGGCCTGCCCGGGCTGACACTGGATACCGAGAGCATCCGAGTCCCGGCCAGTGACTCACGCCAGCGGGTGGTCACCATCACCGTGCCGGGAGAGGTGATCGAACAGCCCAGCCATGCCATTACCCTGCGACTGACCGCCGAGCGGTCCCCCGATATCAGCCTGGAGCGCGAGGCACGCTTCCTCGGCGAACTGCGGAGATAACATGCGCGAAGACCTCAAGCCCTGGTACAAGCAGTTCTGGCCCTGGTTTCTGATCGGGCTCCTGATGTCATCGATCACCTTCAGCCTCATCTACCTGGCCGTCTCGATTCGCTACTACGATGGCTCGGTTGGCGGCGACTACTACAAGCGCGGCCTGGCCATTAACGAGCAGCTGGCCAAACAGGAGCATGCCCGGGCGCTGGGGCTCGAGGCCCAGGTGCTGTTCGATAACCGCACCGGTGACGTCGTGGTGGACCTGGTGGGAGAGAGTCGCCCGGAGAGCCTTGCCCTGGCACTGATCTTCCCCACCGACAGCGACTTCGATCGCGAGCTGACCCTGGAGCATGTACATGAGGGTCGCTATCTCACCACCCTGGAGGAGCCATTGCGCTACCGCTGGTACCTGCAGCTGCAGCCCGAGGCAGGTGAGCAGGCCGAGTGGCGACTCACCGGCGAGATCAGCTTCCCGAACGATGCCCCCGTCACCCTGAAGCCGGGCCTCTAGCCCGGCGCCCCGACATGACCGACACCGCCGAGACCCTGGACACCACCTGCTATCACTGCGGCAACCCGGTACCCACCGGCGCCAGCTGGTCGATCACCCTGGATGACACCCGCCACCCGCTCTGCTGCCCCGGCTGCGAGGCGGTGGCCCACGCCATCGTCGACGGCGGGCTGGCCAGCTACTACCGCTTCCGCACCGAGCTGCCGGAGCGACCCGATGAGCGCGGCGCGGCCGATGCCGATACCTGGACGGTCTTCGATGACCCCGGGCTGCAGCAGCAGTTCGTCCACTCCGAACAGGACGGCAGCGGCCAGGTGCATGTCACCCTGGCGGTGGATGGCATCACCTGCGCCGCCTGCGCCTGGCTGATCGAGCACCGCCTCAACGCCCTGGCGGGTATCACCGCCACCGCGGTCAACCTCAGCCATCACCGGCTGCGCGTGACCTGGGACCCCGAACGGCTTCTCCTGTCTCGCATCCTGGCCGAACTGGCGGCCATCGGTTACCCCTCCCAGCCCTATGAGCCGGATGCCGCCCAGCTTCGCCTTCAGCGCGAGGAGCGCATGAGCATCCGACGCCTGATCGTCGCCGCGGCCGGCATGATGCAGGTGATGATGTTCTCGATCCCCCACTACTTCGCCGGCGAGGGGGAGATCAGCGCCGACTTCAACGCCCTCTTCCTGTGGCTGGCCTTCGCCCTGACCACACCGGTGGTGCTGTTTTCGGCGCAGCCCTTTTTCACTGGCGCGCTGCGCGATATACGCAGCCGCCAGCTGGGCATGGATGTTCCGGTATCGCTGGCCATCGGCTCGGCCTATATCGCCAGCGCCTGGGGGGTACTCTTCGGCGGCGATATCTACTTCGACTCGGTGGTGATGTTCACCTTCTTCCTGCTGTTTGGCCGCTATGTGGAGATGCGCGCACGCCGGCACAGCGGCCGCATCGGCAATGCCCTGGCTCAGGTGCTGCCGCTTTCGGCGACGCGGCTGGAGGATGACGGCCAGGCGCGCATCGTGCCCGCCAGCGACCTGCAAGAGGGCGACCGCGTACTGGTCAAGCCCGGCCACGGGGTGCCTGCCGACGGCATCATCGAGGATGGCGAGTCCAGTCTCGATGAGTCCATGCTGACCGGCGAGACCCTGCCGGTCAGCCGCACGCTCGGCGACAGCGTGACCGGTGGCAGCCAGAACATCACCAGCCCGCTGACCATCCGTGTGACCCGCGCGGGCAAGGACGCCAGGGCCGCCAGCATCGTCGACCTGACCGACCGCGCCTTCGCCCATCGCCCCAAAATCGCGGAGCACACCGCCCGCCTCGCCCACCACTTCGTGCTTCAGGTGCTGATTCTCTCCGTGGTGGTCGGCACCGTGTGGTGGTTTGTCGATCCTCAGCGCGCCTTCTGGGTGACGCTCTCGGTGCTGGTGATCACCTGCCCCTGTGCACTGGCCCTGGCCACCCCCACCGCACTGACGGCGGCCCATGGCCAGCTGCGTCGACGCGGCGTACTGATCACCCGCGCCGACGCCCTGGAGACGCTGTCGAATCTCGACCGGGTGGTTTTCGACAAGACCGGCACCCTCACCGCCGGTGAGATGACCCTTGTGGAGGTCCGGCTAGCCGGGGAAAGCGAAGGCCTCGGCGGCAGCCAGCATGACGAGGAGGCGCTGACCCGCATCGCCGCGGCCCTGGAAACCCAGTCCGAGCACCCCATCGCGCGGGCCTTCGGCCCCTATCGTGATCACCGCCTGGGCGCCGAGGCGATCGTCAACCGCCCGGGACTGGGACTGGAGGGCACCCTTCACGACCGTCGGTGGCGGCTCGGCAAGCCGGAGTTCGCCGCCCCCGACCAGCCCCTGACGCCCCCGGGCGAGGGCCAGTGGCTGTTGCTGAGCGAAGCCGGGCGGCCCCGGGCCTGGTTCAGCCTGAGCGACCGCCTGCGAGAGGATGCCGTCGACACCATCGCCGCACTGAGGTCGCTGGGATTGAAGGTGGAGCTGCTCTCGGGCGATACCGCCGACGCCACCGCCCGCATGGCCGACCGGCTGGGTATCGCGCAGTGGCGCGGCGGCGTCAGCCCGGAAGGCAAGCTTGCGCGCCTGCGCCAGCTGCAGGCCGCGGGTGAGCGCGTCGCCATGGTCGGCGACGGCATCAACGATGTACCGGTGCTGGCGGGTGCCGATGTGGCCATCGCCATGAACGGCGCCACGGATCTGGCTCGCACCCGCGCCGATGCCGTGTTGCTGGGCCCGCGCCTGATGCGTATCGTCGAGGCCGTCGCCGTCAGCCGCGCCACGCGCCGCATCATCAAGCAGAACCTCGGATGGGCGCTGGTTTATAATATCGGCGCCCTGCCGCTGGCCATGATGGGCTTCGTCACGCCCTGGATTGCGGCCATCGGCATGTCGGCAAGCTCGCTGGTGGTGGTCGGCAACGCTCTGCGCCTGACTCGCCACACCCCGCTGCCACAGGAGGTGGCTACACCTTCGGAACCCCGCACCGTATGACTATTCTCTACCTGCTGATACCACTGACCCTGATTCTGCTTGGCCTGGCCTTGTGGGCCTTCTTCTGGGCGGTGAAGCACGACCAGTTCGAGGATCTGGAAGGACCCGCCTACCGCATTCTCTTCGATGAGGACGACAATGACCGTCCCCCGGAGGAGCGCAGGAGCGGCGGCAAGGATGACGACACCCCATCGTCGACCTCCGACCCATCGGACGAGACGCGCTGATGGACCCGACCGGGCTGGACCTGCCGCCTTTCGCCGCCGCCTTCGTCTTCGGCCTGCTCGGCGGTGCCCACTGCATCGGCATGTGCGGCGGCATCATGAGCGCACTCTCCTTCGCGGTGCCACCCAGCATGCGTTCCCCGACGCGCCTCTCGGGCCTGCTGCTGGGCTACAACCTGGGCCGCATCACCAGCTACATGATCGCCGGCCTCCTGGCGGCATCTCTCGGCACCCTGCTCTCGCTGACCGCCCCCGCGCGCTTCATCCTGCAGGGGCTCGCCGCCCTGATGCTGATCCTGATGGCGCTCTATATCGCCGACTGGTGGAAGGGGTTGCTCGGGATCGAGGCCCTGGGCAGGCGCCTGTGGCGATATCTCGAGCCACTGGGGCGCCGGCTGATGCCGGTGGTCAAACTCCCCCAGGCAGTGGCGCTGGGGGCGGTATGGGGCTGGCTGCCCTGTGGGCTGGTCTACTCCATGCTGACCTGGAGCCTGGCCATGGCTGACCCGCTGCGCGGCGCCTTGCTGATGGGCGCCTTCGGGCTAGGCACACTCCCGGCCCTGCTGGCCACCGGCTTCGCCGCGCGTCAGCTGAGCCGATTGATCCGCCACCGGGGCACCCGCACCCTTGCCGCACTCTCCATCATCGCCTTCGCGCTCTGGCAGCTATGGCTGCTGGTTCCCGGGGGAGGCGCCACCCATACCGGCTGAGCACTATTCCACACGGGATTGACGCAGCTCAACGCCGCTCTCGGCCCCACCCCCTAGCATGGGGATAGAGCCATCAGCGGAGTCGCCCCATGCCCGTTCCCGCCAAGCACACCGTCCCCGCCGGAGCCTCGAGTCCTGCTCGAGAGCCGCTGCCCGGCGCGGGCGACCTGGTAACGGCCGCGGAGGTCGCCTACCCCGCCCCGCACCACTATCGCGACGACATCGGCGTCCAGGCCCTGGAAGTGGCCCTCTCTGCGCGCCCGGCCGAGGCCCCCCTGGCGATCCAGGTACGCCTGCCCTTCTGCCGTCATGCCTGCCGCTTCTGCGCCAGCCAGTGCGTTTCCGTTCGCAGCAGTCGCCAGGCCGATTCCTACCTGACACGTCTCGACCGCGAAATGGTACTGGTCCGGCGCCGGCTCGACGGCCTGCCGCCGGTATCTCGACTGCACTGGGGCGGCACCCCCCCGGCCTTTCTCACGCTGGAGCAGATGAGCGACCTCTTCGATCGCCTGGACGCACGCCTCGGCCTCTCCGGCGACCGAGAGCGGGACTTCAGCATCGACCTCGACCCACGAGAGGCCGATATGCTGACCCTGCGACATCTGCAGGCGCTGGGCTTCAACCGCCTGAACCTGGGTGTGCAGGAGCTGGATCCACGCGTCCAGCAGGCCATCAACCGCGTACAGCCGAGGGCCCTGACCGAGTCGCTGGTCGACGAAGCCGACCGCCTGGGCTTCCGGGAGTTGACGATGTCGCTGATGCTGGGGCTCCCCTTCCAGACACCCCAAGGCCTCGTCGACACCCTCGAGCAGGTCATCGGCATGGTCCCGGCACGCATCCGCCTCTACCGCTATCGGCATCGCCCGGCACACCACCCTGCCCAGCGTGCCATCCACCATGGCTGGTTACCCGACGCGGCGACCCGCCAACAACTGCTGGCCGAGGCTCGCGTCCGGCTCGACGCCGCCGGCTATGTCCATATCGGTCTGGGCCTCTACACGCGTCGCAACGACCCCCTGGCACAGGCCCGGGCCAGCGGCGCCCTGGGCCATGGCCCGCTTGGCTTTACCCGGGGGCAAGCGGGTGACCTGCTGGGACTCGGCGTGAATGCCATCAGCCGTATCGGCGACCTCTGGGTTCGCAACGCCGATACGCTGGCGGCATACGAATCGGCACTCGATAACAGCCGCCTGCCAACCGCACGCGGCACCCGGCTGACGGCCGATGAACGACGCCACCGCGAGACCCTGCTGTGTGGCCGTGGCATCGACCCTGCAGGCCTGCCGCCGAGCCCACACCTCGAGAGGCTTCACGCGGAGGGAGTGATCGAGATGACGACTGAGGGGGTATCGCTGACCGCCGAGGGACACTGGCGGCTGCCCTACATCCTCGAGGCCCTCGCCCTCCCCTAGCCGCCGAGCCCCGCATAGTTTGCCCCGCCTGCACTTTGCTCCATAATGGGGCCATGAACACGATCAAGAAGGGAAGGGCCATGGCGGGTACTCTCACCGGTCGGCGGCGATCCGTACTACAGGAGACGCGCTGTCAGACATGCAGTCTCAGCTCGCTCTGCCTGCCTCTGGCACTCGAGGTGGACGACATGGACCAGTTCGACGCCATCATCCGGCGTCGCGCACCACTCAAGAAGGGCGAGGCGCTATTCCGCCAGGACACTCCCTTCTCCAGCGTCTTCGCGGTTCGCTCCGGCAGCCTCAAGCAGGTCACCACCGAGGGCAGTGGCGAAGACCAGCTGACCAACTTCTATCTGCCCAGCGAGCTGGTGGGCCTCGACGGCATCGACGAACAATGCTACCCCGGTACCGTGGTGGCCCTGGAGACCACCACCGTCTGCGAGATTCCCTTCGACCGCCTGGACCACCTCGCGGAGTCGATGCCGGAGCTGCGCGGACAACTCTACCGCAGCATGAGCAAGGAGCTGCGCGATGACCGCCGCATGATGCGCCTGCTCTCGCGCAAGACCGCCGACCAGCGCCTGGCCAGCTTCTTCACCAGCCTCTCCGAACGTTTCCGCCGCCGCGGCTATTCGCCCTACAGCTTCCGCCTCTCCATGGCGCGGGCCGATATCGGCAACTATCTGGGCCTGGCGGTGGAGACGGTAAGCCGTATCCTCGGCCGCTTCCAGACCCAGGGCCTGGTCGCCGTCTCGGGGCGCGAGGTGAATATCCTCGATCTGCCGGCGCTCACCCACCTGGCCGAGGAGGAGGGCGCGCACTAAAGCTGGAAGCTGGCATGGACCCGATAATTCTGGGGTCAAGGTTTTTCTTCCAGCTTCCAGGCGTGAAGCGCCGCTCTTCAAACTTAGAGCTCTTGCTGGATATCGATCCGGCTGGCCTGCATCCTGGCCTGCTTCTCCTCCAGCCCGGCGAAGTCAAACAGCTCACGATCGGCCAGCTGTGAAGGCGCCACGTTGGTCACCGCCTTGAACATGCTCTCCAGCCGCCCGGGGTGCTTCGCCTCCCACTCCGCCAGCATCTCCTTGACCACCTGACGCTGCAGGTTGGGCTGAGAGCCACACAGATTGCAGGGGATGATCGGAAACGCCATCTGCCGAGCAAACTCGGCAATGTCCGCCTCCCGGCAATAGGCCAGCGGTCGAATCACCATGTTTCGGCCATCGTCGGACAGCAACTTCGGCGGCATCGACTTGAGGCTGCCGCCGAAGAACATGTTGAGGAACAGGGTCTCGAGGATATCCTCGCGGTGGTGGCCCAGGGCGATCTTGTTGGCACCGATCTCCTCGGCGAACCCATACAGGGAGCCGCGGCGCAGTCGCGAGCAGAGCGCACAGGTGGTCTTGCCTTCCGGGGTCTTCTCCTTGACCACCGAGTAGGTGTCGCGCTCGAGGATATGATAGTCGACCCCGATACCCTGCAGGTACTCGGGCAGCACATGCTCGGGAAAGCCGGGCTGCTTCTGGTCGAGATTCACCGCCACCAGCGAGAAGTCGACCGGGGCGTTGCGCTGCAGATTGCGCAGGATCTCGAGCAGGGTGTAGCTGTCCTTGCCGCCGGACAGGCACACCATCACCCGATCTCCCTCATGAATCATGCCATAGTCGATGATGGCATTGCCCACCTGGCGCCGCAGCCGCTTCTGCAGCTTGTTGAATTCACGCTTCTCCTGAGTACCGGGCTGGGGCGTGGCTGGCCCGGAGTGGGTGAAGGGCGCGCTATCGCGTTCGCGGGGGTCGAAGGTCACGGCGTCTTGCATAGGTCTTGGCGCTGCCAGTGCGGGCAAAAATGAAAGGCGCCCATCCTACCACCGGCGACCGCGCCAGGCGACGCCAGACGCCACTCGCGCCAGGGCTATCGCAGCTACCAACAGGGTGATAGTGAAAGGCGCCGGGGACAGGTCGGAAAGGGGGTCCGAGGACCAGGGATGGCCGAGGTAGCCTACAAGGAAGTACTCGTAGCGCCCCCTCGACGGCCTGTCACCGGAATAGCCTTGAGTGGTACTGTCATCTGCGATAGCCCTACCACTCGTGCCGGCTAACTCCCGGCGGCGACAGTACGCTCCAGGCGCAGGAACATCAGCGCGGTGGTCACCGCATCCCCCAGGGCGGTATTGCGCCCCATGACCGGCACTCCCAGGCGCTCGGCGGCACTCTCGAAGCGTGGCAGGTTATCGATTTCCGGGTGCCGACGCCGCAGTCGGCGCCGCCACAGCTGGGCCACATCCACGGTGGCGTTGGGTAGCTCGAAGCCGAAACGCGGACGCAGCTCACGGTTGAGAATCGCCAGGTCAAAGCCCAGATGCCAGCCCACGAGTGGGCGATTGCCGACGAAGTCGAGCAGCCGCGCCAGGGCGCTGTCGATGCTCTCGCCATTGTCGAGGTCCATGCCACGCAGGCCATGGATGCGGATGGAATCACCGGTCAGCGAGTCGGGGCGGCGAAGGCGCAGATCCAAAGAGTCACTGGTGAGGATATGATCACCACGCACCCGCACCGCGGCGATCGACACCAGCTCGGCGCTGCGGGTATCCAGGCCGGTGGTCTCGGTGTCGATCACCACCATCTCGTCACCGGTATAGGGGCGAAACAGCCAGGCGTACTCGCCGTTGGCATGGCGCCGCTGATCCGCGACGCGTCTCAGCATCTTGAGCATGACGGGCTCCTTGTGTCGTTGTCGTTCCGTCGATTCATGAGTATTCCAGATGAAAGCGGTGGGAGAGGCGCTGCTTGAAGTCCTTGACGATATGCAGCGCCTCGCGCAGCAGGTCGCGCTCCAGCGACGAGAGCTCCTGCACCACCACACGATCAGGGCTGTGCGGCTCGCCCCCCTCCTCGTCCTCACGCCTTGCCAGCTGCTGCTTGAGGCGCAGCTCGGTGAACAGCGCCAGCGCCTCGGCCAGGTCCTCGGCGAAGCGTGGCTCCAGCCGGCCATCGGCAGCCAGGGCCTCCAGACGCTCCAGAGTCGAGGTAGGCCGTATGCCCCGCTCCAGTGCCATCACCCGCACGCCATGCACGATGGGAAAGATCCCCCCCTTCTTGATATCGATGCCGTGCTGAGGTCGCTTGAGTGAGCCAAACAGGGTCAGCGGTGTGGAGAAGCGCAGAATGGTGCGGGCGAAGTAGGAGAGCAGCAGATCGTTTCCGCTGCACTGGGCAAAGAGGTCGTCACGCACCCGGTCGAGCAGCGCCGGGTTGCCCGCCACCGCGTGGGAGTCGAGCATGATCGCCAGCTTCATCAGGCTGTCGCCATCCCGGGCCTCGACCCAGCGCGCCATGCGCCGCTTCCACTGGGTGACCGTGCCCACCCACTCCGGGTTGGAGACCATGATATTGCCCGGGCAGAGTGGATAACCCAGCTCCACCAGGGTCTCGGTCAGGCACTGCATCCGCTCGGCGCAGTCGGGCCACTCGAGATCATCGGCCAGGATCAGGCCGTTGTCCTGATCGGTCTTGAGGATCTGCTCACCACGCCCTTCGCTGCCCATCACCATCAGGCAGCTATCGGCATGGTAACGCTCGTCGATCAGAAACCCCCAGGCCTTGTTGATGATCCGGCCGTTGAGGGCCGCCAGCAGGCCCATGGAGAAGCGCAGCTTGACCCCCTGGGCCATCAGCGCACTGACCAGCTCGGGAGTGCGGCGGCTGGCGGCGGCGAGAGCTTCGAGGCTGTCGGCCTGTTCGACCTGCAGGCTGACCACGTAGCTGCGACTGGAGAAGTAACTGAGCACATCGGTCAGCTCCACCACCCCCACCGGTTGGTGCTGGTCCATCACCACGACCCGCTCCACCTTGTGGCGGGTCATGATCACCAGCGCCTCGAAGAGGTACTTTTCCGGTGTCACGGTGATCAGCTCGGCATGCCCCAGCTCCTCGAGCGGAGTGTCTCGGCCACGTTCGTCTACCACCAGGGCATTGAGCAGGTCGGTCTTGGTGATCATGCCGTGACAACCACTGCGCTTCACCAGCAGCGAGTCGGCACGCCGCTCGTTGATGGTGACCACCGCCTCGGCGATGGTGGTGGCAGCCGGCACCACCAGGGGCTCACGCATGCACTCCTTCACCATCGCCAGCATGAAACCGGCCATGGTCACTCCGCCCTCGGCGCGCTGCTCGGTCAGCAGGCGGGCCTTGTGGGCCAGGCTCTGGCGGAAGAACTCGGCAAAGGGGAGATAGGCGTCGCACAGCTCCAGGAAAAGTGCCCTGGGCATCAGGTAGCAGAGGCTCTCCTGCTCGGCACGAAAGCGATAGCGACTCTTGCCGTTGAGAATGCTGATCGCCCCGAACAGGTCCCCCTGGGTGTAATGCCCGATGCGCTCCCTGGCTGCCGGCTGGGTGGCATCGATCTCCGCCACCTCGCCCTTGTGAATCAGAAAGACATACTCGCCGGGCTGACCAGCCTCGAGGATGATCTCGTCACGATCGAAGTAGGCCAGATCGACGCCCTGGCGCACCCGCTCGCGACCGGGCCCGTCGAGCAGCGTGAACGGTGGCTGAGAAAGATCGAGATCGATCATGGCTGGACCTCACGGATCACCCCCGCTTGAAGGAGCGCCCCGGCACCGAAGTGGCTCGTCGGTCTCAGGGGGACGCCTTCGGCGAAGGCATTGTTATTGATTTCCGCAGGCGTGATCGGCAGGCGACAAAGCCGACGACACATCGGTGCTCCTGTGGAGCATAACAACGACCATGCCTCGCCGATAAGCTAGACGAACGTATCGATCCAGGGCCGCTTAGACCATGGTCCTATCCGACGCCTTATTACTAGACAAAGGTCCAAGATGAACGAGATATACCATGGTGTTAACCAGCCGACTTTTCTCCTGGCATTCCACAGAACAATATATAACAAATCATTGATTTTAAATATTTTTTACCAACAACACTGAATCGCTTTATTCTCATGATACGAAAGTCTGGGATTCATTTCTTGCACTCATTGACCACTATTCATCTGCATCATGCAGGGCAATCGCACGCCACCATGGCGTCTTCCCGCCCGGAGACATGCGATTGTCCTGATGATTTCACCATCAACGACTGCACAAGTTCCCTATCTCAACAACAAGTGGAGAACACGACATGGCAGAAGAGAGAGTCGACACTACCGAGTACTGGAAGGCCAACGTACGCCTGATCGTTGGCTGCCTGGCCGTCTGGGCCTTTGTCTCCTACGGCTGCGCCATCCTGTTCCGGCCTCTGCTCGCCGGCATCCCCATCCCGGTCGGCGGGACCGATCTTGGCTTCTGGTTCGCCCAACAAGGGTCGATCCTGACCTTCATTTGCCTGATCTTCTTCTACGCCTGGCGCATGAACAAGCTCGACAAGAAATTCGGCCTCGGGGAGTAACCAAGAATGAGCCAATTTGCCATCAACCTGCTATTTGTAGGGGCGTCATTCGCCCTCTACATCGGCATAGCAATCTGGGCCCGTGCCGGCTCGACCAAGGACTTCTATGTGGCGGGCGGGGGCGTCCACCCGGTCACCAACGGCATGGCCACCGCCGCCGACTGGATGTCCGCCGCGTCGTTCATCTCCATGGCCGGCCTGCTGGCCTCCGGGGGCTACGCCAACTCGACCTTCCTGATGGGCTGGACCGGCGGCTATGTCATCCTGGCCATGCTGCTGGCTCCTTACTTGCGCAAGTTCGGCAAGTTCACGGTGCCCGACTTCATCGGTGAGCGTTTCTACAGCAATACCGCTCGCCTGGTTGCCGTCGTCTGCCTGATCGTCGCCTCGGTGACCTACGTCATCGGCCAGATGACCGGCGCCGGCGTGGCCTTCTCGCGCTTCCTCGAGGTCTCCAACACCTGGGGCATCTGGATCGCGGCCTTTATCGTGTTCCTCTACGCGGTATTCGGCGGCATGAAGGGCATTACCTATACCCAGGTGGCCCAGTACATCGTGCTGATTGTCGCCTACACCATCCCCGCGGTATTCATCGCCCTGCAGCTGACCGGCAACCCGATCCCCATGTTCGGCATGTTCAGCACCCACACCGAGTCCGGTGTGCCGCTGCTGGCCAAGCTGGACAGTGTGGTCAACGCCCTGGGCTTCCGCGATTACACCGCCGATGTGGACAACAAGCTCAACATGGTGCTGTTCACCCTGTCGCTGATGGTGGGTACCGCGGGCCTGCCCCACGTCATCATCCGCTTCTTCACCGTGCCCAAGGTGGCCGACGCCCGCTGGTCTGCCGGCTGGGCCCTGGTCTTCATCGCCCTGCTCTATCTCACCGCACCGGCCGTTGGCTCCATGGCGCGGCTCAATCTGATGACCACCGTCTACCCCGAGATGGCCGGTGAGGTGGAAGACTATACCGACGAGCTGAACAACCCAATCCTCTACGAGGAGCGCCCGGGCTGGATCCGCACCTGGGAAGAGACCGGTCTGATCACCTTCGAGGACAAGAACGATGATGGTCGCATCCAGCTCTATAACGACAACAATCCCGAGTACACCGAGGTCGCCGAATCCCATGGCTGGGAAGGCAGCGAGCTGACCGTCAACAACGATATCCTGGTACTCGCCAATCCCGAGATCGCCAACCTGCCACCCTGGGTCATCGGCCTGATCGCGGCCGGCGGTATCGCCGCGGCACTCTCCACCGCCGCCGGTCTGTTGCTGGCCATCTCCTCGGCGATCAGCCATGACCTGATCCGCAACATGATCAACCCCAACATCACCGAGAAGGGCGAGATGCTGGCGGCGCGGATCTCCATGGCCGGCGCCATCCTGCTGGCGACCTACCTGGGCCTCAATCCGCCGGGCTTCGCCGCCCAGACGGTGGCCCTGGCCTTCGGCATCGCCGGTGCCTCGCTGTTCCCGGCGCTGATGATGGGGATCTTCTCCAAGCGGGTGAACAACAAGGGCGCGGTCGCCGGCATGCTGACCGGTCTGGTCGCTACCCTGCTCTATATCTTCACCTACCTGGGCTGGTTCTTCATTCCCGGCACCAACATGCTGCCCAACACGCCGGATAACTGGATCCTGGGCATCTCGCCGCTCTCCTTCGGCGCGCTGGGGGCGATCTGCAACTTCACGGTGGCCTACCTGGTTTCCAGTGCCACCGAGGAGCCCCCGCAGGAGATCCAGGACCTGGTGGAGAGCGTCCGCTATCCCAAGGGCGCTGGCGTGGCGACCGGCCACTGATCCCCGGGCCATTCTGGGTCATAATGGCCCCCTGGCCCGGTTCGCCGGGCCAGGCAACTTCCTACCGATCGGGCTTCCTCAGGGAAGCCCGATCGCTTTGCCACCGATTTATTTACAAGATGTCTTACAGGGGTGAATCATGATTTGGCACCTGATTGCGGCGATCTTTGCCGGCCTCGGTGCGGCGGGCATCGGGCTTCTGCTGCGCACGCTCAGTGGCAAGCGACTGCCGCGCTGGATCATCCCGGTCCTGGGCGGCCTGGGGATGCTCGGCTACCAGATCAACGTCGAGTACAGCTGGTACGAGCACAAGCGCTCGCTGCTGCCGGAGACCGCCCGTATCGTCCAGGTAGAGGAGGACGCCATGTTCTGGCGCCCCTGGACCTATCTCTTCCCGATGACGACCGCCTTCAGCGTGGTCGATAAGCAGGGCATGACGACCCGTGAGCAGGCGGGCGAGAAGCAGGTCGAGTTCCTGCTCTACCGCTTCGATAAGCAGCTTCAGGACAACGTCAGCCATCAGACCTGGCTGATGAACTGCGCCACCCGCGAGACCCTGCCACTGGAGGGGGAGGAGCGCCGGCCGAGACTGGACGCCATGCGTCGGCTGACATCGGAGGCGCCGCTCTACCGCGCGGTCTGCACCGAGACCTGACAGGCCATGAGCCTGCCCTCGGGCGCGCCATTGCCCTAGAATGGGCGGCGACACCGAGGGAGGAAGTCCATGTTCTCAGGCTGGCTGCTGGTCGCCGCATCGCTGCTCTACATCGCCATACTGTTCGGCATCGCCTGGCGTGGTGACCGCCATGCCCGACGCCACGGCGCCAGCCAGCGACGGCCGATCATCTACTCCCTGGCGCTGGCCATCTACTGCACCTCCTGGACCTTCCATGGCGCGGTGGGCCAGGCCGCCAATGGCGGCTGGTCCTTCGCCAGCATCTTCGTCGGGCCGATCCTGACCTTCCTGCTGTTCTGGCCGGTGCTGGCCAAGATGATCCGCGTCGCCAAGCACCAGAACGTCACCTCCATCGCCGACTTCATCGCTTCACGCTACGGCAAGACCCAGTCGCTGGCGGCCTTCGCCAGCCTGGTGGCCCTGATCGGCACCCTGCCCTATATCGCCCTGCAGCTGAAGGCCGTGTCCACCTCCTTCAGCCTGCTGACCGTCGACAGCGACATCACGCGGGCGCCCCTCTTCGCCGACACCGCCTTCTATGTGGCGCTGGTGATGGCGGCCTTCGCCATCCTCTTCGGCACCCGTCATACCGATGCCACCGAGCACCACGAGGGGATGATCCATGCCGTGGCCTTCGAGTCACTGATCAAGCTGGTCGCCTTCCTCGTGCTGGGGGCCTACGTCACCTGGGGGATGTTCGACGGGCTGGGGGATCTGCTGGTACGCGCCGAGAGCCAGCTGGAGCTCCAGCAGCAGCTGGCTCAGCAGGACTTCGGCCAGAGCTTCTGGGCCCAGACCCTGCTGGCGATGCTGGCGATCCTCTGCCTGCCACGCCAGTTCCACGTGGCGGTGGTGGAGAACACCCATCGCGATGACGCCCGCACGGCACGCTGGCTTTTTCCGCTCTACCTGCTGGCCTTCGCCTTCTTCGTGGTGCCACTGGCGGCCGCCAGCCTGACCCTGTTCGCCGACAGCCAGGTGGCGCCCGACAACTTCGTGCTGGCGCTCCCCATGGCAGCCGACAGCGCCTGGCTGACGCTGCTGACCTTTATCGGTGGCTTCTCGGCGGCGACCGGCATGGTGATCGTGGCCGCCGTGGCGGTCTCGATCATGATCTCCAACGAGATCGTGATTCCGGCGCTGTTCCGGCTACGCTGGTTCGATACCAAGGCCCGCGACTACGGACGCCTGGTGCTGCGCGCGCGTCGCATCACCATCGCTGCCGTACTGGCCATGGCCTACGGGTTCTATCATCTGATTGGCGAATTCGCCTCGCTCGCCTCCATCGGCATGCTCTCCTTTGCCGCCGCGGCCCAGTTCGCCCCGGCGCTGATCGGCGGGCTCTACTGGAAACGGGGCAACCGTCTCGGCGTGATCGTCGGCATGAACGCGGGCTTTGCCATCTGGGCCTACAGCCTGCTGATGCCGGCCATGATCGGTGCCAACGTACTGCCCGCCGACTGGCTGACCGGCGGCCCCTTCGGCGTCGCCTGGCTCTCCCCCACCTCGCTGTTCGGCCTCAATGTCGGCGACGGCTTCACCCACGGCGTGATGCTCTCGCTGGGGGTCAACCTGTTCTGCTACATCTTCGTCTCCCAGGTCACCTCCCAGCGGGTGGTGGAGCGCATCCAGGCCTCGCTGTTCGTCGACAGCGTCGAGACCCGCCAGACTTCGGTGAACCGGCCCTGGACCGGCGCCACCACCGTGGGCGATCTCAAGGTGCTGTGCGAACGCTTCCTGGGCGCCAGCCAGGTCAGCCGAGCCTTCGACGACTATGCCCGGCGCAGCGGCAAGCCGCTGGAGGACGGCACCCGCGCCTCCATCGACGTCATCCAGTTCACCGAGCGCTTCCTGGCCTCGGTGCTCGGCGCCTCCTCGGCACGCATCGTGGTCAACTCGGCGCTGCAGGGGCGCGGCATCGGGATCTCCGATGTCATCTCCATCGTCGACGAGGCCTCCCAGGTGCTGGAGTTCAACCGCGCCCTGCTCCAGGCCACCATCGAGAACATCAACCAGGGCATCAGCGTGGTCGACCAGAACCTGCGCCTGGTGGTATGGAATCAGCGCTATCTTGAGCTGTTCCGCTTCCCCGACCACCTGATCCGGGTAGGCGCGCCGATCGACAAGATCTTCCGCTACAACGCCCATAACGGTGAGTACGGCCCCGGCGATCCCGAAGAGCATGTCCAGTTGCTGCTCGACAATATCCGCCAGGGACAACCCCACCGCTACGTCCGCTATCGCCAGGATGGCAGCGTCCTGGAGGTGCAGGGCAACCCCATGCCGGGCGGCGGCTTCGTCTACACCTATCAGGACATCACCCAGCAGAAGCGCATCGAGGAGGCGCTGATCCGCTCGGAGAACAATATCCGCATCTATACGGATAACGTGCCCGCGCTGATCGCCTACTTCGACAAGGAGTGCCGCTACCTCTTCACCAACCGCGCCTACGAACAGGCCTTCGGTATCGATCGCAACGCGGTGATCGGCAAGCGAATCCACGAGGTCATCTCGCCCGAGATGAGTCAGGAACGGAAACAGTGGATCGAGCTCGCCCTGGCCGGCGAGCGGGTCAGCTTCGAGGTCTCGTTCAGGCTACCCGAGGGGCGGCGCTACATGCTGGTGACCTACACCCCCCACTTCGGCGACAGCAGTGCGATCCTCGGGTTCTTCGCCCTCTATCAGGACATCACCGAGCGGCGCCTGGCGGAGATCGCCCTGAAGGAGACCAACGAGACCCTGGAGGAGCGCGTTCGCGAGCGCACCCAGGCCCTCTCCGAGGCCAACGCGGCACTGCGCCAGGAGAACCGGGTACGCGCCGAGGCGGAGCAGGCCCTGCGCCAGGCCAAGCAGGTGGCCGAGGATGCCAACGCCTCCAAGACACGCTTCCTGGCCGCCGCCAGCCACGACCTGCTGCAGCCACTCAACGCCGCTCGCCTGTTCACCTCGGCCCTCGCCCAGGAGATGGACGCCACGGACATGAAGCGCACCATCGGCCATATCGATGGCTCGCTGCAGGCCGCCGAAGAGCTGCTCGGCACCCTGCTCGATATCTCCAAGCTGGATGCCGGCGCCCTCACCCCAAGACGCAGCCACTTCGCCCTGGCCGATATCATCCGGCCGCTGCGTGCCGAGTTCGAGGTGATGGCCGAGAATCGTGGCCTCGACCTGATGGTGGTGCCGACCGCCGCCTGGGTCGACAGCGACCCTCAGATGCTGCGCCGTATCGTGCAGAACTTCCTCTCCAACGCCATTCGTTACACCCAGGAGGGTCGGGTGCTGCTGGGCTGTCGACGGCATGCCGGCCGACTCTCCCTCCAGGTGTGGGACTCCGGCCCCGGCATTCCCGCCTCCAAGCAGGCCGAAATCTTCCAGGAGTTCCGCCGCCTCGACCAGGCCTCGCGTCACAAGGAGAGCGAAAAGGGGCTCGGCCTGGGGCTATCCATCGCCGACCGCATGAGCCGGGTGCTCGACCACCCCATCACGGTGCGCTCCCGGGAGGGGTACGGCACCATGTTCGCGGTCAGCGTGCCGCTGGTCGCCGCCCAGACGCCGGCCCAGCAGGGCGAGGAGCCGACGCCACCGCGCCGTGCCGGCAACAAGCTGGCCGGCACGCGAATACTCTGCATCGACAATGAGACCCTGATTCTCGAAGGCATGAAGGCGATGCTCACCGGCTGGGGCTGTGAGGTATTCACGGCCACCAGCATCGGCGGTGCCAAGTCGGTGCTCCGCCATCTCGACGGCGACCCGGACGCGATTCTCGCCGACTATCATCTGGACAACGAAGTCACCGGGCTGATGGCCCTGGAGGCCCTCGGCGAGCGGCTCGAGGGAGCGGTGCCCGGCATCGTGATCACCGCCGATCGCACCGAGGAGGTGGCCGAGGAGGTCAGACGCACCGGCTACCAGCTGCTGCTCAAGCCGGTACGACCCGCCGCCCTGCGCGCCCTGCTCACCCGTACCCTGCAGGCCAGCCGCGCGCCTGGCGGTTAGCTGGAAGCCGTAAGCCGTAAGCCGTAAGCCGTAAGCCGTAAGCCGTAAGCCGTAAGCCGTAAGCCGTAAGCCGTAAGCCGTAAGCCGTAAGCCGTAAGCCGTAAGCCGTAAGCAACACAGCATGAGGTCATGACATGAATAGCAAAGCCCCACGATCGTATGATCCGTGGGGCTTTATTCTTATAGCTTACAGCTTAAGGCTTACAGCTCCTGAGCCGGCTCAGGAGTGGACCTTGGGCGGCTCGACCTCGAGCTTCTGGGCGGCGATCACCGCCTGGGTGCGGGAGTGCACACCGAGCTTGCGCAGAATGGCGGTGACGTGCGCCTTGATGGTCGCCTCTGAGACATTGAGCTCGTAGGCGATCTGCTTGTTGAGCAGCCCCTCGGTCAGCATATTGAGCACCCGGAACTGCTGGGGCGTCAGCGAGGCGATGGCCTCGGCGAAGCGGGTCTCCTCCTCGTCGGCATCGCCAATGACATCGGCCAGCTCCGCCGGCAGCCACACTTCTCCGTCGAGAATCTCGCCTACCGCCTCGGCAATCAGCTGAAGCGAGGAGGACTTGGGGATGAATCCCGAGGCGCCGTAGTCGATAGCGCGACGAACCACATGAGGCTCATCACTGCCCGAGACCACCGCCACCGGGATATCCGGGGTCTGGCCACGCAGCTGGATAAGCCCCGAGAAGCCGTGGGCCCCCGGCATATGCAGGTCGAGCAGGATCAGGTCGGCGTCGGGGTGGCGGGTCACCACCTCGGCCGTTGCCTCCATGGTATCGGACTCGACGATCTCGGCCTGGGGCGCCAGCTGCCGCAGTGCCTGGGTCAGGGCTGCACGGAACAGCGGATGGTCATCGGCAACGATGAATTTCTGGGCAAAGGCCATGGATTCTCCTCCGGTTCCTCTGGCAGCGGGTCAAGGACCGCCACTCGGGCTCATCTGCGTTTCAACGCATGTTACCCCATGGTAGCGGGGTTCCCCAAGCACCATACGATTATTGTCGACAACTCTTCCCCGGCACGAAAAGAAGCCGGCCCCTCGGGGCCGGCTCGGTGGATCATACGGCATCAGCCGGGTCTCACCGCCTCAGCGGTTGGCGCGATGCTCGATCAGCTCATCGACAACACTCGGATCCGCCAGGGTGCTGGTGTCACCCAGGCCATCGGTCTCGTTGGCCGCGATCTTGCGCAGGATACGCCGCATGATCTTGCCTGAGCGGGTCTTGGGCAGATCGGCGGCCCACTGAATGACGTCGGGAGACGCGATGGGGCCGATCTCGGTGCGGATCCACTTGACGAGCTCCTTCTGCAGCGCTTCGCTGGGCTCGTGCCCCTCGGTGAGGGTCACGTAGATATAGATCCCCTGCCCCTTGATATCGTGGGGGAAGCCGACCACCGCCGCTTCGGCGACGGCATCATGGGCCACCAGCGCCGATTCGATCTCGGCGGTCCCCATGCGGTGACCGGAGACGTTGAGCACATCATCGACACGACCGGTGATCCAGTAGTAGCCATCCTCGTCGCGACGGCAGCCATCCCCGGTGAAGTACATTCCCGGGTAGGTGGAGAAGTAGGTCTGGGTAAAGCGCTCGTGATCCCCCCAGATGGAGCGCGCGATGCCCGGCCAGGAGTCGAGAATCACCAGGTTGCCCTCGGCCGCGCCCTCCAGCAGGTTGCCATCGTTATCGACGATCCCCGGCCGTACACCGAATAGCGGAAGCGTGGCGGAGCCGGGCTTGAGGGCGGTGGCTCCGGGCAGCGGCGCGATCAGGATGCCGCCATTTTCGGTCTGCCACCAGGTATCGACGACCGGACACCTGGAGTTCCCGATCACGCGGTAGTACCACTCCCATGCCTCGGGGTTGATGGGCTCACCCACCGAGCCGAGCAGACGCAGGCTCTCCCGAGTGCTCGAGGCCATGACATCATCGCCATGGGCGCGCAGGGCACGAATCGCGGTGGGGGCGGTATAGAGGATATTGACCTGGTGCTTGTCGACGATCTCCCCCATCCGGCCGGGTGTCGGATAGTTGGGCACCCCCTCGAACATCAGGGTGGTGCCACCATTGGCAAGCGGCCCGTAGACGATATAACTGTGCCCGGTGACCCAGCCCACATCGGCGGTGCACCAGTAGATATCGCCGTCGTGATAGTCGAAGACATACTGGTGGGTCAGGGAAACAAAGGTCAGGTAGCCGCCGGTGGTGTGCTTCATGCCCTTGGGGGCACCGGTGGAGCCGGAGGTATAGAGGATGAACAGCGGATCCTCGGCTCCCATCTCCTCGGCGGCACACTCGGTGGGCTGGCCGTCGACCTGCTCGTGATACCAGAGATCGCGTCCCTCGTGCCAGTCGATGTCGCCCCCGGTGCGCTTGACCACCAGCACCTTCTCGCAAACCTCGGCGCCCTGACGGGTCAGGGCCGCATCGACATTGTCCTTGAGCGGCACCTGCTTGCCGCCTCGCACGGACTCATCGGCGGTGATGATCAGCTTGGACTGCGCCCCGATCACACGCTGGGCCACGGCATCCGGAGAGAAGCCGCCGAACACCACCGAGTGCACCGCCCCGATGCGGGCACAGGCCAGCATGGCCACGGCTGCCTCGGGGATCATCGGCATGTAGAGCGTGACCACATCCCCCTTGCCGATGCCGAGCGCCTTGAGGGCATTGGCCAGCTGGCAGGTTCTGGCATGCAGTTCACGATAGGTGATGTGCTGGGATTCGTTGGGATCGTCACCCTCCCAGATGATGGCGGTCTGATCCCCTCGGGTTTCCAGATGGCGATCGAGACAGTTGGCGCTGGCATTGAGGGTCCCGTCCTCGAACCAGCGAATATCGACGTTCTTGGGATCCAGAGAGGAGTGCTTGATCTTGGTCGGCGCCTTGATCCAGTCGAGGCGCTTGGCCTGCTCCGCCCAGTAGCCCTCGGGATCCTCGATCGACTGGCGATAGAGCGCCTCATATTTCGCCTTGTCGATCCAGGCTTTCTTCGCCAGCGCCTCGGGAACCGGGTAGGTGTTCTTGTGCAGCTCCGTCATACAAAAGACCTCTTGATCAGGGAGAGAGTCGGGCAAACCGTTTCCAATCGAATGCGAGTTGGGCGTGCCGGCTCCATGAAAACCACTTTCAGCATATAGGTCTCGGCACGGCCTTCCATTTAGACCTTGGTAGAAATAAAAACTCCTTTAATTACACTAACTTAAGCAAACAATTCGGGCGAATCACTCGAAAGATAGACCAACGTCTGAGCACAGTGGCAGCAGCGATATACCCGTCCGCCACGTACCAGGGCGTGACGCCGAGGCGTGAAGCGATGCTCGCGACAAGCACAGGCATAGCGATAGGGGGCGGGGCTCGACCGTCCGGTATCGAAGCGATGGGTGGTGCGCGGTTCGAGACCGAAGAGGCGACGCATCACCATCTGCCACTCCCGGCCGTGAGGCCGTGCCCGTCGACCATCCTTCAGGTGATGAACCAGCCAGTGGGCCATCTCGTGGGGTACCACCTCGACCAGAAACTCGACACGATTCTCGGCATACAGCACCGGGTTGAAGCGAAGCCCACCGCGACCGAAGTGCGCCTGGCCCGCACTCCTGCCGCGCAGATCGAGCCACACCCGGGGCCTGGGCAAATCGGGGTGGACCTCGCGGCACAGCGAATAGGCCTCCTCGACCCGCTCCCTCAGGGCGCACGCGAGATCAGGCCCAGCTAGGGAGGCCAAGGTTTCGGGGTCGGGGTGGGGCAAGGCGGCATGCGTCATGAGTGATAGAATGGCGCCTTGTCCCCGGAGCGTAAAGCCCCTGGCACCTGCCTAAGCCCGTGAATCAGCGTGAGAGAGCCACGATGTCCGACACCCCACTGCCCGAACCCCTGCTCGACGATGACCAGCTCGACCGTCTCGACGACTTCCTGGCCTCGGAGCGTGTTTCCGAGGATGCCCTGGACCTGATCGGTACCCATGGCTTTCTGGTCGCCCTGGCCGTCAGCCCTCGAGAAGTGCCGCCGGCGACCTGGGTGGCGGAGCTGTTTCAGGGGGAGCCATCCTTCACCGACGACGGCGAGCGCGAGACGATCCTCGGGCTATTGGAGCAATTGCGTCATAACGCCATCGCCGCCCTGGAGCAGGGTCTGCTGCCGGAGCTGCCCTTCGAGCTGACTCTGGACGATATCCCGCCGGAGGAGACTCCCATCGGCGACTGGTGTGCCGGCTTCATGGAGGGGGTATTCCTCGATGAGCCTGGCTGGTTCGAGGAGGACGAGGAGGCCGCCGCCACCCTGTTGCTGCCCTTTATGGCGCTCTCGGGGCTGTTCGATGATGAGCCGGACATGGCCGAGTTCACGACCGATACCGCCCGGCTAGAGGGGCTCGTCCGCCAGCTGCCGGAACTGGTGCTGGACCTCTACCTTCACTATCGCGTCCCCCCGGAAACCCCCAAGCCGATGCCGCGCAAGAAGAAGCCCGCCGGGCGCAGAAAAGGCGGCAAGCGGTAGCGAGAAGCCCCTGGGGACAGGCCCCGGCGGAAGGGACACCGTAAGCAAGGTGCACCAAGGCGAGCCGGGGCGACTTGGCCGGGGCCTGTCCCCTGAAGACGCACTCAGGCTCCTGCAGCTTATCCAAGTTATCTAAGCCGGGTCAGCATGCCGTCGAGGGTGCCGAACAGCCACTCCTTGAGGCGCTGCAGAAGGGGGCGCCGTGACCACATCCGAGGCTCGATCTCGTGACTATCGGCGAAGTGCTGCTCGAACAGCAGCGCCACCTCGCCGGCGAAACGCCGATCACTCACCTCCTGGTTGGCCTCCAGGTTCCAGTGCAGGCTCCAGTGGTCGAAGTTGCAGGACCCCAGGCTGACCCAGTCATCGACCAGCGAGAACTTGGCGTGGATAAAGGTCGGCTGGAATTCATGGATATGCACCCCGGCCTTGAGCAGACGACCGTAGAAACGCTGCCCTGCATAGCGTACCCCAGGGTGGTCATGGCGCTTGCCGGGCAACAGCAGGCGTACCTCGACGCCCCGACGCGCCGCCCGTGCCAGACGCAGGCGCAGGCTGAAGGTGGGCGCGAAGTAGGGAGTGCAGATCCAGATGCGCTGACGAGCGGATGCCACGCGCTCATGCAGCGAGTGGCGAATCGCCTGGTAGCGGTAGCCCTGGCCCCAGATCGCCCGACCGCGCATGCCGCGATAACCGCTCTCCGCCTGAGCCGCGGTGGAGAGTCCGCGCACCAGCGACGAGGGCCCCCGGCCTCGTGTGAGGGGGGAGTCCCACAGGCGGCAGAACAGACGTACCCAGTCGGCCACCACGGGCCCCTGGATACGCACCGCCACCTCGTACCAGGCGTCGAGAAACTCGTCCACGGCCCCGAAGCCGCCGGTAAAGGCGATCCGACCATCGACGACCACCAGCTTGCGGTGGTCGCGAGTCAGGTTTCGAGTCAGGGAGTGCAGCCCCAGCGGATTGAAGAAGCGCAGCGCAACCCCGCCCTCCTGCAGGCGCTCGCGGTCATGACGGGAAAGGCCCATGGCGCCATAGCCATCGAGCAGTAGAAGTACCGTCACACCGCGCTGGGCGCTACTGACCAGCGCATCGATCAGGGCCGTGGCCAGCCGTCCCGACTCCATCAAGTAGAGCTCGATCAGTATCGAGGCTTGCGCCTGCTCGATGGCCTCGAACATGGCCGGAAGGAAGCGGCTCGCCTCCGGCAGCAGTTCGAAGTGATTGCCGTCTCGCCAGTTCCCGTGCATGGCCATATCCCTGTCCGCGTCACTGCATCCCCCCTGATACGGGTGCCGTGGCACCGAGTCGCCACTGACCCGAAGCCTCGCGACGACTATACTGGCCTTTCCTTCTTCTTTCCTGCGTCCGAGGCAAACGGATGGCCTTGCTGCACACCTTGACCACTCCCCTGCGCGTGGTGATGACCCGCATGATCGCCGCCTGGGTCCGGCCGCGCCTGATCGAGCCGTCTCCCGCCGAACTGGGGATCGCCGCCGAGCTGCCGGTCCTCTATGTACTGCCTCGCACCGCCTGGAGCGATACCTGGCTGCTCGGCTCCCTCACCTCCCGTCATGGCCTGCCCGCCGCCGACAGCCGCCGCCGCTTCGCGGGCCTGAGCCTCCCTGGCTGCCTGGCGCTGCCACGCCGACGCCAGCGTCATACCGCGGGCCACGCGCCCCCCTTCGAGGCGCTGATCGAACGCCTCGAGGCCGATCCGGCGCTGGCGGTACAGCTGGTGCCGGTCAGCATCTTCTGGGGGCGTGCTCCCGGCAAGCGATTCGGATTCTGGCGCATGGTCGCCGCCGACAGCTGGCAGCTGACCGGGCGCCTGCGCCGGCTGCTGGCGGTACTGGTCAATCGCCGCAGCGTGGAGATCCACTTCGGCGCCCCGCTGATGCTGCGCGACCTCTGTGACGGCCGCGACCCGGCCCTCACCAATCGCAAGGCGGCGAGGCTGTTGCGTGTGCACTTTCGCCGCGTACGCAGCCGGGTGCTTGGCCCGGACCTCTCCCACCGCCGCACCCTGATCGAAGGCGTGGCATCGAGCCCCCACGTAGGCCGGGTGATCGATGAGCTCGCCGGCGAAGGGCGCCAGTCGCGGCCTCGCCTGGAGCGTCGCGCCCGCCGCTACGGTCGCGAGATCGCCTCCAACATGACCTATCCGGTGCTGCGGTTCATGGATGGCTTGCTGCGCCGGCTGTGGAACCGCCTCTATGACGGTGTCGACGTGCGCGGCCTGGAGGCGATCAAGCCACTGGCCGAGGACCACACCCTCGTCTATGTGCCGTGCCACCGCAGCCATATCGACTACCTCCTGCTCTCCTACGTGCTCTATCAGGAGGGCCTGATGCCGCCGCATATCGCCGCCGGACGCAACCTGGACATGCCCCTGGTCGGACCACTGCTGCGGCGTGGCGGCGCCTTCTTCCTGCGCCGCAGTTTCCGCGACAATCGGCTCTATGGCGCGGTCTTCAATGAATACCTGCATCGCCTGATCGCCCGGGGGCATCCGCTGGAGTATTTCATGGAGGGCGGTCGCTCCCGCAGCGGTCGCATGCTGCCCGCGCGTCCCGGCATGCTGGCCATGACGCTGCGCTCCTTCCTGCGCAGCCACGCCGCCGGCCAGGCCCAGCCGCTGGCCTTCATTCCGGTCTATATCGGCTACGAGCGGGTGATCGAAAGTGCCAGCTACCAGCGCGAGCTGCACGGCGGCAGGAAGCGCAAGGAGACCCCGCTCTCCCTGCTTCGGGTCCTTGGCAAGCTACGTCAGCCCTTCGGTCGCGTGAGCCTCAACATCGGCGAGCCACTGCGACTGGCCGACTACCTGGATCATGAGCTGGGCAGGCAGTGGCGGAATGAGCCCGGCTCCCAGCCGGCGTGGCTCAACGACCTGGTACCCCGGCTGGGGGAAACCCTCAATCGACGCATCAATGCCGCCGCCGCCCTCAATCCGGTCAATATGGTGGCCCTGGTGCTACTGGCCACTCCTCACCATGCCATCGAGGAGCGCCTGCTGGTGCGCCAGCTTTCACTGCTGGCGGCGCTGCAGCGGCGCATGCCGGCTCCCACACGGGCCAGCCTGCCGGAGGGCGACCCCGAGGCCTGGATCGCCCAGGCACTGGCGCTGGGCATGATCCAGCGCCGTGATCAGTCCCTCGGCGACATCCTGCTTGCCGACACCCACCAGGCCAGCCAGCTGGGCTGGTATCGCAACAACGTGCTGCACCTCTTCGCCCTAGCCGGGCTCACCGCCTTCGCCTTTCGCCACCAGCCGAGACACTCCCTCGATGAGCTCTCGGCCCTGCTGGCCCCCGGCTGGCCGATTCTCGCTCGCGAGCTGATGGTGACCCCGCCCCTCGACCTGCGCGAGGCGCTGGCGGCGATGCTCGAGGTGCTGGTCGAACAGGAACTGCTGGAGCCGGATGGCGAGGGGGGCTGGCGGCGTTTCGAGGACCGCCTGGAGGCGGGCGAAAGCCTCGACCTGCTGGGTCAACTGATGCAGCCATCACTGGAGCGGGGCTACCTGCTGCTGGCGGTGCTGATCCACGCGGGCTCGGGCCATCTGACGGCCGAGTCGCTGGCCGAGCACGGCCGGCTGCTTGCCGAACGACTGGCGGTGCTCTCGGGGCTCGACGCACCGGAGTTCTTCGACACCCGGCTGTTCGTCAGCCTGGTGGAGAGCCTGGAGCTGGAGGGCTGGCTGTGGCGCGACGCCGAAGACCGACTCATCTTCGATGATCGACTGCGCGACGCTGCCAGGCGCTCAAGCAAGCTGTTCGACCCGGCCCTGCGCCGCCGCCTGCAGCTGATCACCCGCCGTGGAGAGTGATCATCCTGTCTTCAGGCTGCGATGCACATAGAGGTCATAGCGACTGGTCTTGCCCTCGATCACATGGCGCGGGGCGGGCCCCTCGATCGCCGGTGCCTTCCTGGGCCGCTTGACCACCACCCGGTGGGTAGCGACATCCAGCGCCGCCTCCAGCAGACGCGGCGCATCCGCATCGTCGCCCGCCAGGGTGCGGAACAGGCGCATCTCCTTCTTGACCAGCGCCGACTTCTCGCGATGGGGAAACATCGGATCCAGATGGATGACCTGAGGCGCGAAGCCCGATTCGGCTACCCGGGCCTCGAGATCACGGCCGGCATCGCCATGCACCAGCTGCATCCGCATGGCGATCTCGGCGGTTTCGGCATCGGCCAGGGCCCTGGCCAGGCCATCCTCGAGCAGGGCGAAGATCGCCGCGACTCGCTCCATCATCAGCACCCGGGCGCCCAGGCTTGCCAGCACGAAGGCATCACGGCCCAGGCCGGCGGTGGCATCCACCACCGCCGGCGTCACGCCCTGGGTGAACCCGCAGGCGCGGGCGATCAGCTGTCCGCGCCCACCGCCGAAGCGTCGCCGATGGGCGGCGCGCCCGGCGGTAAAGTCGACCGCCAGCGGCTGGCCGAAGCGCCCGGGATCGCCCTCCAGGACCAGGCGCGCCTCTCGCCGCGCCAGCAGGAGTTCGGCATCCTGGGCGAAGGGAAGGCCCAGACGCTCGGCCAGCGTTGCCAGCGCCGGGTCACTTACCGCCACCGGCAAGCGCTCACTCATTTCGCCGCGCCTGCATCCATCTTCTTCCAGGCCACCTCGTTGCGCAGGTAGACCGGCTGGGCGAGGTGGGCCGGCTGCCCCCTCCCCGCCTCCAGCTCCCGCAGGGCCAACAGCGCCATATCGGCGGCGTCCGCCTCCATCTCGGGCAGCTGCCGACTGACGCCTGCCTGCACCCGGGCAGGCATCCGTTCGCTCAGGCTCCAACCGGATCCCACGCCGACCCAGCCATGGTCATCTTCCATCACCGGCAAGCAGAGCCGCTCGGGGGCCATCACTGCCTCGTCGAGAAGCGGCTCCGGCAGCCCCTCGACGCACTGCCAGGCGGCCACGTAGATCTCGCCCATGCGCGCATCCAGGGCGGTCACCATTCGGCGAAACTGGTAGCGACGATGAGCGCCCAGCGCCAGGGCCGCCAGGGTCGAGACCCCGATCAGCGGGCGGTCGAGGCCGTAGGCGAGCCCCTGGGCGGCGCCTGCGGCAATGCGCAGGCCGGTAAAGGAGCCAGGACCGTGGCCATAGGCCACGGCGTCGAGCTCGGCGGGACGCACCCCCGCCTCGGCCAGCACCTCGTCGACCATGGGCAACAGACGCCGGGTGTGCTCTCGGGGGGTCAGGGCGAAACGGGAAATCAGCTCGTCATCGGCACCGGAGCGCCGCCGCAACAGCGCAGCGGAGCAGGCGCTCGAGGAAGCATCCAGGGCCAGCAGGATCGACATGGCACCACCATCTCGGGTAAACGGGCCGCCATTATACGCGGCCGGGCCCCAGACGACGATGGCCCGCTTTACGCGGGCCACCTTGGCTGCCAGGTCCGGCCAGAAAACGCGGGCGCGGGGCTGTTCCGGCGAAAGGCCTGTTCGGGGGCGCTGTGAACCCCTCCCTGGGCGCTACCGACGCCTTCCCTGGCGTAGGACTCCCTCCAGACCTTTCCCCGACGCCCCGCTACCACCGAAGGGCTTTCTGTTTTCCCCCTCGAGGTTCAGCCCTCGAGTGCCTTGATCACCTGCGCCTTGATCTCGTCGACGCTGCCGACGCCCTCCACCCGATGGTAGGTCGGCGCGCTCTCGGGATCCTGCTCGGCCCAGGCCTGGTAGTAGTCGACCAGCGGCGCGGTCTGCTCATGGTAGACCGCCAGACGGTTGCGTACAGTAGACTCGCGGTCATCCTCACGCTGGATGAGCGCCTCGCCGGTCACGTCATCCTTGCCCTCTTCCCTGGGCGGGTTATGGTCGACATGGTAGACGCGCCCCGAGCCCGGGTGCACACGACGACCGGCCATGCGGCTGACGATCTCCTCGTCATCCACGGCGATCTCGAGCACGTGATCGAGCTTCACCCGGGCCTCCTTCATGGCGTCGGCCTGGGGGATGGTGCGCGGGAAGCCGTCGAACAAAAAGCCGTTGGCGCAGTCCGGCTGAGCGATGCGCTCCTTGACCAGGGCGATGATGATATCGTCGGATACCAGACCGCCGCTGTTCATGATCTCCTTGACCTTGATGCCCAGCTCGCTGCCCTCCTTGACGGCGGTACGCAGCATGTCACCGGTCGAGATCTGCGGAATCTTGAAGCGTTCGCAGATGAACTGGGCCTGGGTGCCCTTGCCGGCACCGGGGGCGCCCAACAGGATCAAACGCATGTTAGTGTCCTCGTGTTCAAGTGGTTGTCAGATTTGAAGAAATAGTGGGGGGAGGAACGATAACCGCGGCCCACGGTCAGCACAAGCGTCGGACATTGCCGAACTCCCTCCGCGACTGGAAAGCGCCTTTTGTTTCAAGGGTATCGGCTCGAATTGCACTTTGGTCTTGGCATTCCTGCAGAGGCCGGAAATGACGACGGCGCCCGCAGGCGCCGTCGTGTGGCGGGTGGGAGCCCCGCCCTACAGCAGTAGCCGACGGATATCGGTCAGCAGCTGCCCCAGCAGTGCGGTAAAGCGCGCCGCATCGGCACCGTTGACGGCCCGATGGTCATAGGAGAGGCTCAGCGGCATCATCAGTCGCGGCTGGAAGCTTGCGCCATCCCATACCGGCTTCATCGACGCCTTGGAGACTCCCAGGATAGCCACCTCCGGCGCGTTGACGATGGGGGTAAAGGCGGTGCCGCCGATGGAACCCAGGCTGGAGATGGTGAAGCAGCCACCGGTCATCTCCTCGCGCTTGAGCTTCTTCGACTGCGCCTTTCCCGCCAGCTCCACCGACTCCTTGGCCAGGTCGATCAGCGACTTCTGGTCGGCATCGCGAATCACCGGCACCATCAGGCCATCGGGCGTGTCCACGGCGATGCCGATATGCACGTACTTCTTGTGCACCAGGGTCTCGCCGTCGCTCTTCAGGCTGACGTTGAACTGCGGGTACTGGCGCAGCGCGAAGGCGCACGCCTTGATCAGGAAGGGCAGCGGCGTGAGCTTGGCCCCCTGGGCCTCCGCCTCGGCCTTCATCGACTTGCGGAAGGCCTCCAGCTCGGTGATATCCGCCTCGTCGAACTGGGTGACGTGGGGCAGATTGACCCAGCTGCGGTGGAGGTTGGTGGCACCCATCTTCATGAGGCGCCCCATGGGCTTCTCTTCCACCTCGCCGAACTGGCTGAAGTCCTGATCGGGAATCGGCGGAATGCCCGAGCCAGCCGCCTGGGCGGCGCTGCCTGCCTCGGCCTTGCCCTGGTTGGCCATCACCTGCTTGACGTAGGCGTGGACATCCTCCTTGAGAACCCGGCTCTTGGGCCCACTGGGCTTGACCAAGGCGAGGTCGACGCCCAGCTCGCGGGCCAGCATGCGCACCGCGGGACCGGCGTGTACCAGCTTGCCATCGCGGGGCTGGTGAGCCGCCATCTCGGCTTCCGGGCTCGGCGTGCCTGGCGCCGTCGTCGCGGGCTTCTCGTCCCGGGGCGGTTCGGCCCGCGGCGTCTCGGGCTGCTTCTTGCCTGGCTTATCGGCTGCCGGCTTGGCGGCGGCAGTCTCGATATAGCCGATCAGGTCGCCCTCGGAGACGCTGTCGCCCTCCTTGACCACGAGCTCCACCAGCTTGCCCTTGAACGGGCTCGGCACATCCATGGAGGCCTTGTCGGACTCCAGGGTGATCAGTGGCGTCTCTTCCTCCACCTCATCACCGGCGGCCACGGCCACCTCGATGATCGGCACGTCGCTGGCGCCGCCCAGATCCGGAACGCGGACCTCCTGACGTTCGGGCTCTCCCGAGGAGGTCGACTCTTCCGGCTCTTCCGACTCCTCCGGCTCATCCTCAGTCTCGCTAGCCGCGGCCGTCGGGGTGGCATTCCCGGGGGCGTCCGCTGCCTCATCGCCCTCCTCGCCGGCGATCTCCATGGTGCCGATGACATCGCCTTCCGAGACGGTATCCCCCTCCTTGACGGTCAGGGTCACCACCTTGCCCTGGTGCGGGCTAGGCACATCCATGGAGGCCTTATCGGACTCCAGGGTGATCAGCGGTGCCTCCAGGTCGATCTCGTCGCCCTCGGCCACGGCGACATCGATCACCTCGACGTCGCTGTCACCTCCCAGATCGGGCACGGTGATGTCCACGGTGCGCTTGCCACCGCCGCTGGCCGACGGCTTCTCGGCGGCAGCCTCCTTCTCGGGCGCCTGGTCGCTCTCGTCGGGCGCCGGGTCGCTCTGCTTCTCGCTCTCGGCGGCCGACTCCGTCTCGCCGCCACCCTCGAGCTCCAGCTCGACAATAGCGTCTCCCTCGGAGACGGTATCGCCCTCCTTGACCAGCACCTTGGCCACCTTGCCGCCCTTGGGCGACGGCACATCCATGCTGGCCTTGTCGGACTCCAGGGTGATCAGGGTGTCTTCGGCCTCGATGACGTCGCCTTCCGACACCGCGATCTCGATGATCTCCACATCGGTATCGCCGCCGATGTCCGGTACTTTGATGATTTCGCTACTCAAGGTCGCGCTCCTTCCAAATCGTGCCTGGAAGGGGCGGGCATCCGCCCGCCCCACCGGATCAGTCGGTCAGCGGATTCGGCTTGGCCGGATCGATGTTGTACTTGCTCAGCGCCTCGCCGATCACCTTGCGATCGAGCTCGCCGCGCTCGGCCAGCGCCTTGAGCGCCGCCACCACCACGAAGTGACGGTCAACCTCGAAGAACTCGCGGAGCTTCTCCCGAGTGTCCGAACGCCCGAAGCCATCGGTACCCAGCACATGGAAGTCGGTGGGCACCCAGGCACGCACCTGATCGGCGAACAGGCGCATGTAGTCGGTAGAGGCGATGGCCGGCCCCTGGCGACCCTCGAGACAGCGCGTCACATGGGGCTTGGCCGGCTCCGCTTCGGGGTCGAGGAAGGCCTGGCGGTCCAGTGCCAGCGCCTCGCGGCGCAGTTCGTTGAAGCTGGGCACACTCCAGATATCGGCACCCACGCCCCAGTCGTCGCGCAGCAGCTCGGCGGCGGCCTCCACCTCGCGCATGATGGTGCCGGAGCCCATCAGCTGGACCCGGGCCTTGTCCCCCTGGGTCTCGCGCAGCAGGTACATGCCCTTGATGATGTCCTCGGCGGGCACCTCCTCCATTTCGGGGTGCTCGTAGTTCTCGTTCATCACCGTCAGGTAGTAGAAGCAGTTCTCCTTGTCGACGAACATGCGCTTCAGGCCATCCTGCACGATGACCGCCAGCTCATGGGCATAGGTCGGGTCGTAGCTGCGGCAGTTGGGGATCATCGCCGCCTGCAGGTGACTGTGACCATCCTGGTGCTGCAGCCCCTCGCCATTGAGCGTGGTGCGCCCGGCGGTTCCCCCCACCATGAAGCCGCGTGCCTGCATGTCGCCGGCGGCCCAGGCCAGGTCCCCGATACGCTGGAAACCGAACATCGAGTAGTAGATATAGAACGGCAACAGCGGCAGGCCATTGTTGGCGTAGGAAGTTGCCGCGGCGATCCACGAGGACATGGCGCCCGCCTCGTTGATGCCCTCCTCGAGGACCTGGCCGGCCTTGTCCTCGCGATAGAACATCAGCTGGCCCTTGTCCATGGGCTCATACTTCTGGCCGCCGGGGCTGTAGATACCCAGCTGGCGGAACATGCCCTCCATGCCGAAGGTGCGGGCCTCGTCGGGCACGATCGGCACCACCTGCTTGCCGAACGACTTGTGCTTCACCAGACCATTGAGAATCCGCACGAAGGTCATGGTGGTAGAGACCTCGCGCCCCTTCGAGCCGCCCAGCTGGCTGGCGAAGATCTTGTCGTCCAGGCCGGGGATATCGAGCGGCTCGAAGTCGTACTGGCGCGCCGGCAGGTAGCCGCCGAGGCGTTCACGCTGGAGATGCATGTACTTCATCTCCGGGGTGTCGTCGGCCGGCTTGTAATAGGGGATCTCGTGCTCGATCGCTTCGTCGGAGACGGGAATGCCGAAGCGATCGCGGAAGCGCTTGAGCACCTCGGGGTCGTCGATGGACTTGACCTGGTGCGCCTCGTTGTCCGCCTCGCCGCCATCGGCCCCCAGGCCGTACCCCTTGACGGTATGCGCCAGCACCACGGTGGGGCGCCCCTTGGCGTTGTTCACCGCTTCATGGTAGGCCGCATAGACCTTGAACGGGTCATGGCCACCACGGTTAAGCTTCCAGATGTCGTCATCGGACATCCCCTCGACCATCTCGGCGGTCTCGGGGTACTTGCCGAAGAAGTGCTCCCGGGTATAGCCGCCCCCCATGGCCTTGCAGTTCTGGTATTCGCCGTCGACGGTCTCATCCATGACCTTCTGCAACACACCCTTCTTGTCCTTCTCGAAGAGCGGATCCCACAGGCGCCCCCAGACCACCTTGAGCACGTTCCATCCGGCCCCCCGGAACACGCCCTCGAGCTCATCCATGATCCGCGAGTTACCCCGTACCGGACCATCGAGACGCTGCAGGTTGCAGTTGACCACGAAGATCAGGTTATCGAGCTTTTCACGGCTGGCCAGGTGGATCGCCCCCAGGGACTCCGGCTCGTCGCACTCGCCATCACCCAGGAAGCACCAGATCTTGCGATCCTGCATCGGTTGCAGGCCACGCTGATCCAGGTATTTCATCACGTGGGCCTGATAGATGGCCATGATCGGGCCCAGGCCCATGGAAACGGTGGGCAGCTGCCAGAAGTCGGGCATCAGCCAGGGGTGCGGGTAGGAGGAGAGGCCATTGCCGTCAACCTCCTGGCGATAGCGATCCATCTGCTCCTCGGTGAGGCGGCCTTCGAGGAAGGCACGGGCATAGATACCCGGGGAGCTGTGGCCCTGAATGAAGACCAGGTCACCCTTGAAATCGCCGTTGGCAGCGCGGAAGAAGTGGTTGAACCCCACTTCATAGAGAGTCGCGCTGGACATGTAGCTGGCCAGGTGGCCACCGATGCCCTTGTGCTTGCGGTTCGCCCGGGTAACCATCGCCGCCATGTTCCAGCGGATCATCGAGCGGATCTTGCGCTCCATGAAGAGATCCCCCGGCATCGGTGCCTCGCGATGCACGGGAATCGTGTTGCGATGGGGCGTAGTTGCCGAGAAAGGGGGCTGGGTACCGTCACGGCGCAGGCGGTCGGCCAGGCGGGTCAGCAGATGCCGGGCACGCTCCTCGCCCTCGTACTCCAGGACTGATTCGAGGGCTTCCAACCACTCTGCGGTCTCGACCGGGTCGAGATCCTCTCTTGCCTCCAGACTCATAGACGTCTCTCCGAATGACGATGGATGTTGCATGCCCGCTGCTGCGCGGAAAGCAGGGCGTTCTGCTGCCAGAGAGGCATTACACCCCGGGATTTTGTGTAATTTTATTACGTCACGACGCAAAAAAACCGCCGTTTCTTCGCGAAAGATACAGTAAACCTCGCCACCTGCCAAAGCAACCTTGCATGGAATTGATTTCCAAACATTTGATACTGCACCGCAACACAAAGAGTTATCACTCCAACAGGGCAGAAATTCGACGAAAGTCAAGGAGATGTAATTAAACTACCGTATGAAGCAAGCGAGCGCCCTGACCATCACACCCGGTAGATGACTCACCCGGCCGCGTGGCACTCGTCCAGTCGCTGACGAAAGTAGGCCCAGTCGAAGGCGGGTCCGGGGTCACTCTTGCGCAGCGGAGCCACCTGCGCATGGCCGGCCACGCGCGATGCCTCAAGCTCGGGGTAGGCGGCGACAAGGTCGAGAGTCACCTCCACCAGTCGCTCATATTGGGCACCGGTATAGGCGGAGACCTCGTTGCCCTCCAGCTCGATGCCGATGGCAAAGTCGTTGAGGGCGGTACGCCAGCGCTCGCCGTCGCGCCAGCGGGAGCGCCCGGCGTGCCAGGCCCGGCGCTGGAAAGGCACGAACTGCACACACTCGCCATTGCGGCGAATCAGCAGGTGAGCCGAGACACGCAGGCCCTGAAGGGAGGCGAAGAAGGGGTGGGCCTCGGGGTCCAGCCGGTTGGTGAACAGATTCTCGATATGCGCTCCACCATATTCACCCGGCGGCAGGCTGATGGAGTGCAACACCAGCAGCGACACCTCACCGTGCGGTCGTTCGTCACAGTTGGGGGACGGCACACGCCGCGCCCCGGCAAGCCAGCCCTGTTCAATCGCCATGCGTCTCTCCCCTGACGTCACCGGTAGGGATTCCCTATAATGGACCTCCTTGACCACTCCGGCCACCCCACGCCGGCACCAACCCCACGAGTGACCCGCATGGACTTTCAGGACACCCAGCCCTACCACAACAAGCTCGTCGAAGAGATTCGCGATGCCGCCGCCCGCCTGCTGGCCGAGGACGTTGGCCCGGGCGATATCACCGCCCGACTGATTCCTGCCGAGCAGTTCGCCAGGGCTCGCGTCATCACCCGCGATGACTGCGTGCTGTGCGGGGTGGCCTGGGTCGATGAGCTGTTCCGCCGCCTAGATGCCACGGTGACCCTGCGCTGGCTGGCCGCCGACGGAGACACCCTGACGGCCGGCCAGTGCTTCCTCGAGCTGGAGGGGGCGGCGCGCAGCCTGCTGACCGGCGAGCGCGCGGCGCTCAACCTGTTGCAGACGCTATCGGCTACCGCCACTCACACCCGCCACTATGTCGACCTGATCGCCGACACCGGCGTGCGCCTGCTCGACACCCGCAAGACCCTACCGGGCCTGCGTCTGGCGCAGAAGTATGCGGTGGCCTGCGGTGGAGGGCACAACCATCGCATCGGGCTATGGGATGCCTTCCTGATCAAGGAGAACCATATCGCCGCCTGTGGTGGTATCGAGGCGGCGGTGAGCGAGGCCCGCCGCATCGCGAGCGACCTGCCGGTAGAGGTGGAGGTGGAGAGCCTCGACGAGCTTGACCAGGCCCTGGCGGCCGATGCCGACATCATCATGCTCGACAATTTCAGCCTCGACGAGCTGCGGGAGGCCGTACGCCGCAACGCCGGCAAGGCGACCCTGGAGGCCTCCGGCAACGTCGACAGGAGCACGCTGCGCGCCATCGCCGACACCGGGGTCGACTGCATCTCCAGCGGCGCCCTGACCAAGGATGTCAAGGCGATCGACCTCTCCATGCGCCTGGAAGACTAGGTCTGCAGCGCGACCAGCGACTTCTCCAGCCGATGGCGAGACAGCCGCTCACCGTTGCGCTCCACATACTCATGGCCGAGGTCGCGCCAGCCGCGCCGCTCCAGCCCCATGGCCAGCATCAGGCTCGCCTCGATGCTGGCACGGGACACCCCGCGCTCGATCAGCAGTCGCTCGGCGTGAATCAAGAGCGTCGAACCGATGCCGCGACGCGCCAACGAAGGCCATACATAGAGCGTCACGATGCGTCCGGCGTGGGGCTCCAGCTCGAGAAAACCGACGCAGCGGCCATCACACTCCGCCACCAGGGTGGTATAGAGAGCCTGTCGCGCCGCCCAGGCACTCGCATCTCGCGGCAGCGCCGAGACCCAGGCATCACGCTGGGGCCTGGTGTAGTGTGTAGAGGCCCCCTGCATCACCGCATGATGAAAGACCTCGGCCTGGTCGCCGGCGTCTCGCGCCAGGGCCTCGCGGTAGCGAATTCGCGGTGCGGGGCAGCGCGGGGCCTCCCTCTTCGGCATTGCAGCACTCTCACCCATGGGATGTCTCGCAACATTGATGAATGCCGAGAGACTACACAACCCCACGCCGACAGGCCAACCGCGGTCGCCGGCCTGAGCGGGGCCAGGCATAATGCCCCCATGAGCGTTCACTCCTCCCCCCCGGCCATCACCCTGTCGCCCATCGGCCTGATCGAGAGCGACTTCCCCGACAAGTTCGGCGTGCCCCGCCAGCCCGGCCTGGCCCCCTCGGCTCGTGCCCTCCTCCGGCTACTCCCCCCCTACGATGACCCGCTGACGGTCAGGGGACTGGAGACCTTCAGCCACCTGTGGCTCACCTTTCTCTTTCACCAGAGTCCCGAACGCTGGACACCACTGGTGCGACCGCCACGCCTCGGCGGCAATCGCCGGGTCGGGGTCTTCGCCAGCCGCAGCACCCACCGACCCAACCGCCTGGGCCTGTCGCTGGTCGAGCTGATCGAGGTCGACACTCGGGCCGGCGTCAGGCTACGGCTCGCCGGTGCCGACCTGGTGAACGGCACCCCGGTGCTCGATATCAAGCCCTACCTGCCCTGGGCAGAAGCCAGGCCCGAGGCCAGCGCCGGCTTCGCTCCCGAGGCCCCTCCCCGACTCCCGGTATGCTTCACCCAGGCCGCCGAAGCGACGCTTGTCGGCCGTGATGATGCCGCCTCGCTGCGCTCACTGATCGAGGAGGTGCTGAGCCAGGACCCTAGGCCGGCCTATCGCGACGACGATGAGACTCGCCGTTATGGCGTTCGCCTGCGCGAGCTGGATATACGCTTTCGTGTCGTGGCGGCATCCCGCGGCACTCGCCTCCTGGAAGTGCTGGAGATCGTGCCTGCATAAACGACCAGGGGCCCCGCAGGGCCCCTGGTGATGCCAACCTGAAGCCTCGGCCTCAGTCGAAGCTGACCCCGATTCGACGCCCGACCTCCTCGTAGGCCTCGATCACGCCACCGAGACCCTGACGGAAGCGATCCTTGTCGAGCTTCTCGCGCGTCTCGGCGTCCCACAGACGGCAACCGTCCGGGGAGAACTCGTCGCCCAGGACAAGCTGCCCCTTGAACAGGCCGAACTCCAGCTTGTAGTCCACCAGCAGCAGGCCGCCATCGGCAAACAGCTGCTTGAGCACCGCATTGACCTTGAAGGTCAGCGCCTTCATCTCGGCCAGCTGGTCGGCGGTCGCCCAGCCGAAGGTTTCGGCCAACGACTCGTTGATCATGGGGTCGTGCAGGGCATCATTCTTGAGAAACAGCTCGAAGGTGGGCGGCGAGAGCGCCTCCCCCTCGGTCACGCCCAGCCGCTTGACCAGGCTGCCCGCGGCGATATTGCGCACCACGCACTCGACCGGAATCATCTCCAGCGTCTTGACCAGGCTTTCGGTGTCGGAGAGGCGCTTCTCGAAGTGGGTGGGCACCCCCGCTGCGGACAACGTCTCCATGATGAAGGCGTTGAAGCGGTTGTTGACCATCCCCTTGCGGTCCAGCGACTCCATGCGCTCGCCGTCGAAGGCGCTGGTGTCATCGCGGAATTGCAGTATTACGCGATCCGGGTCATCGGTGGTGAAGACCGACTTGGCCTTGCCGGCGTAGAGTTCTTGACGCTTTTCCATGGAAGCCTCCGGAGGGCTTGGTCAGTTGGAAGGTTGCAGCTCAGGCGATGGCTTGCCATGCCAGACCATCGTCCTGGCAGGCTACCATCAACCGCGATGTGTCACCGTCGAGCAGTGGCGTCAAAGCCTCCAGCGCCAGCTCGGGGCGATTGTTGTGTTCAGATAGATGCGAACAGGCGATTCGCTGCAGGCGGTCGAGGCCGAGCCGGGTCAGCAGTGTCGCCGCCTGGGTATTGGCCAGATGCCCCCAGTCACCCCCCACTCGCCGCTTGAGGCGGGGTGGATAGGGGCCCTCGGCAAGCATCCGGACATCATGGTTGCACTCAAGCACCAGGGCATCGCAGCCGGCAAAGGCCTGGGCAACGTGCTCGGTGGGGTGTCCGAGGTCGGTGAGCAGCCCCAGGTGTCGCTCACCGCCCTGAATACGGAACTGCACCGGCTCGCGGGCATCATGTGGCACGGTCACCGGGTCGATATGGAGTCCCTTCACGGCGAAGCGCGCCTGGGGGGTGATCCAGTGGCGTTCGGGCAGCTCACCCAGCCGACCACTCCCCCAGGTACCCGGAGTCAGCCACACCGGCACCCCGTAGCGACGAGCCAGGGGGCCTACCCCACGAATATGGTCGCCATGCTCATGGGTCACCAGCAAGGCATCGAGCTGCCGCGGGTGCAGCCCCAGACGGGCCAGGCGACGCTCGGCTTCGCGCAGCGTGAAACCGCAGTCCACCAGCAGATGAGTCTCGCCGTCGCTTACCAGGGTCGCGTTACCCTTGCTGCCGCTGCCCAGCGATGCAAAGTGCAGACGCCCGCCTTGCCGCGCGATGGTGTTGCCGGCCTCCGTCATCAGCGCAGCAGGCTCGCCACTCGCTCCAGCAGCTCGCGTCGGTCCTCGGCACTGAAGCCGCGCTCGCTGAGATTCACCGCCCGCAACAGGGTGCGGTCGGGGCCCTCGCGCTCCAGCTCCAGGCGAATCTCTCGCGGCGACTCGGAGGTCACCAGTCCTTTCCAGAACCCGACACTGCGCTCGGAAAGCGGCAGGTAGCGAATGCGATGGGAGTAGTCCGTCGGAGTGCCCTCCAGCAGCTCGCGACGCTCCTCCACGGTGAACTCCTGCTTGAGCTGGTAGTCGAGCTCGGCCCAGGTGCGGTCAATATCCAGCGGCACCTCGACCGCCCACTCATCGCCCCGTTGAACGAGGTGCAGACGCTCCCCACCGGCCAGGCGCTGGGCCTGCAGCGAGGCGGTTTTCGACGCCGTGGCGCTGCGCGCAGCGAGATACTGCTCCAGGGCACCGAGGCAGGCACTCTCCGGGCGCCCGGCTTGATCGCAACGCACCTCGCTGTCACCGGCACGCAGCCCCTGGCGGACGCTCAGGCGCCCCTGGCGTGTCTCGACCACCCCGCGACTCGAATCGCTGGCGACCACCTCCAGGCCGCGGCTGCGCGCGAAGCTCTCCAGCTGTGGCCAGACGCTGTCCGGGGCGGCTCCCACCACCAGCCAGGCGTCGTCGCCCACTCGGCGGGACTCGACGAACTCACGCTGAAGTTGACCGGCACCCAGCGGTTGCGGTGCCGGTGCCTCGAAGTCACCCGCGGAGCCGCGAAAGTCGGCGGCCGTCTCGGGCACCGGCATGGCGTCACGATAGCGCTCGGCGGAACGCCCCTCGGGCAGCACCAGAGGCGCCGCCTGGCGGGCATCGGCATAGTCGATATTACGATCGTGATAATAGCCATCATCACGGGCACAGCCGGCCAGGGCGACGAGCATCGCCAGCGGCAGCCATTTCAGCGCTGAGTTCATGGGTCTACCTTGCTTCCAGTTGTCCAGGGGCCGGCGCGGCGGCGATCAGTCGTCGATCAGGCCGGCCAGTTGCAGGGCTTCGCTGATGGTGGAGTGGTACTTCTCCGACAGCCAGGTGAGCGGCAGGCGGATGCCCGGCTCGATCAGTCCCATGCGATTGAGTGACCACTTGACCGGGATCGGGTTGGCCTCGATGCCGAGATTGGTATGCAGCGGCATCAGGCGCGTATTGAGCTGATGCGCACGCTCGGCATCACCGGCGACCGCGGCGGCACACAGCTCGTGCATGGCCTGAGGCGCCACGTTGGCCGTTACCGAGATATCCCCATGACCGCCCATCAGCATGAAGTCACAGGCGGTGCCATCATCCCCCGAGTAGAGCATGAAGCCACTGCCCGCGAGGCGACCGATCAGGTCCTCGGCACGCTCCAGGTTACCGGTGGCGTCCTTGAGCCCGATGATATTGTCCACCTCGGCGAGGCGCAGCACGGTCTCGTTGTAGAGGTCGGAGCAGGTGCGGCCGGGCACATTGTAGAGGATCACCGGCAGCTCGCTACCCTCGGCGACCGCCTTGAAGTGGCGATAGAGCCCCTCCTGGGTCGGCTTGTTGTAGTAGGGGCAGACCGACAGGCAGTAGTCGGCGCCTACCTCGCTGGCATAGCGAGCCAGCTCCACGGCCTCGGAAGTGGCGTTGGCGCCGGTACCGGCAATCACCGGAATCCGTCCGTCAACCTCCTCCACCACCGTCCGAATCACATCGAAGTGCTCGGCAAATGACATGGTGGTGGGCTCGCCGGTGGTACCGGCGGCGACGATGCCATCGGTGCCATGGTCGAGATGGAAGTTCACCAGGCGACGCAGCGCCTCCCAATCGATATCGCCATTGACCTTCATCGGCGTCGCCAGGGCGACGATGCTTCCCGTGACCATCCTCTCTATCCTCTCGGTTCGACTGCTGCCGGCTCGATTGCCGCTCGGCGCCCCGGCCCTAGCGGCGCCCAGACGGGGCAGGTCGCTGCCCCCAAGGCCCAAATGGTACTCAGGCGGCCCAGGCCTGTACAGCGACGCGACCAGATTCCACCACCCTCTTTGACAGCCGGGCGGGGGTTGCGTGTAATCGACGCCTCGTGACCCACTCACCCAGGAGACTCCCATGAGTGTCAGCATCGGCCAGCCGGTACCCGACTTCACAGCCCTCGCCACCGGCGACACCAGCGTTACCCTGTCCGAGTTCAAGGGGCGCCAGGTCGTGATCTTCTTCTACCCCAGGGCCAGCACCCCCGGCTGTACCACCGAAGGCGGAGACTTCCGCGATCGCAAGGCGGAGTTCGAGGCTGCCAATACCGTGGTGCTTGGCGCCTCCCGGGACGGTATTCGGGCCCAGGAGAACTTCAAGGCAAAGCAGGCGTTCAACTTCGCCCTTATCTCCGACAAGGAGGAGACACTCTGCCGGCTGTTCGACGTGATCAAGCTCAAGAAGATGTACGGCAAGGAGCACCTTGGCATCGAGCGCAGCACCTTCCTGATCGACAGCGAGGGCAGGCTGGCCCACGAGTGGCGCGGGGTCAAGGTCAAGGGCCACGCCCAGGAAGTCCTGGAGAGGGCTCAGTCCCTGAACGAGGGCTCCGGCGACACCGAGTAACAGCCGGCGGGGCCGCCGGAGGCGGCCTCACTCCCCTGCCACCACCTCGCCGCCCTCGCTCTGGCGATGACGCTTGACCCCCCGGGGCCAGGCGTAGACCAGCGCCTTGATCAGGGTCGCCAGCGGGATGGCGAAAAAGATGCCCCAGAACCCCCAGATGCCGCCGAAGAACAGCACCGCCACGATGATCGATACCGGATGCAGGTTGACCGCTTCGGAGAACAGCACCGGCACCAGCACATTGCCATCCAGTGCCTGAATCACCCCATAGGCGACCAGCACATAGAGGAACTGATCGCTCATGCCGAAGTGGAAGCCCGCCACGGCGGCCACCGGTAGCGTCGCCACCGCGGCGCCGATGTACGGCACCAGCACCGAGAACCCCACCAGCACCGCCAGCAGCGCGGTATACGGCAACCCGAAGAAGGCAAAGGTCAGGAATGCCGCCGTACCCACGATCATGATCTCGATAAACTTGCCACGCACATAGTTGGCGATCTGGCTGTCCATCTCATGCCAGATACGGGTCATCAGGGTGCGCTTGCGAGGGAGCAGCGACAGGATGAAGTCCACCAGGCGCTCACGATCCTTGAGCAGGAAGAACACCAGGATCGGCACCAGCACCAGATAGATGATCAGCGCCAGAACATTACCCAGCGAAGCCAGGGAGAGGGTAAGCGCCCGCTGTCCGAACTGGGTCATCTCACGCCCCGCCACGGCGATCCAGTTCTGGATCTGGTCCGGAGTGACCAGCTGTGGATAGCGCTCCTGCAGATCATCGAGCAGCTGCTGGCCACTGGCAAACATCCGCGGGGTCTCCTGTACCAGCGCCACCAGCTGGTTCCAGATCAGCGGCATCAGGATAAGAGCCATCGCCAGCAACAGTCCCAGGAAGAAGAGGAACACCAGGATCACGGCCAGCAGATGGGGGACATGTCGCCGCTCGAGCCAGCTCACCGCCCCCTGAAGCAGAAAGGCGATCACCAGCGCCGTCAGAAAGGGGGCCAGCATGCGCCCCAGAAAGACCACCACCGCGATGCCGAGCACCAGGACCAACAGCAGGATCACCGCCTCCTCGTCGGACAGATAGCGATCGACCCACCCCCTGAGCACGGTACGCAAGGTCATGAAGCGCGCCCCTCGCCCTTGCGGATCCAGTAGTGATAGATGCTGTCGCGCTCCTCCCTGGCCGACATTTCGTGAGGGCTCTGTTCGATATAGGTGGCAAAGTCCCCCCAAGAGCCGGCATCGGTGGCCTTCACCTCGAGAAGCTGACCAACCTCGAGCCGGGAGAGCGCCTGTTTGGCCTTGAGCAGGGGAAGCGGGCAAGGCAGTCCGCAGACATCGAGTACTTGGTCGGGTTGCAGAGACATGTAGACTCCCTGAAGAATGCGGAATATCGCCACCTGGCTTGGCCAGCGGCGGGAAGCCCTAGGATTTAAAGGCACTTTGCGAGGCGAATCAATGTCAGAGTGTGGGCCCGCCTCGCCCCAAGGAGAGCTCGTCCATGCCGTCACGCCCCCTCCCTCGTGCTGCTGCCCTGCTGCTGGGGCTGTGCCTGGCACTGCCTGCCGTCGGCCAGTGGACCGAACCCGCCTGGGAGAGCAGCGCCGACCTGCCCAGCCTGTCGGCCACGGGTCATCGGGCCGCCACCAGCGAAGAGTATCGTCTGGGGCGTGCCTGGCTGCGCCAGTTTCGCGCCCGGGCCCCCGAATGGCAGGACCCCATCGCCCAGGCCTATGTCGAGGCACTGCTCGCTCGACTCGCCTCCCATGCCGGAGTCGACGCCAGCGAGCTGCTCGTGACCCTGGTCGACAGCCATCGCCTCAACGCCTTCGCGGTACCCGGCGGCGTGGTTGGCATCAACGCCGGGCTGTTCGCCTTCGCCGACCAGGAGGCGGAGCTGGTCTCGGTGCTTGCCCATGAGCTCGGCCACCTGGCCCAACGCCACTACTCGCGCGGCCAGGCTCGCGCCGAGCAGACCCAGGTCCCCGCCATGGCCGCCATGCTGGCTGGCATGCTGATCGCCGCCGCCGGAGGGGGCGATGCAGGCATCGGCGTCGCCATGGGCTCCCAGGCCGCCTTTATCCAGGATCAGCTGAGCTACTCGCGCCGCTATGAGCAGGAGGCCGATCGCCTGGGGCTGCAGGTCATGGCGGAGGCGGGCTACGACCCCGAGTCCATGGTCTCGATGTTTCGCGCCATGCAGCGGCTGACCAGCCTGCAGGGCGGCACCCCTCCCGAGTTTCTGCTCACCCACCCGCTTACCGAGTCGCGCATCAGTGATACCGCATCACGCGCCGCCAAGCTCTCGATGCAGGGGCAACGAGATGGCCTGCAGTACCACCTGGTGCGCGCCCGTGCACTGCTGGCGATTCACCGGACAGACCCCGACCGGGCGAGGACCCGGCTGATTCAGGGCGATGCCCCCCGGCAGGCGGAGCGTTATCTGGCGGCCTTGATCAGCGCCGAACGGGGCGATACGGATGAGGCGCTGCGCCGGCTCGACGCCCTGGCGCGAGAGCAGCCCGATCTCACCCTGATCCCCGCCACGGCGGCCGAAACGGCCTTCGCCGCCGGACGCACCGATGACGCCATCGAGCGCAGCCGGCGCCTGCTGCGCCTGGTTCCGGGACATGTCCCGACCAGCCTCACCCTCGCCGAAGCCCAGCTCCAGCGTGATCCCGAGACGGCATGGCGCCTTCTGCGCGACCTGGCAGACCGGCGCCCCGAGGACCATCGCGTGTTTGCACTGCTCGCCGAGGCGGCGGGACGCAGCGGCCGCGAGGCCTTGGGGCACCTGGCCCGTGCCGAACATCAGCAGCTTACCGGACGCATCACCGACGCCATCCGCCAGCTGGGCGTGGCTCGCCGAGTAGCCGAGCAGGAAGGCAACGCTACCGCGGCCGCGCGTATCGAGCAGCGTTACGAGGCGTTCCTCGGCTACCGAGAAACGCTCGAGAAGTTTCGGTAGCCTAGCGCTTGAAGTTGAGCATCCGCTCCAGCGGCTTCAGCGCCGCATGGCGAAGCTCTGTATCGACCTGGATCTCACCATGCCCATGACGCAGGGCATCGGCCAGGTTATCCAGCTCGTTCATCGCCATCCAGGGGCAGTGAGCACAGCTCTTGCAAGTGGCACCATCGCCAGCCGTAGGCGCCTCGAACAGCGTCTTTTCCGGCACCGCCTGCTGCATCTTGAAGAAGATGCCACGATCGGTGGCCACGATCAGCTTGTCGTTGGGCAGCTCCTTGGCCGCCTGGATCAGCTGGGACGTCGAGCCCGCCACATCGGCCAGCTCCACCACCGCCGCCGGCGACTCCGGGTGCACCAGCACCGCGGCCTCCGGATAGAGCGCCTTGAGGTCCTCGACCCCCTTGGACTTGAACTCTTCGTGGACGATGCAGGCACCGTCCCACAGCAGCATGTCGGCACCGGTCTGCTTCTGGATATAGCCCCCCAGGTGCTTGTCCGGCGCCCACAGGATCTTTTCGCCGCGGGCCTGGAGGTGCTCGATCACCTCCACGGCGATGGAGGAGGTCACCACCCAGTCGGCACGCGCCTTTACCGCCGCCGAGGTGTTGGCGTAGACCACCACGGTGCGGTCGGGGTGCTGGTCGCAGAAGGCGCTGAACTCATCGGCCGGACAGCCCAGATCGAGCGAACAGGTCGCCTCCAGGGTCGGCATCAGTACTCGCTTCTCCGGGGAGAGGATCTTGGCGGTCTCTCCCATGAAGCGTACACCGGCCACCACCAGGGTATCGGCCGGATGCCGGGCGCCGAAGCGAGCCATCTCCAGGGAGTCGGCCACGCAGCCCCCGGTCTCCTCGGCCAGCTGCTGGATGGCATCATCGGTGTAGTAATGGGCCACCAGAACGGCGTTATTGGCCTCGAGAAGCCGCTTGATCTCCTCGATGCGCGCCTGATCCTGGGCGGGGATACGGGTGGGGCAATAGGTGCGGGCCAGGTGCTCACGCACCTCGGCACGGGAAGTCATGATCGTCATCGTGTCTACCACTGTGACCGGCAGGGGCTCCCCCTGCAGAGGATGGGAGCATCTCATCCACGCGCTCCGCGTGGCGAGATGCGCCAATGAGCTCGGCTGCGTCTGTCGCCTGCCGGCTCGCCCTCTATTCTAGACCATATCGCCGGTGTATTGACCAGCGCCGGCCGAAAACCTCTGGCCAGCCTCTCGGCATCAATACCCCTCGGCACCAATACGAAGACGCCCCGATCTCGAGGAGACCGGGGCGTCTGAATTGGTGGGTCGTGTAGGATTCGAACCTACGACCAATTGGTTAAAAGCCAACTGCTCTACCAACTGAGCTAACGACCCGAGCTTGCAAGCAAGCCAGTGTCCGGTGTGGTGGGTCGTGTAGGATTCGAACCTACGACCAATTGGTTAAAAGCCAACTGCTCTACCAACTGAGCTAACGACCCTTCCGAACGGGGGCAGATAATACTGATACACCTGGGGCCTGGCAAGCCTTTTTTTGATTTCCTTTAGCTGAGTCCGCGGTCAGCGACGCGCTCTCGGCTTGCGCATCGCCTGTACCGGCTTGCGCTTGTGCTTGTCGCGGCTCCAGCGATTCTTCTCGTCCGGCGTCAGCTCCGGCACCTTGCGTACCGGCAGGCTTGCCAGCTCGGCCAGGTCATCGACTTCCTCCTGAGAGAGCTCCACCCACTCACCGGCCTTGGCGCGCTTGTCGAGAAAGATATTGCCGTAGCGCACCCGCTTGAGCCGACTGACGGTCAGGCCTTGCGACTCCCAGAGCCGACGCACCTCGCGATTGCGCCCCTCCATGATCACCACGTGAAACCAGGTGTTGATGCCCTCGCCGCCGAACTCCTGAACGTCGGTAAAGCGCGCCGGGCCGTCATCGAGCATCACGCCTTCGACCATGGCCACCACATGCTCCTGGGTCACCTCTCCCATCACCCGCACCGCATACTCCCGCTCCACCTGAGTGGAGGGGTGCATCAGGCGGTTGGCGAGCTCACCATCGGTGGTAAACAGCAGCAGGCCGCTGGTGTTGATATCCAGGCGACCGATGGCGATCCAGCGCTCGCCCTTGAGGCGCGGCAGCCGGTCGAACACGGTGCGACGACCCTCGGGATCCTTGCGAGTACACAACTCACCCTCGGGCTTGTTGTACATGATCACTCGCCGCGGCACCTCCTCGGCGGCACGCAGAGTTACCGGCCGATTATCGAAGAGCACCCTGTCGCGGGTCTCGATACGATCGCCCAGGGTCGCCACCTGGCCATTGACCTGGACGCGACCGGCGGCGATGGCAGCCTCCATCTCGCGGCGCGAGCCAAGCCCGGCTCGCGCCAGGACCTTCTGCAGTTTTTCGCTGGTATTGCTCATGAATCTTCGTTCTCACTGGATGTGTATTCCGCCCCCGGAGCAGCGTCATCATCGACGCGGCTTCGGGCACGTTCGGACAGACGCGCCTCGAGATCGGCGAAGCTCAGGTCTGCCCGCTCGGACGCCTTCTCGGCGTGATCAAGACCGCCCTCTTCGGCGGGCTCGTTGGAGGCATCGGCCGCCGCCGACGCCTCGGATTCGGATAGTGTAGCGCCCTCGGATGCCTCACCGGCACCCTCATCTTGCACCATATCCGCCTGGGCGAGAATATCGGTCTGGTCGGGCGGCGACCCCTCTTCATCGAAGGCGTCCATCTGCTTCGCCCCCTCGAACGCCTTGAGCTCATGCATGGGGGGTAGCTCATCGAGCGTCTTGAGACCGAAGTCGTCGAGAAAGCTGCGAGTGGTCGCATAGACCGCGGGTCGCCCCGGCACGTCACGATGGCCCACCACGCGAACCCAGCCACGCTCGAGCAGGGTGCGCATGATCGAGCCGCTCACCGAGACCCCGCGCACCTCCTCGATATCGCCACGGGTAACCGGCTGACGGTAGGCAATCAGCGCCAGGGTCTCGAGCAGCGCCCTCGAATAGCGCTGGGGACGCTCATCCCAGAGTCGCGACACCCAGGGGGAGAGCCGTGGGCGGATGCGCAATTGATAGCCCGAGGCCGTCTCGATCAGCTCCATGGCACCCCGTTCATGGCGGCCATGCAGGCGCTCCAGCGCCTCGCGCAGGGCGCGCCGCGGCGGCCGCTCATGGTCGTCAAACAGGGCCTCCAGGCGCTCCACCGCCAATGGCTCTCCCGCGGCCAGCAGCGCCGCCTCGAGGATCTCATCCAGCACACCGGGTACTTCCTCGGCCATCATGGCCCAACCTCCCCGTCTTCCTCCTCGAAGGGACTCTCTCCCCCATCTTCGGGATCATCCTGCTCGACACCCTCGGCCGGGGCGACTCGGGCGCGGACATGAAGGGGCGTCAGCGGTGCGTTCTGCACGACCTCGATCATCGACTCCTTGGCCAGCTCGAGAATCGCCATGAAGGTCACCACGACACCGGCACGCCCCTCCTCCAGCGCGAACAGCGCCTCGAAGGGCACGAAGCGACCGCCCTCGAGCCGTTCCATGATCGCCAGCATGCGCTCGCGGGTCGACAGCACCTCGCGGCTGATCTGGTGGGTCTGGTTGAGCTCGGCACGCCGCAGGATACCCGCCAGGGCACCCAGCAACTGGTCCAGTCCGACATCCGGGTGGATCACCCGACTCTCCAGCGGCGGCAGTGCCGCCCGAGCCGGGAACCAGTCGCGCCCCAGCCGAGGCAGTTCGGCCAGCGACTCGGCGGCACTCTTTAACCGCTCATACTCCTGCAGGCGGCGAATCAGCTCGGCGCGCGGATCCTCCTCCTCGTCGTCACCCCCCTCCCTGGGTGGACGTGGCAGCAGGGTGCGCGACTTGATCTCGGCAAGCATCGCCGCCATCAGCAGGTATTCGCCCGCCAGCTCGATCTCCATGGCCTTCATCAGCTCGACGTACTCGATGTACTGCCGGGTGATGGCGGCCACATCGATGGCCAGAATATCCAGGTTCTGTCGGCGAATCAGGTAAAGCAGCAGGTCGAGCGGCCCCTCGAAGGCCTCGAGAAAGACCCGTAGCGCCTCCGGCGGGATATAAAGGTCCTCCGGCAGCTCGGTAATCGGCTCATCGAACAGCCTGCCGAGCACCTCGGCCTGGCCGGCGGCGGTCTGTTCGAGGCTGGGGGTATCGGGGGTAGCACTCACGCGTCGTGCCTCTCCGAGGACGCAGGATCAACGGCGCAGTCTAGCAAGAGCGTACCCATGGAAACAGCGCCTTGAGGCTGCCCACGGCCCGCGCGGTGATGTCGCCATCCGCGCCGCGCCCTCAACGGCCGCGGAGCCGGCTGGGCCGGCTGGGCCGGCACCCTCGACGAGCCCACCAAAAATAAATCACGAAAGTCTTTGACCCGGAGCCACAACAATGAGACCGTAGCGCCAGTTGGTTGGCAAGCAGCATGGTTTCAGCAGCATTCGAATTCTTTCGACCGCCTGTAAGATCATTCTTGTTTTACCCGCTATACATCTGGGTGACACCAGGAACTTTGCAAGGCGCTAAGCGCGAAAGGATTTATTATGACAACTGGTACCGTAAAGTGGTTCAACGACTCCAAGGGTTTTGGCTTCATCTCTCCGTCTGACGGCGGTGATGACGTCTTCGCCCACTTCTCCGAGATTCAGGCTGAAGGCTTCAAGTCCCTGCAGGAAGGTCAGAGCGTCTCCTTCGACGTGACCCAGGGCAAGAAGGGCCTCCAGGCCTCTAACATCAAGCCGCTCTGATCCCCGGATCATGAACGCGCACGAACCTCAGGGTTCGTGAAACAGGGCTCGCTTCGGCGGGCCCTGTTTCGTTGTTGCCTGCTTCAGTTGCCTGCTTCAAAGTATTTCCAGGCTGATATAGCCCCTTCCAGACTGATGACCTCCTGCTCCCCGTTCTCGACCCGCCCCCGGGTGCCAGAAAGCCCGCCGGCATCACACCGACGGGCTTCCGAAGCACTCAGGACAAGCCCTCAGCCAGTATTAAGGCCTCAGCCAGTATTGGCCTGGACCCCCTTGGCGATCCGCTCACCGAGCTCCGGGTCGACCTTTCGCCAGTAGTCGAAGGCCCGCTCGAGCACCGGGGCGGAAACACCATCGGAGAGGTGGCCCACCACATTGGCCACCAGGCGTTCACGGGCGGCATCGTCCATGACCTGATTGACCAGGGTATTGGCCTGCCCGAAGTCATCATCGTCCTGGCGCAGTGTATAGGCGGCACGCACCATCTCCCCTCCGGTCTCCCAGCTGGAGTCCTCGGGATAACGCTCGCCATCGGCCGCCGGCCCCCCCTTGGAGTTGGGGGCATAGACCGGGTCCGCCACATTCTGCACCCGCATGGCGCCATCCTTGCTGTAGCTGTGGACCGGTGCCCTGGGGGCATTGACCGGAATCTGCTTGTAGTTGACGCCCAACCGGTGGCGATGCGCATCCGCGTAGGCAAACACACGCCCCAGCAACATCTTGTCGGGGCTGATGCCGATGCCGGGCACCAGGTTATTGGGCTCGAAGGCCGCCTGCTCGATCTCGGTGTGATGATCCGTGGGGTTGCGGTCGAGCGTCAGCTTGCCGACCTTGACCAGCGGATAGTCCGCATGGGGCCATATCTTGGTCAGGTCGAAGGGGTTGAAACGATAGGTTTCGGCCTCCTTGAACGGCATGATCTGCATATAGAGCGTCCAGCTCGGATACTCGCCGGCCTCGATCGCCTGATAGAGATCGCGAGTATGATAATCGCCATCCGCGCCCGCCAGCCGGTCGGCCTCCTCCTGCGTCAGGCACTCGACCCCCTGGTCGGTCTTGAAGTGATACTTGACCCAGAACTTCTCGCCCTGGGCGTTCACCCACATGTAGGTGTGGCTGGAGTAGCCATTCATGTGCCGCCAGGTCCTGGGAATTCCCCTGTCGCCCATCAGCCAGGTGACCTGGTGGGCACTTTCCGGTGATAGCGTCCAGAAGTCCCACTGCATATCGTGGTCACGCAGATTGGTATCCGCACGGCGCTTCTGGGAACGAATGAAATGCTGGAACTTCAGCGGGTCACGGAGGAAGAACACCGGCGTGTTGTTCCCCACCATGTCGTAGTTGCCTTCGCTGGTATAGAACTTGATGGAAAACCCGCGCGGGTCGCGCCAGGTATCCGGGCTACCCCGCTCGCCGGCCACGGTGGAGAAGCGAATCAGCACCTCCGTGCGTGTTCCCGGCTGAAATACCGCGGCCCGTGTATAGGCGCTGACGTCTTCTGTCACCTCGAAACGCCCGAATGCCCCACTGCCCTTGGCGTGGGGCTGACGCTCGGGGATCCGCTCGCGATTGAAGTTGGCCATCTGCTCGATCAGGTAGTGATCGTGGAGCACGATGGGGCCGTCGGGGCCGACGGACAGCGAGTGCTCGTCGCTGGCGACCGGGATTCCGGCATCGGTCGTCGTCGGCTTGCGGTTATCAGTCGTCACGGTCAACCCTCCTCTTGGATGCGCGCCCATGGTGACGCGAGTGGCGCCACCAGCTTCCAGCGCCTGTAGGAGGTATAACAACCCAGCCTCAAGCTGTCCAACTCACTAACGAGACCGTGACACCGCCGCGGTTACCGCCGCCCCTGGCTCGGACAGAAGCTAGCGATACCGGGCGGGCTCGGCTGTGCCGGACGTCTGCGAGGCGCTCCGTCTACGCTCACTGCGGTCGATGACCGCCGTGCCAACGAGATCGCCGGTCACATTGAGCGCGGTAGCGCCCATGCCCACCAGGGCATCGATGGCCGTCAGCAGCGCCACCGCCTCGATAGGCAAGCCCACCTGAGAGAACACCGTCGCGATCATCACGATACCGGCACCGGGCACCCCGGCGGTCCCCACCGAGATCAGCGTGCCTACCACCACGATCTGCAGCATGCTTGTCCAGTCAAGCGGCACGCCCATCACGTTGGCGGCGAAGACCGCCGAGATGGCGATGCGAATCGCTGCTCCGTCCATGTTCAGCGTCGCACCGAGCGGCAGGCTGAAGCCGTAGAGGCTACGCGGCAGGCCCAGGCGACTCGCGGCACCCAGCGTCAGCGGCAGGGTGCCGGCGCTGCTCTGGGTGGCGAAGGCGGTGGCCATGGGCGTTCGCGCCTCGCGGAAGAAGCCGCGAGCCGACACACCGAAGCCCTTGAGCAGGCCGAGGTAGACCAGTAGCTGCGCCCCCAGCGCCAGATAGAGCACCACCACCATATCGCCCAGCGACAGCAGGGTCGCGAGCCCCTGATCGGCGACGGTATTGGTCACGATGGCGAAGACCCCGACCGGGACGACGTGAAGAATGCCATCCATCACCCTGAGCGTGGCGGTGTTAAGCGCCTCGATCAGGCCATAGAGCCGCTCCCCCAGCTCCGCCTGGGATTCGGACTGACGCATCTTCGACACGGCCAGGCCAAAGACCAGCGCGGTGAAGATGATGCCCAACAGATCCTGTTCGGCGAAGGCGGCAACGATATTGTTCGGCACGATGCCGAGCACCACCGAGAGGATGCCGGGATTGTCAGGCACCGAGACGGTGCCGGCCCCCTGCAGCGACATGCCCTCTCCCGGCGACAGCAGGGTCGCCACGGTTAACCCCACGACGATGGCCAGGGCCGAGGTGGCCAGATAGTAGAGAAACACCTTGCGGCCGATCCGCCCGAGGCTACCGGCGGCGCCCTGATTGACTCCCGACATCAGGGTGAACAGGACGATGGGCAGGATGATGAACTTCAGCAGCCGCATCAGCAGCTCGCCCAGTGGGGCCAGCCATTCGGCCACGACAGGCCCGCCGACCAGGCCGACCACCACGCCCAACACCAGGGCGATGCTCACGCGCAGGATCAGCGAGGCATCGCGATAGCCGTGCCAGAGGGGTGTCAGGAGCGTCGACATGAGGACCTCGTCAATATAAGGAAGAACGCCGCGGACCATAGACACACAGCCCCCGGCGCGCAAAGACTTGAAAGTTAATAGCTTATAACGTTCTTCGCCTTGTCTGCACCCCTAGAGACTATCGCGGTGCAGATGCGGCGTCATCGCCAACAGATCGGCAATGGGCTCGGCACTATCGAGATCGGTGGCGCAGCGTCCCGCCGAGCCTCCGGGAGCCCGGGCACGGCCTCGCCGTCCTTTCGGGCCGGCGTGAGGGTCGGGTGGGTGATCTGCGCTGCTCGCGGCCCCCGCTTCCAGCTTGGACCGGCAGGTGGACGCTGGTGCCTCCCTGCGCGACCACCTTCGCCCCGACAGCTCAGCGCAGCGTCGGGTAGCCCTCGACGAACACCCAGTCGGTCTGCTGCGCCGGCACATGACAGCCCTTGCAGGTGCCCTCGAAGCTCTCGGACACGTTCTGCTCCGGCGCATCGGCCTTGAACAGCGCCCAGCCCCAGCCTTCGCCCCAGTGGGGACCATCAAAGCGCTCTTGAGTATCCTTGACCATCACGAACCAGATCTGCGGCTCGCCGGCCCACAGCGCGGGACCAGTGGTCTTTTCACCGGCCTCGACGCCGCGGATCTCCTTGACCAGGACGGTGCCATCGGCGAACTCGCCGCTCTCCCGATAGGCCCGCGCGGCCTCGGGCTGGGTATAGACGTCGTGGAAGCCGGCCCCCGGGGCCTCGTCGTCATTGACCACCCAGGAGCCGAGGTGGACCCAGTGTTCGCGGACCTCTGCCGGCAGCGAGATGTTGCCCTCGCCGTCCACGTGTTCACTGTAGGTCGTCGTTGCCAGATCGGCGGCGAAGGCGGGAAGGCCGGTCAGCGCCAGCAGCGCCGCCAGGCCAAGGGCATTGGTTGTTGTCATGGTCCGCTCCTCCTGTTCGGTTGCCGGAACGGTTGCCGGCAATTGACAGTGTAGGCGGCACGCTGGACGATTGGATTCCAAGGGTCTTCGATATACGTCCAGGAGTCTCAAGATGGATCGACTCGCCACCCTGCTCGACCATTTTCATCTCGCCGCCAGCGTGCTCAATGCCGGCCCGCTGTGCTACAGCGCCCGCTACCCGCCCCAGGAAGGCACCGGCTTCATCCATATCCTGACCCGCGGCACGCTGTACCTGACGCTGGCGGACGGCCAGCCACGCCGCTTCGACGCCCCGGTGCTGATCCTGCTGGCCGCCGGCGACGCGCACCACCTCGGGCCGGGGCCGGAGGGCGCGGACACCCTGTGCGGCTCGTTCCGCTTCGGCGCCGGCAATATCTGCCCGATCTATCGCGCCCTGCCCTCGATGCTGGTGACGCCGCTGGATCGGCTGAGCGGCATGGCCGGCCTGCTGGAGCTGATGCTGGCGGAGATGCGGGAGGAGCGCTGCGGCCGGCAGGCCGCCCTGGATCGGCTGTGTGAACTGCTGGTGATCCAGCTGCTGCGCTATCTGATGGATGCCGGCGAAGTGGAATCGGGGCTGCTGGCGGGGATGGCCCATCCCCAGCTGGTCAAGGCGCTGAGCGCCCTGCATGATCGGCCGGAGGCCGACTGGACACTGAACGGGCTGGCCCGCGAGGCGGGCATGTCCCGGGCCCGCTTCGCCGACCTGTTTCGCGATACCATCGGCCAGCCCCCCGCCGAGTATCTGGCCCAGTACCGGCTGGGGCTCGCCAAGAGTCTGCTGCGAGCCGGCGCGCCGCTGGACGCCATCGCCGGCCGGGTGGGCTACAGCAGCCCATCGGCGCTGGCCAAGGTGTTCCGCCGGCATACCGGCTGCTCGCCGCGGGAATGGCGCAGCGCCGATGCCCGGGCAGGCGCCGAATGAACGGCCTGCCGAGGGATCACCGCTGGACCACGCCCCTCCCCCAGCCGTAGACGGCGCCGATCACCGCCCCGAAGACCAGATGGGCGATCAGCATCGAGAGCGGCGCCACCAGCCCGAGGCCGAGACCGAAGAGGCCGGAGCCCGCCAGGGGAAAGACCGTGAGCATCACCACCAGCCAGCTCGCCACGCCAAACTCCAGGCCGCGGCGGGTAGGCGTGCGGCCGGGAAGATAGGGCACCAGCAGCGCGAACAGCAGCCCCCAGATCAGCGTGCCCACGGCGAAGTGGATGCCCCAGGCCAACAGGCGGCTGTCTGGCGTGCCGAGCAGGTCCTGGGCGGCCAGGTTCATGACCTCGATGGGGTTGTACCAAGGAATGATGCCCGCCGCCAGGCGCAGCACCAGGATCAGCGAGATGACGAGGGTGGCCGTGAATCCGGCCATCAACCCACGTAACAGGCGATTGCTCATGGCGTCCTCCCGGCTATCACTGTAGCTCTCAGTGTAGCCACTCCATCAAGACGTGGTGCGGTGGCCAGGTGGCCGGAAAGGCTTATCCGTGACGAAATGCTACAAGAAGGCAACAATAAAGGCCTATCCCTTGGCGCCTCATGTCGGGTGGCTACCACTACTGTAGAGACAGCTAACTTAGGCTCTGAGCTCAAAAAAAATCCCGCCAACAAGACGGGATCCTTGAGAGAGTTTTACGAAAAGCTCAGATAGCTGGGATCACTCCCACTCGATCGTCGCCGGCGGCTTGCTGCTCACGTCGTAGGTCACGCGGGAGACGCCGGTGATCTCGTTGATGATGCGATTGGAGACGGTCTCCAGCAGCTCGTAAGGCAGGTGCGCCCAGCGGGCGGTCATGAAGTCGATGGTCTCCACGGCGCGCAGGGCGATCACCCACTCGTAGCGGCGGGCGTCGCCGACCACGCCGACCGACTTCACCGGCAGGAAGACCGCGAAGGCCTGGCTGGTCTTGTGATACCAGTCGGCCTTGTGCAGCTCCTCGATAAAGATGGCATCGGCCTCGCGCAGGATATCGGCGTACTCCTTCTTCACCTCGCCGAGGATGCGCACGCCCAGGCCCGGCCCCGGGAAGGGGTGGCGGTAGACCATGTCGTAGGGCAGACCGAGCTCGACACCGAGCTTGCGCACCTCATCCTTGAACAGCTCGCGCAGCGGCTCGACCAGCTTGAGCTTCATGGTCTCGGGCAGGCCACCCACGTTGTGGTGCGACTTGATCACGTGCGCCTTGCCGGTCTTGGCGGCGGCGGACTCGATCACATCCGGGTAGATGGTGCCCTGGGCCAGGAAGTCGACTCCCTCGATCTTGGCGGCCTCGGCGTCGAAGACATCGATGAAGGTGTTGCCGATGATCTTGCGCTTGGCCTCGGGGTCGGCCTCGCCCTTCAGCTTGTCGAGGAACTGATCCTCGGCGTCCACGCGAATCACCTTGACCCCCATATGGCGGGCGAAGGTCTTCATCACCTGGTCACCCTCGGCCTTGCGCAGCAGGCCATTGTCGACGAACACGCAGGTCAGCTGGTCGCCGATGGCCTTGTGCAGCAGGGCCGCGACCACCGAGGAGTCGACGCCGCCGGAGAGGCCGAGCAGCACGTGGCGGTCGCCCACCTGGTCGCGCACCCGAGCGATCTGGTCTTCGATGATCTGGGCCGGGGTCCAGTTGCGCGCGCTCTGGCAGATATCGACCACGAAGTGCTCGAGGATGCGCTGCCCCTGCAGGGTGTGGGTCACCTCGGGGTGGAACTGCACCCCGAAGAAACGCTTCTCCTCCCAGGCCATGGCGGCGATCGGGCAGCTCGGGGTCGAGGCGGTCACGGTGAACTCGTCGGGCACCCGAGAGACCTTGTCACCGTGGCTCATCCAGACATCGAGCAGGTTCTTGCCCGTCTCGGCATCAATATGGTCGGAGATATCGCGAAACAGCGCCGTCTCGGCGTCGAGACGAATCTGCGCATAGCCGAACTCATGCACATGGGAGCCCTCGACGGCACCACCGAGCTGCTCGGCCATGGTCTGCATGCCGTAGCAGATGCCGAGCACCGGCAGACCCATCTCGAACACGCACTGGGGGGCGCGGGGCGAATCCAGCTCGGTGACCGACTCGGGGCCGCCGGCGAGGATGATGCCGTTGGGGGCGTACTCACGAATCTCGGCCTCGCTGATATCGAAGGCGCGAACCTCGGAGTAGACGCCGATCTCGCGCACGCGGCGGGCGATCAGCTGGGTGTACTGGGAGCCGAAGTCGAGGATCAAGATCTTGTGGGCGTGAATATCGGTCATGAAAGCATCCGCTAGGGCATCTAGGCCAAGGCTGAAAATACGTGGAAAATCCTGCGAGCGTTGCTGGATGAGCGTCAGGCTAGGCGAAAACGGCCGAGGCAGCGGAGTTGACGAGTCTGTCAATGAGCATGCCGATCGGACTCGCGCACGAGGCCGTTTTAAACAACGCATGGCGCCATTCCAGCGGCGCTTTTTAACCAGCCCGGTAGTTGGGGGCTTCCTTGGTAATTTGCACATCGTGCACATGGGACTCGTTGAAGCCGGCCCCGGTGATCTTCACGAACTGCGGCTTGGTGCGCATCTCCTGGATGTCGCGGCAGCCGGTGTAACCCATGGAGGCGCGCAGCCCGCCCATCAACTGATGGACGATGGCCCCCATCATGCCCTTGTAGGGCACGCGACCTTCGATGCCTTCGGGCACCAGCTTCTCGGCACCGGCATCCTTGTCCTGGAAATAGCGGTCGGCGCTGCCCTGACTCTGGGCCATGGCACCCATCGACCCCATGCCACGATAGGCCTTGTAGGTGCGGCCCTGGTAGAGCTCGATCTCGCCGGGCGCCTCCTCGGTGCCGGCCAGCAGGCCACCCACCATCACCGCGCTGGCTCCGGCGGCGACCGCCTTGGCCAGATCGCCGGAGAAGCGTACGCCACCATCGGCGATCAGCGGGATGTCATAGGGCTCGAGCGCCTCGGCCACGCTGGAGACGGCGGTAATCTGGGGCACCCCCACGCCGGCCACCACGCGGGTGGTGCAGATGGAGCCGGGGCCGATGCCCACCTTGACGCCATCGGCACCGGCCTCGGCCAGGTCCTTCGCCGCTTCGGCCGTGGCGATATTGCCGCCTACGACCTGGATCTGGGGGAAGTTTTCCTTGGCCCAGCGCACCCGATCGATCACGCCCTTGGAGTGGCCATGGGCGGTATCGATGATGATCACGTCGACACCGGCCTCGGCGAGTGCCGCCACGCGATCGGCGGTCTCGGGCCCCGTCCCCACGGCGGCACCGACCAGCAGACGGCCATCCGCATCCTTGGCGGCGTTGGGGAAGGTGCGCGCCTTCTCGATATCCTGGAAGGTGACCAGACCCCGCAGGCGGAAGGCATCATCCACGACCAGCATCTTCTCGATGCGGTACTCCTGCATCTTGCCCTTGATCACGTCCAGGGAGGTGCCCTCCGGCACGGTGACCAGGCGCTCGCGAGGCGTCATGATGTCCGCCACGCTATCGCCATGGTTGGGCTGGAAGCGCATGTCGCGCTCGGTGACCAGGCCGACCAGAGACTCGCCCTCCACCACCGGAAAGCCCGAGAAGCCATGCTCCTCGGCCATGGCCAGCAGATCCGCCAGCTTGGCCTTGGGCCCCACGGTAACCGGGTCGTTGACGATCACGCTCTCGTGCTTCTTGACCTTGCGCACTTCGGCGGCCTGCTGCGCGATGGTCATGTTCTTGTGGATGATGCCGATGCCACCCTCCTGGGCCATGGCGATGGCCAGTCGCGCCTCGGTCACGGTATCCATGGCGGCGGAGAGGAGCGGAATGTTCAGGTAGAGATCCCGGGTCAGTCGGGTCCGCAGGCTGACGTCCTTGGGCAGAACGTCTGAGTAGCCAGGCACGAGGAGAACATCATCGAAGGTCAGAGCTTCTTGGGCCATACGTAGCATATGCGGCGACACCCATGGACTGGTGGGGAGGGAGTAAGGTTAATCGCCTATTATAGCGCCCGGCCCGAGGCACGAGCAATGCGGGCCCTGCGCTCGACACCGCATTACGAATTAACACAACAAGAAACAAATATCTCCTCACGGCATCGAGACGCTGATCTAGATTGAAGATCGCGTAACCCACGGATAAGGAACCATGCCATGAACTGGGACCAGATCGAAGGCAAGTGGAAAGAGTACAAAGGCAAGGCGCGTGCCAGCTGGGGAGAGTTGAGTGACGATGAACTCGATCAGGTGGCCGGCAAGCGTGACCAACTGGTAGGCAAGCTGCAGCAGCGCTATGGCCTGGAGCGCGAAGAGGCAGAACGCCAGGCCGACGACTGGGCTCGCGGGTTGTAACGAGTGCTGGAGATGAGCGAGCACGATCAGCAACCGCAGGAAAGGAGAACGATCATGCACAAGCGTCTACTCACCATCGCCGTAACCGCCGTTGCCGGTAGTCTGGCCCTCGGTGGCCAGGCATCTGCCGACAAACACGAAAACAAGGAGGAAGGCCAGCAGCAGAGCCATGCCTCCATGCAGGCACAGGGCCTCTACTCGGCCGACGACCTGATGGATGCCGATGTCTACCTGCGCGACGACCCTGAGGAAAACGTCGGCGAAGTCGAGGATATCCTGCTCGACGATGACCAGAAGATCAGCGCCCTGGTGATCGAGACCGGCGAGGTTCTCGGCATGGGTGGCCGTGAGATAGTGGCGGACATCAAGAAGATCAGCGTAGAGAGCAAGCGCGACGATGGCGGCACATGGGGCGATGGCTATGTCACCCACCGCGTCACCATCGATGCCCAATCGGAAGATCTCGAAGAGTTCCCCGAGTACGAGAAGGAGTGGTTCGATCAGGAGTCCGAGGCGCGCCGCACGAACCGTGAGGGAAGGAGCGCCTGGCATGCCGGCGGTGTCGCGGGTGGCAGCATGAGCAAGGATAACGCTGCCGAGGAAAAGTGATATCGCCAGTCCCGATTGCACCACCCCCCATCATGCGTGTGCCGGATTCTCCCGGCGCACGCATGATGCCAGCATGGACAAAGTCCACTGCCCCGCATCATGTGTCGAGCCATACTGTAGGTGCCCACCCATGCTAGAGTGGCGCCATCGCTTCAACTTGCGCACCGGCCATGCCCTTACCCACCGACATGCCCCTCTCCGTCAGCGAGCTCAACCGCAGCGCCCGACAGCTGCTGGAGGGACGCTTCGGCGATATCTGGGTCGAGGGCGAGCTCTCCGGGGTGTCGCGTCCCAGTTCCGGCCATGTCTACTTTACCCTCAAGGATGAGCATGCCCAGCTGCGCGGCGCCCTGTTTCGGAGCCGTGCACGCTTCGTGGGGGCGCCGATGCGCGACGGGGACCGGGTCAAGGTACGCGGGCGGCTGTCGGTCTTCGAGCCCAGAGGCGACTATCAGCTGATCGCGGAAGCGGTGCAGGCCGCGGGTCTGGGCGAACTGCTGGCGGCCTACGAACGGCTCAAGTCACGCCTCGACAGCGAAGGCGTGTTCGCCAATGCCCGTCCTCTGGCCTGCCCACCACGCCACCTGCTTATCATCACCTCACCCACCGGCGCGGCGATTCGCGACGTACTGGCGGTACTCGCCGCCCGCTGGCCCATGGTGAACGTGACGCTGATTCCGGTGGCGGTCCAGGGACGCGAGGCAGTGCCGGCAATGATCTCGGCGCTGGGGTTGCTCAATCGCCAGGCGAACCTCGACCCGGACCGCGACGCCATCCTCCTCACCCGGGGCGGCGGCAGCCTGGAGGACCTGTGGGCCTTCAACGACGAGCATCTGGCCCGGGCGATCTTCCATTCGCGACTGCCGATCATGTCGGCGGTGGGCCACGAGGTGGATGCGACCCTTGCCGACTTCGCCGCCGATGCACGCGCCCCCACCCCCTCTGCGGGAGCGGCGCGACTGGTGCCGGATCGCCATGACCTCACCCATCGTCTGGAGATGCTCCAGGCACGCCTGATGCGCGCGATCCAGTCTCGGCTCGATGCCGAGGGTCAGCGCCTGGATCACCAGCGGGCGCGCCTGCGTCACCCTGGCGAGAAGCTGGAGCACCGCCGCCAGGCGCTGGCGCAGCTGGCCGGACGACTGACACGAGCCCTCCAGGCGCGCCTGACCGAGGCAAGCCGACACCAGGCCCAGCTGAAGCGCCGCCTGACGGCACACCCGCCCGGCCGCCAACTGGCGCTGGCCGAACGTCGCCTCGAGGCGGCAAGCCAGCGCCTGAGCATAGCGGCGCCGCGGTCGCTGGTGCGTCATCGCGAGCGTCTGACAGCGGTCGCCAGGGAGCTGCATGCCGTTAGCCCCCTGGCGGTGCTGGGCCGTGGCTATGCGATACTCGAGGATAGGCAGGCGCGCGTGGTACGACGAGCCGATGACGCCGCCCCCGGCGACCGCCTGACCGCCCGCCTGGGGGATGGACGCCTGACGCTCGAGGTACTTCCTGATGACGCCGATATTCCGGCCGCCAAGTGGTCGAACCAATAGCGCAGGGAGCTCACAACCCCCTGTGCTATCTAAGCTTAGTCGCAAGTCGTCTTGACGTTCCGGGCCAGATGCCGTTTCGTCGACTGTTCTTGCGACACTTCCGCCATGGGCGGGATTCCATCACCATGTATCAAGGAGTCACACATGTCTCTGCGCATCAATGACCTCGTACCGGACTTCGAGGCCGACACCAGCCAGGGTGCCATCCGCTTCCACGAGTGGCTGGACGGCAAGTGGGCCATCCTGTTCTCCCACCCCAAGGACTTCACCCCGGTCTGCACCACCGAGTTCAGCGCCGTGGCCAAGCTCAGCGATGAGTGGAAGAAGCGCGATACCAAGGTGATCGGCATCTCGGTGGATGACGTGGAGGACCACAAGGGCTGGATCAAGGACATCGAGAGCTTGGCCAGCAGCGATGTCGGCTTCCCGATCATCGCCGACGAGGACCTCAAGGTCGCCAAGCTGTTCGACATGCTGCCCGCCGAGGCCTACCTGCCCGATGGCCGGACTCCCGCCGACAGCGCCACGGTCCGCTCGGTGTTCATCATCGGTCCGGACAAGCAGCTCAAGCTCTCCATGACCTACCCGATGAACGTCGGTCGCAACTTCGCCGAGGTACTGCGTGCCCTGGATGCCCTGCAGACCGCCAACGGCAAGGGTGTGGCCACCCCGGCGGACTGGACCGTGGGCGAAGACGTGATCATTCCCCCGACGGTCTCCGACGAGGATGCCAAGGCCAAGTTCGGCGAGTTCGAGACCGTCTTCCCCTACCTGCGTCGCACCAAGCTTCCCCAGCAGTAAGCGGAGCACGATGCGAACCCTGGCCCCCGCCCCATGGCGGGGGCCAGTCGTTTCGGGAGGCCTCAGCGCTCAGGCTTGAAGGTGGCCGGCTCCAGGTCGTGACGCCCCAGCAGCTTGTAGAAGTCGGTGCGGTTGCGCCCCGCGATACGCGCCGCCTGGGTCACGTTGCCGGCGGTGAGCTTCAGCACCTTGATCAGGTAACGACGCTCGAAGGCCGCCCGGGCATCGTTGAACGTCGGCAACACACTCTCTTCGGCCGCCAGCGCCTGGGCCACCAGCGCCTCGGGAATGATCGCGGTCCCGGTCAAGGCCACACACTGCTCGACCACATTGACCAGCTGACGCACGTTACCCGGCCAGGCACTGGCCGCCAGCAGCTTCAGGGCCTCCGGCGAGAAGCCCTTGACGAAGGGCTTGTGACGCTCGGCGGCCTGGACCACCAGATGCTTGGCCAGCAACGGCACATCCTCGGGGCGCTCCTTGAGCGATGGCAGACGCAGGTTGACCACATTGAGGCGGTAGTAGAGATCCTCGCGAAACTCCCCCTCGCCCATGGCGCGATCGAGGTCGCGATGGGTCGCCGAGATGATTCGCACGTCCACCGGCACCTGAGCAGTGGAACCCAGCGGGCGAACGTGACGCTCCTGGAGGGCACGCAGCAGCTTGACCTGAAGCGGCAGCGGCATGTCGCCGATCTCGTCGAGAAACAGGGTGCCGCCGTCGGCGGCCTGGAACAGGCCACGATGTTCGCTGATCGCCCCGGTAAAGGCTCCCTTGGCGTGCCCGAACAGCTCACTCTCCAGCAGCTGTTCGGGCAGGGCACCACAGTTGATCGCCACGAAGGGCTTCTCGGCTCGGGGGCTTGCACGATGAATGGCTCTGGCCATCAGCTCCTTGCCCGAGCCGGAGGGGCCACTGACCAGCACGCTGACATCGGAGGCGGCGACCATGCGCGCCTGCTCCAGCAGGCGCTCCATCTCGGGGCTATGAGTGATGATCTCGGCCCGCCAGGCTTCATCGCCATCCGTCACCCCGCCCGGTGCCTGGGCCAGGGCATCCTCGATGGCAGCGAACAGCTCGTCACGATCCACCGGCTTGGTCAGGAAACTGAATACGCCCTCGCGAGTCGCCGCGACCGCATCGGGTATCGAGCCGTGGGCGGTAAGCAGGATGACCGGCAGCCCCGGCGCCGCCCGCTGCACCTCGCGGAACAACATCAGGCCGTCCATCTCATCCATGCGCAGGTCGGTAATCACCAGGTCGGGACGGTTGACCTCCAGCGACCTGAGCGCCTCGCGGCCGCTCTCCGCGGTGGTCAGCCGGTAGCCGCGACTCTCCAGTCGCATGCCCAGCAGCCTGAGCAGGCTGACGTCGTCATCCACCAGCAGGATATGGGCAGGCTGCCGACGCCCGGCACTCCCGGCGGCCGCCATCCGGGTCGATTCAGCACGCGTTTGCAGGGGGGGCAGGGTCTTCACATCGAGGCCTCCATCACTCTTCGTTCTGCTGTCGCAGGTTGATACTTCGCTCGATGGCGGTCAGCGCCTCGAGCTTCTCCGTCAGGGCGGCCTTCTCCCCCTCCAGGGCGGTGATACGGGCCTCGCTATCCACCTGGGAGGAGCGCGCGGCATTCAGTCGCCCGAGCATGGCGCGGCGACGCTCCAGCTCGTTGAGCCAGTAGCGCAGCAGCGGCTGCAGGGTCACAGGCGCGGCACTCAGGTCGGCCTTGTAAAGCTCCGAGGCGAGCCCCCACTGCCGGTGGTTCCCCCATGAGAGTGCCACGGCGCGAGCCAGGCGTCGCTCCGCCTCCTCCCCTTCCAGGCGCTTGAGCATGGCATCACGCCAGGCGCGATCACCGCGCTGCGACGCCAGCCCGAAGTCGACCCACTCCCGCAGCAGGCACGCCTCATCGGTGAAGCTCGGCAGTTCGGCCCCGCAGTGGGCAACAGACTCCACGACGCTGGCCGGCTCGGTGGAGTGCTCCATCAGCCCCCGCGGCAGAATCTCGCAACCGACCAGCCAGATGGCCAGTAGACTGGCCAACAGGGGACGCAGCGTCATCACATCAGCTCCTTGCTTGCGGGTCTGCCAACTCGGCAGGCATGTCAGTAGTTTCAACCCTCGAGGGGGCCGTGTGCGGCAGCGTCAGGCGGAAGCAGACCGCCAGGCGGGGATCTGTCACCAGGGCCAGCTCGCCCTGCTGCAGGCGGGCGCAGTCCGCCGCTACCGAGAGCCCGATGCCGGAACCCTTGAGCGGCCCCTTGCGACGCGTGCTGCCCTGATAGAAGGCCTCGAACAACCGCGGGCGATCCGCCTCGGCAATGGGTTCGCCGCTGTTGGCCACCTCCAGCTCAAGGCGATCTCGGCGCTGCCGAGCACGGATCTCCAGCACCCCTCCCTCCTCACCATAGGCGATGGCGTTGGAGACCAGGTTATCGAGGATATGCCCGGTCGCGGCACGATCCAGTGGCCACACCACCGGGCCATCGAAGCCCTCGACCCGCATTCCCTTGTTGGACAACGCCAGACGATGCTTGGCCAGCACCTCGTGCAGCAGGGTGGCAACGTCGATCAGCTCGACCTTCACCCGGCGGTTCTGCTGCAGCAGGTTGTAGTCGAGCAGCTGCTCGATCAACCGCTGCAGCTCGCGGCCGCTGCCATCGATCAGCTCGAGAATCTCCTGCTGCTGCGGGGTCAGCTCGCCGGCCACCCCGTCGCCCAGCAGCGCCGACCCTTCACGCACGCTGGCCAGCGGGGTCTTGAGCTCGTGGGACATATGGCGCAGGAAGCGCTGCTTCTCGACCTCCACCTCATCGAGACGCGAGGCGAGCCAGTCGAGGCGCTCATCCAGCTGAATCAACTCGGCGGGCCCCTGTACCGGGCGGGGTGGTGCCTCGCGGGAGCCACTGCCGATACCCAGGATACGGCGTTCCAGCTGACGCACCGGACGAATGATCAGCCATGAGAACAACAACATCAGCACCAGGCTGGCCGACACCAGGGCCCCGGTCTGCCACCACAACTGCCTCTGCACCCCTCGTGCCCCCTCACGGATGGCATCGATGCGCGTATCGATGCGCTGATTGGTGGCCTGGCGCAGCGCTTCGGTATGCTCGGCGAGTGCCGGGAAGGCGTCGAGCCGCTCCTTGAACGCCGCCAGCTCCAGGCCGGGCAGATCGCTCAGGCGTTCGAGAAGCGCCTCCAGCGCCTCCACGGCAGGAGCCTCCGGCAGCAGCTCTCGCTGCCGACCCAGCAGTTGGCGATACTCCTCGAGCCGGGCGGCATAGATCTCCAGCAGGCTCTCCTGCTCCAGGACGGCATACTGCCGTGCACTACGCTCCATCTCCAGGGCCAACACCCCCAGGGTCCGGGCGCGCCGCGTCTCCTCCACCGCCTGGCGGGCGCTGACGTCGGCCAGCCGGGTAAGCTCGGAGAGGGCCTGGCCCGCCTGGAACATCAGCACGCCCAACGGCAGCATCACCACCACGAAGGCGATCAGCACGAGCTGCAGCAGGGAGCGGGGGCGCCAGCGACGGGCGACTCGGGTGACCATGTCCAGCGTTCTTCGCAGATAACCAGGGGGCGGGGTGGCGGATGGGGTTGCCATCATGTCGAACCTTCAGGATACCAGAGTTTGCCTGGGCGCCGTGCCCTCACGATCGCGACATGCAGTGATAAAAAAAAGGCCGGCAGAGCCGGCCCAATACGCAGGGAACTGAAGGGTCTGGAAGGATCACCGATGGCGGCCTGGTCCAGCCAACGCCCACCCTTCCAAACGGGCCGGGGAAGGCCCTCGAAGCCATGAGCGAGCCATCTGCCACCAGGGGCTGGCCCTCCTCATGTGGACGGCAGGTCGTCGAAGACCAACCATCCCGCCTCGTTTCTGGCAGTGTCGCCCGGCCTGGTCGAAACCATTCGTGCCATGGCGCCACCGCGCAATTCCATCCCCCGCAAGGGGGGAGAGAGGCATCCATGCCGGGGCATCCTTGCCCTTGGGTACGCATCCCTGAGCATGTCGGTACCCGTCTCATCGCAACCTAAGTCACACATCGCTAGGAGCAGACGCTGATCGCTTTGGAGGCGAGGCACAGGGCAGTGTCGTTCCGCCTCCGTCACGATCGAAATGGTTCGAGCCGTAATGAACCACTCCCGTCGCTCACTGAGACATATTGCGAACAGCGTGCCAGAAATAAATAAATACCATTAACTCAACTACTTACAAGCCACCCTGTACTCAAGATGTGCTCCAATCCGGGTGACGGGGTGGCTTGCAACCGGAGTTATGTCGCAAGAAAAAGACACAGGCGGAGAAGATCTCTAAACAACCATTCTTATCAATAGCTTAGAGAGTCGCCAAGTCGCGACAGCTGCACAGGCGATGACAGCTCCCGGCGACAGGGCATGGCTTGCCACATCATATCGAATGGCAGGCGAGATCGTTGCGATAACACGTCGGCATGCTCAGCCGAGAGACTTGACCAGCACCTTGGACTTCCGGGCGTGGTTATAGGTGTCCCGGCGCAGCGGAGGCAGCGCCTCGAGATCGGCCAGACGAAAGCCGTGCTCGAAGAACCAGTGGGTGGTGTGGGTGCTGAGGGCAAACAGCGCCGACAGGCCCTGCCGCCTGGCACGCCGCTCGAGCTCGGCCAGCAGCAGCTCGCCGCGAGCACCGCCACGATAGTCATCGTGAACCGCCACGCAGGCCAGCTCGCCCATCTCGGCATCATCGAACCGATGCAGGGCGGCACAACCGATGATCATGCCGTCGCGCTCGATCACCAGATAATCGTCGATCTCGTGCTCCAGCCGCTCCCGGGAGCGGGGCACCAGCATGCGGCGCTGCTCCAGCGGTTCGAGCAGCTCCAGCAAGCCACCGATATCCGCCAGCTCCGCCGAACGCAGCTGCTCGTAACGATGCCGGGTGATCATGGTGCCGACCCCGTCGCGGGTGAAGAGCTCGCCAAGCAGGGCGTCATGGTCGTGCCAAGAGAGCAGGTGGGTACGCGCCACCCCGTGGCGGGCGGCCTGACAGGCGGCCTCCAGATGACGGGCGAGCTCGCTGCCGGGGGTTGCCTGATTCAGCAGCGGCCCGGCCTCGGCGGGCGTCAGCTGACGCTGCAGCTGGCCACTGGCATCGCAGAGGCCGCTGGCCTCGCCGAGCAGGATCAGCTTGTCGGCCGACAGCGCCATGGCGGCATGCTGGGCCACATCCGAGGCGTCGAGGTCGAAGACCTCTCCGGTGCTGGAGAAGCCCAGTGGTGGCAGCACCACCAGAGCGCCCTGCTCCAGCAGCCCCTCGATGGCCTGGGTACGCACCCGGCGCACCTCCCCGCTATGATCGAAGTCGACTCCCTCCCGCACCCCGAGCGGCTTGGCCATCACCAGATTGCCCGAGATCGCGGAGAGTTCCACACCATGCATCGGCGTATTGGGCAGGCCCAGCGAGAAGCGCGCCTCCAGCCACAGCAGCTGCTCGGCGGCCACTCGCTCGATGCAGGCCATCACCTCTCCATCGGCAACCCAGCGCCCCTGATGCTGCCCTGGCGTGATCCCTGCCGCATCCAGGGCCTGGCGTACCTGAGGCCGAATGCCGAACACCACTACCAGCCGTACCCCCAGGGTATGCAGTAGCGCCAGATCCTGGATCAACTGCTCGCCACGCCCCCGCGCCATCGCCTCGCCTTCGATCAGAATGACGAAGGTTCGTCCGCGATGAGCATTGATATAGGGCGAGGAGTTGCGAAACCAGTCGACGAAGGGGAAGCGTTTATCCAAGAGCCGCTCTCCGGCTGCGGGTGATCGAAAAGGGGGGTCCACGACTATAGCAGAGCAACGGAAACGGCGGCACCACTAACGTGGTACCGCCGCCCGGGGCTCCGTGCAGACGATGGCCTGGGGCTCGTGCCCCCCGGCCCCTCGTATGCGTTAGCCGAACATGCCCTTGAACATGAAGAAGAACAGGATGGCCAGCCCCGCACCGGCAGGCAGGGTGATCAGCCACGACATGGCGATGGTGCCGATCACGCGCAGGTTGAGGGCCGCCATACCGCGGGCCAGGCCCACGCCCAGCACGGCCCCCACCAGGGTATGGGTCGTGGAGATCGGCAGGCCGGTGCCCGACGCCAGCACCACGGTGACCGCGGCGGCCAGGGTGGCCGCGAAGCCACGACTGGGCGTAAGCTCGGTGATGCCGGTACCCACGGTGGCAATCACCCTGTGGCCATAGGTGACCAGGCCGACAACGATACCGCCACCACCGAGCACCAGCACCCACCAGGGCACCAGGGCGGCCCCATCGATCTCGCCTCCACTATTCACCACGCCGATCACCGCCGCCAGGGGCCCCACCGCGTTGGCCACATCATTGGAGCCGTGAGCGAAGGCCATGGCGCAGGCGGTGAAGATCATCAACACGCCAAACACCCGCTCGACCCCGCTGAAGCCGAAGTGGTCGGTCTTGCGACTACTGGCCTGCACTCGCCGCTCCATGAGAACACCCATGGCGGCAAACAACAGGCCGGCGAGCATCGCCAGCAGCAGACTGGTGCCAAAATCGAGGTCCAGCCCAACGTGCTTGAGCCCCTTGGTCAGGGTCACCATGGTGACCGCAAAGCCCACCAGGAAGACATACATCGGCACGTAGCGCTTGGCGGCGGCGAAGGGGTCACGGGCCTCGAAGATCAGGTGCTGTACCGACTTGAACAGGGTAAAGGCGATGGTACCGGCGAGCAGCGGCGAGACGATCCAGCTGGCGGCGATCTTGCCGACACTGGCCCAGTCCACCGCCGCGGCTCCGAGGCCAGCCACGGAGAAGCCGACGATGGCACCGACGATGGAGTGTGTCGTGGAGACCGGCCAGCCCTTCATGGAGGCAACCAATAGCCAGGTAGCGGCCGCCAGCAGCGCGGCCAGCATGCCGTAGACCAGCAGCTGCGGGTCTTCCTGGAGAAGCTCGGGGTCGATGATCCCCTTGCGAATGGTGTTGGTCACTTCGCCGCCGGCCAGCCAGGCGCCGAGAAACTCGAAGATGACGGCGATCAGGATCGCCTGCTTGATGGTGATGGCGCGGGAGCCCACCGACGTGCCCATGGCGTTGGCGACATCGTTGGCCCCCACTCCCCAGGCCATGAAGAAGCCGAACAGGCAGGCCAGGATAATGAAGATCTCGCCGTGCTGCGCAATGATCGACATGAGGATACGTCCCCTCGTTGCGGTCGTTTGATGGTGTGCTTACAACGGCCCCGAGATTGTCGGAGCCGTGGCACTCAATTGGCAGTCATGATCTGCAGACGGCTTCCCACCCGCTCGGCGCGGTCGGAGAGCTGCCCTACCCAGTCGATGATCGTGTAGAGGAACATGACATCGACCGGCGGCAGACGATCCTCGAGGCCGAACAGCTGGCGGCGGATGGCGACCTGCTGGGCATCGGCCTGATGCTCCAGGCGATCCAGCTCCCGGATCAGCTTCTGCATCACGTCGCTGACATTGCGCCCGAAGCCGGAGTCGAGCAGGTCCCTGAGCTCTTCCAGGGCGTGGCGCGCCTGGGCCACACAGGCCACGGCCGTCTGCATGTAGTCACGCATCGGCTGGGCCAGCTCCTCGGGCACCTGCATGCGCCTGCCGAGCATGATGCCGGTGATATCGCGCACCTTGTTGGCGATCTTGTCCTGTACGCTGATCAGGTCGAGCAGATCCGAGCGCGATACCGGCAGGAACATCGTGTTGGGAAGGTTGAGGCGCAGCTCGGTCTTGAGCTCATCGGCCTCGTGCTCGAGGCGAGTCACCGTTTCGCGGTGGGCCGCGGCCGACTCCCAGTCACCCATGAGGGTCGCCTCGAAGAAGGGCAGCAGCTGGTCGGCACATTCGCTCGTCTTGACGATATGGGTCAGCAACGGCTCGAATGGCGAACGACCGAACATCGCGGAGAAGGGATTGGATGTCACCATGGGGCATCTCGAAACCTTGAAAATGGCGGCGACAGTATAGTGACCCCTGTCGCCATCGTCATGAACTATTCATCCGATTTGAGAATCCCCACCTGATCGAGGCTGTCGACGCATGAGTCAAGAGATCGAACTGAAGCTCGCCCTGGGCCCCGAGGGCCCCGACGCCCTGCGTCGCCACCCCCTGCTGAACGAGTCCTCCCCGAGCGCCACCCGCCTCGGCAACACCTACTTCGACACCGCCGGGGGGGAGCTGGAAGCGGCGCGCATGGCGCTTCGCCTGCGCCGGGTCGACGGTCGTTTGCTGCAGACGGTAAAGACCCGCGGCGAGGGCGGCGGCGGCCTGTCGCGACGCGGCGAGTGGGAGTGGCGGGTCCCGGGGCCGGGGCTCGACCTGGCTGGCCTCGAGGGGCTGCCACCGGCCGAGCTGGGCGAGGACGTGCTGAGGCGACTGGAGGCACGCTTTACCACGGACTTCCGCCGCGAAACCTGGCACCTCGAGCATCGCGGAGCTCGTATCGAGCTGGCCCTGGATGAGGGCGACATTTCCGCGGCGGGTCGTCATGTCGAGATTCGCGAACTGGAGCTGGAGCTCGTGGAGGGCGAGCCGGCGGCGCTATGGTCACTGGCCGACGCCCTGGCCGAGCATGTGGCCCTACGCCCCTCGGATACCAGCAAGGCGGCCCGGGGCGGGGCCCTGCTCTCGGGCGAGTGGCGACTTCCCCCGGGCGGCTCGCCGGCCTGCTGGCTACACCGCGCCGTGGTGGCGCTGGATGCCAACGCCGACAGCAGCCATGGCGACTGGCGGGAAGCGGCGGCCGACGCCCTGCGTCGACTCGCGGCCCAGGGCGACACGACGACGAGAGAGGCAGCGGCGGCGGGCTCCCTCGGGAAGGCCCTGGCGAGCGATGCCTGGCTGACGCCCCATAACGGCCGTCAGCTGTTGTGGCTGGCACACCGCCTGTCGGGGCAGCTCCCCCTGGCCTGAACTCACCACAAGGAAACCGCCCGTGAACCATCTACCCAGCCCCGCCGACGAAGGCCTGCGCAAACGCGTCTTCCAGATCATCTTCGAGTCCGACACGCGCCCTGCCAAGGCCTTCGATATCGTCCTGATCGTGGCGATACTCACCAGCGTGCTGGTGGTGATGCTGGAGAGCATCGAGAGTCTGCGCAGCGACTACGGCACCCTGTTCCTGTGGCTGGAGTGGGGGTTCACCATCGCCTTTACGTTCGAGCTGGCGGTACGTCTCTACTGCCTGGAGCGCCCCCTGCAGTATCTGAGGAGCTTCTACGGGGTGGTCGACCTGATCGCCATCCTGCCCACCTGGCTGGCGCTGATCGTGCCCGGGGTCCAGACCCTGGTGATGGTGCGCCTGCTGCGCACCCTGCGCATCTTCCGGGTGCTGCGGCTGATGGAGTTCGTCGGCGAGGGACGCCTGCTGATCGGGGCCCTGAAGCGCAGCAGCCATCAGATCTTCCTGTTCCTGTTCACCGTCTTCATGCTGGTTTCGATCTTCGCCTCGATCGTCTACCTGATCGAGCCCGCCGAGGCCGGCTTCACCAGCATTCCCACGTCGATCTACTGGGCCATCGTCACCCTGACCACGGTGGGCTACGGCGATATCGTGCCGGTGACCCCGCTGGGTCAGGCGATCTCGGTGATGGTGATGCTGATCGGCTACTCGATCATCGCCGTACCCACCGGGGTCTTCTCCGCCGAGGTGATCCGCTCGATCCGCGCCGATCGCTACTCCGACGAGGCCTGTCCGGGGTGCGGCCATGACCGCCACGAGCAGCGCGCCAAGTACTGCCTGCTGTGCAGTACCTGGCTCGACGAGGACACCCCCGACCCACAGCTCTCCGAGGAGAAGCAGGAGGCCTGGTGGGAGGAGCATGGCGGCAAGGGCAACGACGCCTAGCCGCCACGGGTGTGGGGATTACTCGCGGAAGGGAGCGACGTCGCCGCGGCCCTCGCGCAGGACCACCGGCGGAAGCTCGCGCAGATCCACCACGCTGGTGGGCTCCAGATGGCAGGCGCCGCCGTCGATGATCAGGTCGAGGTCGGCGCTGAAGCGCTCACGGATCTCTTCGGCATCGGTCATCGGCAGCTCCTCGCCCACCGGGATCAGGGTCACGCTCATCAGCGGCTCGCCGAGCGCCTCGAGCAGGGCGTAGGTAATGGCATGGTTCGGTACGCGAACCCCGATGGAGCGACGCTTGGGGTGCAGCAGCAGTCGCGGCACCTCGGTGGTCGCATTGAGGATAAAGGTGTAGGCACCGGGCGTGTGAGCCTTGAGCAGGCGAAAGACGGCGTTGTCCACCTTCGCATAGGTGCCGATCTCGGAGAGGTCGGAACACACCAGGGTAAAGTTGTGCTTGTCATCCAGGGCACGCAGCCGCTTGATCCTGTCGATGGCCTTCTTCTCGCCCAGGTGGCAGCCCAGGGCGTAGCCCGAATCGGTGGGATAGGCCACCACCCCACCGGAGCGAATGATGCCGATCGCCTGTTCGATCAGACGCTTCTGGGGGTTCTCGGGGTGAATCTGGAAGAACTGGCTCATGGTCACGCTCCTGAATTGAACCGCGGCGCCAGCCGCGGATGGGTCCATACCGGCAGCGTGGCGGTGCGCGGCACCGGGCTCATGCTGCCCGGCGCCAGGTGGCCGCCGGTGAAGTGAAAGTCGCTGCCCAGCGAGGCATAGAGCCCGCGCTCCTGGAGCTGACGCGACAGGTCGCGGGTCACATCGGGATTCTGGAAGCCACTGACCAGCTCGGCGGCCTGGCCGCCGGCGGCACTGAAGTCATCGAGCAGCAGGCCACGCTTGCGTCGCGTCAGGGAGTAGCGAAGCGGATGCGCCAGCACCGCCACGCCCCCCGCCGAAAGCACCCAGCCCACCGCCTCGGCCATATCCGGCCACAGCGCCTTGACGTCACCCGGCTTGCCGGCCCCCAGGTACTTCTTGAAGGCGGTCGCGACATCGGGCACCACCCCCGCCGCGACCAGTGCGCGGGCGAAGTCGGGGCGGCCCAGGGGGCGCTCGCTGCCGGCCTGCTCCCGGGCCCGGGCCAGGGCATCATCGAGGCCAATCCTTTCCATGCGCGAGGCGATGGTTCTGGCGCGCTTCACGCGAGCCACGGCCTGGGCCTCGAGTCCCTCGACCAGCGCCCCCTTCACGCCCTCGGGCAGCAGCCCCACCACATGGATGCCGATGCCGCGCCACTGGGTGGAGAGCTCGGTACCGGGAACCAGCACGAGGCCCTCGCGCCTGGCCGCCTCGGCCGCCTCGGCCACTCCGTCCAGGGTGTCATGGTCGGTCAGCGCCATATGCGTCAGGCCCTGGGCGGCACAGAGCGCCACCAGGTCCATGGGAGACAGGGCACCATCCGAGGCGGTGGAGTGCATATGCAGGTCGATGCGGAGCGGCTCGGGGTCGCCCTCGAAGCGCGGGGGAAGTGGAGGCATTGGCATGACGCCGATCGGCGACTTTGTCAGAATGGTCTATCATGGTGCGCCTCCGGCCAATGCCGGTCAATGGCGCCACTCCCCCGACCCTGTCGCCCCCATAGAAGGATGCCAGCCAATGCTCTACGCGATCATCAGTGAAGATGTGGACAACAGCCTGGAGCGCCGTCTCGCCGCTCGCCCCGATCACCTAGCGCGCCTGGAGGCGCTACGCGACGAGGGTCGCCTGGTCCTGGCGGGTCCCCACCCGGCGATCGACAGCGAAGCCCCGGGCGATGCCGGCTTCTCCGGCAGCCTGGTGGTCGCCGAGTTCGACAGCCTCAAGGCGGCCCAGGCCTGGGCCGATGCCGACCCGTACGTGATCGCCGGCGTCTACGCCAGGGTGGCGGTGAAGCCCTTCAAGAAGGTTCTCCCCTGAAGAAGGTTCACTCAACCAGCCAGCTTATCAACAGCCGGTTTTTGCACAGCCACTGTGGACAACCCTGTTGAAACGCCGCGGATGCCTGTCGCCAGCCCCCTGATACTGGCTCCGCAGCGCAATCGATCAAATATTGAACACGTCTCCGGAGCTTCCCGTGACTGCCGCCCCCGATGGCCTGCCGCCTCTCGCCGCCCTCGATAACGCCCGTCTCGACTGGCGCAACGATGCAAGCGGCGAGGCAGCCCCCCACTCTCCCACCTTCGACGATGTCTACTTCTCTCGCCATGATGGTCGCGCCGAGACCGAACATGTCTTCGTCGCCGGCAACCGCCTGCCGGAGCGCTTCAGGGAGTGGCGGGAGCCGCGCCCCTTCGTGATTGGCGAAACCGGCTTCGGGACCGGGCTCAACATGCTGTGTGCCTGGGCCTGCTTCGAGGCCCACGCGGCGCCGGCGGCTCGACTGCATCTGGTGTCCACCGAGAAGTTCCCGCTCGACCGCGCCGACCTGGCCCGGGCGCTGGCCGCCTGGCCCGATCTGGCGAAGCGCAGCGAGAGGCTGGTGGCGCAGTGGCCCGAGCCGGTGGCCGGCGTGCACCGGCTATGGCTCGATGAGCGCGTCACCCTCGACCTGCATCTGGGCGATGCCGCCGAGCGGCTGTCACTGCTCGACGGCCGGGTCGACGCCTGGTTCCTGGATGGCTTCGCCCCGGCGAAGAACCCCGAGATGTGGCAGCCGGCACTGTTCCAGGCGATGGCGGCTCGCTCCCGACCGGGGGCCACCTTCGCCACCTTTAGCTGCGCCGGCGTGGTCAAGCGCGGCCTGGCGGCGGCCGGCTTCACCTGGCACAAGGCACCGGGCTTCGGGCGCAAGCGAGAGATGCTGTGCGGCGAGATCGCCGAGCCCCCCCGCGATGAACGCCGGCGACAGACTCCCTGGTTCACCCCACCGGCGCCCCGGCCACCTCGCCGGGTCGCGGTCATCGGTGCCGGCATCGCCGGCGCCAGTGCCGCCGCCGCCCTGGCCAGGCGCGGCATCGCCGTGACCCTGATCGACCGCCTCGAGCGTGCCGAACTGAAAGCCACGCATCTGCAGGGCGCGCTCTACGTCAAACTGTCCGCCGACACCAATCGACAGAGCCGTACCTATCTGGCCGGGCTGCTGCATAGCCGCCGCTGGCTGGCCTGGCTCGACCCGCAGCAGTCGCTATGGCGGGCGAGCGGCGTGCTGCAGCTGGCCCTGAACGACAAGGAGCAGGCGCGCCAGACGCGCTTCCTGGCCAACCATCCCCTCCCGGAGAGCGTGGTGAGAGGGGTGGACGCCGCGGGAGCCAGCGCCGCCGCTGGCGTCAGGGTCGATGCCCCGGCCCTGGACTACCCCGGTGCCGCCTGGGTCAGACCCATGGAGCTCTGCATACGCCTGGCGGAAACGCCAGGCATTACTTTCCGCCGGGGAGAGGTCGCGGCGCTGCGGCGACTGGAAACCGGCTGGAGACTGAAGATGCACGACGGCGAGCCCATCGAGGCCGAGCAGGTCATCGTCGCCGGCGCCGCGGAAACCGCCGCCTTCGAGCAGACCGCTTCTCTTCCCCTGCAGCCGGTTCGCGGGCAACTCAGCCAGCTCCAGCTGCCCCCGGGGGCACCCCGGCTGGGGCGCGTGGTCTGCGCCGGAGGCTATGTGCCACCGGCGGCGGAGGGTGTGCTCAACATCGGCGCCACCTTCGCCCCCGGCGATACCGACACGACCCCTCGCGAGGGCGACCATCGCGCCAACCTGGAGGAGCTGGAGCGTGGCCTGCCCCACTTCGCCGCCGCCCTGCGCGACGCCGGCACCGACCTCTCCCCGGAGCGGTTCCGTGCCCTGGTGGGGGTGCGTGCGGCGAGCCCCGACAAGTCCCCCTACTGCGGGCCCATGCCCGACGCCGCTGCCTGGCGGGAGGAGTATGCCGTGCTGGCCAAGGACGCCACCCGCATTCCCGAGGCACTCGGGCGGCACCATGCGGGGCTCTGGGTCAGCACCGCCCACGGCTCCCGCGGCCTGGCCAGTGCTCCGCTATGTGCCGAGCTACTGGCCTCGCGGATCTGCGACGAGCCGCTGCCCCTGGAGCAGCCCCTGGCGGACCACCTGCATCCCGGCCGGCGCCTGATACGCGACCTGATTCGTGGAAAGTGATCGCCCATCCTCTTGAACGCCGGGGCGTCACAGGGCTCTCGCCGATGGAAGGCAACACATCGCCCAGATGTCGGAGACTACCCCTCCTCGTCATCGGCCAGATCTCGCCCGAAGGCCCGCCACTGGGCCAGGGTCATCACCTCGGTGCTCTCCGTCCTGAGGTCATGGGCGATGATCAGCTCGCTGCGCTCCAGCTGGCGCTTGAGTTCGGCCACCCAGCCACGCATGCCCTCGCCGGTGTCGGTGGTGTCGTAGCCCTGGCGAGTGACGAAGGCCTCCAGCAGGGCATCCAGGGTCTCCGCCGGCAGCATCCGGTAGGGCACCTCGATAAAGCGGTCGCCGCTCATGCCTCACCCTCCTCGTTCTCGTCCGTGGCGACATCGCCGGCTTCCCAGACGGCCAGCTGCGCCAGGAAGGCCGCCTCATCCAGTACCGGCACCCCGAGCTGCAGCGCCTTGTCGAGCTTGCTGCCGGCGGCCTCGCCGGCCACCAGGCCGTCGGTCTTCCTCGAGACGCTGCCCGCCACCTTGGCCCCCAGCGCCTGCAGGCGCTCCTTGCCCTGATCGCGGGTCATGCTCTCCAGGGTGCCGGTCAGCACCCAGGTCTGCCCGACCAGGGGCCGAGGACGTTCGACGACGGCCTCCTCCTGCCAGTGCAGGCCACAGGCGATCAGGTCATCGATGGTCGCGCGGTTATGCGGCTGGCGAAAGAAGGTGTGGACGTGAGCGGCAACGATGGGCCCGACATCCTCGACTCCCTCCAGGGCCTCGCGCTCAGCCGCCATCAGTGCCTCCAGGGTGCCGAAGTGCCGCGCGAGGCTGGCCGCGGTGGCTTCCCCCACCTCGCGGATGCCCAGGGCGTAGATAAAGCGAGCCAGGGTCGTCGCCTTGGCCCTCTCCAGGGCCGCGACCAGGTTCTCGGAGGACTTCTTGCCCATGCGCGGCAGCGTGGCCAGCGTCTCGGCCCGCAGGCGAAAGAGGTCCGCCGGGGTGGCGACCCAGTCCCGCTCGACCAGGCCATCGATCAGCTTCTCCCCAAGACCGTCGATATCCAGCGCCCGGCGTGAGGCAAAATGCTTGAGGGCCTCCTTGCGCTGGGCGGGGCAGTAGAGCCCGCCGGAACAGCGCGCTACCGCCTCGTTCTCCAGGCGTTCGATCTGCGCATCGCACACCGGGCAGCGCTCGGGGAAGACAATTGTCCTGGCATCCGCCGGTCGCTTCTCCTCGATCACCCGTGCCACCTGCGGGATGACATCACCGGCACGCCGAATAACGACGGTATCGCCGATCATCACCCCGAGCCTGGCGATCTCGTCGGCGTTGTGCAGGGTGGCGTTGGAGACGGTAACTCCCGCCACCGAGACCGGCTCCAGGCGGGCCACCGGGGTGATGGCCCCGGTGCGCCCGACCTGAAACTCGACATCGTTGAGCCGCGTGGTCTGCTCCTGGGCCGGAAACTTGAAGGCGATCGCCCAGCGTGGCGCCCGGGCCACGAATCCCAGCTCACGCTGCAGACGCAGCGCATCGACCTTGATCACCACGCCGTCGATGTCGTAACCGAGCGAGTCACGCTTCTCGCCGAGCCGGCGACAGTAGTCGACCACCCCCGCGGCGCCCTGGACCACCTCGAGCTCGCTGCTGGTGCGGAAGCCGAAGTCGCCCAGATGGGCCATCAGGCCGCTATGGGTGGCGTCACCCGGGTCGGGCTCGACGCGGGCCACCTGATAGGCGCTGAAGGTCAGCGGGCGGGTGGCGGTCACCTTGGGGTCGAGCTGGCGCAGGCTGCCGGCGGCGGCATTGCGTGGGTTGGCGAAGACCTTGGCGTCATCCGCCCGGGCGCGCTCATTCATCGCCTCGAAGTCGGCATGGGAGATGATCACCTCGCCGCGCACCTCGAGCAGGGCTGGCGGTGTGTCACCCCGCAGCCGCAACGGTACCGAGCGCAGGGTGCGCAGATTGGAGGTGACCCCCTCGCCGGTACGGCCATCGCCGCGGGTGGCCCCGCTGACCAGCTCCCCCGAGGCATAGACCAGGGATACCGCCGCACCGTCCAGCTTGGGCTCACAGCAGAAGGCGATCGAGGCGGCATCGCGCTCCAGGCGCTCGGCCACTCGCCTGACGAAGGCCTCCAGCTCCTGTTCGTCGAAGGCGTTGTCCAGCGACAGCATGGGCACCGCATGCTCGACCTCGGGAAACCCTGCTTCCGGGGGGGCGCCCACCCGCTGGGTCGGCGAGTCCGCCGTCACCAGCTCGGGATGCTCGCTCTCGATCTGCTGCAAGCGACGCAGGCGACGGTCGTAATCGGCATCGGTCAGGCGAGGGTCATCGAGGACATAGTAGCGATAGTTGGCATCGTCGAGTTCGGCGCGCAGCCGCTCGACCTCTTCGCGTAGCTTCGAGTCAAGCTGGGTCATGGAATTCCGTGTCTGGGTCTATCGCGGGGGCCTCGGCGCGCGAGGCGGAGATGATCGCCTAGCTTACCAAAGCAACAACCCTCGTGGGGGCTGCCTCACGAGGGTTGTCGGTCATGCGGCGAGCGCCTCACGGCGTTAATTCACCTGATAACGGTGCAGGCGGTTGCGACGCACGAAGTCCTGAACGCGCTGTCGAGCGAACTCCACCGTCTGGGCGGTCATCACGCTCTGGTGCTCGTCCTTCAGCTCGCCGCCCAGGTGGCGCACGATGACCATGGCGGTCTCGACCGTCGCCTCGAAGGCGGCACCGCTATCCTCGGCTCCCGGCAGCGGCATCAGCAGCGTGATGCCGGGCGTACGGAAATCATCGATCGCCTCGATGGGGAAGGTTCCGGGCTTGACCACATTGACCATGGAAAACTGCAGACGGCTCTCGGGGTCCTCGGTCTCGAAGCGATGGAAGATGCCCATCTCGCGATCGTAGCGCAGGCCACAGGCAAGCATCAGGTCGAGCAGGGCGGTACCGGAGAATCCCTCCTCCTCTCGGGCCATGACCGAGATGACGATGATCTCCTCGGCCTGGCTGAGCATCAGTCGGGCATGCTCCGCACTCACATCGTGGCGCAGCGCCTTCTCCAGCACCGGATGGACACGCACCTTGTCGCTGTGACGGGATGCCTCGAACGCCTCCTCCTCGGCGGATACCACCGCCGCATCGTTCGCTTCGGCCTCAAGGCGACGGCGCTCGGCATCACGGGCAGACTCCGCTTCTGCCTGGGCCTGACGCCTGTGCTCGGCATCATCGGCCAGCTTGCGTGCCTTCTCTTCCTTGCGAGCCTGCGCTTCCTTGTCCTTGCGAGCCTGCTCTTCCTTGCGCTCCTCCTCGCGTCGCGACCTCTCCGCACGCTTCTGCTCGCGGCGCTCGGCCAGGTTCTTCTGCAGCGAGGCACCGAAGCGCTGCACCGAGACTCCCATGCGCTTCGAGCCGCTCTTCAGGGAGTCCCCCATGCCGTCGAAATCCACCAGGCGATAGTGCTCGTCATCATCGGCACCGGCATGATCCTGTGGGTCGGCAGCCAGAGGCTCTCTGGAACGCGGGGCGGGGGCAGCGGGGCCGGCATCCGCCCGCCCCTCTTCGGTAGCGGAAGCACCCTGGGAGGTCTCATCCAGCGCGGAAAGCGTCGGCTCAAGACGCTCCTCCGTCTCATAGTCACCCTGTGTGCCGATACTGCCGGCTGCCGTCGCCCTCGGCTCGGCAATCTCCGCCTCGGACTCTCTCTCATGAGAGGCAGACTCATGAGAGGCAGCAGCCTTCCAGCTGGAAAGCACACGCGACGGGCCAGGATGCTCCTGGCGCTCCAGCTTGGGTTTGGGCTGCACATGACCGTAGTCCGCGGGCCTGACGACTCGCGCCCCTCCATTGGGCAGTTCCCAGTTGATTTCGGCCTTGCGGGCCGCTTCGTCGGGGTCGGTGCCGAGGGCGTCCTCCGCCACCTCATCGAGGCGTGGGGTTCGTCGCTGACGCTGCAGGCGTCGCGCTCCATCCACCACGATAAGGGTTACCAGCGCCAACCCCAGGATGATCAGCCACTCTCTAAGTTCCATGGATCGTCAGCCTTTCGCTAGGGCGCCATGCCAAGTGTTTGTTCGTCACCAGCATAGCGCGATTGCCGAAAAAGGGGCTACTTTTTTTATTTGTCAAGCATCGGTGATATATCAAGACAAGCTTGACTGGCCCCACGCAATCGCCTTTCGATGATTTCCCTGCTTCCATGCACTGCAACATGTGATGCTTCCTTGTTACCCCTTTTCGGCGCTTCCTTCAAGCGCTCAAGCTTCGGCCAGCGCCGCGGCCTCCTCGACATCCACCGCGACCAGTCGTGAAACCCCCGGCTCCTGCATCGTCACTCCCATCAATCTCTCGCCGGCCTCCATGGCGATCTTGTTGTGGGTGATGTAGATGAACTGCACGCTCTCGGACATCTCCTTCACCAGCCGGGCATAGCGCCCCACATTGGCATCGTCCAGGGGTGCATCCACCTCGTCGAGCATGCAGAAGGGGGCCGGGTTGAGCTGGAAGATGGCGAATACCAGCGACAGGGCCGTCAACGCCTTTTCCCCCCCCGACAGCAGATGAATGGTGCTGTTCTTCTTGCCCGGGGGCCGCGCCATGATCGCCACCCCCGTCTCCAGCAAATCCTCACCGGTCAGCGTCAACCACGCGGTCCCGCCACCGAAGACTCTGGGAAAAAGCGACTGCAGCCCGGTATTGACTCGCTCGAAGGTGTCGCGGAATCGGCTGCGGGTTTCCTGATCGATGCGGCGAATGGCGCGATCGAGGGTCTCCAGCGCCTCGTTCAGCTCGGCGTGCTGCGCCTCCAGATAGTCGCGGCGCTCGGCCTGCTGGTCATACTCCTCGATGGCCGCCAGATTGATGGCACCCAGGCGACGAATGCGCTCGGCGAGCTGCTCCAGGCGTGCCTGCCAGGCGGACTCGGTGGCGGCGGGATCCAGCGTCTCGGCCAGCTGGCGCTCGTCATGCCCCAGCTCCCGCAGCTGCTCATCCTGCCCCTCGGCCTTGAGATGCAGCGCCTGAACCTGCATACGCGACTCCTGCAGGCGCTCGCGGATACCCTCCAGGGCCCGCTCGTGGGACTGGCGCGCCTGCTCGTCCTCGCGCAGCCTCTCGACCAGCTCGGCGGCACGCGCGCGCACCGCATTGAGACTACGCTCCTCACGCTCACGCCGGTCGAGCAGCTCCTCCAGGCGCTCACGACGCTCCTCCTCCGGCTCGCTGAGCATCTCGCGCTCCTCTTCCAGCTCCGCGAGGCGCTCCTGGAGTCGTTGACGGCTCTCGCCGGCACGCTCCCGTTGCTCGGCCAGGCCGGCTCGCTCGGCCACCAGGCGTTCCTGCTCCAGTGCCAGGCGCTGCAACTGTTCGGCCAGGGGGCGCTGCTGCGCGCGCAGGCTAGCCAACCGCTCGCGTGCCGCCTGGCGCTCTCTCTCCAGCCGCTCACGGTGATCGGCGCCAGCCTCCAGGCGCTCCATGGCGGCCTGCCACTGCTCGCGCACCTCGTCGATGGCCAGGCGGGCCTCTTCGCGTGACTCCTCCAGGCCGGCGAGCTCCTCCGCCAGCTCTGCGGAGCGCCCCTGCAGATGCTCCAGCCGACTGCTCAGGCCACTATCCTGGACGGCGAGCTGCTGATAGCGTCGTTCGAGGTCGCGCTCCGCCTGGCGACACGCCTCGAGATCGGCCTCGGCTCGCTCGGCGCGCTCATTGGCCGATGTCAGGCTTGCCTCATGATCGGCCAGGCGTGCCTCGACCCGGTCGAGCGCCTCGCGGACCTCTCCCTGTCGACGCCGGCTCACCAGCAGGGCATCCGGGCCATCGCCGCCGACACGCTGACGCGCCCAGCCACGACCCAGCCACAGGCCATCGGCGGTGATCAGGCTCTCCCCTGGCCCCAGCTCATCACGCCGCCTCCAGGCCTCATCGCGGCTTTCGACACAGCGCACCGCCGCCAGCCACTGGGCGGCGGCCCCGGCACCCTCCACCTTGGCGGCCAGGCTCTCTGGTGCGACCCGGGGCTCGTTCGCGTCGATCAACCCCAGCTCCCCCGGTGTGGCCACCAGGGCCTCGAGGCGCCCCTCGAGGGAGGCGACCCGGGCGCGCAGCCAGGGGGCCAATACCCAGGAGGCGACCGCCTCCCAGCCGGGGGCCACCGTGAGGCACTCGCCGAGGCGCGGCGCCTCTCCAAGGCCATGTTCGGCGAGATACGCCTCCAGGGCATCATCATGGTCGGCGAGCCCCGCCTCGATCAGCGCCTCCAGCGAGGCCAGCTCACCGGCCAGCTCGCTGCGCGCCTGGCGCTCCTCCTCGCGACTGTCTTCTGCGGCGCGCGATGCCTCACGGGCCACCTCACGGGCATCGGCGAGGGCCTCGCGACGCCCCTCGAGAGCCTCGCGCTCGAGCTCGATTTCGGCCAGCTGTTCGGCGAGCTCATCGCGCTGGGCGGTCAACGCCTGGAGATCGGGCAGCTCCTGCTGCTGCTGGCGGCGCCGCGCCAGGTCGGCATCGAGCCCCTCCAGACGCGACTCCAGCTCGCGCAGTCGATCCTGGCAGCGCTCGGCGTCCCGACTCTGTTCGCGCCAGCGATCGCCGAACGCCTCCCAGGCAGCGTCGGCCTCCTGGGCCTCGGGCTCGGCCTCCTCCAGGGCGGCTTCGAGCTCCTCGAGACGCTCGGCGAGCTCTTCCCGCTCGGGAGCAAGACTCGCCAGGCGCTCATCCAGGCTGACCAGACGCTCGCCATCGTTCTCGCCGAGGCGGTCGAGGTCGGCGAGCTCACGGCGCGCCGCCTCGAGGTCACGGGCCAGCTGAGCATCACGGGTACGGCCATGCTCCAGATCCTGCTCCAGGCGGGCAATGGCGGTGGTGGTCTCGAAGAATCGCGACTGTTCGGCGTCGAGTTCGGAAGCGAGGCGATCGTGGTCGGCCCGTGCCTCTTCCAGGCGGGTCTCGCACTGGCGCAGCCCCAGCACCTCGCGCTCCACGGCGGTCTCGAGCTCGGCGACGCGGCTCTCCTCCTCGCCCTGGCTGGCCCGCAGGGCCCGTGCGCGCAGCAGGGCCAGCTCGCCCTTGACACGATGCTCGTCATTCTTGAGCTGCTGGTAGCGGCGCGCCGCCTCGGCCTGACGCTTCAGGCGCTCGAGCTGCTTGTCGAGCTCCTCCCGGATATCCTCGAGACGCTCGAGGTTCTCCTGGGTGCGCCGCATGCGGTTCTCGGTCTCGCGGCGCCGCTCCTTGTACTTGGAGATGCCCGCCGCTTCCTCGAGGGTGGCGCGCAGCTCCTCGGGGCGCGCCTCGATCAGCCGTGAAATCATGCCCTGGCCGATGATCGCGTAGGAGCGTGGGCCGAGCCCGGTCCCCAGGAAGAGGTCGGCAATATCCCGGCGCCGGCACTTCTGGCCGTTGAAGAAGTAGCTCGACTGCCCTTCGCGGGTCACCTGGCGCCTAACCGCGATCTCGGCATACTGGGCATAGGGGCCTCCCATGGCCCCGTCACGGTTGTCGAAGTGCAGCTCGATGGCGGCCTGTCCCACCGGCTTGCGGCCGGTGGAGCCATTGAAGATGACATCGGCCATGGACTCGCCACGCAGGGTCTTGGCCGACGACTCGCCCATCACCCAGCGCACGGCGTCGATGATATTGGACTTGCCGCAGCCATTGGGCCCGACGATGGCGGTCATGTTGCTGTCGAAGGGGACCGTGACCGGATCGACGAAGGACTTGAAGCCCACCAGGCGTATCGATGTCAGACGCATCGGCGGCTACCCCACCGACTCATTCGACGACGCGATCGATCACGACCTCGACCGGCTCGCCGTCGATCTCCTCCACGGCCACGCCGGTACGCTCGCCGAACATGTCCCCGGCCTGAGGCGTGGCCTGCCCGCTCGACGAGACACGAACCACCAGCCGCGCTTCATCCACCTGTGCAAGACTGGCCTGGGGCGACATGGCATGGCGACGATCGAGCACCAGCTCGGCCGGCAGATCACCCAGCGTCAGGCGTGCCACGGCCAGTGGCGGCAGTTCGCCGGCCATGTCCCGGGCCACCACGAACACCGCGGTCGTGTCGTCGAGACGACCGACGAGCTCATCATCCAGGCGCACTCGGGCGAGGATGCCCGGGCCCTGGGGCTCGGCGTCGGCCAGCGGGGCACCCTCGGGCGTCTGACCGAGGCGCTGCTGGGCGATCTGAATACCCTGGCGCAGGGCCTCGCCGGTAGCGGGATCGTTCATGCCGGCGATGGCGCGCCGCCAGTTGTCGATGGCTTCCTGGTAGGCACCGCGGTCGAAGGCCTCGATGCCCAGCATGCCGAGCACCGTGGGTTCGCTCGAGTTCTTCTCCAGGGTCTCGTCGACCAGCGACTGGACTCGGTCGGTCAGCCGGCGGCCGGCGACGAAGAACTCGATCTGGGCCAGCTGTGCCAGCAACGCGGGCTGCCGGCCCTCGATCTCGATCAGCCGTTCCAGGGCGTCGATGGCCTGCCGGCTCTGGCCGCCGTCGCGATAGAGGGGGAACAGCATGCCCCAGACATTGGGGTTGTTCGGCTGGCGGGCGGCCTGCTCCTCGAGACGCTCGACCAGCATCTGCGCCGAGCCCTCGGGATGGGTCATGACCTCCCTCTGCACCGCAAGCAGCGCCAGGTCGCCCTCGGCCCCCTCCTGCTGATACCACAGCACACTGGCCACCACGACCCCAAGCATCACCAGCGGTACCGCCAGGCGACCGGCGGCCGACGGCTTGAGTGGGGCGCGCTTGAGGCGCTCGGTATCCTCGAGCAGGCCACGCTCGAGTGCCAGGCGATCCTCCTCGTAGCTCGCCTCGTCGGTATCGCCACGTTCGAGGGCCGCCTCCAGGGAGGCGAGGCGGCGCTGGTAGATGGCCACGTTCTGCTCGGCCGAGCGGTCATTGACCTCATGATCGCGCTGGGCATCGTGCAGCGCGCGAGCTCGCTTGAGCGGCGCCACCAGCAGCCACAGGGCCGGCAGCAACAGTAGGGCGAAGGCGATCCACAGCAGGGTCATTCGATTCTCTCGCGGTTGATCAGGGCATCCAGACGGGCGCGCTCCTCGGCGGAGAGCGCCCTATTGGAGGCGTTGCGACGGGCGCGCACCAGCAGGCCCACCAGTACCAGGCCAAGCAGGCCCAGGACCGCGGGCAGGCCCCATAACAGGAAGGTGCGCCCCTCGAGGCGCGGGTTATAGAGCACATAGTCACCGAAGCGCTCCACCATATAGCTCCGAATCTCGAAATCGGCCCGCCCATCCATCAGCAGCTGATAGACGCGGTCGCGCATATCCCCGGCAACGGGGGCATCGGAGTCATTGATCGCCTGGTTCTGGCAGGTCGGGCAGCGCAGAGAGGCGGTGATATCGCGATAGCGCTCCTCGAGCACCGGGTCATTAAACTCGCGCACCTCGATGGCGGCGGCCTGTACCAGCCCGGCCACCAGCAGCAAGGCCAGGGTTGTCGCCAGGATCAACGAACCTCGCATCAACGCCATTGTTCCACCTCCGGAAGGACCGCCTCGGCAACATCGTTGGGCGCGATGTAGCCGGTGTGGTGATAGCGAATCACCCCGTCGCCATCCACCAGGAAGGTCTCGGGGGCACCGTAGACTCCAAGCTCGAAGGCCAGCTCGTTATCGGGATCGAAGATATTGACTTCGAAGGGATCCCCGAACTCCTCGAGAAAGCCCAGCGCCTTCTCTCGGGTATCCTTCCAGTTGACGCCGACCAGGCGTATGCCATGGCGCTCGGCGAGGTCGAGCAGCTGTGGCATCTCACGCTTGCACTCGGGACACCACTCGCCCCAGACGTTGACCAGGGTCAGTTCGCCGGTGGTCAATAGGTCGCGGTCGACCCGGCGCTCGGGCGCCTTGAGGGTCGCCAGATCGAACTCGGGAAAGTCACGCGCCATCAACGCCGACTCGCGATGGAAGGGGTTCAGGGAGAGTCCCTGATAGAGGAACACCGCCAGGGCCAGGAAGCCGGCGAGCGGCAGCAGCAGAAGCAGTCGACGATTCATGCCTTGGCCTCCCGTCTGATCGTGTCGAGCGCCCGGGACTCGGGGTCGGGCGCGGTAGCCAGTCGGCGATAGCGCTTGTCGGCCACCGCCAGCACACCCCCGAAGGCCATCAGCAGCCCTCCCAGCCACAGCCAGCGAACAAAGGGCTTGTACTGCACCCTCAGCGCCCAGCTGCCGTCTCCCAGGTCCTCGCCCATGGCCACGTAGAGGTCACGCAGGAAACCGGGGCGCAGCGCCACCTGGGACATCGGCATGCGCGTCGCCAGATAGAGGCGCTTCTCGGGATTCATCATGAAGCTGCGCCGGCTACCCTCCCGCTGTACCGAGATATTCGCCCGGTCGGCCACGAAGTTGGCTCCCTCACGATGGGAGAGCTCGTTCATGGTGAAGGTGTAGCCCGCCACCTCGACGCTGTCGCCAGGGGCCATGCGCACGTTCTGCTCGGTGCTGTAGTTGGAGACCACCGCCACACCGACGATGGTCACCGCGACCCCCAGATGGCCAAACTGCATGCCCCAGTAGGCCAGTGAGAGCTTCTTCAGCCCGGCCCCCACGGAGCTTGCATTGCGGGTCTTCTCGAACAGATCACGCAGCATCGGCAGCACGATCCACAGCGCCGCCACCAGGCCCAGGGCGACCGCCGGGCTCCACCGCTCGGCAAACAGCAGCGGCAGCGTGCCTCCCAGCACAACGGCCCCCACGGCGGCGAGCCATAGCCGACTGACCAGCAGGCGAACCGGCGTCTGCTTCCAACGCGCCACCGGCCCCAGCCCCATAAACAGCGCCAGCACCAGCGTCAGCGGCACGAAGAGTGCGTTGAAGTAGGGAGGGCCGACGCTGATCTTGCCCAGATCCAGGGCGTCGAGCAGCAGCGGATAGACGGTGCCCATCAGCACGGTGATCGTCATGATCACCAGCAGGATGTTGTTGATCAGCAGCAGGGCATCCCGGGAGAGCCAGGTGAAGCCCACCTTGTGGTTGACTCGCGGCGCACGCAGCGCGAACACCAGCAGTGACAGGCCCACGGTGATGCCCAGCAGCATCAGGATGAACTGGCCGCGGGTGGGGTCATTGGCGAAGGCGTGCACCGAGGTGAGCACCCCGGAGCGCACCAGGAAGGTGCCCAGCAGCGACAGCGAGAAGGTGAAGATCGCCAGCAGCAGCGTCCAGCTCTTGAAGGCGCCACGCTTCTCGGTCACCGCCAGGGAGTGCATCAGCGCCGTGCCGGTCAGCCAGGGCAGCAGCGAGGCGTTCTCCACCGGGTCCCAGAACCACCAGCCGCCCCAGCCCAGCTCGTAGTAGGCCCACCAGCTGCCTAGGGCGATGCCCACGGTCAGAAAGGCCCAGGCGAGGTTGGTCCAGGGGCGGGCCCAGCGCGCCCAGGCGGCATCCAGGCGCCCCCCCAGCAGGGCGGCAATGGCGAAGGCGAAGACCACCGAGAAGCCCACATAGCCCATATAGAGCATCGGCGGGTGCATGATCAGACCGATGTCCTGGAGCAGCGGGTTGAGGTCGGCGCCATCGCCCGGCACGTTGGGCAGCAGGCGCTCGAAGGGGTTCGAGGTGATCAGCACGAAGGCCAGGAAGCCCATGCCGACCAGGCCCAGCACTCCCAGCACCCGCGCCACCATGTCGCGAGGCAGCTCGCGGGAGAAGCGTGCGGCGAAATAGCCCCAGGCCGCCAGCAGCAGGCTCCACAGCAGCACCGAGCCCTCGTGGTTACCCCATACGGCACTGAGCTTGTAGTACCAGGGCAGCATGGAGTTGGAGTTGTTGGCCACGTTGGCCACGCTGAAGTCGTCCAGCATGTAGCTGGCCGTCAGGCAGGCGTAGGCGATGGCCACGAACAACAGCTGCCCGGCCGCCATGGGGCGAGCGTAGGCCATCCACATCGGGCGGCGGGTGGCCGCTCCGGCCAATGGCAGCACACCCTGCACGGTGGCCATCAGCATGGCGATCACCAGGGCATAGTGGCCGATCTCGGGGATCATCAGGATCTGCATGGGGTCTCCGCTCGTTACTGGCTGGCGCCTTGCTGCTTGGCGTCGATTCGTGCGCCCACTTCGGCGGCCTTGGCCTGGTAGTCCTCCGGCGCGTAGCCGGCTTCCTCCAGGGCCTGGGCCACCTCGGGGGGCATATAGTTCTCGTCGTGGCGCGCCAGCACCTGGTCGGCGCGTAACCATCCTTCGGGTTGCAGTTCACCGACCACCACCACCCCCTGTCCCTCGCGGAACAAGTCGGGAAGAATGCCGCTGTAACGGACCTCGAGATCATCGACGTAGTCGGTCACCATGAACTCGACGTCGAGACTCTCCGGGTCCCGGGCCACGGTGCCCTCCTTGACCATCCCGCCGGCCCGGATCTGGCGCTCGAGAGGCGCGTCTCCGGCGGCGATCTGGACCGGGCTGAAGAACAGGTTGATATTGCTGCGCAGGGCATAGAGGGTCAGCCCCACGGCGATTGCCGCCAGTGCGATCAACCCCAGCGACAGATAGAGCTTCTGCCTGCGTTTAGGCCTCATGGCGTTCTCCCCCCGTACGATGTGAAGTCTGGTTTGTAGCGGCCTGGCGGCGATGGCGACGCTGGAGCATACGCAGCAATCGACGGCGCTCCGCCCTGGCATGCAACACGATGCCGATCAGCAGGGCGCCGGTCACGCCCCAGCTGGCCCATACATAGGGGGCATGCCCCCCCATGGCGAGAAAGTCCTGGAAGGAGTCGAAAGCCATCAGCCCTGCTCTCCGGCGATGTCGCGCACCCAGCGCTTGTTCGATTCACGGCGCAGGATCTCGCTGCGCGTGCGCATCAGGGTGACGGCGATAAAGAAACAGTAGAAACCCAGCACCATGATCAACAGCGGCGCCCACATCTCCATCGGCATCGCCGGGCGCGAGGTCACGCTGAAGGTGGCCGGCTGGTGCAGGGTGTACCACCAGTCCACCGAGTACTTGATGATCGGGATATTGATCACCCCGACCATGGCCAGCACCGAGGCCGCCCGCGAGCCGCTGTCACGACTGGAGAAGGCGCCACGCAGGGCGATGACGCCCAGGTAGAGGAACAGCAGGATCAGCATCGAGGTCAGGCGTGCATCCCACATCCACCAGGTCCCCCAGGTGGGCACGCCCCACACCGCCCCGGAGAACAGCGCGATAAAGGTCATGGCGGCGCCCAGCGGCGCCATCATCGCCGCCGCCATGTCGGCGACCTTGATCTTCCAGACCATGAAGATCAGCCCCGCCACCGCCATGCTGACGAAGATCGACTGGGCCAGAAAGGCCGCCGGCACGTGTACGTAGATGATGCGGAAGCTGTTGCCCTGCTGATAATCCTGCGGAGCGAAGGCCAGTCCCCAGACGCTGCCCGCCAGGATCAGCACCACGGCGGCGGTCCAGAACCACGGCATCAGGCGTGCGCTGATACCGTAGAACCATTTGGGCGAACCAAGCTTGTGAATAAAGGACCAGATCTTGCCCATTGCGCCTCTCGCTTGAACATTCAACCGTTGATGCTGATGCGCAGCGAGGCCGCGATCGCCCAGGGGGCCAGCATCAGTGACAGGGCCAGCAGGGCCCCGAGGATCGCCAGGTGCGCCGCGGCGCCATCCCCCATGATCGCCGCCTGCACGGCCCCGGCGCCGAAGATCAGCACCGGGATATAGAGTGGCAGCACCAGCAACGACAGCAGCACCCCACCGCGTGACAGCCCGACAGTGAGTGCCGCGCCGATGGCGCCGATCAGACTCAGGCTGGCGGTGCCCAGAGCCAGGGAAAATGCCAGGGTCAGGTAGCTCCCCGACGGCAGTGCCAGCATGATGCCCAGCAGCGGCGCCATCAGCGCCAGGGGCAGGCCGGTCAGCAGCCAGTGTACCGCCACCTTGGCGAGCCCCAGCATGGCCAGCGGTTGCGGGGTCAGCAGCAGCTGCTCGAGGGAGCCATCTTCATAGTCGCTGCGAAACAGGCTGTCCAGAGACAGCAGTGCCGCCAGCAGCGCCGCCACCCACAGCAGCCCAGGGGCGATGGTCGCCAGCAGCTCCGGGTCCGGCGAGATGCCGATCGGGAACAGGGTGATCACCAGGGCGAAGAACACCAGTGGGTTGAGCACCTCGCTGCGCCGGCGCATCAGCAGGGTCAGGTCGCGCTTGAGTGTCGCCCAGACTGCGACCAGCAGACCGCCGCGAGGTTCCCCGTCGCTGCCCTGCCGACCCTCGCTCATACGCGTGTCAATGCTCGGCATCCTGTCCTCCCCGGCCGAGACGAATATGCCGCAGCTGCTGCGACGCCTTGAGCTCATGATGGGTGGTCACCAGCACACACCCGCCCGAGCGGGCATGTGCCACGAGACGAGCCTCGAGCGCCGCAACGCCTTCTCGGTCGATGGCGGTAAAGGGTTCATCGAGTACCCAGAACGGCCGCGGCGTCAGCTCCAGCCGGGCCAGCGCCACCCGGCGCTGTTGCCCGGCGGAGAGCTGGCCGGCGGGTAGATCCTCGAAGCCGGCCAGCCCCACCGCTTCCAGGGCCGCCAGCCGTGCCGCCTCCTGAACCGGCTCACCGGCCAGCGCCTGGTACCAGGCGAGGTTCTCGAGCGGCGTCAGGGCCGCCTTCACGCCCGGGGCATGCCCCAGGTAGAGCAGGTTCTCGAGAAAGGCCTGGCGCGCCTGGCGCATCGGACGCTCGTTCCAGAACAGCTCTCCCTGATAGTCGGCGAGCTGCCCGGAGAGGATCTTGAGCAGGGTGGTCTTGCCGCTGCCGTTGGGGCCCTCCACGCGCACGATCTCGCCCCCTCGAATATCGAGGTCGAGACCCTCGAACAGCCACCGGTCATCCCGTTCACAGGCCAGGTCACTAGCTTGCAGGCGCAGGGTCAAGACACACTCCGGTGGATGGGTAGTTTGGCCCGAGACTCTACACGTAAAGCCCATTTCCTGCCAGAGAGGGGCACCGCGGCAGCCGGTCGCAGTTGACGTGCATCAAGCGCATCGTCGAACCCCCACCTTGCCAGATTCAGCGTCCCTGCTATGCTCCCTAGGCACTGTATGTTTCAACAGGAGATATACCATGTTCGAGGCCAGCACGCGGTACATGATACGTCGCCCCAACCGGCGCCTCGCCGAGGCGTGGTCGCCTTGCCCCCTTACCGGTGACTCCCAGGACGAGAACCAGGCAATGGTCGATATCCCCCTGCTGGGTAGCGTCGCGGCGGGGATGCCCATCGAGGCCTGCCCCAGCGTCAGCCATATTCGCGTTCCTCGTCGCATGGTACGTCGCAATACCTACGCCCTGCGCGTACGCGGAGACTCCATGGTGGAGTGCAATATCTTCGACGGGGATGTCATCATTATCGAACAGTGCGAGAGTGCCGAGAATGGCGAGACCGCGGTGGTAATGATCAATGACCAGGAGGTCACCCTGAAGAAGCTCTATATCGAAAAGTCCGGCGTGCGCCTGCAGCCCGCCAACCGGCAGATGGCCCCCATCTTCCTGAAGAACAGCGATATCCAGGTGCTGGGCATGGTGATGGGCGTGGTACGTCAGGGCGAGCTGGCCGCCTGATGCGTTACCCGGTACCCGATCTGCCCCCCGGCGAATGGCAGGAGAGCGAACTGGAGGTGGAGAGGAGCCGCTTTATCACCTGGCTCTGCCATGCCCCGACCATCGCCGACTTCGAAGCGCTGCTGGCACTGGCGCGCGAACGCCATCCCGGCGCCAGCCACCACTGCACCGCCTTTATCGCCGGACCTCCCGGCGAGCAGGCGGCCATTGGCTTCTCCGATGATGGCGAACCGGGCGGAACCGCCGGGCGCCCCATGTTTCAGGTACTCGAGGGCTCCGGGCTGGGCCAGACAGGCTGCGTGGTCATCCGCTACTTCGGCGGCACCAAGCTAGGCACCGGCGGACTGGCCCGAGCCTACGCCCAGGCGGTCTCCCAGGCACTGGAGGCACTGCCCCGTCGCGAAGTGGTCGAGCGTACACCCCTGAGGCTCCGGGTCGACTTCTCGGGCGAAGCCGAGGCGCGTGGCTGGCTAGCCGAGCGCACTATTCCGGTGGAAGAGGCCGATTACGCCGCCGACGGTGTCTGGCTGACCGTCGGCTGGCCGAGTGATGTCGACGTTGACTTGAGCCCGCTGTCCTCGCGGCTGCGAGGTAACCTCGAGATTCTCGCCGACGATTGACCCGAGCTCGAAAAAACAGTCGGGCAGGTGTTCGGAAAGGCATTCGAGAAAAAAGAAAGGCGCCCGCAGGCGCCTTTCACTCGCATGGCCGATGCCATCATCAGCCGAGGTACTTGATCATCACCCCCGCGGCCACCGCCGAGCCGATGACACCGGCCACATTGGGCCCCATGGCATGCATCAGCAGGAAGTTGTGCGGGTTCGCCTCGAGCCCCACCTTGTTGGAGACCCGGGCCGCCATCGGCACCGCCGAGACACCCGCCGAGCCGATCAGCGGGTTGATCGGAACACGACTGACCGCGTTCAGCAGCTTGGCCATCAGCACGCCGGCGCAGGTGCCGATTCCGAAGGCCACGATGCCCAGGGCCAGGATCCCGAGGGTCTCCACGGCCAGGAAGCTGTCGGCCATCAGCTTGGAGCCCACCGAGAGGCCCAGGATGATGGTGACGATATTGATCAGGGCATTCTGTGCCGTATCGGAGAGGCGCTCCACCACCCCGCACTCGCGCATCAGGTTACCGAAGCAGAACATCCCCAGCAGCGGCGCCGCATCGGGCAGGAAGAAGGCGACCAGCAGCAGGATGGCGATGGGGAAGGCTATCTTCTCGCGCTTCGACACCGGCCGCAGCTGGGTCATGGTGATCTCGCGCTCCTTCTGGCTGGTCAGCAGCCGCATGATCGGTGGCTGGATCAGCGGCACCAGTGCCATATAGGCGTAGGCCGCCACGGCGATCGCCCCCAGCAGCTCCGGGGCCAGCACGCTCGACACATAGATCGAGGTGGGGCCGTCGGCGCCACCGATGATGCCGATGGCGGCGGCCTGGTTGAGCGAGAAGTCCATCACCCCCAGCGATGAGAGCCCCACCGCCCCGAACAGGGTGGCGAAGATGCCGAACTGCGCGGCCGCCCCCAGAAACAGGGTACGCGGATTGGCCAGCAGCGGCCCGAAGTCGGTCATCGCCCCCACGCCCATGAAGATGATCAGCGGAGCGATACCGGAGGCGATGGCGACCCTGTAGAAGCTGTAGAGCATGCCGTCACCGTAGCCGACACTGGCTGCCACATCGCGCCCCGCACGCAGCGCATCCGCCGTTGCCTCTTCCTCGACCACCCCCTTGAGGAGTTCGCGCCACGCCTCGGCGCTGGCCTGAGAGTCGAGGGCCACCCCGAGGGCCCCGGCGATCCGCTCCAGCACCGCCGGCTTGGCCACCTCGATGGCCTGGTCCAGCGCCGACAGCGCCAGGCCCGCCTCGGGAATATTGGCCAGAATGCCACCGAAGCCGATCGGTACCAGCAGCAGCGGCTCGAACTTCTTGGCGATGGCCAGATAGAGCAGCAACATGCCGACCAGAATCATCACGGCCTGGCCCGGGGTCAGGTTATAGACCCCCGAGCCGTACCAGAGTGTCAGTAGTTTCTCCATGACAGGACCCTTAGAGCTCGATCAGCACGTCACCGACGGCGACGCTGTCGCCCTCGCCGACCTTGACGGCGGAAACGGTGCCGGCGATTGAGGCACGCACCTCGGTCTCCATCTTCATCGCCTCGAGGATGATCACCACATCTCCCTCGGCGACGCTGTCACCCTCACGCACGTTGACCTTGAAGATATTGCCGGCCAGGGGGGCACTGATCGTCTCGCCGGGCGACGCTTCGCCGGGCGACGCTTCGCCGCTCGCGGCAGGGGCAGGGGCGGCGGCAGCCGGTGCGGTCTGCTCCTGAATGGCGCCGACCTCGCCGCCTTCGGCGACCTCGACCACGTAGGCCTTGCCGTTGACCTTGACGGTGTAGGTCTCGGGACCGGCGGCCGGCGCCTTGGCCTCTGCCCCGCCCTTCCGTGAAGCGGCCGGCAGCTTGGCGCCGGCATCGGGGCTCTCACTGCCTGGCGCCTGGGGGGCCGGCTCGAAGGCGCCGGGGTTATCACGGTTGGCGAGGAACTTCAGGCCGATCTGGGGGAAGAGCGCATAGGTCAGCACGTCGTCGATCTCGCGCTCGCCTTCGGCCAGGCGGATACCGTCGGCCCTGGCCTTCTCCTTGAGCTCGGCGGCCAGCCTGTCCATCTCGGGGCTCAGGTTGTCGGCCGGACGACAGGTGATCGGCTCGCCCCCTTCCAGCACGCGTGCCTGCAGCTCCTTGTCGAACGGCGCCGGGGCGGCACCATACTCGCCCTTGAGCAGCGCCTGGACCTCCTTGGAGATCGACTTGTAGCGCTCCCCCATCATCACGTTCATCACCGCCTGGGTGCCGACGATCTGGGAGGTGGGCGTCACCAGCGGGATAAAGCCCAGGTCCTCGCGCACACGCGGTATCTCCTTGAGAACGTCATCGAGCTTGTCGCCGGCCCCCTGCTCCTTGAGCTGCCCCTCCATGTTGGTCAGCATGCCGCCCGGCACCTGGGCGATCAGGATGCGTGAATCGATGCCCTTCAGCGAGCCCTCGAAGGCGGCGTATTTCTTGCGCACCTCGCGGAAATAGGCGGCGATCTCCTCGAGCAGCTCGAGGTCCAGGCCGGTGTCGCGCTCGCTGCCCTGGAGAATGGCCACCACGGATTCGGTGGGGCTGTGGCCGTAGGTCATGGACATCGAGGAGATGGCGGTATCGACGTTGTCGATGCCCGCCTCGGCGGCCTTGATGGCGGTAGCGGTGGACATGCCGGTGGTGGCATGACACTGCATGTGGATGGGGAGATCCACGGCCTTCTTGAGCCTGGAGACCAGCTCATAGGCATCGTAGGGCTTGAGCAGTCCCGCCATGTCCTTGATGCAGAGTGAGTCGGCCCCCATGTCGGCGATGGTCCTGCCGAGCTCCACCCAGCCATCCAGGGTGTGTACCGGGCTCACGGTATAGGAGAGCGTGCCCTGGGCGTGACCCTCGACCCTGCGCACCGCCTGAATGGCACGCTCCAGGTTGCGCGGGTCATTCATGGCATCGAAGACCCGGAAGACATCGACGCCATTGGTCCTGGCCCGCTCGACGAAGCGGTCCACCACATCGTCGGCGTAATGGCGATAGCCAAGCAGGTTCTGGCCACGCAGCAGCATCTGCTGGGGAGTATTGGGCATGGCGGCCTTCAACGCCCGTATCCGCTCCCACGGATCCTCGCCGAGGTAGCGGATACAGGCGTCGAAGGTGGCACCGCCCCAGGATTCCAGCGACCAGAAGCCGACACGGTCGAGCTTCTCGGCGATGGGAAGCATGTCATCCAGGCGCATGCGGGTAGCAAACAGCGACTGGTGGGCGTCGCGCAGGACGACATCGGTAATGCCCAGCGGGCGAGCGTTGTCAGTCATGGGGTGACCTTGGCGTTGTGGATGGTGGTAGGAAAGAAACCGGAGATGGAGGGGTCAGCGACGATGGCGGCGGCGATAGCGATGCACCGCGGCGGAAATCGCCACCATGACATCCTCGTCCTGACTCGCCTGTGAGGCTGCGCGGCCGCGTGTCGACGGCACCGCCGGCGTCACGGGCTCGGGGAAGAAGCGACCGATAAACTTCGACATCAGGGTGGTCACAATGACCAGCAAGGTAAGAAAAACAAAAACAAAGCCCATGCCCAGGGCCATGAGGGAAAGTCCCTCCTCCAGAAGCTGCATATCCTGCATTGGGCGCCTCCCTTGTGAATGGTCCGCCACCACCGGCGCTGTCACGCCATGCTGGGTGGCTTGCGTAGAATCTGCAATGGTATAACCTGCCAGGTTGTCGACAAATTGCAATGGGGTCATGGTGGAAGTCAGCGTTGTTAATTTACTACAAGATACTCCCGGGCGCCTCGGCCTGGCCCCCATGGAGGGCGTCATCGACGCCGATACCCGAGCCCTGCTGACCCGGCAGCCGGGCTTCGACTGGGTGGTCACCGAGTTTGTCCGCGTGGTCGATGCCCGCCTGCCGCCGCGGGTCTTCTACAAGCACTGCCCCGAACTTCAGCACTCCTCCAGGACGACTCCCTCGGGCGTACCGGTCCAGCTGCAGCTGCTCGGCTCCGACCCCGCGGCCCTGGCCGCCAACGCCGCCCAGGCATTGCGCCTCGGCGCCATCGGCGTCGATCTCAACTTCGGCTGCCCGGCCAAGCTCGTCAATCGTCATGATGGCGGCGCCTCGCTGCTGCGCGACCCGCGGCGAGTGCATGCCGCGGTTGCCGCCGTCCACGAGGCGGTGGGCCACCGCATCCCGGTGACCGCCAAGATTCGCCTGGGGTTCGCCGACCGCCGTCTGGCGCTGGCCTGTGGCCGCGCCGCCCAGGCCGGTGGCGCCCGGCACCTGGTGGTGCACGGCCGCACCCGCGAAGAGGGCTATCGCCCACCGGCCCACTGGGAGTGGATCGGTCGCATACGACGCGACCTCACCATTCCGGTGATCGCCAACGGTGATATCTGGACTCTCGAAGACTACTGGAAGGCTCGCACGCTCTCCGGCTGTCGACATGTCATGCTAGGCCGTGGTGCCCTGGCCGATCCCTGGCTGGCGGCCCGCATTCGCCACTGGCACCTCACCGGTGAGCGGCTGGCAGTCACGCCCTGGGCGGCACGCGCAGAGATCCTGCACGAGTTCGCGACCCTCAAGCGCAAGACCCTTCCCGAACGCATCGTGGCCTCGCTGATCAAGCAGTGGCTCAATCATATGCGCCGGGCAGACGCCGAGGCGGCTCGCCGTTTCCAGCGAGTCAAGCGACTCACCCTGCTCGACGAGCTGCTCAAGGGGCTGCGGGCAGACGGTGCGGAGCCAGCCAACCCTGCTCCAGGCCTGGCAGGCGCGGCGGCGGGGCAAGCTGACGCCACTGCAGGATAGACAGACACTATCTCAGGAAAGAAAGGCATTAACCGAGGAAACAAAGGCATTAACCGAGGAAACAAAGGCACTATTGCAGGAAAGAAAGACGCTGAGGCAGGCAAAAAAAGAGGCGCACGTCGCAATGGCGACGGCGCCTCAAACGATCGCGGAGCCGGCGCCCATCGTGGGTACGGCCGGTCCGGCTAGCGAGAAAACATCATAAACAAAACAGAAGACCCGCCCTGCGAGAGGACGGGTCGGTATCTGGCGCGCCCGGGAGGATTCGAACCTCCGACCACCTGATTCGTAGTCAGGTACTCTATCCAGCTGAGCTACGGGCGCTTCGTGCGGTGTTGTCACGGTGACCGCCATCACCTGCTGCGTGTAAAGCTGGCGCGCCCGGGAGGATTCGAACCTCCGACCACCTGATTCGTAGTCAGGTACTCTATCCAGCTGAGCTACGGGCGCTGATGCTTCACGGTATCGTTATGGCGGAGAGGGAGGGATTCGAACCCTCGAAGAGGCTATAAACCCCTTACTCCCTTAGCAGGGGAGCGCCTTCAGCCACTCGGCCACCTCTCCCTAACGACACGGCGCATATCTTACCGTTTCCGAAGGGGTTTGTCCAGCACCCCGGCGGTTTTTTTATTAACCGCCCCCTGCGCACTACACCTCGTGGTCAGAGCCTTCCTCGTCGCTCCTCTCACGCTGAATGCGCTGGTAGATCTCCTCGCGATGGACTGCCACATCCTTGGGTGCATTCACACCGATACGGACCTGGTTACCCTTCACGCCCAGCACCGTCACGGTGATGTCATCACCGATCATCAGGGTCTCGCCGACACGGCGGGTCAGGATGAGCATGGCTGATCTCCTTCTCAGACTTGTTCTCTGGCTGGCAACGGGGTGCTGGCCGACGGCATCACACCGTCTCAGTATGTGGCAGAACGCCTTCCATGACCAACACGGCGGCCCATGAAACACCAAGCCCCCGTTGAAGGGAACCCCACCGCGAGATGCAGCGGGGCTCCCTACCAGCGTAGAAGGTAATCTACCCCCCGAGGGGGTCGGCTTATTCCTCGTTCTCGATATCGGCCTTGTCGAGGCCGAAGGCCTTGTGCAGGGCACGGACGGCGAGCTCCATCTGCTTCTCGTCGATCACCACGGAGATCTTGATCTCGGAGGTCGAGACCATGCGGATATTGATGCTCTCCTCGGCAAGCACGCGGAACATCTTGGAGGCCACACCGGCATGGGAGCGCATGCCAACGCCCACCAGCGAGACCTTGGCGATATTGTCGTCACTCTTGACCTCGCCCTCACCCAGGTCGGGCAGCACCTGCTCGTTGAGGATCTTGAGGGTCTGCTTGTAGTCCCCCTTGGCCACGGTAAAGGTAAAGTCGGTGTAGTCGCCGGCCGGGGCCACGTTCTGCACGATCATGTCGACTTCGATATTGGCGCCGGCGATGGGCCCGAGGATGCGCGATGCCACGCCCAGCACGTCCGGGGTGTTGAGCAGCGTCAGCTTGGCCTCGCTGGCAGTGAAGGCGATACCGGAGATCAGCGGTTCTTCCATGGAGTCCTCTTCTTGGTCGGAGTCTGCAACGATCAGGGTGCCGGGGCCGTCCTGGAAACTGGACAGCACGCGCAGCGGAACATTGTACTTGCCGGCGAATTCGACGGCGCGAATCTGCAGCACCTTGGAGCCGAGGCTGGCCAGCTCCAGCATCTCCTCGACGGTGATGCGCTCGAGGCGCTGGGCCTTGCTGCAGACGCGGGGGTCGGTGGTGTAGACACCGTCGACATCGGTATAGATCTGGCACTCATCGGCCTTCAGCGCCGCGGCCAGGGCCACACCGGTGGTGTCGGAGCCGCCGCGACCGAGGGTGGTGATATTGCCCTCCTCGTCGACGCCCTGGAAGCCCGCTACCACGACCACCTGACCATCATCCAGATCGGCCTGCAGCTCATCGGTCTCGATGCGCTGGATCCGCGCCTTGGTGTGGGCGCTATCGGTCTGGATGCCCACCTGAGAACCGGTATAGGAGGTCGCCGGCACCCCCAGCTTGTGCAGGGCCATGGCCAGCAGCGAGATGGTGACCTGCTCACCGGTGGAGACCAGCATGTCCATCTCTCGTGGAGTGGGCTCGTCATTGATCTCGTTGGCCATGCCGATCAGGCGATTGGTCTCGCCACTCATCGCCGACACCACCACCACGACCTGGTGGCCGTTGTCACGGAAGCCTTTGACCTTCTCGGCCACGGCCTTGATGCGCTCCACGGAGCCCACCGAGGTACCGCCGAATTTCTGTACGTATAGTGCCATCTGCAATTTTCCCTCGTGCGTCGGGCGCGGGCGCCCGGGTGAGTGAAAGGTGACTCCTTGCAAACAGGGCCGGCGCCTCACGGCAACCGGCCCTGTCATATCCTATTTCAGGCGCTCTTCGACCCAGGCGGGAACATCCTCCAGGGCCCCCGACAGGGCAGCGACGTCGCTGCCGCCCGCCTGGGCCATATCGGCTCGCCCACCGCCCTTGCCGCCCACCTGGCCGGCCACGTGATTGACCAGCTCCCCGGCCTTGATGCGACCGGTGAGGTCGTCGGTGACCCCGGCGATCAGGCTCACCTTGCCGGCGGCCTCATCGCCCACTCCCAGCACGATGATGCCGGAACCGAGCTTGTTCTTGAGCTGGTCGAGCATGCCACGCAGCTCCTTGCCGGAGACGCCCTCGAGGGACCTGGCCAGGACCTTGACCCCGGCCACCTCGCTCGCCTCGGCCATCAGGTCGCTGCCGGCGGCGCTGGCCAGCTTGGCCTTGAGCCGCTCGAGCTCCTTCTCCAGGCCGCGATTGCGCTCCACCAGTGACGCCACGCGCTCCTCGACCTGCTCGGGCTTGGCCTTGAGACGTTCGCCGATGCGGTGGAGCCGGGCCTCCTGCTCATGGAACCAGGCCAGTGCCCCTTCGCCGGTGATCGCCTCGATGCGGCGCACGCCGGAGGCGATGCCCTGCTCACTGACGATATGGAAGCAGCCGATATCGCCGCTGCGCGCCACATGGGTGCCACCGCACAGCTCGATGGAGAAGTCGTCGGCACCGATGGTCAGCACCCGTACGCTGTCGGCGTACTTGGCCTCGAAGAGTGCCGCCGCTCCCCTGGCCTTGGCCTCGTCAAGGGTCATCTGTTCGACGCGGGTCGGGGCATTGGCCAGGACCTGCTCGTTGACCAGGCGCTCCACCTCGGCAAGCTGGTCGGCGGTCATCGGCTCGAAATGGCTGAAATCGAAGCGCAGGCGCTCCGGGGTGACCAGCGACCCCTTCTGGGCCACATGATCGCCCAGCACCATGCGCAGCGCCTTGTGCATCAGGTGGGTGGCGGAGTGGTTACGCACCGTGGCGGTGCGCAGGCCGGCATCCACCACCGGGCGCACCCTGTCCCCCAGGGCCAGCGCGCCCTCGAGCAGCACGCCGTGGTGCAGATGGTGATCACCCTGCTTCTGGGTATCCTCCACCAGGAAGCGACCACCGCCGTCGAGATGCAGATAGCCGGTATCGCCCACCTGGCCACCGGACTCGCCATAGAAGGGGGTACGATCCAGCACCACCACCGCCTTGTGCTCCGGGGTGAGCCGCTCCAGGGCATTGCCCTCGCGGTCGGCCAGCGCGCTGACGGTGGCGTGATCCTCGAGACGCTCGTAACCGGTAAAGGCGGTCTCGCCCTCCAGTTCCAGGGTGCCGCCATAGTCGGCGCCGAACTGGCTGGCCGCTCGGGCACGCTCGCGCTGGGCCGTAAGCGCACGCTCGAACCCAACCTCATCGAGGGTCACGCCACGCTCGCGGCAGACATCGGCGGTCAGATCGAAGGGGAAGCCATAGGTGTCATACAGCTTGAATACCGTCTCGCCGGGCAGCACCTCGCCGTCGAGGCCGGCCAGCGCCTCCTCGAGCAGGCCCATGCCATGCTCCAGTGTGCGGGCGAACTGCTCCTCCTCCTTGAGCAGCACCCGTTCGATCTGGGGGCGCGCCTCGCGCAGCTCGGGATAGGCCTCGCCCATCTCGGCATCCAGCGCCCCCACCAGCCGGTGGAAGAAGTTGCCCTGGGCGCCCAGCTTGTGGCCGTGGCGGATGGCGCGCCGAATGATACGGCGCAGCACATAGCCCCGCCCCTCGTTGGAGGGCAGCACGCCGTCGGCGATCAGGAAGGCGCAGGAGCGGATATGATCGGCGATTACCCGCAGCGAGGGGTTGCGGGTATCCGCATGCCCGGTATGTCGCGCCGCCGCCGCCAGCAGGTTCTGGAACAGGTCGATCTCGTAGTTGGAGTGCACTCCCTGCATCACCGCGGCGATGCGCTCCAGCCCCATGCCGGTATCGATGGAGGGCTTGGGCAGCGGGTGCATGTTGCCCTCGGCATCGCGGTCGAACTGCATGAACACCAGGTTCCAGATCTCGATATAGCGATCGCCATCCTCCTCGGGGCTACCGGGAGGGCCACCCCACACCTCGGGACCGTGATCGAAGAAGATCTCGGAGCTCGGCCCACAGGGGCCGGTGTCACCCATCTGCCAGAAGTTGTCCTCATCGAGCCTGGAGAAGCGCTCAGGGTCGATGCCGACCTCCTCCTTCCAGATGCGCTCGGCCTCGTCATCGCTGACGTGCACCGTGACCCACAGCTTCTCCTTCGGCAGCCCCAGAGTCTCGGTCAGGAACTCCCAGGCGAAGCGGATGGCATCGCGCTTGAAGTAGTCGCCGAAGCTGAAGTTGCCCAGCATCTCGAAGAAGGTGTGATGGCGAGCGGTATAGCCGACGTTATCGAGATCGTTGTGCTTGCCCCCGGCACGCACACAGCGCTGGGAGGATGTCGCGCGCACATAGGGGCGCGGATCGCGACCCAGGAAGACGTCCTTGAAGGGCACCATGCCCGCATTGGTGAACAGCAGGGTCGGGTCGTTGCCGGGAACCAGAGAGCTGGAAGGCACGACGCTGTGGCCGTGCGCCTCGAAGTAACTCAGAAAGGCCTGTCTGATGTCTGCGCTTTTCATGGGGTATCCGTGGCGATGAACGGGAGGACCCGGCGGGCGACGCTGGCTCGAGACGGGCACCGCGATGTGCCTGAACGGGGCACATCGCACTACCACGGGATGCCACCCGGGGCGTTCGCAAAGGGGGTCATTATAGCGCAGTCGTCAAGGGACTGAAGGGGCAGCCGCGTCGGCGGCGAAGGAGCGGGTGCACAGCGAGCCTGAGCTAGGCATCGTCAGGGTCGGCGCTCCAGGCGTGTGCCAGGGCGTGGCGCACCTGGTCGAAGTCGAAGCCGCGTCCCGCCAGAAAGCGCTCGCGGCGGGCGCGCTCCCGGGGGGAGTCACCGGGACCGGGGAAGCGCCGTGAGAGCGTCTCACAGGCCAGGGCCTGCCAGTCCACCTCACCCGCCGCGAAGGCCTCTCGCACCTCCTCCGGGCCGAGGCCTCGACGCTCCATCTCCAGACGGATCTTCACGGGGCCCTGCCCACGGAAGAGGCGCGAACGCAGGAAGCTCTCGGCGAAACGGGTGTCCGACTGCAACCCCTGCGCGGCAAGCTGGTCGAGACACTCGTCGATGTCTGCCGGCGCATGCCCCCTGGCCGCCAACCGCTCTGCCAGCTCGGCGCGAGAGTGTTCGCGGCGAGCCAGCAGGCGGAGCGCATCGTCTCGAGGCGTGGAGTCACCAACGCTGCGCTCGAACATGGCTTACAGCCGATCGCTGCCCTGATCGCCATCGGCCGGCAAGGCGACCTCATCGCCCTCCTCCTTGGCGGGCTCTGCCGTGGCAAGCAGTTGAGCACGAATCTGGCTCTCGATCTCCTCCATCACCGCCGGGTTATCCTCGAGGAACTGGGCGGCATTGGCCTTGCCCTGGCCAATCTTGTTGCCCTGGTAGCTGTACCAGGCACCGGCCTTGTCGACCAGCTTGCACTGCACGCCGAGATCGACCACCTCTCCGGCATGGTAGATCCCCTTGCCATAGAGGATCTGGAACTCGGCCTGGCGGAACGGGGGCGCCACCTTGTTCTTGACCACCTTGACCCGAGTCTCGTTGCCGGTCACCTCGTCGCCCTGCTTGACCGAGCCGGTACGCCGGATATCCAGACGCACACTGGAGTAGAACTTGAGCGCATTGCCGCCGGTGGTGGTCTCGGGGCTACCGAACATCACGCCGATCTTCATGCGGATCTGGTTGATGAACACCACCATGCAGTTGGCGTTCTTGATATTGCCGGTGATCTTGCGCAGCGCCTGGGACATCAGGCGCGCCTGCAGACCGACATGGGAGTCGCCCATCTCGCCCTCGATCTCGGCGCGCGGGGTCAGCGCCGCCACCGAGTCGATGATGATCACGTCGACACCACCGGAGCGCACCAGCATGTCGCAGATTTCAAGGGCCTGCTCGCCGGTATCGGGCTGGGAAACCAGCAGGTCATCCAGGTTGACGCCCAGCTTTTCGGCATAGCTGGGGTCAAGGGCGTGCTCGGCGTCGATAAAGGCGCAGGTCTTGCCCTGCTTCTGTGCCTGGGCGATCACCGAGAGCGTCAGGGTGGTCTTGCCCGAGGACTCCGGGCCGAAGATCTCGACAACCCGACCCAGCGGCAGACCGCCGATGCCCAGCGCGATATCCAGGCCCAGCGAGCCGGTGGAGACCGAGGGCATCACCACCCGCGGCGCATCGCCCAGGCGCATCACGGTCCCCTTGCCGAACTGGCGGTCGATCTGGGATAGGGCGGCGTCCAGCGCCTTGGAGCGATTGTCTTCCTGAGCCATCACGGATCTCCTCAATCTGGGTCTCTTTATACTGGATGATTGAACAGTATTATGGGGAAAAATGGCGCGCTCGGCCAGCGAAAGTTTTCCCGGGCGCCCCTGGATTCAGCGCTCCTCGAGGCGTTGCACCACGCCGACCAGCGCCTCGCGCACCGCCTGCTCGCGAACGGCTCGGCGATCGCCAGGATAGCGGTAGCATTCGGCCTCGGCCCCCTCGCCATCGCCCCAGGCCAGCCATACGGTACCTACCGGCTTGTCGGCGCTGCCACCGCCCGGCCCGGCCACGCCACTGACCGCCACGCCGAGATCGGCACCGCTGTCACGGCAGGCTCCCGTCACCATCGCCGCCACCGTCTCACGGCTCACGGCACCGTGCTGGTCGAGCAGCGCCTCGGGCACCCCGAGAAGACGGACCTTGGCGGCATTGGAGTAGGTCACATAGCCGGTCTCGAAGTAGTCGGAGCTGCCGGCGACCGAGGTGACCACGCTGGCCACGCCACCACCGGTGCAGGACTCGGCACAGGTGAGGGTGACCCCCTTTTCGCGACACAGTCGACCCAGGCGCTCGGCCAGGGTGGCGAGGTCGAGATTGGCAAGGCTCGCGGCTGAGTGGGACATGCTGAAGACTCCTGCTCGGTGGATCGAAGGCAAGCCTGACGAGGCGAGGCCATCTGCGTAGAATACTGCCTTTGCCGCGGGGTTGCAGGCACCGCCACTCCGTGTGCGTCTCTGCCGACCGCTCAACGAGACCATCTACAAGACCAGGAGCCCAGCAATCGCCATGTCCCAGGCCAGCACCCAGCATACGCCGATGATGGCCCAGTACCTGAAGATCAAGCGCGAGCATCCCGAGGTGCTGCTCTTCTATCGCATGGGTGACTTCTACGAGCTCTTCTTCGACGATGCCAGGCGCGCCGCGGCACTGCTCGACATTACCCTGACCCAGCGCGGCCAGTCCGCCGGCCAGCCGATTCCCATGGCCGGGATCCCCTACCATAGCGCCGAGGGCTACCTGGCGCGTCTGGTGGCCGCCGGCGAATCGGTGGCGATCTGCGAGCAGATCGGCGACCCCGCCACCAGCAAGGGGCCGGTAGAGCGTCGCGTGGTACGCATCGTCACCCCCGGCACCCTGTATGACGAGGCGCTGCTCGATGCTCGCCGCGACAACCTGCTGGTGGCCGTGCATGTCACCGCCGAGCGTATCGGCCTGGCCTGGCTGGAGCTCTCCAGTGGTCGCTTCAGCGTGCTGGAGGTGGAGGGTGAGAGCGAACTGCTCGCCGAGCTCCAGCGCCTCGACCCGGCCGAACTGCTGGTGGCCGAGGGCCTGAATCTGCCGCCGGCCCTGGAGGGGCGTCGGGGGCTGCGTCGCCAGAGCGACTGGTTGTTCGACCCGGAGAGCGCGACCCGCCTGCTCTGCGACCAGTTCGGCGTCCAGGATCTACGTGGCTTCGGCTGCGCGCACCTCTCCGCCGCCATCACCGCCGCCGGCGTGCTGGTGGAGTACGCCCGGGATACCCAACGCTCGCGCCTGCCCCATGTCACCGCCATCGGCGTGGAGAGCCGCGACGACGCCGTGGTCATCGACGCCGCCAGCCGTCGCAACCTGGAGATCGACACCAACCTGGCCGGCAGCGGCGACAACACCCTGGCCAGCGTGCTCGACACCACCGCCACCGCCATGGGCTCACGCCTGCTCAAGCGCTGGCTCAACCGTCCACTGCGTGACCGCGAGCACGTCCAGGCTCGCCAGTCCGCCGTGACGCTGCTGCTGGAGGCGGATGGCTTCGTGGCACTCGGCGACTCGCTAAAGGCGATCGGCGATGTGGAGCGCATCCTGGCCCGGGTGGCCCTCTTCAGCGCCCGCCCGCGTGATCTGGCCCGGCTACGTGACGCCTTCAATGCCCTGCCCGACCTCGAGGCCCGGCTCGCCGACTTCCCCGAGGGCTCCACCCTGGACGAGCTGAAGCGCCATATCCGCCCCTACCCCGAGCTCGCCGACACCCTGAATCGTGCTCTGGTGGAGAACCCCCCGGTGGTGATCCGCGACGGCGGGGTGATCGCCGAGGGCTTCGATGCCGAGCTCGACGAGCATCGCGGACTCGCCGAACACGCCGGCGATTACCTGGTGAAACTGGAGACCCGGGAGCGCGAGCGCACCGGCCTCCCCGGCCTCAAGGTCGGCTACAACCGAGTGCACGGCTATTTCATCGAGATCCCCAGGGCACAAGCCAAGGAGGCCCCGGCGGACTATATCCGTCGCCAGACCCTGAAGAATGCCGAGCGCTTTATCATCCCCGAGCTCAAGGAGTTCGAGGACAAGGCCCTGTCGGCGAAGTCCCGCGCCCTGGCACGCGAGAAACTGCTCTACGAGGGGTTGCTCGAGACCCTGAACAGCGAACTCGAGGCCCTTCAGACCAGTGCCCGGGCCCTGGCGACGCTTGATGTGCTGTGCGCCTTCGCCGAGCGCGCCCATGCCCTGGAGTTCGTGCGCCCACGCCTTGCCGAGGCCCCGGGCATCGCCATTCATGGCGGCCGTCACCCGGTGGTGGAGCGGGTCAGCGACGCTCCCTTCGTGCCCAATGACCTGATCATGGGAGAGGATCGCCGCATGCTGGTGATCACCGGCCCCAACATGGGCGGCAAGTCGACCTATATGCGCCAGGCCGCGCTGATCGTGCTGCTCGCCCATACCGGCAGTTTCGTGCCTGCCAGCGCGGCCGAGATCGGCCCGGTGGACCGCATCTTCACCCGCATCGGTTCATCGGACGACCTGGCCGGCGGCCGCTCCACCTTTATGGTGGAGATGACCGAAACCGCCAGCATCCTGCACAACGCCACCGATCACAGCCTGGTGCTGATGGATGAGATCGGCCGCGGCACCAGCACCTTCGACGGCCTCTCCCTGGCCTGGGCCAGCGCCGAGCACCTGACCCGCACCCGAGCCTTTACACTGTTCGCCACCCACTATTTCGAGATGACCGCCCTGGCCGAGCAGGCCGAGGGGGTGGCCAACGTGCACCTGACCGCGGCGGAACACAGGGATGGCATCGTCTTCATGCACCGGGTTGAGGAAGGCCCCGCCAGTCAGAGCTACGGCCTGCAGGTGGCTCAGCTGGCCGGTGTCCCCCAGGGGGTGATCGCCCGGGCTCGAGAGAAGCTTGCCCAGCTCGAGCAGCAGGAGGTCGACCAGGGCAGTCGGACTCGACTGGCTGGCGCTGACGATACCCCGACACCGCTGCAGAGCGACCTCTTCGCCAGCCCGCCACACCCGATGGTCGAAGAGCTCGACGGGCTTGCCCTCGATGACCTGACGCCACGCCAGGCGCTCGAGATGCTCTACCGCTGGCGCGAGACACGATGAGGTCCTCGCCGATGCCGGCGGCGCTATCGAACGCCGGGGTGCCACCTCCGTATCGTCTGGACCTTTGCTTGCGACGGTCAGGCAGCGGCGACTAGAATGGACGAATCCCCGGACTCCTTAGAATAAGAGACCTGGTTTTTATTACTTTTTAATATTTACATAGGTCGGGACCCGCCACGACAGCGCGAGCCAGGCCATGAGGGAGGGAAAAGCGGCATGACATTCGTCGTCACCGAGAACTGCATCAAGTGCAAATACACAGACTGCGTCGAGGTGTGTCCGGTGGACTGCTTCTACGAGGGCCCCAACTTCCTGGTGATTCACCCCGACGAGTGCATCGACTGCGCCCTGTGCGAGCCGGAGTGTCCCGCCGAGGCGATCTTCTCGGAGGATGAGCTACCCGACGGCCAGGAGGCGTTCATCGAGCTCAATGCCGAGCTGGCCGAGGTATGGCCCAATATCAGCGAGAAGAAGGACCCGCTGCCCGACGCCGAGGAGTGGGATGGCAAGCCGGGCAAGCTGGAGCAGCTGGAGCGCTGAGCAACACTCGCTTCCTGCCGTGATTTCGCTCGGCAGGAAGCGATCAGCGAGACACCGGATACAGCAGCGCCGACCGTCACAAGGCGGTCGGCGCTGCTGTATCTAGCCGGCGAGTGGCGAGACAACGAGAACACCACGCAAGAAAAAGGCGGCCCAGGGGCCGCCAGCTCCAAGCCGTTCCACGAGCGATTCCTTTCGCCCAGATTCCCGTGATGACATCCCTGCCCGGAAACAACATCCTGCCGTACCGAGCGCATCACCTGACTACATCCCATTGCATCCTGCCGAGGCTACATCCCATGAGCCCCCTGTGCTGCGTGGCTGATTGTCTCAGAATTGCGCCACGGCACAATCTGACACACACGGCGAGACCTCTATCTCCTGCACGCTCGACCGTCATGCAGAAAGGAAGCTTATCTTTTTATTTTCAACAAGATAAAAAAAAGGCCGGCACCCTGGGTGCCGGCCTCCACACTCGAATGGCGTCAATCACGACACCACCTTGTCAGCAATCTCCTACACACCATTACTGCCCCTTGACGGCCGACAGCCCGGGGTAGGTCGCCCCGTCGCCCAGCTCACTCTCGATGACCAGCAGTCGGTTGTACTTGGCGACACGATCGGAGCGACACAGCGAGCCGGTCTTGATCTGGCCGGCGCAGGTACCCACGGCCAGGTCGGCGATGGTGGTGTCCTCGGTCTCGCCGCTGCGATGGGAGATCACCGCGGTGAAACCGGCATCCTGGGCCATGCGAATGGCATCCAGAGTCTCGGAGAGGGAACCGATCTGGTTGAACTTGATCAGGATGGAGTTGCCAATCTGCTCGTCGATTCCACGCTTGAGGATGCGGGTATTGGTCACGAAGAGATCATCCCCCACCAGCTGCACCCGGTCGCCGAGCTTGTCGGTCAGCGCCTTCCAGCCCTCCCAGTCGGACTCATCCATGCCATCCTCGATGGAGACGATGGGATACTCATCGCACAGGCCGGCCAGGTAATCGGCGAAGCCCGCGGCATCATACTGCTTGCCCTCGCCGGAGAGGTCGTACTGGCCATCCTTGAAGAATTCGGAGGAGGCGCAGTCCAGCGCCAGGGTCACATCGCTGCCAAGCTTGTAGCCGGCGTCTTCCACCGCCTGCTTGATCACCGCCAGCGCCTCGGCGTTGGACGCCAGGTTGGGCGCGAAACCGCCCTCGTCACCGACCGAGGTGGACAGGCCACGCGACGACAGCACCTTCTTCAATGCATGGAAGATCTCGGCACCCATGCGCAGGCCTTCGCGGAAGCTCGGGGCCCCCACCGGCTGCACCATGAACTCCTGGATGTCGACGTTGTTGTCGGCATGCTCTCCACCATTGAGGATATTCATCATCGGCACCGGCATGGTGTACCGGCCCGGCTGACCATAGAGCTCTGCGATATGGGCATAGAGTGGCACGCCCTTGGCGTTGGCTGCCGCCCTGGCGGCGGCCAGCGACACGGCCAGGATGGCGTTGGCGCCAAGCTTGGCCTTGTTGTCGGTGTCATCGAGCGCCAGCATGGCGTCGTCGAGGCCACGCTGATCACGCGCATCCATGCCGACGAGCCTGGCACGAATGTCGCCATTGACGGCCTCGACGGCCTTCAGCACGCCCTTGCCGAGGTAACGGGCCTTGTCGCCGTCGCGCAGTTCGAGGGCCTCGCGGGAGCCGGTAGAGGCACCGCTGGGGGCACAGGCCACACCCACGGCACCGCTTTCAAGGCGCACTTCGGCCTGGACGGTGGGGTTGCCGCGGGAGTCGAGTACCTCGAGGGCACGAATATCGACGATCTTGGTCATGCGAATCTTCCTCAGTCGTGTCAGCGTTGGAGAGTTATGAGATTTCGAGCGGCGCGAAGCCCTTCACCAGGTCATCGAGGGCCTTGAGCTGGGTCAGGAACGGCTCGAGCCGGTCCAGCGGCAAGGCGCAAGGGCCATCGCACTTGGCGTTATCGGGGTCCGGATGGGCCTCCAGGAAGAGACCGGCCAGCCCCACGGCGACACCGGCACGCGCCAGCTCCGCCACCTGTGCCCGGCGGCCATCGGCACTGTCGGCGCGCCCCCCCGGGCGCTGCAGCGAGTGGGTCACATCGAAGAACAGTGGCAGGCCGCTCTGCTTCATCTCGCCGAAGCCGAGCATGTCGACCACCAGGTTGTTGTAGCCGAAGCTCGAGCCTCGCTCGCAGAGGATCACCCGGTCATTGCCGGCCTCCTCGCACTTGCGGACGATATGACGCATCTCGTGGGGCGCCAGGAACTGGGGCTTCTTGATATTGATCACCGCCCCGGTCCTGGCCATCGCCACCACCAGATCGGTCTGGCGGGCCAGGAAGGCCGGTAGCTGGATCACATCGGCCACTTCGGCCACCGGCTCGGCCTGCCAGGGCTCGTGAACATCGGTGATGATCGGCACGCCGAAGCGCTCTTTCACCTCGGCCAGGATCTCGACCCCCTTCTCCAGGCCGGGGCCACGGAAGGAGTGGATGGAGCTGCGGTTGGCCTTGTCGAAGCTGGCCTTGAACACATAGGGCATGCCGAGCCTGTCGGTTACCTCGACATAGGCCGCGGCCACCTCCAGGGCAAGCTCGCGGGACTCCAGCACGTTCATGCCGCCAAACAGCATCAGCGGCAATGAATTGCCGGCCTTCAGGCCGGCAATCTCGATGGTTCTTTCGGGAGCACTCATCCGACTCACTCCTGGTAGGAGGACTGGGCGCGGCCGCGTGCTGTCTTGTGCTCCAGCGCCGCGTTGACGAAGCCGGTGAACAGCGGGTGACCGTCACGGGGGGTGGAGGTGAATTCCGGGTGGAACTGGCAGGCCACGTACCAGGGGTGATCGGGAAGCTCGACCACCTCGACCAGGGAGTTGTCCACACTCTTGCCCGAGACGACCAGGCCCGCCTGCTCGAGCTGCTCGACGAACTGCTCGTTGACCTCGAAGCGGTGACGGTGACGCTCGACGATCTCATCGGCGGCATAGGCCTCTCGAGCCTTGCTGCCGGCCTTGAGCTGGCAGACCTGGCCGCCAAGGCGCATGGTACCGCCCAGATCAGAGGCCGCATCTCGCAGCTCGATCTTGCCCTCGGGGCTCAACCACTCGGTGATCAGGCCAACTACCGGGTGCTGGGTGTCGTGGGTGAACTCGGTGGAGTTGGCGTCCTCCCAGCCGGCGACGTTGCGGGCAAACTCGATCACCGCCACCTGCATGCCGAGGCAGATGCCGAGGTAGGGAATGCCGCTCTCACGGGCATAGCGCGCCGTGGCGATCTTGCCCTCCACACCACGCTCACCGAAGCCGCCAGGCACCAGGATCGCATCCTTGCCGGCCAGACGTTCGGTGCCGTGGCGCTCGATATCCTCGGAGTCGATATAGTCGACATTGACCTTCACGCGGGTCTGGATACCGGCGTGGATCAGCGCCTCGTTGAGCGACTTGTAGGCATCGAGCAGCTCCATGTACTTGCCGACCATGGCGATATTGATCGATTTGAGCGGGTTGAGCTTGGCATCGAGTACATGCACCCACTCGCCCAGGTCGGCCTCGTCGGCCGTCAGGCGGAGCTTGTCGCAGACGATCTCGTCGAGCCCCTGCTCGTGGAGCATCAACGGGATACGGTAGATGGTATCGGCGTCCTGCAGGGGGATGACCGCGCGCTCCTCCACATTGGTGAACAGGGCGATCTTGCGACGCTCGCTCTCCTCGAGCTCCACCTCGCTGCGGCAGATCAGGATATCCGGCTGGATACCGATGGAGCGCAGCTCCTTGACGCTGTGCTGGGTCGGCTTGGTCTTGGTTTCCCCCGCCGTTTTTATATAAGGCACTAACGTAAGGTGCATAAAGATCGCGCGGCTCGCACCGAGCTCGCTCCGGACCTGACGGGTCGCCTCGAGGAAGGGCAGAGACTCGATATCGCCCACGGTGCCACCGATCTCCACCAGCGCCACGTCGAAACCCTCGCCGCCTTCATAGACGCGACGCTTGATCTCGTCGGTGATGTGCGGAATCACCTGCACGGTACCGCCCAGGTAGTCGCCGCGGCGCTCCTTGCGCAGCACGTGCTCGTAGACGCGCCCGGTGGTGAAGTTGTTGCCCTGGGTCATCTTGGTGCGGATGAAGCGCTCATAGTGGCCCAGGTCGAGATCGGTCTCGGCACCATCCTCGGTAACGAACACCTCGCCGTGCTGGAAGGGGCTCATGGTGCCCGGATCCACGTTGATATACGGGTCGAGCTTGAGCATGGTGACCTTGAGGCCGCGGGCCTCGAGAATCGCCGCAAGCGAGGCCGACGCGATGCCCTTGCCCAAAGAGGACACAACGCCGCCGGTCACGAAGATGTATCGTGTCATGAGGAACCTGTCGAAGCGTGATCGGTAGGCACGGCAGGAAGCCGCGCCAGGATGGGATGACAGATTAGCAGAATACTACCTTTGGCTCAATTTTGGACGACGCCCTGCCCGACCTGAAGACGCGGCAGACTGAGCCATTGCAGGTGGGAGAGTCTGCCTCGCGACTCAAGGCCACAGGCCTCCCGGCGCTAACTCCATGACGACGGCACCAGCGGGCGCCTGCCGGCGCCAGTCACGCAGCGGAGCTGCCCTCCTACTGATCTCTCCCCATGCTTACACCCCCAGGTAGTCCAGGATGCCCTCGGCGGCCTGGCGCCCCTCGTGGATGGCGGTGACCACCAGGTCGGAGCCGCGCACCATATCGCCGCCGGCGAAGATCTTCTCGTGGGTGGTCCGGAAGGCGAACTCGCCCTGCTCCGCGGCCTTGACCCGGTCTCGTTCATCGACCTCCACGCCGGTCTCGGTGAGCCAGGCCGGCGGGTCGGGCTGAAAGCCGAAGGCGATGACCACGGCATCGGCGGGAATCACCTCCTCGGAGCCCGGCACCACCTCGGGGCGGCGGCGGCCGTTCTCATCCGGTTCGCCCATGCGGGTGCGCACCACCTTGACCCCCTCGACCTTCCCTTCGCCCACCACGGCGACGGGCTGGCGATTGAACAGGAACTCAACGCCCTCTTCCCGGGCGTTGGCCACCTCCTTGCGTGAGCCAGGCATATTCTCCTCGTCACGGCGGTAGGCGCAGGTGACGCTGGTGGCGCCCTGTCGAACCGAGGTGCGATTGCAGTCCATGGCGGTGTCGCCGCCACCCAGCACCACCACCCGCTGCCCCTTGAAGCTGATGTACTCGCCAGGATCCTTCTCGAAGCCCAGGCAGTGATTGACGTTGGCGATCAGAAAGTCGAGCGCCTTGTGAACGCCGGGCAGGTTCTCGCCGGGGAAGCCCCCCTGCATGGACTTGTAGGTCCCCATGCCCAAAAACAGCGCATCGTACTCCTCGAGCAGGGTGTCGATGGTGATATCGCGGCCGATCTCGACCCCCAGGCGGAACTCGACCCCCATCTCCTCGAACACCGCACGCCGACGCTCCATGACGTTCTTCTCGAGCTTGAACTCGGGGATGCCGAAGGTCAGCAGGCCACCGATCTCCGGGTTGCGATCGAACACCACCGGCTTGACGCCGTTGCGCACCAGGATATCGGCGCACCCCAGCCCCGCGGGACCCGCACCGATCACCGCCACCCTGCGGTCGGTCCAGGTGACCCGAGACAGGTCCGGGCGCCAGCCCATGGCGAAGGCGGTGTCGGTGATGTACTTCTCGACCGAGCCGATGGTCACGGCACCGAAGCCGTCATTGAGGGTACAGACCCCCTCGCAGAGACGATCCTGAGGGCACACCCGGCCGCACACCTCGGGCAGCGAGTTGGTCTTGTGACAGAGTTCGACCGCCTCGAGGATGTTGCCCTCGCTGACCAGCTGCAGCCAGTTCGGTATGTAGTTGTGCACCGGGCACTTCCACTCGCAATAGGGGTTGCCACAGTGCAGGCAGCGATGCGACTGACCCGCCGCCTCCTGGGGCCTGAAGGGCTCATAGATCTCGGCAAACTCCCGCGAGCGGGTACGGGCATCCTTCTTGTCCGGGTCCTGTCGACCCACCTCGATGAACTGGAAGTCGTTGCTCAAACGGTTAGCCATGCGTTCTACTCCTGGAATTCCTGTCGGCCGCCCGACGCGCTCTTGGCTCGGCGGGCACTGGTCACCCTGACGGTGAAGGCTGATGCCGGCTCTCTACTCCGGCTGACGCCGCCTCTTATTCCGGCTGACGCCGGGACTGGGCCAACAGGCTCTTCAGGCTCGCCGCCTTGGGCTTCACCAGCCAGAAGTTGCGGACAAAGTCGCTGAAGTCCTCGAGAATGGCGCGACCGCGGGCCGAACCGGTCTCGGTGACAAACTCCTCGATGACCTCGCGCAGGTGGCGCCGGTGGGCTTCCATGGCCTCGGTATTGATTCGGTGAATCTCCACCAGCTCATGGTTGACCTTGTCGACGAAGCTGCGGTCCTCGTCGAGCACATAGGCGAAGCCACCGGTCATGCCGGCGCCGAAGTTGTCCCCGCTCTCGCCGAGCACGGCCACCAGTCCGCCGGTCATGTATTCACAGCCGTGGTCGCCGACCCCCTCGACCACCGCATGGACACCGGAGTTGCGCACGGCGAAGCGTTCACCGGCGGTGCCCGCCGCAAACAACTTGCCGCCGGTAGCACCATACAGGCAGGTATTGCCGATGATGGCCGTCCTGTGGCTCTCGAAGCGACTGCCACGAGGCGGTGTGATCACCACCTTGCCACCGTTCATGCCCTTGCCGACGTAGTCGTTGGCATCGCCTTCCAGATAGAGGTTGAGTCCACGGGCATTCCATACGCCGAAGCTCTGGCCCGCCACCCCGGTAAAGCGTGCGGTGACCGGTGCCTCGGCGAGGCCCGCCTCGCCGTAGCGCTTGGCGATCACCCCCGAGGCAAGCGCCCCCACGCTGCGATCGCAGTTGGTAATGGTGAAGGTGAACTCGCCACCACTGCCCTGCTCGATGGCCTCCTCCAGTGCCGTCAATACCTCCTGGTTCTTGGCACCCGGGTCGTGAGGCACGTTGCGACTCACCTTGCAGAACTGCGGCGCATCCGCCGGCACATGATCGTTGCCAAGCAGCGGTGTCAGATCCAGCTTGCGCTGGGAGGCGGTCGCGCCCTCGATCACCTCGAGAAGATCGGTACGACCGATCAGGTCGGTGAGCCTGGCCACGCCCAGCATGGCCATCAGCTCGCGCACCTCCTCGGCGATAAAGCGGAAGTAGTGCTTGACCATGTCCACGGTGCCGCGGAAGTGCTCGTCACGCAGATAGTCGTCCTGGGTGGCAACGCCGGTGGCGCAGTTGTTGAGATGACAGATACGCAGGTACTTGCAACCCAGCGCCACCATGGGCGCGGTACCGAACCCGAAGCTCTCGGCACCGAGGATCGCCGCCTTCACCACATCGAGGCCGGTCTTGAGGCCGCCGTCGGTCTGCAGGCGAATCTTGTCGCGCAGGCCGTTGATACGCAGCGCCTGATGCACCTCGGGCAGCCCCAGCTCCCAGGGGGAGCCGGCGTGCTTGATGGAGGTAATCGGGCTCGCCGCCGTCCCGCCGTCATAGCCCGAGACCGTGATCAGGTCGGCATAGGCCTTGGCAACCCCCGTGGCGATGGTGCCGATACCGGGCTCGGAAACCAGCTTCACCGATACCTGGGCATCGGGGTTGACCTGCTTGAGGTCGAATATCAGCTGCGCCAGGTCCTCGATCGAGTAGATATCGTGATGCGGCGGGGGCGAGATCAGGGTCACCCCGGGCACCGCATAACGCAGCCGTGCGATCAGTTCGTTGACCTTGCCGCCAGGCAGCTGGCCGCCCTCGCCGGGCTTGGCGCCCTGGGCCACCTTGATCTGCAGCACCTCGGCGTTGACCAGGTAGGCCGGGGTGACGCCGAAACGCCCCGAAGCGATCTGCTTGATCTTGGAGGAACGAATCGTGCCGTAGCGCGCCGGATCCTCGCCCCCCTCGCCGGAGTTGGAGCGCCCGCCGGACTCGTTCATGGCCTGGGCCAACGCCTCGTGGGCTTCGGGCGAGAGCGCCCCCAGCGACATGCCGGCGCTGTCGAAACGCGGCAGCAGTGCCTCGACCGGCTCGACCTCTGAGAGCGGCAGCGGCTCGGCCACCGGCTTCAGCCTGAGCAGGTCGCGCAGAGTGGCAGGAGAGCGCTCGTTGACCAGTGCGGCGAAGCGCTTCCACTTGGCGTAACTCCCCTCCTGCACCGCCTCCTGAAGTGACTTGACCACGTCGGGATTGAAGGCGTGATATTCGTGACCGTGCACATACCTGAACTGCCCCCCCTGGCTGATGCCCTTGCGCGGAACCCAGGCATCGCGGGCAAGCAGCTCCTGCTGGAGCTGCAGCTCGGCAAAACCGGCGCCCCGAATGCGCGAGGCCATGCCCGGAAAGCATAGCGCCATCACCTCATCGTCGAGGCCAACCGCCTCGAACAGCTGGGAGCCGCGATAGGAGGCGAGGGTCGAGATCCCCATCTTGGAGAGAATCTTGAACAGCCCCTTCTGCAAACCCTTGCGGTAGTTCTCACGGGCATCGGCGGGGTTACCGACCAGCTCACCGGTGCGGTGCATGTCGGCCATTACCTGGTAGGCGAGCCAGGGGAAGACGGCGGTGGCCCCCACCCCGAACAGCACCGCCATCTGATGGGCGTCGCGGGCATACCCGGTCTCTACCACGATGTTGCAGCGCGGGCGCAGCGACAGCCGCCCCAGATGGTGGTGCACGGCACCAACGGCCAGGGCCGCATGGATCGGCAGCTCGCCCTTCTCGAGGCCGGCATCGGTAAGCACCAGGATCACCTTGCCGGCCTTGACCGCCTCCGTGGCCTGACGGCACAGCTCACCCAGGGCGGCCTGCAGGCCGTGGCGCTCGGGGTCATAGGCCATGCGCAGCCGATGGCTGGCATAGGCCGCATCCTCCTGCTCCACCAGGGCGGTGAACTTGCGCGGCGAGAGGATTGGCGTCGTCAGGATGATGCGATGGGCATGCTCGGGGGTCGCCTTGAAGACGTTGCGCTCGGCACCGATACAGGTCTCCAGCGACATCACGATCGCCTCGCGCAGCGGGTCGATGGCCGGATTGGTGACCTGAGCGAACTTCTGGCGAAAATAGTCGCTGAGCAGGCGCGGCCTGGCGGAAAGCACCGCCATGGGGGTATCGTCACCCATGGAGCCTACCGCCTCCTGGCCGCTCTCGCCCAGCGGACGCAACAGGAGGTCCCGTTCCTCGAAACTGACCTGGAACATCTTCTGGGCCACGGACAGGCCATCGGCATCCATGTTATGGAAGCTGGCCAGCTCGGTGAGCGACGACTCCAGATATTGCGCCTCTTCCTTGAGCCAGCGCTTGTAGGGATAGGCCGACTTCAGCCGGGCATCGATATCCTCGGTATGCAGCACCTCGCCGGTCACGGTGTCCACGGCCAGCACCTGCCCCGGCCCCACGCGCCCCTTGGCCACCACGTCCTCCGGCGCATAGTCGTAGGTGCCGATCTCCGAGGCCAGGGTGATAAAGCCGTTCTTGGTGATCACCCAGCGCGCCGGCCTCAGGCCGTTGCGGTCGAGCATGCAGAGTGCCTGACGCCCGTCGGTCATCACCACGCCGGCGGGGCCATCCCAGGGCTCCACATGCATGGAATTGTATTCATAGAAGGCGCGCAGCTCGGGATCCATCAGCTCGACGTTCTGCCAGGCCGGCGGCACCATCATGCGCACCGCACGGTGCAGCCCCATGCCCCCCATCAGCAGCACCTCGAGCATGTTGTCCATGCTCGAGGAGTCGGAGCCCACGGTGTTGACGATCTCGTCGAGCTCGGCAATGTCGGGAAGCCGCTCGCAGACGAAATTCTCCTTGCGCGAATTGGCCCAGCCGCGATTGGCCTCGATGGTATTGATCTCGCCGTTATGGGCCAGCAGGCGAAACGGCTGCGCCAGCGGCCAGCGTGGCGCGGTATTGGTGGAGAAGCGCTGATGGAAGACGCAGATGGCGGTCTCCAGGCGCTCGTCATCCAGGTCCCGATAGAAGGCCGGCAGGTCCACCGGCATCACCAGGCCCTTGTAGGAGATCACCCTCTCGGAGAGCGAGCTGACATAGAACGCCTCCTCCTGGCGCAGCGACTGCTCGGCCAGGCGGCGAGCCATGAACAGGTCGACCTCGAAACGCTCGGCGCTGCCGTTTCTGCCTGGCTCCACGAACAGATGGCGAATACGCGGCAGACACTCCAGTGCCATGGGGCCACACACCGAAGCATCCACCGGCACCTCACGCCAGCCACGAATCACCAGGCCGCGGGCGCGCAGTTCACCCTCGAGCACCTCGGCGGCCCGAGCGGCACGGGCGTCGTCGTCGGGCAGGAACACCACACCCACCGCATAACGCTCGCCCAGGGTGGCGCCCAGCGCCTCCTCGGCCACTTCACGCATGAAGGTGTCGGGCAACTGCAGCAGCAGGCCGCAACCGTCGCCGGTCTTGCCGTCGGCGGCAATACCACCGCGATGCGTCATGCAGGTGAGGGATTCAATGGCGGTGCGCAGCAGCTCATGGCTGGCACGCCCCTCCATATGGGCGATCAGGCCGAACCCGCAGTTGTCGCGGAACTCGCCGGGCTGATATAGACCGCTGTTCATAGGCGCGCCTCGATGAAATGGGTTTTTCTCGCAGCAACCCCATGCTATATTCAAGGGTTTTTCTCTTATGATGCCAGACGAGTGCCTCGCACCGAACTGCGCGGAAAAGGTGCGCCCAGAATAGCCAGCCGCCACACTGCAGCGCAATACCGGCGACTCCTCCCTACCCAAAAATCACCGACAAATCCGTGGGTTGCCTTTCAGGCTCGCTAAAAAAAACCCCACCGCTCAGTCACTTGCAATCACCATAAACGGAAAACAAACGAAACGAGCCCCGCATTAGACTTTTGGCTAAAAAGAGCCATATCGCCCATGCCAATAGCGCATACTCCATGCCGATCAATGGCTACCGCCTCCTCCGGAGCCGCCTACTCAGCAGCATAGACGAGGAACGCCCGCACCAAGGTTGCGCGGGCGTTCCGATCAAAAAGAGGTACCGAACAATAGAGAAAAACGAGGTCAGCCGCGAGGGAACTGCTCCAGCACCTCCACCAGGAGCGCTTCCGGGGTGGCGTCATACACACAGGCATCGCCCATGGCACGCAGCAGCACCAGGCGCAGGCGACTGTCGACGTTCTTCTTGTCGAGACGCATGCGTGACAGGAAGTCATCGGCGCCCATCCCGGTCGGGGCATCCAGCGGCACCCCCGCCACCCGCAGAATCACCCGCAACCGTTCGACATCACGCTCCGAGAGCCAGCCCAGTCGCGCCGAAAGCTCAGCGGCCATCAGCATCCCGGCACCCACCGCTTCGCCGTGCAGCCAATCGCCATAGCCCTGATGCGCCTCGATGGCGTGACCGAAGGTATGCCCAAGGTTGAGCAGCGCCCGCACCCCCTGCTCGGTCTCATCCTCGGCGACGATCTCCGCCTTGAGCGCACAGCTGCGCTGGATGGCGCCGGCCAGGGCGTCCGGATCCAGCTCGCGCAAGGCGGGCAGCTCCCGCTCCAGCCAGGCGAGGAAGTCCGCATCACGAATCAGGCCATACTTGATCACCTCGGCCAGACCGGCGGAAAGCTCGCGGGGCGGCAGGGTGTCCAGGGTATCGGTATCGATCAGCACCCCTCGCGGCTGCCAGAAGGCACCGACCATGTTCTTGCCCAATGGATGGTTGACTCCGGTCTTGCCACCCACCGACGAGTCCACCTGGGCCAGCAGGGTGGTCGGCACCTGAATAAAGGCCACGCCACGCTGATAGCAGGCCGCGGCGAAGCCCACCATATCACCGATCACCCCTCCGCCCAGGGCCACCAGGGTGCAGCGCCGGTTGAAGCCCGCCTCGAGCAGCGCATCCCAGATGCGCGAGACATGCTCGAGGTTCTTGGTAGCCTCGCCATCCGGCAGCACCAGCTCGCGCACCTCCACACCCTCGGGCAGGGCGTCGCGACAGCGCTCGAGATAGAGTGGCGCCACCGTCTCGTTGGTGACGATCATCACCTGATGACCGGCCAGCCAGGGGGCCAGGACACCGGGCTCGGCGAGCAGGCCGGGACCGATATGAATGGGGTAGCTGCGACTGCCCAGCGCCACCTCGAGGGTGTGCGGGCCGGAAGGGGTCTGGGTCATGGTTCAGGCCTTGGCTTGCAGGGGGTCGACCAGCCGCGTTACGCGGCGGACGATATCGTTGACCACCGAGCGCGGACCGCGCCGGTCGGTACGCACCGTAAGGTCGGCGGTGGCACGGTAGAGCGGGTCGCGCTCGCCGAACATCTCGCGCAGCACCGCCTCCTTGTCGGGGCGCTGCAGCAGCGGGCGATTGCGATCCTTGGCGGTTCGCCTGAGCTGCTGCTCTACGGTGGTGAAGAGATAGATAACGGTGCCACGCTCACGCAGCATGCGACGATTCTCCTCGCGCAGCACCGCACCACCGCCGGTGGCGATCACCACGCCCTCGCGATGGGTCAACTCGTCGATCATCAGGGTCTCGCGGTCGCGAAAGCCGCCCTCGCCTTCGACGTCGAAGATCCACGGGATATCGGCACCGCAGCGGTCCTGGATCTCGTGGTCGGTATCCAGGAAGTCGCGAGAAAGCTCGGCCGCCAGGAGGCGGCCGATGGTGCTCTTGCCGGCCCCCATGGGGCCGATCAGTATTAGGTTGGGTAGTGCCAGCATCAGCGAAGGGCCACACCGTCATCGAGGATTCGTGGGGTAATGAATACCAGCAACTCTACCTTGTCGTTACTCTCCTGGGTATAGCGAAAGAGATTGCCAAGCACCGGAAGGTCTCCCAGGAAGGGCGTCTTGACCAGGTTTTCCAACTCCTCGGTCTGCAGGATCCCGCCCAGCACCACGGTCTGGCCATTATCCACCAGCACCTGGGTCTCGATCTCGTTCTTGTTGACAGGGGGCTCCTCGCCGGGGTTGAACTCGCCGAAGGTATCGTTGGTGATCGCCACGTCCATGATGATGCGGTTATCCGGAGTGATCTGGGGCGTCACCTCCAGGGACAGCACCGCCTCCTTGAACTCCACCGCCGAGGCGCCACTGGCCGCCGCCTCGCGGTAGGCGCGCTCCTGACCCTGCTTGATCACCGCGGTGGTCTGATTGGCGGTGATTACCCGCGGCTGGGAGATCGTATAGCTCTTGCCATCGCTCTCCATGGCGCGCAACTCGAGGTCGAGCAACACATCTCCGGAGAGATAGCCGAAACCGAAGCTTGTCATGCCACCGGCGCCACGATCGACAGGGCCAAAGTCTACTGCCAGACCACCCAGCCCCGAAACTGGCTCGCCATCGGAGGCGCCTCCCAGGTCGAACCGGCCACCACTTCCCGAGACCCCCCAGTTCACACCAAGCTCACGGGATGCAGTCTGTCCGGCGATGACGATACGCGCCTCGATCTGTACCTGGCGTACCGCCACATCGAGACGTTCCAGGGTATCCATGACGCTGTCGATCTGCTCGGCGGTATCCTGAATCAGCAGGGTATTGGTACGCGGATCCACCGCCACCTTGCCGCGCTCGGTCAACAGGCCGAAACCTGCCTGCCCCCCACCGCGCAGCAGAGCGGCGATATCACTCGCCTTGGCGTACTTCACTTCGATATATTCGGTCTCCAGTGGCGCCAGGACCTCCAGCTGCTCGCGGGTCTCGAGCTCCAGTTGCTCGCGCTGGGCCAGCTCGGCGGCCGGAGCCACCACGATCACGTTGCCGTCCTGGCGGCTGGACAGGCCATGGCTCTTGAGCACCAGGTCCAGCGCCTGATCCCAGGGCACATCCTCGAGATTGAGGGTCACGCGACCCTGCACGCTGTCGCTGGCCACCAGGTTGAGACCGGTGAAGTCGGCGATGATCGCCAGCACCGAACGCACCTCGATATCCTGGAAATTGAGGGTGATCCGCTTGCCGGTGTAGGCAAACTGCTCGCGCACCCGCTGCTCCTGCTGCTGGCGGGTGACCGGCTGAGCCTCGATGGTCAGCTGGCGACCGCTCTGGGTGGAGACCATGGCATAGTCTCCACTTCCCTGAATATTCAGGACCACACCGTTGCGCCCTACCTGTGGCGTCACCCGCTGCAGCGGGGTGTCGAAGTCGCTGACATCATAGACCTGATCCAGCGAGGCGGGCAGGTCGACCCCCACCAGCTCGGCGGTGATCCGGTTGCGGCCGGTCTCGCGCACCCGGGCATCGATGCCGGCACGATCGAAGGTGACAACCAGTCGGCCGGCACCATCGCTGCCACGGCGAAAGTCGATATCCTCGATGTTGGGGCCACGGCTGGCCGGCTGGGATAGCGCCGATTCGGGTTCAGCCGGCGTGGCGTCGGCAGCCGACGCCACGCCGGTATCGGCGGCGCCGCCGCCGATGGCCAGACGCAAGCGGCTACCCTGCTCTCGGGTGTTGTAGGGCAGCGGCCCATCGAGGTCGAACACCAGGCGGGTCCGTGAGCCGGCCTCCAGGGCGGTGACCCGCTGGACCCCGCCGATGCCCAGGGTGTAGCTGCGGCGCGCGAGACGGTTGTCGGTCTCCATCAGGTCGATGGTCAGCCGTGCGGGGTCGTCGATGCGATAACCACGCACCTCGGGAACCAGGCCGGAGAACTCAAGATCGACCTCAAGCTCGCCGCTGGCCCCTTGCCGAAAATCGAGCTCTTCGAGCGTCGAGGCCGCCAAGGCGGCTCCTGACACCGCCAGCATGGCGAGCAGCGCCACGGTACGCTTGATAATGTGTGCTTGCATGGTTGGTTCCCTTCCCCCTGCTTGACGCCGCTCCCCGGGAGCGATAATAGACTGCAGCGCTGTTCACGCTTGTTGTTGACTGCCGAGCCTTCTGAGCTAGCCACCCTGCTGGCCATTGAGCTCGAGCCGCGTGGTGCGCTCGACCCAACCCCCACGCCCGGTTGGCACGATTTCGATCAACTGTACCGTTGACGAGGTGATACTGACGATACGGCCGAAATCGCTGCCCATATGGTTGCCCACCCGCAGCCGGTGAACCTGGCCGTCCGGTGCACGCACCAGCGCGGAGGGCTGGCCGCCCTCGGTCAGGGTACCTACCAGGCGTAGCTCACTGAGGTTGTAGGCCTCCAGCGCTTCCCGTTCACGATCCAGATCGGGCGCCAGGTCGGTGGCTACCTCGGTCGGCTCCTCCACCTCGGGCAAACGCGGCACGAAGGGGCTACGCAGATCGGCATGATCGTAGGGCAACGTCTCGTAGTCGGGTATCTCCGGCAGCTCGATCGTCGGCACCGGAGCCGGGCTGTTGCGAATCTCGGCCAGCTCACGATCGAGGCTGGTCAACTGCGGATCGGCGCAACCGGCGATCAGCAACAGGCCTGCCCCCCCTGCAACTCCCCTCAGCCAGCCCCTCATGAACCGCTCTCCACGTCCTGCCGATAACTGTAGGTTCGCGCCACCAAGGTAAGCCGCAGGTTCTGCCCGTCACCCTCCTCCGGCGCCAGCGTCATGTCATGCAGGGTAACGATACGGGGCAGGCCCGCGACCCCGGCCAGGAAGGCGGCGATACGGTGATAATCGCCACGCACCTGGATATCGAAGGGCTGCTCGACGTAGTGCTCCCGGGCCGCCGTGCCACGCAGTCGGATGTAGTCGATCGCCAGCTGGTTGTCGAGGGCGGTCTCGGTGATATTGTCGAGCAGAGCCGGTATCTCGGCGCCACTGGGCAGCATCTCGCGCAAGGCCTCCATCCGCGCCTCGAGGGCCTCCACTTGCTCACGCAAGGGGTCGAGCCTTGAGGCCAGCGCCGCTTTGTTTCGGTAGGCGCGAATCAGCTGTGGCTCTTCGGCCTTGAGCTGCTCGAGCCGCTCCTTGGCGGGCGCGGCCAGATACCAGTGCATGGCGAACAGGGTCACGCCCAGCGTCAGCAAGCAGAGCAGTAGCTGCAGAGACCAGGGCCATACCCCGGCCTCCTTGATATCGAGCTCGCGCCAGTCGAGCTCGCGCAGCCGACGCATCTCGGCATTGAGGTTCATGGCCTCTCCTCCTCGGTTCCGCCGGATGACGTTTCCGCGTGCGTTGCGGGCATGCGCTGGCTCATGCTGAGACTGAAGCTTCTACGCTCCCCGCCGCCCTCGGCCTCGACTCCCGAGAGCACGGGCTCAGTAAAGGATGCCGCCGCTCCCAGGCGTCGCAGCTGATCGGACACCTGGCCATTATCCTCGGCTCGCCCCGAGAGACGCAGGCTATCACCCTGCCGGCTGAACTGGGTGTAATGCACTCCCTCCTCGAGACTGGTGATCAGGTCGCTCATCACATGAACCGTCTGGCTGCGTCCGTTCTGCAGCTCGGTAAAGACCCCAACCTTCTCGACCACCTGATCACGAATCTTCTCCAGATCGCTGACTCCACCGATCAACGAGTCGAACTGGCGAGTCTGAGTCTCGATATAGGCATTGCGCTGGCGCTGGACCTCGGCCTGCTGCTGGTAGTACCAGGTCATGGCGTAGCCTCCGGCTACTCCCAGCAGAGCCGCCACCCCCAGCGCCATATAGAAATGCTTGCTGCGCCGCGCCCGTTTTTCCTCTCGCCACGGCAGCAGATTGATCTCGATCGTCATGAGCGCGCCCTCAATGCCAGTCCACAGGCCGTCAGCATGGCCGGCGCCTCTCCGGAAAGGGTCTGCACGTCGATGCGGCTGTGGACCTTCATGCGCGCCAACGGATTGGCGATGGAGACCTCCATGCCGCTCTCCCGGGCCAGGCGCTCGGCCAGCCCCGGCAACACGCTGGCGCCTCCGGCCAGCACCATATGACGCACCTCCTGCTTGCGGCCGGCGGTATAGTAGAGCTGCAGCGAGCGCCCGACCTGCTGGGCCAGGGTGTCGATGAAGGGGGTGAGGACACTGTGCTGATAGTCTTCCGGCAGGCCACCACGCTTCTTGGCCAGCCCCGCCTCGTCATAGCTCAGGCCGTAACGATTACGGATCTCCTCGGTCAGCTGACGGCCACCGAACACGGTGTCACGGCTGTAGACGATGCGCCCCTGACGCAATACATGGAAGGTATTCATGTTGGCCCCGATATCCACCAGCGCCACGCTGTCCTCCTCCCCGATATCCGCCGGCAGCTGGCGGCGCAACTCGGTGAAGGCTCGCTCCATGGCAAAGGTCTCGACATCCACGGCCGCCGGCGTCAGGCCTGCCTGTATCACGGCATCGGTCAACTGGCTGACCTCCTGCTGCCGGCAGGCCACCAGCAGGATGTCCTGCTGGTCGGCATAGCGGGCATTGAGCCCCAGGCGCTGGAAATCGTAGGCGACATCACTGAACGGAAAGGGAATATGCTTGTCTGACTCAAACTCGATGCGTGACTCGATCTCGTCACTGCTGAGCGATGCGGGCAGCGTCAGCGTCTTGGTGATCGCCGCGCTGGCAGGCACTGCCACCACTGCCTGGCGGGTATGCGGCTTCGCCTGATGAACGGCTCGGCCAAGGGCGTCAACCACTTCGTCCATATCCTGGATGCGACGCTCGATCACGGCGCCCTCGCGCAGCGGCCTGACTGCATAGCTCTCCACTTGATACGTGGACCCGGCTCGCCTGAGCTCCACGAGCTTGACCGTGGCCGAGGTGATATCGACGCCGATCAGTCCCTTGCTTGATGCCATCAGTCGCATCTCTGTCCTGCCCTTGCTGAGTCTGCGGCTTGCTCGCCTTGACATGGTGCCTGCCTTATTACACGGCGGCAGGTCTGGATTATTCACCTCAGTCTTGTCGCATGAGGTTACATGATCTTGCCATTACTAACACGGTAAACCTTGGGCTAGCATCGTCAACGCTGGTGACCCTCGCCCGGGCTTTCTATAATGGCCCCGCAACCAAGGTCGCAACCTATGCATCGTCATCGCTTCACATCCGCTCCAGTTCCCTGCATGGACACCGCCACTTCATGACGTTTATCAGAACCCTGCTCTTTTCCCTGGTCTGGCTGACCCTCTCGCTGATTGCCGCGGCCGGTCTGGGCGTGGTGGGCGCCGCCCTCTACTTTGCCCCCGGGCTCCCCGACGTACGCCAGCTCCAGGACTTCGAGCTGCACTCACCGCTGCGCATCTATACCCGCGACGACAAGCTGATCGGCGAATATGGCGAGGAGCGCCGCCTTCCGATCGACCATGATGAAATTCCCGTGGAGTTTATCCAGGCACTGCTGGCCGCCGAGGATGACGCCTTCTTCGAACATCGTGGCGTCGACCCCAAGGGCCTGCTGCGGGCGGCCGGCGAACTGGTGGTCAGTGGCGGTGAAATCCAGTCCGGCGGCTCCACCATTACCATGCAGGTAGCGCGTAACTACCTGCTGACCCTGGATCGTACCTTTACCCGCAAGATTCGCGAGATCCTGCTCGCCCTGCAGATGGAGCAGGTACTCAGCAAGGAGGAGATCCTCGAGCTCTACGTCAACAAGATCTTCCTGGGTCACCGTGCCTACGGCATCGCCGCCGCCGCCGAAATCTACTACAACCGCCCGCTGGCAGAGCTGACCCTGGCCGAGAAGGCGATGATTGCCGGCCTGCCCAAGGCCCCCTCCAGCTTCAATCCGTTGACCAACCCGGAGCGCGCGCTGATTCGCCGCAACTGGATCCTGTTCCGCATGCGGGAGCTGGGGCATATCGACCAGGCCACCTATGATGAAGCGGTGCAGGCCCCCATCACCGCCGAACGCAATATCGCCCAGGCGGAAGTCGATGCCGATTACGTCGCCGAGATGGCCCGCCAGTATGCCGTGGAGCGCTTCGGCGAGAGTGAGGTCTACACCGGTGGATACAAGATCACCACCAGCCTGGACAGCGAGCTCCAGCCCATGGCGCGCCGCGCCCTGGCTCGTGGCCTGATCGATTACGACACCCGTCACGGCTGGCGTGGCCCGGAGGAGAAGCAACTGCCGCCGAGTCTGGCAGAGGCTCAGGATCGCACCGAGCGCAGCGGCCTGGAGGAGGAGCTCGAGGAGTCCCCCGAAGTGCTGGAGACCGCCCGGCGCGCCGCCGAGCGCAGCGAGACCCGTGTCGAGGGAATCGACGGTGACGTCAGCAACTGGGTTCAGGTGCTGGAGCGCACTCCGCGCTATGGCCTTCTTCACCCCGCCATCGTGGTAGAGAGTGAAGGCCGCCAGATGCGCGTGCTGATGCGCGAAGGCAAGCTGCGGACCATCGAGTGGGACGGCCTCTCCTGGGCCCGCGAGTACAAGAGCGCGCGGTACCGCGGCCCCGAGCCGGGCTCGGCGGCCGAGATCGCCGGCCGTGGCGACCTGGTGCGCGTGATGGAGCGTGAAGATGGCAGCCTGCGCCTGGCCCAGCGCCCCGATGCGGAAGGCTCCTTGGTGGTAATGCACCCCGACACCGGAGCCATTCTCGCCCTGCAGGGCGGGTTCGACTTCAACGCCAGCAAGTTCAATCGTGCCGTACAGGCCCAGCGCCAGTCGGGCTCCATCTTCAAGCCCTTCATCTATCTGGCGGCACTCGAGAGCGGCATGATGACCGCCGCCAGCGTCGTCAACGACGCCCCGGTGGTGATCGACGACGGCAGCAACGAGATGTGGCGTCCGGTCAACTCCAGCGGAGACTTCCTCGGCCCGATGCGCCTGCGCAATGCCCTGGCGCGCTCTCGCAACCTGGTGACCATCCGTGTGCTTCGCGAAGTAGGCCTCAACGAGACCATCGAGTTCCTCAAGGGGTTCGGTTTCGACGAGGCGCGCCTGCCCCACGGCCTCTCGCTGGCACTGGGCAGCGCCAGCCTGACCCCGCTGGAGATGACCAGCGCCTACGCGATTCTGGCCAATGGCGGCTTCAAGGTCTCGCCCTGGTTTATCGAGCGCGTCACCAGAGGCGAAACGCTTGTTGAAGAGACGCAGGCGGCCGTGGCATGCCGCGAGTGCAGTGCCGATCAGGAGGAGGTAACGTTCGACGGTGAACGCCATGTCGTCGCCGAGCGCGTGGTCGATCCCATCAACCTCTATATCCTGCGCGACATGCTGCGTGACGTGATCGAGAACGGCACCGGTCGCCGTGCCCTGGAGCTGGGCCGCGAAGATATCGTCGGCAAGACCGGCACCACCAACGGCCAGCGCGACACCTGGTTCGCCGGCTTCAACAGCAACCTGGTGGCCACGGTCTGGCTGGGCAAGGATGACAACACCACCACCGCCGAATATGGCGCCAATGCTGCCCTGCCAATCTGGATAGCGTTCATGGGCCAGGCCCTCGACGGCAAGCCCTCGGCAATGCCGGAGGCGCCTGGCGAGCTGGTCACCGCACGTGTCGACCCCGAGACCGGGCGACGCGTATCGCGCGGCGGCATCAGCGAGCTCTTCCATCCCGAGCATCTGCCTGAGCAACAGCCACGCCGCGTGGAGCGCGAGGTGGAGCAACAGAGCGGCTCCCAGGGCACGGGGGTCTATGAGGCGATCTTCTAGCGCTTCGACCAACCCCGGCACTAGCTGGAAGCGGCGTGAAGGCTCCCATCCCTTTACTGCCTTACACGCCGCTCACCCATCACGACACCTGGCAATCCGAGAGATCGACCATGCCGTATTCTGCGATTCGGCCCTGCACAGCTGTATGGCTGGTGCTTTTCGGCCTGTTAGCAATCGCGGGCAAGGTGCACTCCACCCCCTTCTATGCCCCGCCCTTACCCACCGAGGACGACGAGGCCTTCAGCGGCAGCACCGAGCTGGGCTACACCCATATGTCCGGTAACACCGACAGCCAGACCCTGATCGCAAAAGGCCGACTCACCTGGTTGACCGACAGCTGGACTCATACCCTGCGCGGCGAGGTCCGCCATGTCAGTCGTGACGGTGACACCAGCGCCGAGCAGTACCTCGTCGCCGGCCGCGAGCGCTTTAATCTCGAAGGCCCCCACTACCTCTTTGGTTTCGCCCGCGGAGAGAGAGACCGCTTCAGCGGCTATGACCGACAATTCACCACCATAGCCGGCTATGGGCGAGACCTGCTCGACGACGAGTGTCACCGACTTTCACTGGAGGCGGGCCCGGGTTACCGCTACGACCGCATCGAAGGGAAGGAGAACGCCTCGCTCGGCGTGGCATACGGCGCGATGGCCTACGAGTGGGCTTTCTCGAAGGCCGCCAGCCTGGAACAAGAGCTTTCGGTGGAGGCCACCGACGACAACACCACCTCGCGCTCACTTTCGTCACTCACCGCCCGACTCAACTCACATCTGGCATTGAAGCTGTCACACGAGATCAAGGATACCTCCCGACCGCCGGCAGACGCTGAGGCGCGCACCGACCATACCACCAGCGCTTCCATTCTCTACGACTGGTAAACCAGCAGCACCCATAGACTGACGCCGGCTCGAGGGCCGGCGTCATCATGGGTAGCGTCTAGCACACAGGGGCTCATGCTCCGTAGACATCGTCCACGGTCTTGAGTGGGTAGTGCGAGGGGTAGGGGCGGCGCGCCACACCGGAATCCACGGCCGCCTGGGCGACGGCGGAGGTCACTCGGTCCAGCAGGCGTACATCGACCGGCGTGGGAATGATGTAGTCGCGACCGAAACTCATGCTCTCCTTGCCATAGGCCTCGAGCACATCACCGGGCACCGGCTCCCGCGCCAGGTCCTTGAGCGCATGCACCGCCGCCACCTTCATCTCCTCGTTGATGCGCGTGGCCCGAACATCCAGGGCGCCGCGGAAGATGAACGGGAAACCCAGTACATTGTTGACCTGATTGGGGTAGTCGGAGCGACCAGTGGCCATGATCACGTCATCACGGGTCTCGTGAGCGACATCCGGATGGATTTCCGGGTCCGGGTTGGTGCACGCAAATACCACCGGATTGGAAGCCATCTTGAGCAGATGGTCGGCACTCATCAGCCCGGGACCGGAGAGCCCCACGAAGACGTCGGCGCCATCGATGGCATCATCGAGGGTGCGCTTGTCGGTCTCCACGGCAAACATCGCCTTGTACTGATTAAGATCCTCACGCCCGTTGTGGATCACGCCCTTGCGATCGAGCATCACGATATTCTCGGCACGTGCTCCACAGGAGACGAGCAGCTTCATGCAGGCGATGGCCGCCGCACCCGCCCCCATGCAGACAATTTTCGCCTCGGACAGACTCTTGCCGGCAATATCCAGGGCATTGAGCATGCCGGCAGCGGTGACGATGGCGGTGCCGTGCTGGTCATCATGGAACACCGGGATGCTGCACTGTTCGATGAGCGTACGCTCGATCTCGAAGCACTCGGGGGCCTTGATGTCCTCGAGATTGATTCCCCCCCAGGTATCGGCGATGCGCGCCACGGTATCGATAAAGGCCTGTGGGCTCTCGGCATTGACCTCGATGTCAACGGAGTTGATACCGGCAAAGCGCTTGAACAGCACCCCCTTCCCTTCCATGACCGGCTTGCTGGCCAACGCCCCGAGATTACCCAGGCCAAGGATGGCAGTACCATCGGAGATCACGGCTACCAGGTTACCCTTGCCGGTGTAACGGTAGGCATTTTCAGGGTCCCGGGCGATCTCGCGCACCGGCTCGGCCACACCGGGGCTGTAAGCCAGTGCCAGGTCCTTGGCAGTGGCGGTGGGCTTGGTGAGCTCGATGGAGAGTTTTCCGGGAATGGGTTTCGCGTGGTAGTCCAGCGCCGCCTGTCTTGCGTCAGTCATGCTCGAAGTCCATCAGGAAGGGTGACTTGTCAAACAAGTATAGAAAATTATTCCACTACTGAACAGCGCCCCACGGAGCGCCTGCAGGACGCTCATTGAGGCCGTTGCCGGCCGGCAACTTGCCGCCAAAACGCGAGAACCCGCCGGAAAGGCGGGTTCTCGTGACGGCTGACCGATATCGGTCGCGATCAGCGCTTGAGCGCGGCGCCAAAGCGCTTGTTGAAGCGCTCGACGCGACCACCGGTGGTGGCCTGCTTCTGCTTGCCGGTATAGAAAGGGTGGCACTGCGAGCAGACGTCCAGCTCCAGATCGCGACCGGCGGTGGAGCCGACCTCGAAGGTGGCGCCGCAGGAACAGGTCGCGCTGATCGTCTTGTATTCGGGGTGGATACCTTGTTTCATCTTGAGCCTCGTTGCGCTGTATGCCGCCACCTGATCCGCTGCCAGGCACCGCACACGGTTGTCTATCGATTGACGAGCAACACTATCGATTGCCAAACAATCATGGGATCACCGGAACCCCGAGTCGCCGACCGGGCGCCGGGGAGCGCCGCATACTACCAGAGTCGCCGCCGGAGGCCAATTGCCAGATTCACCGATTCCGCGAGTGCTACGCGTCGCCATTCCCTCGCCGCTGCATCGCCTGTTCGACTACCGCCCGGCCCACGACGTGCCGGCCTGCGGCTGGCAGCCGGGGCTACGAGTGCGTGCGCCCTTCGGTCGCCGCGAGGTGGTCGGCATCGTGGTGGAGTGTCGCGAGCAGAGTGACCTGCCGCTGACCGCCCTCAAGCGAGTCACTGCCTGCCTGGACGACGCCCCGCTCCCCCCGGACTGGCTATGGCTGTGCCGCTTTACCGCACGCTACTATCAGCACCCGCTGGGCGACACCCTGCACCAGGCGCTGCCGGTCCTGCTGCGCCAGGGACGTGCGCTAACCCCCCGCACACGCGAGCGCTGGGTGCTTACCCCCGCGGGGCACGCCTCGGGGAGCGATGCCCTGCCCCGCGCCCCACGCCAGGCGGCATTGCTGGAGATGCTACGCCAGCACCCCCACGGTCTGGCCAGCCAGGCGATCCTCGCCCAGTCATTCAGCCGCGATCAGCTCAAGGCGCTCACCGCCAAGGGGTTGGTCGAGCGCCACGAGGAGCCCCTCACCGCCGCGCCTCTCCCCGACCCTGACCATCTGCTGGCCAGCCCAGCGCTGCCGCTCAACCGCGAGCAGGCCCACGCCCTTTCGGCCCTCCACGAGCGGCTCGATGGCTACCACCCCTGCCTGCTGGAGGGAGTCACCGGCAGCGGCAAGACCGAGGTCTACCTGCAGTTGATCGAGGCGACCGTGGGACGCGGCCGCCAGGCGCTGATACTGGTACCGGAGATCGGCCTCACCCCCCAGACCCTGTCACGCTTCCGCAAGCGCTTCCGAGTCCCGGTGGTCGCCCTGCACTCGGGACTCACCGAGCATGAGCGGCTGGATGCCTGGGAGGCCGCCGCCAGCGGCCGGGCTCCCATCGTGGTCGGCACCCGTTCGGCGATCTTCACCCCGCTGGCCCGCCCCGGCGCGCTTATCGTCGACGAGGAGCATGACGCCTCCTACAAGCAGCAGGATGGGCTGCGCTACCATGCCCGGGACCTCGCCGTGGCTCGTGCCCATCACCACCGCATCCCGCTACTGCTGGGCAGCGCCACGCCCTCGCTGGAGAGCCTGGCCCGGGCGCACCGCGGTGAGTGGCGCCACCTGCCCTTGACCCGGCGCGCCACCCGCCATGCCCCCGCGCGCCTGGAACTTCTCGACCTGCGGGGTCGTCCTCGCCTGGGTGGCCTGGCCCCACCGGCGCTGGAGGCGATCTCGGAGACCCTCGACGCGGGCCACCAGGTACTGGTCTTCATCAATCGCCGCGGCTTCGCTCCCACCCTGGCCTGCCATGCCTGCGGCTGGCTGGCCGAATGCGACGCCTGCGACGCCCGCATGACCCTCCACCGCCAGCCGCCGCTGCTGGCCTGCCACCACTGCGATCGCCGCCGCGTCCTGCCCGACGCCTGCCCCGAGTGCCAGAGCATCGACCTGCGGCCGCTGGGCAGCGGCACCGAGCGCACCGAGGAGACGCTCGCCGAGCGCTTCCCCAGGGTACCGGTGCACCGCATCGACCGCGACAGCACTCGCCGTCGCGACGCCTTCGAGCAGACCCTGACCGAGGTTCGCCGCGGCGATCCCTGCCTGCTGGTGGGCACCCAGATGCTCGCCAAGGGGCACCATCTGCCTCATGTCACACTGGTCGTGGTGGTCAATGCCGATGCCGGCCTCTATGCCAGTGACTTCCGCGCCCTGGAGCAGGGGGCCCAGCTGCTGGTGCAGGTAGCCGGCCGCGCCGGTCGTGCCGCCCACCCCGGGCGAGTGCTGGTCCAGACCATGCATCCCGACGATCCTCACCTGCGCCTGCTGGCCGAGCGTGGCTATGCCGCCCTCGCCGAGCGCCTCCTGGAAGAGCGACGCGCCGCCGCGCTGCCACCATTCCGCTTCCTGGCCCTCCTGCGCCTGGAGAGCGCGAGGGAAGAGGCGGCCGGTGAATTGAGCCGCCGCACCGCCACCGCACTGCGGGCCTGGCTGGCCGAACGCCAGCTGGCGGTGGACTGCCTGGGCCCGGTGCCGGCCCCCATGGAGCGGCGCCAGGGCCGCTATCACCTGCAGCTGATGCTCGGCGCCGAAAAGCGTAGCGCCCTTCACGAAGCCAGCGCCTGGCTCACCGCCTGGCTGGAGGCCACTCCCGAGGCGCGTCGAGTGCGCTGGTCGCTGGATATCGACCCGCAGACGCTGAGTTGAACATGGCCATTGCCGCCATACGCAGCAAGAAGCGCCGGGGGCAGGACGAAGAGGGAGCCGGCGCTCCAGGACCTGTCGCCGGGCAAGCTTCGAGCGAGCCCGCAGCGATTGACTCGCCAGGCTTGGAGCCCCGCCCTTTAAAGCCAGCGCGCAATTGCCGATAATGGCCGGCCATGCCCGATCAGGGCCCGTTTCCATGCCCACGCCGGGCCGAGCGCCTCTTTATCGCCGGTTCATCGGCCGCTTACCCCGACGCCACAGGACACCAACGCCCCATGAAAGAGACCATCGTTGCGCTGCTCGAGGACGCCCTCGACTCCCTCAAGCAGCAGGGTGTGCTGCCCGCCGACCTCGCCCCGACCATCAAGGTCGACCCTACCCGAGACAAGGCGCATGGCGATTACGCCACCAACCTGGCGCTGATGCTGGCCAAGCCGGCCGGCCGCAAGCCCCGCGAGCTGGCCGACACCCTGGTGGCCGCCCTGCCCGAGAGCGCGGCGGTCAGTCGGGTCGAAATCGCCGGCCCCGGCTTCGTCAACTTCTTCGCCGCCACCGACGCCGCCGCCCAGGTGGTCCGCCAGGTGCTCGATTCGGGCGATGCCTATGGACGCAGCCTCGCCGGCCAGGGGCAGAAGGTGCAGGTGGAGTTCGTCTCCGCCAATCCCACCGGGCCGCTGCATGTCGGCCACGGTCGCGGGGCGGCCATCGGCGACTGCGTCTGTCGCCTGCTCGAAGCCACCGGCTTCGATGTGACCCGCGAGTTCTACTACAACGACGCGGGCGCCCAGATCACCAACCTGGCGCTCTCGGTACAGGCCCGCGTCAAGGGGCTTGGCCCCGAGGATGAAGGCTGGCCGGCGGATGGTTACCGCGGTGGCTATATCATCGATGTGGCCAATGCCTACCTGGGTGGCGAGACCGTGCACGCCGACGACCGCCACGTTACCGCCAAGGCCGACCCGGACGACCTGGCGGCGATCCAGGAGTTTGCCGTGGCCTATCTGCGCCGCGAGCAGGACCTCGACCTCAAGGCCTTCGGCGTGAACTTCGACGTCTACTTCCTCGAGTCCTCGCTCTACCGCGACGGCAAGGTGGAGGCGACCGTCGAGCGCCTGGTCGAGAATGGCCACACCTACGAGCAGGATGGCGCCCTGTGGCTGCGCACCACCGATTTCGGTGACGACAAGGACCGGGTGATGCGCAAGACCGACGGGCAGTACACCTATTTCCTGCCCGACGTGGCCTATCACCTCGACAAGTGGCAGCGTGGCTTCACCACCGTAATCAACGAACAGGGGGCCGACCACCACTCCACCGTGACCCGGGTGCGCGCCGGCCTGCAGGCCCTGGAAGCCGGCATCCCTCAGGGCTGGCCCGACTACGTGCTGCATCAGATGGTGATGGTGACCCGCTCCGGCGTGGAGGTGAAGCTCTCCAAGCGTGCCGGCAGCTACGTGACCGTCCGCGATCTGATCGACGAGGTGGGGCGCGATGCCACCCGCTTCTTCCTGGCCGCGCGACGGGCCGACTCCCAGCTCACCTTCGATATCGACCTGGCCCGCTCGCAGTCCAACGACAACCCGGTCTACTACGTGCAGTACGCCCACGCCCGGGTGTGCAGCGTCGAGCGTCGCGCAGCGAATGACGGCCTGCCCTTCGACCATGCCCTGGCCATGGACCATCTGGGCCGTCTGGAGGAGGACCAGGAGAAGGCACTGCTGAACCGCCTGGCCCGCTTCCCCGAGGCGGTGTCACACGCGGCCGCCGCCCGCGAGCCTCAGCAGATCGCCCAGTACCTCCTCGATCTGGCCGCCGATTTCCACACCTGCTACAACGCGGTGAAGGTCATGGTCGAGGATGACGCCCTGCGCAACGCCCGCCTGGCCTTGGGCCTGGCCACCCGCCAGGTGCTGCGCAACGGCCTGGAGCTGATGGGAGTCGGCGCCCCGGAGGAAATGTAACCCATGGCGACTCGCAAGCAGCCTGCGAAGAAGCGCGGTGCCACCAACAGCCGGCGCCAGCCCAGCAAGAAGCCCCGCCGCGAATGGCGCCTTCCCGGCTGGGTATGGGGCCTGGCCGGTCTGGTGGCCGGCTTCCTGCTCTCCCAGCATCAGCACGGCGTGGCACCCTGGCAGGTCGAGGACTCACCGCTGGCCACGGTACTGCCGCGTAGTGCCTCGCCCGAAAGCGCACCGGCAGCACCCGCGGAGCCCAGCGAGCCGCCGATGCCGACCTTCGAGTTCTATACCCTGCTGCCGGAGTCCGAGGTGATCGCCCCCGGCGGTGAGATGCCCGCCTCCACGGCGACTCCGCCACCGGCGGAGGAGGTCGCAGCCGACGCTGACTCGGCTCCCGCGGACGACCCGATCGCCGAGGTGATCGCCGCCAACCTATCCAACGACCGCATGGCCAGTGACCGCCAGGCGACGGAGCGGTCGACTCAGCAGGCCACGGCCGCCACCAGCGCCTCGGGGCAGCGCTATATGCTGCAGGCCGCCTCCTTCCGCGAGGCCGGCGACGCCCGACAGTTGCGCAGCCGACTCCGGGACTTCGGCCTGCTGGCGCAGGTCAGCGAGGTCAAGGCAGGCGGCGGCCAGACCTGGCACCGCGTTCAGGTGGGACCCTATGAGGACCGTCGCGAGCTGTCGCGTGCCCAGGACCTGATGACCACCCAGGGCATCGAACCACTGCTTATCCAGCTCAACAACTGAGCCGGCACGCCGCATCTGCACGCTGACCGCTTGAATTTCGGGCGCCACGCCCACACCTACTCCCACCAGACAGATTCGTTACGGCGCCCAAGTGCGCCGAAAGTCATCGGGAGCCGTTGACCCGCTCCCCCAAGGAGTCCCCCTCCATGACCACGATCGTATCCGTGCGCCGCGGTGACCAGGTGGCGCTGGCCGGCGACGGCCAGGTATCGCTGGGCAACACCGTGATGAAGGGCAACGCCAGCAAGGTGCGGCGCCTCTATCGCGGCGAGGTGCTGGCCGGTTTCGCCGGCGGCACCGCCGATGCCTTCACCCTCTTCGAGCGCTTCGAAGCTCAGCTGGAAAAGTACCAGGGCAATCTGGTCAAGGCCGCCGTGGAGCTGGCCAAGGAGTGGCGCACCGACCGCGCCCTGCGCCGCCTGGAGGCGCTGCTCGCCGTGGCCAACAAGGACGCCTCGCTGATCATCACCGGCAACGGCGATGTGCTGGAGCCCGAGGGCGGCATCATCGCCATCGGCTCCGGTGGCAATTTCGCCCTGGCCGCGGCGCGTGCCCTGATCGAGAACACCGACCTCGGGGCCCGCGAGATCACCGAGAAGTCGCTCGAGATCGCCGGCGACATCTGCGTGTTCACCAACCACAACGTCACCCTCGAGGAGCTGCCTGCCAAGGCGGGCTAAGGCCGACACCATGACCCAGATGACCCCCCGCGAGATCGTCCACGCCCTGGACCAGTTCATCATCGGCCAGCAGGATGCCAAGCGCGCCGTGGCCATCGCGCTGCGCAACCGCTGGCGGCGCATGCAGCTCGACGGCGACCTGCGCCAGGAAGTGACGCCCAAGAACATCCTGATGATCGGTCCCACCGGCGTCGGCAAGACCGAGATCGCCCGCCGCCTGGCCAAGCTGGCCCGCGCCCCCTTCATCAAGGTCGAGGCCACCAAGTTCACCGAGGTGGGTTACGTGGGCCGCGACGTGGAATCGATCGTGCGCGACCTGACCGAGGCGGCCATCAAGCTGGTTCGCGAACAGGCCAAGGAGGAGGTCGCGCACCGCGCCGAGGATGCCGCCGAAGAGCGCATCCTCGATGCCCTGCTGCCACCGCCCCGTGGCCAGGAGGATGAGCCCCGTCAGGACAGCTCCACCCGCCAGATCTTCCGCAAGAAGCTTCGCGAAGGGCAGCTCGACGACAAGGAGATCGATATCGAGGTCTCCCAGCAGGGCCCCAATGTCGACATCATGACCCCGCCGGGCATGGAGGAGATGACCAACCAGCTGCAGAGCCTCTTCTCGGGCATGGGCAAGCAGAAGACCGAGACGCGCCGCATCGCGGTGAAGGATGCCTTCGCCGTGCTGCGCGACGAGGAGGCCGGCAAGCTGGTCAACGAGGAGGAGATCAAGGCCCGCGCCATCGAGTCGGTGGAGCAGAATGGCATCGTCTTCCTCGACGAGATCGACAAGGTCTGCAAGGGCGGCGGCCAGTCCAGCGGTGGGGAGGTCTCCCGCGAGGGGGTGCAACGTGACCTGCTGCCGCTGATCGAGGGCTCCTCGGTCTCGACCAAGTACGGCATCGTGAAGACCGACCATGTGCTGTTTATCGCATCCGGCGCCTTCCATCTGTCGCGCCCCTCGGACCTGATTCCGGAGCTGCAGGGTCGCCTGCCGATCCGCGTCGAGCTCAACGCCCTCTCCCCGGATGACTTCAAGCGCATCCTCACCGAGCCCTCCGCGGCGCTGACCAAGCAGTACCAGGCGCTGCTGGCCACCGAGGGGCTGGAGGTCGCCTTCACCGATGACGGTATCGAGCGCATCGCCGAGATCGCCTGGAAGGTCAACGAGGGCACCGAGAACATCGGCGCGCGCCGCCTGCACACCGTGATGGAGCGACTGCTGGAGGAGGCCTCCTTCCAGGGCAGCGATATCGGCACCCCGCTGACCATCGACGCCGCCTACGTCGACTCCCAGCTCGGCGAGCTGGCGATGGACGAGGACCTCTCGCGGTATATCCTGTAAACCCAGCCGTAAGCTTTAAGCGATAAGCCTTGAGGCAGCGGGCTGCGCGGCGTCAGGGACAGGCCGTAGAGGGGGTCCTATGCCAGGGGTGAGAAGCACTGCTTCGAACGGGCTGGCCATGGATGGCCAGCACCGGTCCTGCAAGCGGAGCAGGACGCGAGAGCGAAGCAGGGCATCTAGCGTCCAGGGACGGATTCACAGCGCCCCCTCGCAGGCCTGTCGCTGGAGTAGCCGCTCTTCCACCACGTCAGAAGCCGAGGCATGCCATGACCGCCCCAATCCCGACCCGAGTGCACTACCACAAGCAGGCCCGCGAGCTGGAGCTCGGCTATGCCGATGGCCAGAGTTACCGGCTCGCCATCGAGTACCTCAGGGTCTTCTCCCCCTCCGCCGAGGTCCGCGGCCATGGCCGCGGCCAGGAGACCCTGCAGACTGGCAAGCAGTTCGTCGGCCTCAAGGACATCACGCCTGCCGGCCGCTACGCCCTCAAGCTGCACTTCGATGATGGTCACGACAGTGGCCTGTTCAGCTGGGACTACCTGTGGTGGCTGATCAACCACCGCGAGGCCAACTGGGCCGACTATCTCCAGCGTCTGGAGGCGGCCGGCGCCAGCCGCGCGCCACTGGGTATAGAAATCAAGCAGCTGTAACCCGCGTCAAGACAACCGCCGCTGCAGAAGGCTACAATGGCGCCCATCCGAGGCCTTGACCTCTCCCATGCAGCGATTCGGGAGCCCCATCGCATGAGCGCCAACTCCAGCTCCAGGGACCAGCAGACCACCGATTTCGGCTACCAGGAAGTGCCTCTCGACGAGAAGGCCTCGCGGGTCGCCGATGTATTTCACTCCGTGGCGGCTCGCTACGACGTCATGAACGACCTGATGTCGTTCGGCATCCACCGCCTCTGGAAGCGCCTGACCATCGAGCGTGCCGGCGTGCGTCCGGGGCACAGTGTGCTCGACATCGCCGGCGGCACCGGCGACCTGACACTGAAGTTCTCGCGCACCGTGGGGCCACGCGGGCGTGTCGTCCTGGCCGATATCAACGAGTCGATGCTCCGCGTCGGCCGCGACAAGCTGCTCGACCACGGCGTGGGCGGCAATGTCGAGTATGTCCAGGCCAATGCCGAGTGCCTGCCCTTTCCGGACAATACCTTCGACTGCATCACCATTGCCTTCGGCCTGCGCAACGTGACCGACAAGGATGCCGCCCTGCGCTCGATGACCCGGGTACTCAAGCCCGGCGGCCGACTGCTGGTGCTGGAGTTCTCCAAGCCACGCAACCCCCTGCTGACCCGTGCCTATGACGAGTACTCCTTTCGTCTGCTGCCGAGGATCGGGCAGGTGGTGGCCAGCGATGCCGACAGCTACCGCTACCTGGCCGAGTCGATCCGCATGCATCCCGACCAGGAGACGCTCAAGTCGATGATGGAAGCGGCCGGCCTCGAGCGGGTGGAGTACACCAACATGACCGGGGGCATCGTTGCCCTGCACCGCGGCATAAAGCTCTGAGGTGGGCATGGCCGTGACCCCGACCCTGCTGCTCGCCGCCGCCGAGAGAACCCTGAACGCCCTGCTGGCCCGTGACCCGGCTGCCCCCTCACGCCTCGCCCGACTCGCGGGCCAGCGCCTGCTGCTGCGCCTCGAGAACCCCGAGCTGGCACTCGCCATCCACTTCCATCCCGGTGGCCTGGACCTGCTGCGCGCCGAAGGCGGCGCCGAGGAGGACCATGATGCCGTGGTCGAGCTTGACGCCGAGAGCCTCGGTGCCCTGCTCGGTGGCGCCTCCATGGAACGCCTGATGTTCCAGGGGCGGCTGGCGGTGCGTGGCCGCATCCCGCTGCTGGAAGCTACCCGCGACCTGCTGCTGGACCTCGACCTGGACTGGGAGGGGGAGCTGGCCCGCTGGCTCGGCGATATCCCGGCCCACAGCCTGGCCGAGGGTCTGCGTCGCCTGGGCCGCTTCGGGCTGCGCTCCCGCGACGAGTTCTATGCCGACCTCTCGGAGTACCTGGTCGAGGAGGCGCGCCTGCTGCCGGGCCGCCCCCAGCTCGAGGTACTGCGCGACCACCTTACCGAGCTCGAGGTGGCCTCCGACCGCCTCGAGGCACGCCTGGCCCGCCTGCACCGTCGCCTGGCGGACAGGGTGACGGCATGATCCTGCTGCGTCTGCTGCGCATCCTGTGGGTGATCACCCGCTACCGTCTCGACACCCTGCTGCCCCTCGAGCGCCTCCCCTGGCCGCTGCGGATGCTGCTCAGGCTTTCGCCACTGCGGCTGGTCCCCATCGGCGAGCGCTCCCGCGGAGAGCGCCTACGCCTGGCACTGGAGTCGCTGGGTCCCATCTTCGTCAAGTTCGGCCAGGTACTCTCCACCCGCCGCGACCTGCTGCCCGAGGACGTGGCCGACGAGCTCAAGCGGCTGCAGGACCAGGTTCCCCCCTTCCCCGGCCAACAGGCTCGCGAGGTGGTGGAAGCGGAGCTCGGGCTGCCGGTGACCGAGGCCTTCGCCCGCTTCGACACCGAGCCGCTGGCCTCGGCCTCGATCGCCCAGGTACACGGTGCCCGGCTGCACGGCGGCGAGGAGGTCGTCGTCAAGATCATCCGGCCCGGCATCGAACGGGTGATGCGCCAGGACATGGCCCTGCTCTACCGTTTCGCGCGACTGCTGAGCTGCGTGCCCGAGGCACGACGCCTGCGTCCGGTGGAGGTGGTACGCGACTACGAGACCACCCTGTTCGACGAGCTCGACCTGCACAAGGAGGCCGCCAACACCTCCCAGCTCAAGCGCAACTTCAAGGACTCTCCACTGCTCTATGTGCCCGCCATTCACTGGGAGCTGACCCGCCAGCGGGTCATGGTCCAGGAACGTATCTATGGCGTGCCGGTCGCCGATACCGACGCGCTCGAAGCCCAGGGCACCGACCTCAGGAAACTTGCCGAGCGCGGCGTGGAGATCTTCTTCACCCAGGTGTTCCGTGACAACTTCTTCCACGCCGACATGCATCCGGGGAATATCTTCGTCTCCCGCAAGCATCCCCACGACCCCCAGTACATCGCGATCGACTGCGGCATCGTCGGCAGCCTGACCCGCGAGGATCAGGACTACCTCGCCCGCAACCTGCTGGCCTTCTTCCACCAGGACTACTACGAGGTGGCGGCGCTGCATATCGAGTCGGGCTGGGTCGGTGAGCACACCCGCGCCAACGAGTTTGCCGCGGCGATTCGCACCGTGTGCGAGCCGATCCTCGAGAAGCCGCTCAAGGACATCTCCTTCGGCCAGGTGCTGCTGGGCCTGTTCCAGACCGCCCGTCGCTTCGACATGGAGGTACAGCCCCAGCTGGTCCTGCTGCAGAAGACCCTGCTCAATATCGAGGGCCTGGGGCGTCAGCTCTATCCCGAGCTGGACCTGTGGCAGACCGCCAAGCCCTACCTGGAGCGCTGGATGGAGGAGCGCGCCGGGGTAAAGGGGCTGTGGGCCTCTCTCAAGCGCCACGCCCCCGAACTCAGCCACCAGTTGCCCGAGCTGCCAACCCTGGCCCACCAGGCGCTGGCTCAGGCCGAGCTGGAAAAGCGCCAGCGCCGGCGCCAGGGCGAGGCACTGGGGGGCATCCAGTACCAGCTGGAACGCCAGGGGCGGCGCCATCGCCGGTTGCGACTGGGCCTGCTGCTGGTAGCGCTGGCCATGGCCTGGCAGCCTCTGGTCGAATGGGCCGATGGCCAACCCTGGCCGGCGCTGGTCGCCACCGTCATCGGGCTGTTGCTGCTGGCCTGGTACTGACCCCCGTTTCACGCTCGCCCTTTTTTCATGGAGACGTCATCGATGAGCGATATTCTTGAGCGGCTTCAGGATGTCCTGGATCAACGCCGCGAGGCCAATCCGGCAGACTCCTACGTCGCTGCCTTGCATCACAAGGGCTTGAACAAGATACTCGAGAAGGTCGGCGAAGAGGCTACCGAGACCCTGCTCGCGGCGAAGGACGCCGAGGCCGGCGGTGATGCCGAACGTCAGGCATTGATCGCCGAAACGGCCGACCTGTGGTTTCATAGCCTGGTGATGCTGTCGCATCTCGGGCTCGAGCATGGTGCACTACTCGACGAACTGGCGCGTCGCTTCGGCATCTCGGGCCACGACGAGAAGGCCGCACGCAAGCCATAACCCGCTGAACACGACATCACTGGCCGTTCCGGGTGAGCCGGAACCCCCAACAAGAGGAAGCACTAATGTTAGGTGGCATCAGTATCTGGCAGCTGCTAATCGTACTCGGCATCATCATCCTGATCTTCGGCACCAAGAAGCTGCGCAACGTCGGCACCGACCTGGGTGGCGCCGTGAAGGGCTTCAAGAAGGCGATGAGCGAGGATGAGAAGGGCGAGCAGGACGAGAAGAATGGCGCCGAGAGCGAAGCGCAGGCCCGCGTCGACCACAAGGAAGAACCCAACACCTACGATGTTCAGGCCGAGCGAAAGCCCGAGGAACAAGAAGAGCGCAAATAAACTGCCATGTTCGATATCGGCTTTCTCGAACTCCTGCTGCTCGGCGTGGTAGGCCTGCTGGTGCTGGGACCGGAGCGGCTGCCCAAGGCGGCGCGCACCCTGGGCCTGTGGATCGGCAAGATCAAGCGAACCGTTTCCGGCATGCAGCGCGAGATCAGCGCCCAGCTGGAGGCAGAGGAGCTGCGCCAGAAGCTCGACGAGCAGCAGAAGAAGCTGGACGACAGCGTCTCCCGGGTGAAACACGGCGTCGAGGGCCTCGCCAAGCCCGAGGGTGGGACCCACGATGCCGAGAAGCCCCCTCGACAGGGGCCCGCAGCATCCCCGGAGCAGCGCCTGGATGATGCCCTGGCACGCGCTCGTGAGGGTGCCGCCGACGCTGACGCCGCCCCCCAGCCCTCCTCCGTCGACAAGGACGCCCCACAACGATGAGCAACCCCGGTGACGGCCCGGAACAGCACCAGGCCCCGCTGATCGAGCACCTGATCGAGCTGCGCTCGCGTCTGTTGCGCGCGGTGGTGGCGGTGCTGGTGATCTTCCTCGGCCTCTACGCCTTCGCCAACGACATCTATCTCTTCGTGGCCCAGCCGCTGATGGCGCTGCTGCCGGAAGGGTCACAGATGATCGCGACCGAAGTCGCATCGCCCTTCCTGGCCCCCTTCAAGCTGACCCTGGTGGCGGCCGTGTTTATCGCCGTGCCCTATGTCCTGCATCAGGCATGGGCCTTCGTGGCCCCGGGCCTCTACGACAACGAGAAGGCCCTGGCCATCCCGATCCTGGCCTCCAGCGTGCTGCTGTTCTACGCCGGTGCGGCCTTCGCCTATTACGCGGTCTTCCCGCTGCTGTTCGAGTTCTTCACCCAGACCGGGCCGGAGAACGTGACGGTGATGACCGATATCAACGCCTACCTCAACTTCGTTCTGAAGCTGTTCTTCGCCTTCGGCATGGCCTTCGAGATTCCCATCGCCACCTTCCTGCTGATCGCCTCGGGTGCCACCACGGTGGAGAGCCTGTCCAGGAAGCGTCCCTACATGGTGCTTGGCTGCTTCGTGGTCGGCATGCTGCTCACCCCGCCGGATGTGATCTCCCAGAGTCTGCTGGCGATCCCCATGTATCTGCTCTACGAGGTGGGGCTGCTGTTCGGCCGCCTGGCCCGACGCAAGAAGGAGCGCCGCGAGCTGGAGGACGACTCGTAAGCTGGAAGCTGGTTCGCAGCCTGGAACAGATCGCCCCCATGGCAACGCCATGGGGGCGACTTTTCTTCCAGCTTCCAGGCGCGAAGCGCCGCTCTACAAGCTTACGGCTCCCGGCACGCCGGGTCAGAGATCCATCAGCTCATCGACCCGGTCGACCAGCTTGAAGATGCCGGTGGTGGCCTCGCTGATGCGGGTGGCGAGCATGTAGGCCGGTGTGGTGACCACCCGGTGCTCGAAGTCGACCACGATATCCTCGACGCCGCAGCTGCGGTGCAGGCCCCCCATGGCGCTGATGGCACCCGACACCCCGGGGTCCTGACCGATGGTGACGGCGATGCCTGTACCGAGCAGCTTGGGCACCATCACCGGGCTGATGCACATCAGCCCGATGGGCTTGCGCGCCTCATGGAAGCCCTGCAGCGTCTCCTTGAGCTCGTCGAGTACCCGCATCTCGGCGCCATCCACGGCGAAGCTGGAGAGGTTCTTGGCGGCACCGAAACCACCGGGCAGAATCACCGCATCGAACTCGTCGGCGTCCAGTTCGTCCAGTGCCTGGATATCACCCCGCGCCAGGCGAGCCGACTCACTGAGCACACTGCGCGTCTCCCCTTCCACCTCCTCACCGCTTCGATGATCGATGACGTGATGCTGGGGAATATCCGGGGCAAAACAGCGATAGCCGAGACCCAGCTGGTCGAGCCGCAGCAGTGTCAGGGTGGTCTCGTAGATCTCGGCGCCATCATGGACACCACAGCCCGAGAGGATCACCGCCACCTGTTTGCTCATGCCTATCTCCTTGCAGAAGTCGCCTGCCAACGAGCGACAGGACCAATAATCGAATATGACACTCTAGAGCCATCCCCCGGGTGCGACAAGGCGAGCCTTTCGGCACCAGGCCACACTGATATACTCATGGGCCGTCCATTCCCATCCAAGTCATCAAAGAGCGCCGGACTTCCGTCGGTGGCGCCAGAGCCGGAGAGACGATCTTGAGCTTCACGACCCCACGCCACTTTCCCGCCACTCGCATGCGCCGCATGCGCCGCGATGCCTTCTCGCGCCGCCTGATGAGCGAGAACGTGCTGACGCCGGCCGACCTGATCTGGCCGGTCTTCGTCCTGGAGGGCGAGGGCCAGCGCGAACCGGTGCCCTCCATGCCGGGGGTCGAGCGACTCTCGGTGGACCTGCTGATCGAGGAGGCCCGGGAAGCACTCGAGCTGGGCATTCCCGCCCTGGCCCTGTTCCCGGTCGTGGATGCCTCGCTGAAGAGCGAACTGGCCGAGGCCTCCTACAGCCCCGATGGCCTGGTGCAACGCAGCGTGCGGGCCCTCAAGGAGGCCCTCCCGGAGCTGGGCATCATCACCGATGTGGCCCTGGACCCCTACACCAGCCACGGCCAGGACGGCATCCTCGACGAGCAGGGCTATGTGCAGAATGACCGCACCGTGGAGACGCTGCTCAGGCAGGCGCTCTCCCACGCCGAGGCCGGTGCCGACGTGGTGGCACCCTCGGACATGATGGATGGCCGCATCGGCGAGATTCGTCAGGTGCTCGAGCAGGAACAGCGGGTCAATACCCGCATCATGGCCTACAGCGCCAAGTATGCCTCGCGCTATTACGGCCCCTTCCGCGACGCGGTGGGCTCCGCCGCCAACCTGGGCAAGGCCGACAAGAGCACCTACCAGATGGACCCGGCCAACGGCGACGAGGCGCTGCATGAGGTGGCCATGGACCTGAGCGAGGGTGCCGACATGGTGATGATCAAGCCCGGCATGCCCTACCTCGACGTGGTGCGCCGGGTGAAGGATGAGCTGAAGGTACCCACCTATGCCTATCAGGTCAGCGGTGAGTACGCCATGCATATGGCGGCCTTCGAGAACGGCTGGCTGGATGCCGACAGCGTGATCCTCGAATCCCTGCTGTGCTTCAAGCGCGCCGGCGCCGACGGCGTGCTGACCTACTTCGCCAAGCGGGCCGCACGACTGCTCGCCGAGCAGTAGCGGCGTCAGGCGTCGGCCTCCAGGCAACAGGCGCCCCCGGCCGACGCCGATGACCTGCCGACTCGCGCTACACCGCGATCTGGCCGCCATCCTGCCTCTGAATCACCACGGTAGACGCCCGGGGCCGCACACTGCCCCGGGCCTCCTCGGTGGCATCCTCCGAGGCCGGCCAGTTGCCCGGGTGCTGGATATTGATAAACAGCGCCGTCCTGTCCGGGGTGGCGAAGATCCCGGTGACCTCACAGCCATTGGGCCCCACCGCGAAGCGCTTGAGGTGCTGCTGGTTATCGGCAGTCACCACGGCCTGCTCGCCGCCCGCCCCCAGGGCCCCCGGCACCACCGCCAGCAGCTGATCATTGGTGTGCTCGGCGACCCCCGCGTAGCCGTTATCGGTCTGGATCCACAGGATCCCCTGCCCATCACCACGGTCGTCGTACCAGAGGCCATCGGGGCTGGCGAACTGATTCATCTCGGTCAGCCCTGAGGGATTGTCGCTATCGGCGGCTGCCGCCCCGAAGACGAACACTTCCCATGCGAAACGAGTCACTCCATCGCCCTCCCGCCAACGGATGATATGTCCCGCACCGTTGTCGGGTCGCGGGTTGGCGGGGTTGGTCGGGGCGGTGGCAAACCCCGCACCGGGCTCCTCGACGGCACCGCCGCCATTGGTGAAGGTCGCCTCGCTCCCCTCCCCGGTGCGCTGGCTGTTGTTGGTCAGAGTGATATAGACCTCGCCGGAGGCGGGATCCACGCTGGCCCACTCGGGACGATCCATGGGCGTGGCCCCCATCAGATCGGCGGCGTCGCAGGTATTGATGATGATGCCTGCCAGATCGTCGGCGGCCAGCCCCAGGGCCTGGTGGAGGCGGCGACCGTCAACGGTCTTCGCCTCCGGGGTCAGTGGCAACCACTCCCCTCGACCGTCGGCATCGAAGCGCGCGGCATACAGCACGCCGTGATCCAGATACTTGGCCCCGATGGCCAGCCGGTCGTAGGCCTCCCCGGGGCGGTTGGCATCGGCCGGCTCCCAGGCGGCGGCGGAGACGAACTTGTAGATATACTCGTTGCGGGCGTCGTGCCCGGAGTAGAAGACCACCGGCCTGCCCGGCTCAAGCTTGCCGAGCCAGCAGCCCTCGTGACGAAAGCGCCCCAGCGCGGTGCGCTTCACGGCTCGGCGAGAGCCGTCGTAGGGATCGACTTCCACCTGGTAACCGAAGGTGCGCGCCTCGTTGCGATAGTCCTCGCGGGCACCGGCGCCCCGCGGGGTGATATCGAAGCGGGCGAACTCGTCGTTCCGCTCGGTGGGGTCACCGGCCGAGGTCTCCCAGCCATAGCGGGAACGCCGGGTGGGGACCCCGATGCGAGCATCGTCCCGAAAGCGCTCGCCGGTATTGACGAAGATATTCGGCCAGTTCTCCTCGCAGGCCAGGTAGGTGCCCCAGGGAGTGAAGCCGTTGCCGCAATTGTTGTTGGTGCCGCGGGCAAGACTGCCCTCCGGCGAGAAGCGCGTGCGCACATAGTCGCTGCCGGCGACCGGTCCGGCGACATCCATCACGGAAGCACTGGTAAGCCGACGGTTATAGGGGGAGCCTGGCACATGGCGCCAGTGGCCATCGGCGGACGCCTCCACCTCCACCAGTGTCACCCCGTGGGCATTGATCTCGGTGCGCGACTCCTCGGCGGGGCGGACACCCTCCTCGGCATTGGTGGGGCCTCCCTCAGGCGCCCACAGCGCCTGCTGGTCGATATACTCGTTATTCAGCGCCAGCACGAAGCGCCGGGAGGCCGTCGACTCATCCAGCGCAAAGCCATGCATGCCATCATGGTGCATACCCACGCTGGTGGCCTGACGCTCCGCGGTCATGGGCAGCCCGTCATGCCACCCCTGGGTCTCTTCGGCGAGCGATGTGCCCCAGGGCACCAGCACCTGGGCGGTATAGCCCGGCGGCACCACCACGGCGTCGGTACGCGAGCCGCGTACCGATTCGAAGGCCAGGGCCAGTGGCGTCTTCTGGTCGACACTCGAAGCCAGCACCCGAGCGGTCCCACCGAAACCCAGCATCGAGGCGGCCGCCAGCCCCAGGCCGCCACGCATCACGCTGCGCCGCGAGACATGACGCTCGAGAACGGAGGCGAAGGGCTCGTTGGTGCCGGGATTCAGGACACGGTGATCCTCAATTTCCTTGCTCATGCTGCTCTCCTCGTCGGGTGGGGGAAGCGTCAGACGCTTCCAGCTAACGAGGTCAGGCTAGGCGAGAGAGGTGACAGTACGATGAACCACCGGAAGGGAGGCGACACCCTGGCCGCCTGTCAGGCGGCCACGCTCGAGCTATCCCTTGCGGAAGGCCGCGAGGTCGTGGGGGTCGAACCCCTCGACACGCTCGGGCAGGCCCCGCTCCTCCCGGGCCTGACGCACCCTCAGGCGCTCGGCAACGGCTTCGCCATCATCATCCAGGGTGCGACCGTTGAGGTCGGCGAGCTGCAGCATGCCCTGGTGGTAGAACGCGAGCAGGTCCAGGGCGGTATCATTGCCCTCCTCGGAGGCACGCCGCAGCCCCGGCAGGTAGCCGCTGACCCGCGCGAGGTGATGCTTGAGCTGCCACGCATAGCGCACTTCCGCCATCCAGGGGCGCTCACGCACCACGGCAAATACCAGGCTGGTCGATATCAGGCCCAGCACCACCCCCAGCACATTGAGCCAGAAGCCGCCGTCGAAGGCGGCCTGCAGCAACTGGGAAAACAGCAGTCCGAAGACCACCAGCTGGGCCGCCATGGCCAGGCTGATCAGGCGACCCTTGCGGCGGTAGGTTTCGGGGTCGTGCTCCTCGAAGTGAAACGACATGGCGCTCTCCTGGGTAACGAGTCGGGAATCGGGCGCATTATCCCGGCATCGCCACCCAGGGTACAGTGCGGACGATGTACCACCACGCAGTGCCACTACAGGTGAGAGGCGCCGGGGGACAGGCCGAAGAGGGGGTCCTATGCCAGGGGTGAGAAGCACTGCTTCGAACGGGCTGGCCATGGATGGTCAGCACAGGTCCTGCAAGCGGAGCAGGACGCGAGAGCGAAGCAGGGCATCGGTAGCGCCCAGGGATGGGTTTACAGCGCCCCCTCGATGGTCCGGCACCCCGGGGCCTGTCGCCGGATCACCCTCGTGTGCTACCTCAAGCGCTCGGCGACGGAGAGCAGCAGATGCTCGGTGGTCTCCCAGCCGATGCAGGCGTCGGTGACCGACACCCCGTGGCGCAAGCGCCCCGGCTCCAGCGCCTGCTTGCCCTCGTGAAGATGGCTCTCCAGCATCACTCCGGTGATCGCCGTCTCGCCGGCCTGGCGCTGTGCCAGCACGTCGAGCAGCACCTCGCTCTGGCGGCGATGATCCTTGCGGGCGTTGGCGTGGCTGCAGTCCACCATCAGCCGCGGGGAGAGGCCACCCTCTTCCAGGGCGCGACGAGCCGCCTGAACATGGTGCGCCTGGTAGTTGGGCTCGCCGTGACCGCCGCGCAGCACCAGCTGGGTGTAAGGATTGCCCGCGGTATCGCGGATCACCGGCCGCCCCTCGCTATCCATGCCGAAATGACTATGGGGATGAGCCGCGGCACGCATGGCATCTAGGGCCACGCCGATATCACCGCCGGTGGCATTCTTGAAGCCCACCGCCGCCGCGAGACCACTGGCAAGCTCACGGTGCAGCTGGGACTCGGTGGTACGGGCGCCGATCGCCACCCAGGAGAGCAGATCCTCCAGATAGGGCGCCAGCATCGGCTGCAGAAGTTCGGTGGCCACCGGCAGGCCCAGTGCCGTCACATCGAGCATCAGCCGGCGCGAGACCTCGAGGCCGCGAGCCATGTCCCCCGTGCCGTCGAGGCCGGGGTCATAGGCCAGCCCCTTCCATCCCACGGTAGTGCGCGGCTTCTCGACATAGACCCGCATCACAAGCAGCAGGCGGTCTTCCACTCGTGCCGATAGCTCTGCCAGCCGCTGGGCATACTCCAGGGCTGCCCGGGGGTCGTGGATGGAGCAGGGGCCGACCACCACCAGCAGGCGATCATCGTGGCCGGCAAGAATATTGTGCACGGCCTGGCGCTGGCTCTCGACGCGGCGCTTCAGACCAGCGGCGAGCGGTAGCTCACGGCACAGATCGCCGGGCGTGGGCAACACTCGAGCGGGATGGACGGCGGGGCGCAGGGAATCGTTCAGGGGGGCGGCGGCAAGGGTCGCATTCATGGCGTCATCAACTCCGGGTAGCGGTCATACATCGTGTTTGTCGGATGCCACCGATCTCGCTACGGTCGGATGTGGCGGAGTGAGCCGACCGCAGCTCGCTAAATCGCCAGTAGCCGTAATAGCCCACGCAGCAGAGGGTCTGGCGGATGGCGATGGATGCGGTCATGGTTCTCTCCTCGATGTCTACTGTGCTGTCGGGCGACGTGGCCGTGATGGTGTCGGGTGGCCTGGAACGCAGAACCCCCGGGCGGGGCTGCCGTCCGGGGGTTCTGGTGGAGGCGGCCCTGGGGGGTGTGCCTCCGGCGATGTCGTCTCTTGCGCGTTCAGGACATGGCCGCCGGCACACCGGTCATAAAATAGCCATACCAGTAACCGCCCGTAGCCGCGCACAGCGTTCCCACACGCTCGCTGGCGGCGTGATGGTGAATGCAGTGGGTGGCGGATGCGGTCATGGGTCTCTCCTGTGCAGTCGCTTTATCGTGCCGCATCGCGGCAGGGCTGACAAGGCCCATCACGCTAAAGGCCGAATGGTTCAGCCGGCGAACAGCTGGTACCAGCCGATGGTGGCCGGCAGGCAGCTCATGGCCACCAGCACGATCAGGCCCATGATGATGGACAGCAGGCCGCTGTTGTCGCTGAAATTCTCGTCATGTCCCGCCATGTGTCGCTCCTTCGATTGCGTCAGGATATTGGATCAGGGTAAGGCACTATTCTAGCGAAGATGACGTCCCCCGGCACGGCGCCGATGGTCGCACTCTGCTGATCTTTTTGCAGGCTCAGCGCAGATGGCGACCGCCATCCACCGGCAGGGTAGCGCCGGTGACATAGCGGTTGTCGAGCAGGTAGCGCAGGGTCTGGTAGATGACCCCGGGGCCGGGCACCTTCTGCATCACCGACTTGGCGCGCGCCTTCTCGGCATAGGCCTCGTCGTCATCCTCACCCAGCATGATCAGCGCCGGGGCGATGGCGTTGACCTGAATATCGGGGGCGTACATGGCGGCGAACGAGAGGGTCAGGTTATCGAGCCCCGCCTTGCTGGCGGCGTAGGCGGCGTGCTTCCGGGAGCCCTTCTGCACCACGTAGTCGGTCATATGCACGATATCGCGCTGGGGCTCGCTGCATGCCTCGAGCAACCCCCGGGCGTGCAGGTTGATCAGATAGGGGGCCTGCATATGCACCCGGAACAGCCGCTCGAAGGTCGCCCCCGCCTCCTCCCCACAGGAGTCGGGCGCCCAGTCGCTGGCGTTATGCACGATGGCACGCAGCGACGCCGTCTCGCGCTTGAGCCGCGCCAAGAAGTCGAGAATACCCGCCTCGCTGGCGAAGTCGGCCTCCAGGGTGATGATGCCTCGCTCGCGCAGCGCCTCGAGCTCGGGTCGCTCGCGACGATAGCTGATGATCACCGGATGGCCGTCGTTGATCAGCTGCTCGGCGCAGTGGCGACCCAGCCGCTGAGCGCCGCCGGTGATCAGGATCGGCGAGGCGCTCATGCACCGGCCTCATGCCGCAGGCTACCCGCGGTGGGCACGATGGGGTCGCGGGGCGCATAGGCGAACACGTCGGAGAACACCCGCGAGGGCGACAGGCCCAACGAGGCCAGCACATCGACGCAGGCGTAGACCATGCCCGGTGAGCCGGAGAGGTAGACATCCTGCTCCGAGACATCCTCGAGCCCATTGGCCAGCGCCTGGTCGATGCGGCCGTGATGCCCAACCACCCGCTCTCCGGACCAGGGCAGCGCCGGGGCCACCTCGGTGACCGGGTGGAAGTGGAAGTGGCGATGCGACTCGGCCCACTCCCGGGGCAGGCTCTCCAGATAGAGATCGCGCTCCTCCCGCGCCGCCCACCACAGGGCGATCTCGCGCTCGGGGTCGGCGGCCAGCGCCCCCTCGACCAGCGCCTTCATCTGGGCGAAGCCGGTACCGGCGGCGATCAGCAGCAACGGCCGCCGACTGTCGGGGTCGAGCACGCAGTCACCGCCAGGCAGGCGCAGGGTCAGGTGGTTGGCCACCTTGACCAGCTCGCGCAGCCGCACGGAGTTGCCGCGCTCCGGCCAGTGCTGGATATGCAGCTCGATCTCGCCGTCGCCACGCCAGGCATTGGCGATGGAGAACGGCACCCAGACCTCTTCGGCGAGCTTGAGCTCCAGATATTGGCCGGGGTCGTGGGCGGCCGCCTCGGCGCGTCCGTCGAGTCGGACGCGGAAGACGTCCTGGCTGAGGTCCTCGACCTCGGTGACCGGGCAGGTCAGGATCCTTGGGGTCATGAAATCCTCGTACGCATGTCAGGGGGTCGTGTTGTCGGGGAGTTCGATGCCCAGCTCGTTCCAGCGCTCGCTGACGCGGGCCTTGACGGCCTCGTCCATGACGATGGGCTCGCCCCACTCGCGGTCGGTTTCGCCGGGCCACTTGCTGGTAGCATCCAGGCCCATCTTGGAGCCCAGGCCCGAGACGGGCGAGGCGAAGTCCAGATAGTCGATGGGCGTGTTCTCCACCATCACGGTATCGCGGGCCGGGTCCATGCGCGTGGTGATGGCCCAGATCACATCCTTCCAGTCCCGGGCATCGACGTCGTCATCGAGCACCACCACGAACTTGGTGTACATGAACTGGCGCAGGAAGCTCCAGACACCCATCATCACCCGCTTGGCGTGTCCGGGATACTGCTTCTTCATGGTCACCACGGCCATGCGGTAGGAGCACCCCTCCGGCGGCAGATAGAAGTCGACGATCTCGGGGAACTGTCGACGCAGGATCGGCACGAACACCTCGTTCAGCGCCAGGCCCAGGATCGCCGGCTCATCGGGGGGGCGTCCGGTATAGGTGGAGTGATAGATGGCATTCTCGCGCATGGTCATGCGCGTCACCGTGAATACCGGGAAGTTGTCGACCTCGTTGTAGTAGCCGGTATGGTCGCCATAGGGGCCTTCCGGCGCCATGTCATCGGGGTAGATGAAGCCCTCGAGGATGATCTCCGCCGAGGCCGGCACCTCCAGATCGACATGGCCACACTTGACCAGCTCGGTGCGTGAGCCGCGCAGCAACCCGGCGAAGGCGTATTCGGAGAGCGAGTCGGGCACCGGGGTCACCGCACCCAGGATGGTGGCCGGGTCGGCCCCCAGCGCCACTGCCACCGGGAAGGGCTCGCCGGGGTGTGCCTGCTGGAACTCCTGGAAGTCCAGCGCCCCGCCACGATGGGAGAGCCAGCGCATGATCAGCCGGTTCCGGCCGAGCTTCTGCTGCCGATAGATGCCCAGGTTCTGGCGCTTCTTGTGGGGCCCCCGGGTGATCACCAGCGGCCAGGTGACCAGTGGTGCGGCATCACCGGGCCAGCAGTGCTGGATCGGCAGGCGGTCGAGATCGACCTCCTCTCCCTCGTAGACCAGCGCCTGCACCGGGGCCGAGCGCACGCTCTTGGGCCCCATGCTCATCACCTGCTTGAAGATCGGCAGCTTGTCCCAGGCATCACGAAAGCCCTTGGGAGGCTCCGGCTCCTTGAGGAAGGCGAGCAGCTCACCCACCTCACGCAGGGCGGCCACCGAGTCCTGGCCCATGCCCAGGGCCACCCGGCGCGGCGTGCCGAAGAGGTTGCCCAGCAGCGGCATATCATGGCCCTTGACGTTCTCGAACAGCAGGGCCGGCCCCCCCGCGCGCAGGGTGCGGTCGCAGATCTCGGTGATCTCGAGGTAGGGGTCCACCTCGGCGCTGATGCGCTTGAGCTCTCCCTGGGCCTCCAGGGCAGCGATAAACTCGCGCAGATCCTTGTACTTCATTCGGACTTCCCGATCCCAGAATGACGAAAGGGGCAGCATAGCATGCCCCTTGAATAGGTCTGATGAGTTGCCAGTGTAAGCGGCGCCGGGGACAGGTCGAAGAGGGGGTCCTATGCCAGGGACGGCATCGGTAGCGCCCAGGGAGGGGTTTACAGCGCCCCCTCGCAGGCCTGTCGCCGGGTTAGCCGCGCCATGGCCAGATGGTCAGCGACGCTTCATCGCCTCGAAGAACTCGATGTTGGTCTTGGTATCCTTGAGGCGGTCGATCAGAAACTCGGTGGCCGCGGTATCCTCCATGGGATTGAGCAGCTTGCGCAGGATCCACATGCGCTGCATCTCGTCCTCGGAGGCCAGCAGATCCTCGCGACGGGTGCCGGAACGGCGGATATTGATCGCCGGATAGACGCGACGCTCGGCCAGCTTGCGATCGAGGTGCGCCTCCATGTTGCCGGTGCCCTTGAACTCCTCGAAGATCACCTCGTCCATCTTGGAGCCGGTGTCGACCAGCGCGGTGGCGATGATGGTCAGGCTGCCGCCCTCCTCGATATTGCGCGCCGCACCGAAGAAGCGCTTGGGCTTCTCCAGGGCGTGGGCATCGACACCACCGGTGAGCACCTTGCCGGAACTCGGCACCACGGTATTGTAGGCACGCGCCAGACGGGTGATGGAGTCGAGCAGGATCACCACGTCCTTCTTGTGCTCCACCAGGCGCTTGGCCTTCTCGATCACCATCTCGGCGACCTGCACATGGCGTGCCGGTGGCTCATCGAAGGTCGAGGCCACCACCTCGCCGCGCACGGTGCGTGACATCTCGGTCACCTCCTCCGGGCGCTCGTCGATCAGCAGCACGATCAGGTGACACTCGGGGTTGTTGCGGGTGATCGAGGTGGCGATATTCTGCAGCATCAGCGTCTTGCCCGCCTTGGGCGGAGAGACCAGCAGGCCGCGCTGCCCCTTGCCGATGGGGGCCACCAGATCGATGATCCGCGCCGTGAGGTCCTCGGTGGAGCCGTTGCCGATCTCCGTGCGCAGCCGCTCCTGAGGGAACAGCGGCGTGAGGTTCTCGAACAGGATCTTGTGCTTGGCGTTCTCCGGCCGATCGAAGTTGATCTGGCTGACCTTGAGCAGAGCGAAGTAGCGCTCTCCCTCCTTGGGCGGGCGAATCTTGCCGGAGATGGAGTCGCCCTTGCGCAGGTTGAAGCGGCGAATCTGTGACGGCGAGACATAGATGTCATCGGGCCCGGCCAGGTAGGAGCTGTCGGCGCTGCGCAGGAAGCCGAAGCCATCCTGAAGGATCTCCAGCACGCCATCGCCATAGATCGGCTCGCCGCTCTTGGCGTGCTTCTTGAGGATGGCAAAGATGATGTCCTGCTTGCGAGAACGTGCCAGGTTGTCGATGCCCATCTCGCGGGCCATCTCCAGCAGTTCCGGCACGGGCTTTTGCTTGAGTTCGGTAAGATTCATCGGTGTGTTCAGACGTTGCTCTTGGTAAGCCGGGCGGCATGCGCCGTGAGGAAAAGCGACAGGAGGCGAGAAGAAGACGCCCTGTAGGTGCGTTCAGAGCCCGGACAGGCTACCTCTGGACATGATGTGTCGTATGGCCATGGGCGGTCGACCGCACGGGGCTGCCGAACCGATAGCGAGAGCGAGGAAGCAGGTTCATTTCGCCTGATCAGGGGTTCGGGGCCGCTAGGCCGGGAACACGATCTGATGCAGTGGGCTGTCTGACGACTTGGAAGTGACCGAGACGAATCGCCGGTTCGGTCGGAAAGCATTTGGAACAGGCGAACGCCTCGATACTAGACAAGCCCGCCGATGAACGCAAGCCCTGCCATTCGTGGCGATTGACAGCGCCGCGGCTTGGCAGCACCCTTTTTCGAGACCCGTCGAAGGAAGATTCATGAACTCGCCACAGGACCCGGCTCCTCTCGCCCAGGATGGCACCAGCGCCCCCCGCCTGGCCGCCATCGACCTGGGCTCCAACAGCTTTCATCTGCTGGTGGCCGACTACCGGAACCACCGCCTGCAGATTATCTCGCGCCTCGGCGAGAAGGTGCAGCTCGCCGCGGGTCTCGACGATAGCGGCACCCTCGACGACGCCAGCATGGCAAGAGGCCTGCGGTGCCTGGAACACTTTGCCCCCCTGCTGGAGGGTGTCACGCCGCGCCACCTGCGCATCGTGGGTACCAGCGCCCTGCGCGAGGCCACCAACAGCGGGGCCTTTATCGAGCTTGCCAGGACCCGCCTGGGGCACCGGGTCGAGATCATCTCCGGCCGCGAGGAGGCACGTCTGATCTATCTGGGCGCCGCCCATGCCCTCGCCGACCAGGCTCTCGGACCAGCCAACAGACGACTGGTCACCGACATCGGTGGCGGATCCACCGAGGTCATCATCGGCGAAGGCTTCGCGCCACTGGCGCTGGAGAGTCTGAGCATGGGCTGCGTGACCTTTTCTCGCCGCTTCTTCGCCGACGGCGAGATCACCGAGCAGCGCATGCGTCGGGCCGAGCTGGCCGCCCTCTCCGAGCTGGCCGCGATCTGTCCAGCCTATCGAGAACTGGGGTGGCAGCAGGCGATTGGCACCAGTGGCACCCTCCAGGCCGCCGCCGCGGTGCTGGCGAAGAGTGGTGACTGCCGGGAGGGGCAGATCACCCGTGGAGGCTTGACCGAACTGCGCCGCCGGCTGGTCGAGTGCAAGCACCTGGACAGGGTCTCGCTGGAAGGGCTGAAGCCCGATCGTGCACGAGTCTTCCCGGCGGGCATGGCGATACTTGGTGCCATCTTCGAGGCCTTCGGGCTCGAGCAGATGGACTACACCGATGGCGCCCTGCGCGAAGGTGTGCTCTACGACCTGGTGGGGCTACACGACTAGGGCGCGGCCGCCTGCCACCCCTCGGCCAGCGCCAGCCAGCGCCCGGTGTCCGGTACGAGGACCGCCACCGGCGTTTCCCCCGCCAGGATCACCACCAGCCGCTCGCGCACCCAGGGCGGGACCCCAAGCTCCTGAAGCAGCCGCTTGAGATCGCGCCGTCCACGCCCGGCCAGGCGCAAACGCTCGCCACCGCGGCGCGGCATGACCCTCAACCGCTGCCCGCCCCCCTCCGGCCCCGCCAACGCGACCTCACAGTGACCGTAGGGGGTGACGAGCGGCGAGGTGCCATCCCACTCCATCTGCCATAACGTCGAGAGAGGGGGCATCGGCGCCATCAGATACAGATGGCCTCGCCACATTCGCGCCTCGCCGCCAGGCCAGTTGATTCGCGTCTCGGCGTCCCGGCGCGCATGCAGCTGCGCCAGCAGGCTCTCCAGGCGACGCGCCGGCGGTAGCACCAGCCCCAACCGCCCACAACAGTGACGCACCAGCAGGCGACGACGCGGCGACGACAACCGGGCCAGGCCATCGAGGGGCAGACAGCCCGGATCGCCGCTCAGGGAGACCAGATCAAGCTCCGCCAGCTCCCCCAACAAGCCATCGGCCTCGGCACAGAGCGCTGCGCTGCGCCCCAGCGATCGAGTGGCCTGGGGCCAGCGCTCGGCGAGACGCGGCAGGATGGCATGGCGCAGATAGTTGCGATCCTGATCGCTAACCGCGTTGCTGGGATCTTCCGTCCAGGCGAGACCACGGCGTGCCGCCTCGGCCTCGAGCCGCGCTCGGGAGATCTCCAGCAACGGGCGCAGCAGACGCCGACCCCGCCAGTCTCGCTCGGCAGGCATGCCGGCCAGGCCGCGAACCCCGCTCCCGCGCAGGGCGGCGAGCAGAAGCGTTTCCGCCTGATCATCGCGATGCTGGGCCAGCATCAGGCTCTCGCCTGGCGCCACATGCCGATGGAAGGCCGCGTAGCGCGCCTCTCGGGCGGCGCCTTCGAGCCCCTGGCCGGTGGCAAGGTCGACATCGACCCGCGCCACGCTAAGCGGCACCTCGAGACGCTCGCATAGCCCCCGACAGTGGGTCTCGAAGTCATCGGCGGCGGCCTGCAGGCCATGGTGAACATGAATCGCGCGAAGGGGACGGGGATGACGCCGACAGGCATCGGCGGCCAGGATCAGCAACAGGGAGGAGTCCAGGCCACCGGAGAGGGCTACCCATACACAACACCCCGGCGCAGTCTGCGCCAGGGCGTTGTCGATGACGGCCTGGAGAGGCAGCCCCATGGGGTCAGACCCCGGCGTCGGCAAGGCAGCGCGCTGGAAGCACGCAGCACGACCGGGTGGCACCGCAGGGGACTGATTCCATGAGCGTCGCCGAGTCCATGCCGTTACGCCGGCGCCCCATAACTCATCAGGCGCTGATAGCGACGCTCCAGCAGGGCATCGGTATCCATCGCATCGAGACGCTCCAGGCTGGCCAGCAAGGCCTCCTTGACGCGCTCGGCGGTGGCTTCCGGCTGGCGATGGGCGCCGCCCAGGGGCTCGGGGATCAGGGTATCGACCAGTCCCAGCTCCTTGAGGCGCTCGGCGGTGATCCCCATGGCCTGGGCCGCATCGGACGCCTTGTCGGCGCTCTTCCACAGGATCGAGGCGCAGCCCTCGGGGGAGATCACCGAGTAGGTGGAGTACTGCAGCATGGCCAGCTCGTCGCAGACGCCGATGGCAAGCGCCCCGCCGGAGCCACCCTCGCCCACCACGGTGGCCAGCACCGGTGTGCGCAGGCGCGACATAACGCCAAGGTTGTAGGCGATGGCCTCCGACTGGCCCCGCTCCTCGGCGTCGATGCCGGGGTAGGCGCCGGGGGTGTCGATAAAGGTCAGCACCGGCATGCCGAAGCGCTCGGCCATCTCCATCAGTCGACACGCCTTGCGGTAACCCTCGGGACGCGGCATCCCGAAGTTGCGGCGTACCTTCTCGTGGACATCACGCCCCTTCTGGTGGCCGATCACCATGACCGGGCGGTCGTCGAGGCGTGCCACCCCGCCGACGATGGCGGCATCATCGGCGAAACGGCGATCGCCGTGAAGCTCGTCGAAATCGCTGAAGACGTGCTCCAGGTAGTCCAGGGTGTAGGGACGCTGGGGATGCCGAGAGAGCTGCGAGACCTGCCACGGGGTGAGGTCCTTGAAGATCGACTCGGTGAGCTTGCGGCTCTTCTCCTCGAGGCGCTCGATCTCGTCACTGAGGCTGACCTGGCTGTCGTTGCCGACCAGCCTGAGCTCCTCGATCTTGGCCTGGAGCTCGGCGATGGGCTGTTCGAAGTCGAGATAGTTGGGGTTCATTGGCGGCTGGCCTTATGGTGTTCTGCCGGCCGCCACAAGCGGCACGACCGGCACGTATAAAGGAAAGTGACAGGCATTATCGCACCCTCAACGCGACACGCAAGGCGGCGGGAACAGGAGCGAGAAGCGCCGTGGATAGCTGCGAGCCCGGCACCTTGCGGCGTCAGCGATACTTCAGCCGCACCCCATCCTGGCCCTGGACCTCGCGCAGGCCGATCAACAGCTCATCGGTCGGTGCCACCCTCCACTCCTCGGCCAGCTCCAGCCAGCCGGTGGCCTGGGCATTGCGATAGCGTAGCCGAACCGGCAGCCCCTCGGCATCGCGATGAGGGTCGAGGCTCGCACGCAGCGAGTCGACCAGTCGCCCGTTGACCGCCGAGCCGTCCAGGGAGAGCTCCACCGCCTGGCCGTAACGGGTCCGTGCGGCGACCATGGGGGTGACCTCCTTGCCACGCAGGCGAAGTCCTCCCGAGTAGTCGTCACTGGAGACCTCACCCTCGACGATCAGCACCTGGTCGGTCTCGAGCTGGCCACGCATCTGGTCGAAGAGTTCGCCGAACAGCGACGCCTCGATGCGGCCGGTGCGATCGTCCAGGGTCAGGAAGGCCATGGTGTCGCCACGCTTGGACTTCATGGTCCTCACCCCCACGACCAGCCCCGCGACGCGCTGGGGCTCCCGGGAGGGCTTGAGGTCGGCGATACGGGTGGAGACGAAGCGCTCCAGCTCCTTTTCGTACTCATCGATGGGGTGGCCGGTCAGGTAGAGACCCAGCGTGTCCTTCTCACCGGAGAGGCGCTGCTTGTCGCTCCATTCGCGCACTCCACGATACTCCGCGTAGGCGTCACCCTCCTCGGTGGGCTCGGCAAAGGCCTCCCCGAACATGTCGATCATCCCCAGGCTCTGGTTGGTCTGGGTCTGGGCCGCGGCCTTGAGGGCATCGTCCAGGGCGGCGGTGAGCACCGCACGGTTGGGCCCCAGGGTATCCAGGGCGCCTGAGCGAATCAGCGCCTCGAGCGTGCGCTTGTTCATGCGCTTGGGATCGATACGGCGGCAGAAGTCGAAGAGGTCAGTGAAGGGGCCGCCAGCCTCGCGAGCCTCGACGATGGCGCCGATGGGCCCCTCGCCCACACCGCGAATCGCTCCCAGGCCGTAGATCACCCGCGCCTGTTCATCGACGCTGAACTTGTAGCTGCCGACATTGACGTCCGGTGGCGTCACGGTCAGCCCGAGGTTGCGACACTCCTCGATCAGCGGCACCACCTTGTCGAGATTATCCATCTCGGTGGAGATCACCGCCGCCATGAAGGGGCCGGGATAGTGCGCCTTCAGCCACGCCGTCTGGTAGGAGACCAGTGCGTAAGCCGCCGAGTGAGACTTGTTGAAGCCATAACCGGCAAACTTCTCCACCAGGTCGAAGATATTGCCGGCAAGGTCCGCATCGATACCGTTGGCTTCGCACCCCTCCATGAAACCGGCGCGCTGCTTGGCCATCTCCTCGGGCTTCTTCTTGCCCATGGCCCGGCGCAGCATGTCGGCCTGCCCCAGGCTGTAGCCGGCCATCACCTGGGCGATCTGCATCACCTGCTCCTGGTAGAGGATGATGCCGTAGGTGGGGGCAAGCACCGGCTCGAGCAGTTCATGCTGGTAGTCCGGGTGAGGGTAGGAGATCTCGGCCCGGCCATGCTTGCGGTTGATGAAGTCGTCGACCATGCCGGACTGCAGGGGCCCCGGACGGAACAGCGCCACCAGGGCGATCATGTCCTCGAGGGAGTCAGGCAGCAGGCGCTTGATCAGCTCCTTCATGCCGCGGGATTCGAGCTGGAACACCGCCGTGGTCTCGGCACGCTTGAGCATCTCGAAGGTAGGCGCGTCGTCCAGCGGAATGGTGTCGATGTTCAGCGGTCCCTGCCCCTCGACGGCCCGCACCTTGTCGACCATGTCCAGCGCCCAGTCGATGATGGTCAGGGTACGCAGGCCGAGAAAGTCGAACTTGACCAGGCCGGCATCCTCGATGTCGTTCTTGTCGAACTGCACCACCAGGCCGGAGCCGTCCTCGTCGCAGAGCAGTGGCGAGAAGTCGGTAAGCTTGGTCGGTGCGATCACCACGCCACCGGCATGCTTGCCGGTGCCCCGGGTGATGCCCTCCAGCTTGAGGGCCATCTCCCAGATCTCGGCGGCTTCCTCGTCGTTGTCGAGGAACTCCTTGAGCGCCGGCTCGGCCTCGATCGCCTTGGCCAGCGTCATGCCGACCTCGAAGGGGATCAGCTTGGAGAGCTTGTCGCCCAGCGAGTAGGGCTTGCCCTGGGCACGCGCCACATCACGCACCACCGCCTTGGCCGCCATGGTGCCGAAGGTGACGATCTGGGAGACGGCGTCGCGCCCGTAACGATCCGCCACATAGTCGATCACCCGGTCGCGCTTCTCCATGCAGAAGTCGACGTCGAAGTCGGGCATCGAGACCCGCTCGGGATTGAGGAAGCGCTCGAAGAGAAGATCGTAACCGATGGGGTCGAGATCGGTGATCTTCTGGGCGTAGGCGACCAGCGAGCCGGCACCGGAGCCGCGTCCGGGGCCCACCGGCACGTCGTTGTCCTTGGCCCACTGGATGAAGTCCATCACGATCAGGAAGTAGCCGGGGAAGCCCATCTGAATGATGATCTCGAGCTCGAAGTCGAGCCGCTGGCGATAGCGGGCATCGATCTCGGCGTACTCGGCACCCTCCCGTGGGTACTGCTCGGGTGGAAAGAGGAAGTCCAGGCGCTCGGTGAGGCCGTCGTGGGAGACCTTGCGGAAATAGTCGTCCTGGGTCAGCCCGTCGGGGATCTCGAACTCGGGCAGGAAGATCTCGCCCAGGCGCACCTCGACACTGCAGCGGGCAGCGATCATCACGCTGTTGGTCAGCGCCTCGGGGACGTCGGCAAACAGCGCCGCCATCTCCTCGGGGCTCTTCAGGTACTGCTCCTCGGTGTATTTCTTCTCGCGACGCCGGTCATCCAGCGCCTTGCCTTCGCCGATGGCCACGCGTGTCTCGTGGGCCCAGAAGTCCTCCTTCTCGAGGAAGCGCACGTCATTGGTGGCGACCACCGGGGTACCGGTCTCGGCGGCCAGCGCCACCGAAAGGTGCAGACACTCCTCTTCACCCGGGCGACCGGTGCGCATCAACTCCAGATAGAAGCGACCGGGGAAGGCCTCATTCCACTGCGCCAGGATCTCTCGAGCCTCATCGGGATGGTCGCTGAGCAGGTGGCGTCCCACCTCCCCCTCTCGCCCACCGGAGAGCGCGATCAGTCCCTCGCTGCGCTCCAGCACCCAGTCACGCTGGAGCAGCGCCTGGCCCAGCCGCTGCCCCTCCATCCAGCCCCGGGAGATCAGCTCGGTCAGATGCCGGTAGCCCACCTCGTTCATGGCCAGCAGGGTCACCCGATAGGGGTGAGCGTCATCATGAGGGTTGGTCAGCCACAGGTCGGCCCCGATGATCGGCTTGAGACCGGCACCCTGGGCGGCCGTATAGAACTTGACCAGCCCGAAGAGGTTGGCCTCATCGGTAACGGCCAGTGCCGGCATGCCCAGCCCGGCCGCCTGCTTGACCAGCGGCTTGAGGCGCAACAGGCCGTCGACCAGGGAGTATTCGGTATGGACGCGCAGATGAACAAAGGGCGTGGTCATAGGGGGCTCGGGCTTGGCGGTGAATAGTCAATACAGGAAGCTCGAGGCTAATCCCGGCAGCAGGTCGATGAGGAGGCGCTGTGAACCCCTCCCTGGGCGCTACCGATGCCATCCATGGCATAGGACCTCCTCTACGACCTGCTCCCGGCGCCTCTCGTGGTGTTGCTTGAAAGGCCTAGAACAACGCCAGCTGGCGCTTGACCGGGCCAAAGGAGCGGCGGTGCTCGGGCAGCGGCCCCAGGCGCTCCAGGGCGGCCAGGTGCTCGCGGGTCGGATAGCCCTTGTGGCGGGCGAAGCCGTAGTCGGGGTGGCGGGTATCGAGGGCCAACATCTGGGCGTCGCGCGCGACCTTGGCCAGTATCGAGGCCGCGCCGATCGCCGGATGACGGGCGTCGCCCTTGACCACCGCCTGGCCAGGCACATGATGCCCGGGCAGACGATTGCCGTCCACCAGCAGATATTCGGCCGCCGGAGCCAGGGCATCGATGGCACGGCGCATGGCCAGATGAGTGGCGTGGTAGATATTGAGTTCATCCACTTCGGTGGCGGAAGCCTCTGCCACCGCGAAGGCCAGGGCCTGCTCGCGAACCTCGGCGTCCAGCGCCTCCCGGCGTTTCGCCGTCAGCGCCTTGGAGTCGGTCAGCCCCTTGATTGGCCGTGCCGGATCGAGGATCACCGCGGCGGCCACGACGCTGCCGACCAGGGGGCCACGGCCTACCTCATCGACCCCGGCCAGCCGCTCCCCGCGGTAGTCGACCACCAGCGGTGGCAGGTCACTCTTCGGCCTGGCACTCGCCGCTTTCGAGCGGGTCAAGACGCCACCTCATCGCCGCGTGCGGGAGCGACACTGGCCGGCAACGGCTTCCCCGCCACCAGCGCCTCGATGGTCTCCGCGACACGGCGGCTGGCATCGCGCTGCAGGCCGGCATGCATCGCGGCGAAGCGCGCCTCCAGGGCTGCACGCCCCGGTGCGTCGTCGAGCATCTCGCCTAACCGCTCGGCGATCGTCTCCGGGTTCGCCGCCTCCTGGATCAGCTCCGGCACCAGGCTCTCCCGGGCAATCAGGTTGGGCAGCGAGATCCACTCAGTCTTGACCAATTTTCTGGCCAGCCAGTGAGTGGCCGGTGCCATGCGGTAGGCCACCAGCATCGGTCGGTGGCAGAGCATCGCCTCCAGGGCCGCGGTACCCGAGGCCAGCAGCACGGCATCCGCGGCCACCATGGCGTCCCGGGCCTTGCCGTCGAGCAGCGTCAGGCGCCCGGCGAGGGCGGGATAGGCGGTGAGCAGAGCCTCGAGTTCATCGCGGCGCTGGGGGGTCGCGGCCGGGATCACCACGCGCAGCTCGGGCCGCGCGGCACATAGCCGTTCGGCGGCGGCGAGGAAGGTCTCGCCCAGGAAGCGAATCTCGCTCGCCCGGGAGCCGGGCAGCACGGCGAGCACCGGGGCGGTGGCCGACACCTCGAGTGCCGCGCGAGCGGCGGCGCGATCATTCTCCAGCGGCAGCTCGTCGGCCAGCGGGTGGCCGACGAAGGCCACCGGGACGCGATGGCGGGCGTAGAAGGCGGCCTCGAAGGGCAGGAAGGTGAGCATGGCGTCGACGGAGCGCGCGATCCCCTTGACTCGCCCCTGGCGCCACGCCCACACGGAGGGACTGACATAGTGAGCGGTAGTCACCCCGGCCTCGCGCAGCTGACGCTCCAGGCCCAGATTGAAGTCGGGGGCATCGATGCCGATCATGATATCGGGCTGCCAGGCCAGGGCATCGCGCATGAGCTCGCGGCGCACACCGACCAGTCGAGGCAGGTGCCTGAGCACCTCCACCAGCCCCATCACCGACAGGGTCTCGAGGGGAAAGCGGCTATCGATGCCCTCCTTGATCATGCGCGGCCCGCCGATACCGCGGAACTCGACATCGGGATGACGCGCCTTGAGGGCACGCATCAGGCCGGCACCGAGGATATCGCCTGAGAGCTCGCCGGCCACCAGGTAGATACGCTGCACGGCGGCCCTCTCGTCGCCGTCCATGACTAGCGGACGATGCCGCGGGTCGAGACCTCGATGGAGGCGGCGAAGGCCTCGGTCTCGACAGCCTGAAAGCGGCGACGAATCTCGACCAGCGCCTGATCGACGGTGAGCCCCTGGCGATAGACCAGCTTGTAGGCCTCACCCAGCGCCTTGAGGGCGTCACGGGAGAAGCCGCGGCGCTTGAGCCCGACCAGGTTGAGGCCGTGCACCTGGGCGGGGTTGCCGTTGATCATCACGTAGGCCGGGGTGTCCTTGGTGATGATGGAGCCGCCGCCGGCCATGGCGTGAGTGCCGAAGTGGCAGAACTGGTGCACCGCGGAGAGCCCGCCGATGATCGCGAAGTCGCCTATCTTGACGTGGCCGGCCAGGGTCACCTGGTTGGCCAGGATGCAGTCGCTGCCGATCACGCAGTCGTGGCCCACATGCACATAGGCCATGAACAGGTTGCGCGAACCGATGGTCGTCTCGCCACGATCCTGAATGGTGCCGCGATGCAGGGTGACGCCCTCGCGGACCACATTGTCATCGCCCATCACCAGGCGTGTCGGCTCACCGTTATATTTCTTGTCCTGGCAATCCTCGCCCACCGAGGCGAACTGGAAGATACGCGTGCGTGCGCCGAGTACCGTCGGCCCCTTGATCACGACATGGGGGCCGATGCGCGAGCCCGGCCCGATCTCGACATCGGGACCGACCACCGTGAAGGGGCCGATCTCGACGTCATCGGCCAGCCTGGCGGCGGGGTCAATAAGGGCGGTGGGATGAATCAAGCAACCTTCCTCTCGGCGCAGATGATATCGGCCTCGCAGGCCAGTTCACCGGCCACGCTGGCCTTGCAGGCAAACTTCCAGATCCCGCGCTTCTCGCGCACCACATCGGCACGCAGATCGAGCTTGTCTCCGGGCATGACCGGGCGCTTGAAGCGCACGTTGTCACTGCCCACCAGGTAGTAGACATAGCCATCGGCCGGCAGCTTGTTGACGGTCTTGAAGCCGAGGATGCCACACGCCTGGGCCAGCGCCTCGATCACCAGCACTCCCGGCATGATCGGATGGTGGGGAAAATGGCCATTGAAGAAGGGCTCATTGATGCTGACATTCTTGTAGGCAACGATGGTCTCGCCCAGGGCCAGCTCGGTGACCCGGTCCACCAGCAGAAAAGGATACCGGTGGGGCAGATACTCACGGATCTCGTTGATGTCCATTACCATCGTCACAACCTCTGAAGTCTCGGGGTGCCTGCCGTCCCGGCAGGCGAGAGCCGGCGATCATGCCGGTCAGGCGGGGATTATAGCGCCCCTCGCGGAGCCCTCAAGCGCCACGCCCCTTCTCGAGCCGGGCGAGCCGCTTGGCCATATCATCCAGGTGCTTGAAACGCACAGCGTTCTTGCGCCACTGAGCATTGCTCATGGCGCCAGTGCCCGAGGAGTAGACCCCCGGCTCATGAATCGAGTTGGTGACCAGGCTCATGCCCGTCACCTGGACCCCATCGCAGAGGGTCAGGTGACCGGCCAGCCCCACGCCACCTCCCAGCATGCAGTGGCGTCCCACCTTCGTGGAGCCCGCGATGCCCACGCAACCGGCCAGCGCACTATGCTCGCCGATCTTCACGTTGTGGGCGATCTGTACCTGGCTATCGATCTTGACGTCATCGCCGATCAGGGTGTCGCCCAGCGCGCCACGATCGATGCTCGAGCCACTACCTACCTCGACGTCGTCTCCCAGCACCACCCCGCCGAGCTGAGCGATCTTGTGCCAGCGACTGCCATCGTGGGCGAAGCCAAAGCCGTCGCCGCCTACCACGCAACCACTGTGCAGGACCGCACGCCGACCGATCACCACGCCGTGATAGACCGTGACATTGGCATGCAGGCGGGACTCGGCACCGATGGTGGTGTCGGCTCCCACCACCGAGCCGGGGCCGACGATGACATCGTCGCCCAGGCAGGCGCCGGCCTCGACCACCGCCAGCGGCCCGATCTCGACCCGGGCGCCCAGGGTGGCCGTGGGATCCACCACCGCCGAGGGGTGGATACCGGCCGGTTCACGGCCGACCAGCGGGTCGAACAGCCGCGACGCCGCGGCATAGCCCAGGTAGGGGTTGTCGAGCTCGAGACGATCCACCGGGCAGTTCTCGCCATGCTGGGGGTGCAACAGCACCGCCGCGGCGCGCGTGCCGGGAAGGTCCTTGAGATAGGCTCGGTTGGCCAGAAAGGCCACCTGCCCCGGCCCGGCGGCGTTGAGCGTCGCCAGGCCACTGACCTGGCGTCCGGCATCGCCGACCAGGCGCGCCCCGAGTCGTTCGGCCAGATCGCCCAGGGTCATCTTGGGGGTAGCGCTTCGCGTCATGGCAAGGTTCCGCCGCGGTTACAGCATGCTGTTAAGGATCTCGGTCACCTCGGCGGTGACGTTCTGCAGGTCGCTCTCGGCATGCAGCACTCCCTGGGGCTCCACCAGCACCTGAATGCTGTGGCGGGCGATGATCTGCTCCACCGCCTGCTGCAGCTTGGGCTCAACACGCTGCAGCAAAGCCTGCTCCGACTCCTGACGCGCCTGCATGACCTCACCCATCAGACGGTTGAGCTCGGCGACCTTCTGGTTGGCCTGCTGGCGCTCGCTCTCAGTCAGGCTGTCGGCGCGCTGCTGCAGCTGATTGAGCTCCTGCTCGAGCGCCTGGGCCTGCTGCTGCTGGCTGCCGACACGACTCTCCAGGTCGCTCATGGAGCGCTGGGCCGCGTCGGTTTCCATCAAGGCTCGACGCCAGTCCAGCACCGCCACGTCGTCGGCCAGGGCCGGCAGGGCAGCGGTGGACAGCAGCAGGATGAGGGCAATGGTCAACTTGCGCATGGTGGACTCCTGTTGGGGCCGCCGATGGCGGCCAGGGGTAAAGGGAGTATGTCTCCGGATCAGAAGGTCTGCCCGAGGGAGAACTGGAAGAACTGGGTATCATCACCGCTCTTGTCGTTGAGCGGTTCGGCGACACTGAAGGTCAAGGGGCCCACCGGGGTCAGCCAGGAGAGGCCCAGGCCGACGCTGTAGCGCAGATCACCGAGGTCGACCCCCGAGTTGCAGCTGGAGGTGACGCCCGCCTCCACGGGGTAGCAGTCGGTCAGGAAGGTATTGCCGCCGTCGATGAACAGCGAGCTCTGCACCGAGCGTTGATCGCTCACGAAGGGGGTCGGGAAGATCAGCTCGGCGCTGCCCTGAACCAGCACGTTCCCCCCCAGGGTGCGATCACGAGTGGAATTGCCCGACGGCGTGGTGGGCTGGCCCAGGGTATTGCCGGTGAAGCCGCGCACCGAGCCCAGGCCGCCGGCGTAGAAGTTCTCGTAGAAGGGATAGGGGTCGCTGCCCCCCAGGGTATCGGCATAGCCCAGCTCGCCGGCGAACTTCAGTGCCCAGTCATGGTTGTCATCCAGCGCGAAGAGCTGGCGAGCCTGGGCGCGCACCTTGGCATACTCCGCATCGCTGCCCGGCACCGCGGTCTCCAGCGACAGGCGCTGGTAGCTGCCGTCGGTGGGCATGATGCCGCGGTTGAGGTTGTTGCGGGTCCAGCTGGCGGTCAGCTTCAGCGCCTGGGCATCGCGCCCCTGATCATCGACGTAGCGCTTGATCTCGGACGCCGTGTCGTTGTAGGTCTTGATGCTCAGGTCTTCCACTGCGGTGCCGAAGTTCAGGCGTGTGATCTCGTTGATCGGATAACCGAAGTTGATCCCCGCCCCGTAGGCGTCGGTGGAGTAGGTCGAGATATCGGAGTCCTCGTAGTCGGACTCGCGATAGTAGAGGTTATAGCCCCGGGAGATGCCATCCATGGTCCAGTAGGGGTCGGTGAAGCCGAAGTTGAGGCTGGTGAAGGTATCACTGCGCTGGGCGCCGATATTCACCCGGTTGCCGGTACCCAGGAAGTTGCTCTGGGAGAGGCCCACACCGTAGATCACCCCGGCACTCTGGGAGAAGCCGATGCTCGCCGAGATCGACCCGGAGGGCTGCTCCTCGACGCTGTAGGTAACGTCGAGCTTGTCGGGCTCGCCGGCCACCGGCTGGGTCTCGACCTCGACCTGCTTGAAGAAGCCCAGGCGCTCGAGGCGCTGCTGGGACTGGCTGATCGCCTCGGTGGAGGCCGGCGCCCCCTCCATCTGGACCATCTCGCGGCGCAGCACCTCATCCATGGTGGTGGTATTGCCGACGAACTCGATGCGCCGCACATAGGCGCGACGGCCCGGGTCGACCCGGAACACCAGGTCGACGGTCTCGCCGTCGGCGCCTGTCTCGGGAATGCCATCGACGCTGGCGAAGGCGAAGCCGTCTGCGCCCAGGCGTGCACGCAGCGCCTCGCTGGAGGCGGTCACGTCGCTGCGCGAGAAGGTCTCCCCGGGCGTGACCTTCAGCAGCTCACGCGCCTCACGCTCGCTGATCGTCAGGTCGCCCACGAAGCGCACGTCGCCCAGGCGGTACTCGGCGCCTTCGTCGACATTGATGGTGACGAAGATCTCGGACTTGTCGGGGCTGATCGAGACCTGGGTCGACTCAATGTTGAAGTTGACATAGCCGCGATCCAGATAGAACGAGCGCAGGCGCTCGAGGTCACCGGCCAGGGCCTCCCACGAATACTCATCCTTGGAGAACCAGCCGAAGATGCGACCGGGGCGATCGTTGAGCTCGAACACCTCACGCAGGGTCGCGTCATCGAAGGCCCGATTGCCGACGATATTGATCTGGCGGATCTTGGCCACCGCCCCTTCATTGATCTCGATATCGACCTGCACCCGCCCCTCGTCGACCTCGCGCACGCTGGTCTCGATACTGGCGCTGTAGCGGCCCTGGGCCTGATAGACGCCCTCGAGCTCACGCTCGATCTCCTCCAGGGTGGAGAGCTGCAGGACCTGACCCTCGTCGAGGCCCGCCTCGCGCAGGCCCTGGCGTAGCTGGTCATCGTCGAGCTGGCGGTTGCCGTCGATGTTGAGGCGGCTGATGGTGGGGCGCTCGACCACCTGAATGATCAGGACATCACCCTCGCGCGCCAACCTGACATCCTCGAACAGGCCGGTGGCGAAGAGTTCACGAGCGGCCTCGGCGAGTTCACTCTCGTCGACGCGATCACGGGCGGTGACAGGAAAGGCGTTGAAGACGGAGGCGGCAGAGATGCGCTGCAGACCCTCTACCCGAATGTCGGCAACGTCGAAAGGTTCCGCCTGGGCCACGCTGGCCCCGGCGAGCAGCAGCGCCGCCAGTCCGATGGTCTTGATTTTCATGCAATCGATTCGCTCGCGTTGATCTGCCAAACCTGTCCAGACAGGCACCTTATACATTTGTGCAGTCTACTGACAAGGCGAGGGAGTGCCTACCAGAGCCGCATCAGATCGAAATAGATCGCCATCAGCATCAGGCCACCCACCAGGGCCAGGCCGATGCGCAGCCCAATGGCCTGAGTGCGCTCCGAGACCGGCCGGCCGCGCACCAGTTCCATGGCATAGTAGAGCAGGTGGCCGCCATCCAGCACCGGAATCGGCAACAGATTGAGCACCCCCAGGCTGATCGACAGGTAGGCCAGGAAGCTGACGAAGCTCTCCAGGCCGGCACGCGCCGAGTCGCCGGAGATCTGGGCGATGGTGATCGGCCCCGAGAGGTTGGAGGGTGAGATCAGCCCCACCAGCATCTTGCGCACCGCATCGAAGGTGAGCAGGATCATCTCGCCGGTGCGCGAGAAGGCCTCGCCCACCGCGGCCACCGGTCCGTAGCGGATCTCGCGACGGTACTCCTCGGGCCACTCCACCGGCACCGCCCCGGCACCGACATAGCCGATGCTGACGCCCCCATCCAGCTCGCGGCGGCCCGGCGTGACGGTCAGCGTCAGCCGCCGCCCCTCCCGACTCACCTCGAGCTCGAGCGGCTCACCGGGGTGGGCGCGCACGCTCTCGACGAAGTCGCGCCAGCCATCCACCGGCTGGCCGTCCACACGGAGGATCTCGTCCCCCGCCTCGAGGCCCGCCAGCGCCGCGGCCTCGCCCGCAACCACCTGGTCCAGCACCGCCGGTATCGGCGGCCGCCAGGGTGTCACGCCAAGCGTGGCCAGCGGCTGAGGCGGGTCCTGTCGCACCAGCCAGTTGTCTACCGGCACCCGGTGCTCGCGCGGCTCGGCGGTGGCATTCGCCCGGGTGGCGATGGAGAGTGCCTCGGGCTCGCCGATGGCCGCCACCAGCTTGAGATTGATCTCCTCCCAGGAGCGCACGGCCTCGCCCTGAACGGCGGTGATCTCATGGTCGACCCTCAACCCGCCCCGCTCGGCGGGTGAGCCGGGCGCCACCTCGCCGATCACCGGCGCCACCGTTACCGTGCCGGCAACGAACAGCATCCAGTACGCCACCAGGGCCAGCAGGAAGTTGGCCAGCGGCCCGGCGGCCACGATGGCGATACGCTGCCAGACACTCTTGCGATTGAAGGCACGGTCGAGCTCGTCGGGGGGCACATCGCCCTCGCGCTCGTCGAGCATCTTGACGTAGCCACCCAGCGGGATGGCGGCGATGGCGTACTCGGTGCCGTGGCGATCATGCCACGACCAGATCGGCGTGCCGAAGCCCACCGAAAAACGCAGCACCTTCACACCACAGCGCCGTGCCACCCAGAAGTGGCCGAACTCGTGAAAGGTCACCAGCAGACCCAGCACCACGACCACGGCCAAGATATTCTGGATCACGCCCAAGTCACTCTCCTCCTGACATCGTAGACGCCATGACGTTACGGCCTCGCCTCACAGGCGTGCCAGATGCCTCTCGGCGGCACGCCGCGCCTGGGCATCGGCCGCGAGAATCGTTTCAAGCTCGGTGGCCGGCTGCACCGGTTCGGCATCGCGCACCCTCGCCACCAGCTCGGCGATGCCGGTGAAGGGCAGCCTGCCGGCCAGAAAGGCCGCCACCGCCATTTCGTTGGCGGCATTGAGCACCGCCGGCGCCGTCCCTCCCGCCGCCATGGCGTCACGCGCCAGGCGCAGGCAGGGAAAGGCCGCCTCGTCGGGCGGCTCGAAATCGAGTCGCGCCACGGAGAACAGGTCCAGCGACTGGACGCCGGCATCGATGCGCTCGGGCCAGGCCAGCCCATAGGCGATGGGCGTGCGCATATCGGGGTTGCCGAGCTGGGCGATGACCGAGCCATCGCTGTAGGCTGCCATGGAGTGGATCACGCTCTGCGGATGCACCACCACCTGAACCTGGTCGGGGGAGGCATCGAACAGCCAGCACGCCTCGATCAGCTCGAGCCCCTTGTTCATCAGGGTGGCGCTGTCCACCGAGATCTTCTGCCCCATGCTCCAGTTGGGGTGAGCACAGGCCTGGGCCGGGGTGACCTCGGCCAGGGCCTCGGCCGCCCACCCCCGAAAGGGGCCTCCGGAGGCGGTCAGCAGCAGCTGAGTCACCCCATGACGAGACAGGCCGCCGCGATGCTCCTGAGGTAGACACTGGTAGATGGCATTATGTTCGGAATCGATGGGCAGCAGAGTGGCGCCATGCTGCGCTACCGCCTCCATGAACAGCGCCCCGGACATCACCAGGGCCTCCTTGTTGGCCAGCAGCACCCGCTTTCCGGACCGCACCGCGGCGAGCGTCGGCAGCAGACCCGCGGCGCCGACGATGGCCGACATCACCACGTCAGCCTCGCCGGCTTCGGCGACCTCCACCAGGGCTTCGGGTCCGCTGCGCACCTCGGTGGAGAGGCCCGCCTCGGCCAGGCGCTCGCGGAGCCAGCAGGCATCGCTTTCGCGTTCGAGCACCGCCACCGCCGGCCGATGGTGCCGGCATAGCGCCAGCATCGGCTCCCGGGAACGGTGGGCGGTCAGAGCATGGACCCGGTATCGCTCCGGGTGCCTCGCGATCACATCCAGGGTGCTGGTGCCGATGGAGCCGGTGGCGCCCAGCACGGTAACCCCCTGGCGACGCTGGCGGGTGTCGCTGCCCATGCTAGATCACCCCCGGTGCAAGAAGGGCGAACAACGGCAGGGCCGCGGTCAGGCTGTCGATACGGTCGAGCACGCCACCGTGGCCGGGCAGCAGCGCGCTGGAATCCTTGATGCCACGCTGGCGCTTGAGCATGCTCTCGAGCAGGTCTCCCAGCACCGAGACAAGCGTCACCGCCAGGGTGGTCAGCACCAGCAGGACGGCGTCGACCGGCGCCAGCGCCTGAGCGAAGGCGAATATCAGGGCCAGCACCAGCGTGGCCGCCATGCCCCCCAGCACGCCCTCCCAGCTCTTGCCGGGGCTGACCCGTGGCGCCAGCTTCTGTCGGCCGAAGGCGCGGCCGGCGAAGTAGGCACCGATATCCGCACTCCACACCAGCAGCATGACGAACAGCAGCCAGATGCCACCGGTCTCGCGCAGCACATTGAGCCCCACCCAGGCCGGCAGCAGCACCCACAGGCCCATGGCCAGCCGCCGAGCAGACGAGGCCCACTGACGCGTACGATCGGGATAGTGGGTGACCCAGTAGAGATTGAGCCCCCAGCCGGCCAGGCCCAGCCAGAGCGGCCAGGCGGCCTGGGTGCCGCCACTGCTCCACAGCAGCGCCATGGCCAGGGCCAGAAGCCCGACCACGCCCAGCCGCCGAGCACGCCCGGCGATACCGGCCAGGTTGGTCCACTCCCAGCCTCCCAGCAGCACGATGGCCGCGGTGAAGCCCGCGAAGGCGCCCCCCGAGAGGCCGAACAGGCCGGCCAGCATCAGCGGTGCCAGCCAGGCGGCGGTAATGATGCGCTGTCTAAGCACCCTGGGCCTCGTCGATCTGGTCATCGGTCATGCCGAAGCGCCGCTTGCGCCGCCGGAAGTCCTCCAGCGCGGCATCGAAGGCATCGGCGTCGAAATCGGGCCACAGGCGCTGCGTGAAGTGGAGCTCGGCATAGGCCAGCTCCCAGAGCACGAAGTTGGAGATGCGCTGCTCACCACTGGTACGGATGCAGAGATCCACCGGCGTCACGCCGGCGAGGTTCAGCTCTGAGGCCAGGGCCGCCTCGTCGATGGCATCCGGGGCGAGCTCGCCGGCGGCGACCCGCTCGCCCAGGCGGCGTGCCGCCTGGGCGAGGTCCCACTGACCGCCATAGTTGGCGGCGATCACCAGGTGCAGGCGAGTGTTGTCGCGGGTCTTGGCCTCGGCGCGGGCGATGTGCGCCTGAATCGTCTCGGAGAAACCGCTGCGATCACCGATGACCGTAAGGCGGATGCCGTTGGCATGGAGCTTGTTCACCTCGCGCTTGAGCGCCAGCAGGAACAGCTCCATCAACGCGCTCACCTCGGCCTTGGGGCGCTTCCAGTTCTCGCTGGAGAAGGCAAACAGGGTGAGGACCTCGATCCCACGCTCGGCGGCACGTCGAATCGTGGCCCGCACGGCCTCGACGCCGGCGTGATGGCCGCGTACGCCGGAGAGGCCACGAGCCTTCGCCCAGCGGTTGTTGCCATCCATGATGATCGCCACGTGGCGCGGCAGACCGGGCTCGGTGGCGGTGGAAGTGCCGACAGAGGTGCCGGCGCTGGGGGGGAGCGGTGACGTCATGGGGTCTCGCTTTGGGTGTGTCGCCACGCCCGGCCGCGAGCGGGCCGGGCGGATGTCCTCAGACCTGCATCAGGTCGCGTTCCTTGGACTCCAGGGTCTTGTCGATCTCGGCGATGTACTTGTCGGTCAGCTTCTGGATCGCCTCCTCGGCCTGGCGCTGCTCGTCCTCGCTGATCTCCTTCTCCTTGAGCAGGGACTTGATATCACCGTTGGCATCACGCCGCACGTTGCGCACGGCCACCCGGGAGTTCTCGGCCTCGTGGCGCGCCTGCTTGATGTAGCCCTTGCGGGTCTCCTCGGTCAGCATGGGCAGCGGCACGCGGATATTGGTGCCGGCGGTCGACGGGTTCAGCCCCAGATCGGAGGTCATGATCGCCTTCTCGACCTTGGGCACCATGCTCTGCTCCCAGGGCACGACCGAGAGGGTACGAGCATCTTCGATATTGATGTTCGCCACCTGGTTCAGGGGCACCTGGCTGCCGTAGTACTCGACGGTGACCGAATCCAGGATGCTGGCGTGGGCCCGCCCGGTACGAATCTTGTTCAGGTTGCCGTGGAGCGCCTCGACGCTCTTCTTCATGCGGCTCTCTGCGTCCTTCTTGATGTCATTGATCACGATATCAGCCTCTGTCTATCAGCGTGCCTTCCTCGCCGCCCACCACCAGGTTGAGCAGGGCGCCAGGCTTGTTCATGTTGAAGACGCGTACCGGCATGTCATGGTCCCGCACCAGGCAGATGGCGGTCAAATCCATGACACCGAGCTTCTGGTCCAGCGCATCATCGTAGCTGAGCTGGTCATACTTCACCGCGTCCGAATACTTGACCGGGTCCTTGTCATACACCCCGTCCACCTTGGTGGCCTTGACCACCACGTCGGCATCGATCTCGATGCCGCGCAGGCAGGCCGCCGAATCGGTGGTGAAGAACGGATTGCCCGTCCCCGCGGAGAACAGCACCACGTCGCCGGAGGTCAGGTAGCGAATGGCGGTACGCCGATCATAGTGCTCCACCACGCCGCTCATGGGAATCGCCGACATCACCCGCGAACGGATATTGGAACGCTCCAGGGCGTCACGCATGGCCAGGGCATTCATCACCGTGGCCAACATGCCCATATGGTCACCGGTGACTCGCTCCATGCCGGCCTCGTGCAGGGCGGCACCCCGGAACAGGTTGCCACCTCCGACCACGATGCCCACCTGGACGCCGATGCCGACCAGCTGCCCGATCTCCAGCGCCATGCGGTCGAGTACCTTGGGATCGATGCCGAACTCGGCATCCCCGGTCAGCGCCTCACCGGAGAGCTTGAGCAGAATACGCTTGTACTTCGACTTCTGAGAGCGTGGCTTGGCGGGGGCTTCGAGGTGTTCGGCGGTGGACATGGCAACATCTCCTGGCATCTGGGGTGGCATGACGGGGCGGCCGGTTCGACCGGCCGGATACGCGAAGGCGTGCGCTCGCGCGCACGCCATCACGGTAGCGGAACTTCTGACCTCAGCTGCGCTTGGCCTGTTCCATCACTTCCTTGGCGAAGTCGACCTCCTCCTTCTCGATGCCCTCACCCACCTCGAAGCGGGTAAAGCCGATCACCTCGCCGCCGGCGGCCTTGACGAACTCGGCCACGGACTGATCCGGGTTCTTGACGAAGGGCTGCTCGGTCAGGCTGTTCTCGGCCAGGTACTTCTTGAGGCGACCCTGGACCATCTTCTCGGCGATCTGCTCGGGCTTGCCGGCCATATCGGGCTGCGCCAGGATGATCGCCTTCTCGGCGTCCAGCTGCTCCTGGGGCATGTCCTCGGGGCGTGCCACGGCCGGGTTGATGGCGGCGACGTGCATGGCAACGTCCTTGGCCGCCTCGGCGCTGCCGCCCTTGAGCTTGGTCAGCACGCCGATACGGCCACCGTGGACGTACTCACCGACCAGGTTGCCGTCGCCGGCCTCGACCACCACGCTGCGACGCACATCGATGTTTTCACCGATCTTCTGGACCAGCTGCTCGCGTGCGGTCTCCAGGTCGCCTGCCATCACGGCGGCCACGTCCTCGCTCTTGGCGGCGAAGAAGGCGTCGGCGATCTTCGCGGCGAAGGCCGTGAAGTTGTCGTCACGAGCGACGAAGTCGGTCTCGGAGTTGATCTCGATCATAACGCCGTAGCTGCCGTCTTCGGCCACGCGAGTCACCACGACGCCTTCGGCGGCGGTGCGGTCGGCCTTCTTGGCGGCCTTGAGGCCTGAGTTCTTGCGCAGGTTCTCGATCGCCTGCTCGATATCACCGCCGGTCTCGGTGAGGGCCTTCTTGCACTCCATCATGCCGAGCCCGGTACGCTCGCGCAGTTCCTTGACCTGTGAGGCGCTGATAGCTGCCATGGGTGTCACCTCTGAATATCTCGGGTAGTGGGCCGAAACCCCCGGGGCGGAGATTTCGAAAACTCGGAGAAGAAAGGGGGCCGCGGCCCCCTTCTCGTCCAACCAACAGCGTTGTCAGCAGCATGACTGGCCGACGGCCGCCGTCGATCAGACGGGCCGCGATCACTCGGCGGCGCTGTCGCTTTCCTGAGCGGCGGCCTCTTCGGTCACCTCGACGAACTCGTCGGGACGACCTTCCTTGGCACGCGCGCAGGCATCGGCGATGGACTTGACGTAGATCTGGATGGCGCGGATGGAGTCATCGTTGCCGGGGATCACATAGTCGACGCCATCCGGATCGGAGTTGGTATCCACCACACCGATGACCGGGATGCCCAGCTTGTTCGCCTCGTTGATGGCGATGCGCTCATGGTCGACATCGATCACGAACAGGGCGTCGGGCAGACCACCCATCTCCTTGATACCACCCACGGACCGCTCGAGCTTCTCCTGCTCGCGGGTCGCCATCAGCACTTCCTTCTTGGTCAGCTTGTCGAAGGTGCCGTCCTCGTGCATGGCCTCGAGGTCACGCAGACGCTTGATGGAGACGCGAATGGTCTTGTAGTTGGTCAGCATGCCGCCAAGCCAGCGATGGTTGACGAACGGCTGGCCGGCGCGAGTGGCCTCTTCCTTGATGATCTTGCTCGCGCTGCGCTTGGTGCCAACGAACAGGATCTTGTTGTTCGCCGCCGCCATCTTCTCGACCACATCGATGGCCTCGTTGAGGGCCGGCAGAGTGTGCTCGAGGTTGATGATGTGGATCTTGTTGCGTGCACCGAAGATGAACTTGCTCATCTTCGGGTTCCAGTACTTGGTCTGGTGACCGAAGTGGGCACCTGCCTTGAGCAGGTCACGCATATTGACGTGTGCCATGGATGACTCCTGAAATATCGGGTTAGGCCTCCATGCACCCCATGGATCCGACCGCTACCCCTCCAGGAGGAGACGCTGCGGCACCCGGGACCATGTGCCGGTGCATGTGTGTTTTCAAGGCGTTATGTTGATTGGCACCCTCGCTATCGAAGGCTTCCGGCACGGCTGGGCGACCCGAGGATCACACGACACGCTGCCACGAAGGCTCGACGATTGCAGGAAGGCGCGCAGCTTTATACCATGGAATAAGCCCGAGATGAAGCAGTCCGCGCGCGTGAACGGCTATCGCGGACGCCCTCCACCCCCAAATCCGAGACCCCATGAACGTACCCATCAAGACGCCCGACGAGATCGAGAAGATGCGTGAGGCGGGCCGCCAGGCTGCCCGTGTGATCGAGATGATCACCCCCCATATCAAGGCCGGCATCTCCACCGGCGAGATCGACCGCCTGTGTCACGACTTTATCGTCGAGGAGCTGGGCTCGACCCCAGCCCCTCTCGATTACCATGGCTTCCCCAAGTCGGTGTGCACCTCGATCAACCACGTGGTGTGTCACGGCATCCCCGACGACGCCAAGAAGCTCAAGAACGGCGACATCATGAACCTGGACATCACCGTGAAGACCGCCGATGGCTACCATGGCGACTCCAGCGTGATGTACGTGGTCGGCGAGAATATCCAGGGCGAGCGCCTGTGCCGCATCACCCAGGAGTGCCTCTACAAGAGCATGGCGCTGATGCGCCCCGGCGTGCGCCTCTCCGAGCTTGCCCGCGCCATCCAGAAGCATGCCGAAGCCAACGGCTACTCCGTGGTGCGCGACTTCTGCGGCCACGGCATCGGCGCCAGCTTCCACGAGGACCCGCAGGTGCTGCACTACGATGGCTATGCCCCCGAGGCCGATATCGAACTCGCCGCCGGCATGTGCCTGACCGTCGAGCCGATGATCAACGTGGGAGGCTACCGCACCAAGGTGTTGCGCGATGGCTGGACCGCCGTGACCCGCGACCGCAGCCTCTCCGCCCAGTGGGAGCACACCCTGCTGGTCACCGAGTCCGGCGTCGAGGTGCTCACCGCGCGCAGCGACGAAGACCTCTCCTTCCTCGAGCCCTGAGCCGATGCTGCTCCACCACTACCGCTTCACGCCGGACGAGTCTCTGTTCGACGTCGACGGTTTCCGGGCGGAGCTCTCCGCCAGTCACTCGCTGATCGCGCCCTTCAAGGCCGCTCTGCGCGAGATCCAGGCGCGCCTCGACGAGCGGTTTCGCGCCGGAGCCGATATTCGCGACCTCGTCCATGGTCGCGCCTGGTGCCTGGATCGGCTGCTGGCGGTGGCCTGGGAGCACCACGCCTGGCCCGATGACGGCGTGGCCCTGCTCGCCGTGGGTGGCTATGGCCGCGGCGAGCTGCACCCCTACTCCGATGTCGACCTCCTGCTGCTGCTCCAGCACGACGACGACGCGCCCTATCGCGAGCCGCTGACGGCCTTTATCACCTTCCTGTGGGACATCGGCCTGGAGATCGGGCACAGCGTGCGCTCGCTGGCCGACTGCGAACGCGAGGCCAGGGCCGACCTCACGGTCATCACCAACCTGCTCGAGAGCCGCACCGTCGCCGGCCCCGAACGGCTGCGCGAGTCGATGAAGGCACGCCTGGCCGCCGATCGCGTATGGCCGGCGAAGCACTTCTTCGAGGCCAAGTGGCAGGAGCAGATCAACCGCCACCAGCGCCACAACAACTCCGAGTACCATCTGGAGCCCAATATCAAGAGCGCGCCCGGCGGGCTGCGCGATATCCAGATGATCGGCTGGGTCGCAAAGCGTCACTTCGGCAGCGAGCGCTACAGCGACCTGGTGGCCGCCGGCTTCATGAACGACGCCGAGCTGCGCATCCTGAGCCAGGGTCAGGCCTTCCTGTGGCAGGTTCGCTACGCCCTGCACATGCTTGCCGGCCGGGCCGAGGACCGCCTGCTGTTCGACCATCAGCGTACCATCGCCGAACTGTTCGGCTTTCGTGACACGCCGGAGCGTCTCGCCGTCGAGCAGTTCATGAAGCGCTACTACCGCCATATCACGGCCCTGGCGGGCCTCAACGACATGCTGCTGCAGCATTTCGACGAGGCGATCCTGCATGCCGGCGAGGTGCTGCCGGTCGAACCTCTCAATGAACGCTTCGAGGTCAAGGATGGCTTTATTCAGGCGCGCTCGCGAACCGTCTTCCGCGACCGCCCCTCGGCCCTGCTCGAGCTCTTCCTGCTGATGGCCGAGCACCCGGGCATCGAAGGGGTACGTGCCGACACCATCCGCCAGATCCGCGATCACCGCCACCTGATCGACGATCTCTACCGCGATGACGTGCGCCACCAGAGCCTGTTCATGGAGCTGCTGCGCTCCGGTGGCAACGTGGCGCGTCAGCTACGGCGCATGAACCGTTACGGCGTGCTGGGCAAGTACCTGCCGGAGTTCGGCCGTGCCATCGGCCTGATGCAGCATGATCTGTTCCATATCTACACCGTGGACGCCCACACCCTGCACCTGCTGAAGTTCATCCACGGCTTCCGCAAGCCCGAGGCCCGCGAGACCTTCCCGGTGGCCGCCAATATCATCCACCAGCTGCCCAAGCTGGAGCTGCTGTGGATCGCCGGGCTCTACCACGATATCGGCAAGGGCCGTGGCGGCGACCACTCGCTCCTCGGCGCCCGGGACGTGGAGGCCTTCGCCGAACGCCATGGCCTCTCCCCCCGGGATACCCGCCTGGTGAGCTGGCTGGTGGAGCAGCATCTGACCATGTCGATGGTGGCCCAGAAGCGCGATATCACCGACCCGGACGTGATCGCCGACTTCGCCCGCCTGGTCGGCGACGAGACGCGTCTCGACTACCTGTACGTGCTGACCGTTGCCGACATCAATGCCACCAACCCCAGCCTGTGGAACGGCTGGCGCGCCTCGCTGCTGCGCCAGCTTCATGCCGAGACCAAGCGCGCCCTGCGCCGCGGCCTGGAGAACCCACTGGAGCGCAACGACTGGGTCAACGAGACCCGCGACGAGGCCCTCTCGCTGCTCGCCGCGGTCGGCGCCGACATGGAGCGGGTGCAGCGACTGTGGGAATCTCTGGGCGAGGAGTACTTCCTGCAGTATGCCCCCAGCGAGATCGCCTGGCAGACCCAGGGCATCCTCGCCCACGGGGCGAGCCTGCTGCCGCTGATCCTGCTCAGCGCCCCGGCCGAGGGGATGGTCGAGGGCGGCACCAAGGTGTTTATCCACACCCGCTCGGTGGATGACCTCTTCGCCGCCACCGCCGCCGCCCTCGACCAGCTGGGCCTCTCCATCCACGACGCGCGGATCGCCACCTCCAGCAACGACTGGACGCTTAACACCTTTATCGTGCTCGACGACCAGGGGCGCCCCATCCGCGACCCGGTCCGCCTGGAGGAGATCCGCGCCCACCTGGTCGAGGAGCTCGACGATCCCGACGACTACCCGCAGATCGTCACCCGTCACACCCCGCGCCAGCTCAGGCACTTCAAGGTCCCTACCCAGGTAATCATCGAGCAGGACCCGGCCAACGAGCGCACCCTGCTGGAGTTGATCGCCCCGGACCGCCCCGGCCTGCTGGCCAGGGTCGGCCGCATCTTCATGGAGCAGGATATCGCCCTCTCGGCGGCCAAGATCGCCACCCTGGGCGAGAAGGTGGAGGACGTCTTCTTCATCACCGACAAGACCGGCCGCCCCCTCACCGACCCCGAGCGCCAGGCGCGCCTGCGCGAACGCCTGGTGGAGGTGCTGGATGTCTCAGGCTAGGCGCGTTTGAGGCCTTCCCTGGCCTTCCCTATAATCGAGCCTCTTGCGTTCACCCCACGACACATCATAACGACGACGCCTGCGGCCACGGCCCAAGAGGCGCGCCTGGACACCCATGAACCCTGATCTCGACGCCCTCAAGCCCTACCCCTTCGAGCGGCTGGCCGCCCTCAGGGCCGGCGTGATGCCTCCCGCGGAGCTCGCGCCTATCCCGCTGACCATCGGCGAGCCCCAGCACGCCCCCTATGCCGGCGCCCTCGAGGCGCTGCAGGCGAGTCAGGCCGACTTCGCTCGCTACCCGGCCACCGCCGGCAGCGCCGAGCTTCGCCAGGCCATCGCCGACTGGGCCAGGCACCGTTTCGGCCTTGACGGCCTCGACCCCGACACCCAGGTGCTGCCGGTCAACGGTACCCGCGAGGCGCTGTTTGCCTTCGTTCAGGCGGCGCTGGACCGCAGCCGTCCGGCGAAGGTGGCCATGCCCAACCCCTTCTACCAGATCTACGAGGGCGCCACTCTGCTCGCCGGTGGCGAGCCCTACTACCTCGACTGCAACGCCGAAAGCGGCTTTCGCCCCGACATCGAGGCCGTACCCGCCGACGTCTGGCGCCAGGTACAGATCGTCTTTCTCTGCTCGCCCGGCAACCCGACGGGGGCGGTCACGCCGCTGGCCGAGTTCCAGCGACTGATCGAGCTCGCCGACGAACACGACTTCCTTATCGCCTCGGACGAGTGTTACTCGGAACTCTATCTGGACGAGACCTCCCCACCCCCCGGGCTGCTCGAGGCCTGCGCGGCCCTCGGGCGTCACGACTATCGACGCTGCCTGGTCTTCCACTCCCTCTCGAAACGCTCCAACCTGCCCGGGCTGCGCTCGGGTTTCGTGGCCGGCGACGCCGGGCTGATCGCCCCCTTCAGGCGCTATCGCACCTACCACGGCTGCGCCATGGCACTGCCGGTGCAGCACGCCTCGATCGCCGCCTGGCGCGACGAGAGCCATGTGCGCGCCAATCGCGACGCCTACCGCGAGAAGTTCGACGCCGTGACCCGCATTCTCGCCCCGGTGCTGGCGTTCCCCACCCCGGAGGCAAGCTTCTACCTGTGGCCGGCGGTCCCCGGCGGTGACGACGAGGGCTTTACCCGGGAGCTGCTGCGCCATGCCAACGTGAGCGTACTGCCCGGCAGCTATATGGGCCGCCCCGCACCCGACGGCCCCAACGCTGGCATCAACCCCGGCAGCGGCCGCCTGCGGCTGGCGCTGGTCGCCGAGCCCCAGGCCACCGCCGAGGCGGCGCGCCGCATCCGCGACTTCATCGAGAGGAGGCTGTGATGTTTACCCTGTACGGCATCAAGAACTGCGACACCTGTCGCCGTGCGCGCAAGGCGCTGGACAGTTCCGGCGCTCCCTACCAGTTCCACGACCTGCGCGAGGATGGCCTCTCCGCGCCACTGCTCGAACATATTCTCGACAGGGTGCCGGTGCTGACGGCGCTCAACAAGCGCAGCACCACCTGGCGCAATCTGTCCGACGAGGAGAAGCGGGAGGTGGATGCCAACAGCGCCCGCGAGCTGCTGCTCGCCCACCCCACCCTGCTCAAGCGCCCCCTGCTGGATACCGGCGATGACATCCGCGTGGGCTATCGCGACGGCGACTACGACGACCTCCAGGGCTAAGCGGCCCCTCTGAACACACGACTCGACTCTACAAGGACTCTCGATATGCTGAGCTTTGCACTCGGAACCGGCACCCAGAACACCCAGGGCGACTGGCTGGAGATCTACTACCCCGCCCCCCTCCTCGAGCCCGATGCCGACCTGGTCGCGGCGGTCAAGCAGGTGCTGGACGTCCCGGAGGGTAACGCTGCGGTCAGCTTCCTGCCCGAGCAGTGTGGCGAGCTGGCCGGCGCCCTCAAGGCCGCCGGTCACGCCGAGCAGGCACAGCTGGCCGAGACCCTCGCCGCGGCCACTCGCCCGCTGGTGGCGATGTTTATCGCCGAGGACCTGCCCCCGCAGAGCGTCCCCGAGGTCTACCTCAAGCTGCACCTGCTGTCTCATCGCCTGGTCAAGCCCCACGGCCTCGACCTTACCGGCATGTTCGGCCTGCTGCGCAATATCGCCTGGACCAACGAGGGCGCCATCGACGTCCAGGAGCTGCCCGCCCGCCGTCTCAAGGCGCGCCTGGAGGGCCGAGCCCTCTCCGTCGACTGTGTCGACAAGTTCCCCAAGATGACCGACTACGTGGTTCCCGGCGGCGTGCGTATCGGCGACACCGCCCGGGTTCGCCTGGGTGCCTACCTCGGCGAGGGCACCACCGTGATGCACGAGGGCTTCGTCAACTTCAACGCCGGCACCGAAGGACCGGGCATGATCGAGGGCCGGATCTCGGCCGGGGTCATGGTCGGCAAGGGCTCCGACCTCGGCGGCGGCTGCTCCACCATGGGCACGCTCTCGGGAGGCGGCAATATCGTGATCAAGGTCGGCGAAGGCTGCCTGATCGGTGCCAATGCCGGCATCGGCATCCCGCTGGGGGACCGCTGCACCGTGGAGGCGGGTCTCTACCTGACCGCCGGTGCCAAGGTCACCCTGCTCGACGACCAGGGCCAGGAGGCCGGTACCGTGGCCGCCCGTGAGCTGGCCAACCAGGACGACCTGCTGCTGCGACGCAACTCCCAGAACGGCCGCATCGAGTGCCTGACCAACAAGAGCGCCATCGCGCTCAACGAGGCACTGCATGCCCATAACTGATCCTGCCGGCCTCTCGCCCACCCTGCGGCTCGCCTTCGACCTGCTGGCACGCCCATCGGTGACGCCGGACGACCTGGGGTGTCAGGAACTGATGATCGAGCGCCTCGCGGCGCTCGGTTTCCATATCGAACACCTCCCCTACGGCGATGTCGAGAACTTCTGGGCCACCCGTGGTCACCACGGTCCATTGCTGGCCTTCGCCGGCCACACCGATGTGGTGCCCAGCGGCCCTCACACCCACTGGGACACCCCCCCCTTCACGCCATGCATCGATGACGACGGCATGCTGCGAGGCCGAGGCGCCGCCGACATGAAAGGCAGCCTGGCGGCCATGATCACCGCGGTGGAGCGCTTTATCGCCGACCACCCCGATCACCACGGCCGACTGGGGTTTTTGATCACCTCCGATGAGGAGGGCCCGGCCAAGGACGGGACGCGCGCCGTGGTGGAGCATCTTCGCGAACGCCACGAGCGGCTCGACTACTGTATCGTCGGCGAGCCCTCCTCCACCGCTCGCCTGGGGGACGTGGTCAAGAACGGTCGCCGTGGCTCCCTGGGCGGCGTGCTGCATATCAAGGGAGTGCAAGGCCATGTGGCCTACCCTCACCTGGCGCGCAACCCCATCCATCAGGCCATGCCTGCGCTGGATGCGCTGACCCGGGAGCACTGGGACGACGGCAACGACTTCTTCCCCGCGACCAGCTTCCAGATCTCCAACCTTCGCTCGGGTACCGGCGCCACCAACGTTATCCCCGGCGAGGTGGAGGTGGTGTTCAACTTCCGCTTCTCCACCGAGGTGACCCACGGGCAGCTCAAGTCGCGCACCGCGGCGATTCTCGACGCCCACGGCCTGGACTACGAACTGGACTGGACCCTCAACGGCGAGCCCTTCCTCACCGCCGAGGGCGAACTCGTGGAAGCCAGCGTACGCGGCGTCGAGGAGATCACCGGCCAGACCCCCGAGCTCTCCACCAGCGGTGGCACCTCGGATGGACGCTTTATCGCTACCCTGGGCAGCCAGGTGGTGGAGCTGGGCCCCCTCAATGCCACCATCCATCAGGTCAACGAGCGGGTGCGGGCCAGCGACCTGGACGAGCTGAGCCGCATCTATGAAGCGATCATGAAGCACCTGTTCATCAACGGCAGTGCCCGACCCTGAGGCTTGCATGACAGCTGACAGCGAACCCCGTTATCCCGATATCGAGATCTACCTGGCCAAGGCCCCCGTGGAGGCACTGAATGCGTGGCTGGGCGAGGCCATCGGAGCCGATCCTCTGGCCCCGGCCGGCAAGGGCAAGTGGCGCACCCGTGGCCAGCTCGCCGGCAACGAGATCCCGGTGCTGCTGGTGGAGCGTGCCGCCGACGGCTTCGCCAGTCTCTGGTTCGATAGCGCCCAGACTCCCTGGTCGAATGACGCGGCCTGCGCGCGCTCCACCGCCCGCCACCTGGGCGGCGAGGTGCGCTGCTCGCTGGGCGGCTGGCAACTCGGCGACGAGCCCGACCGCTTCCTGCAGGTGCTCCCCGACGGGCGTGAAGCAGAGATCCACTGGCCCGACTCCGGCCGGTAGCCCGAAACGACATCGCCCCGCGGCTGCGGGGCGATATTCAAAGGCGTAAGCACCAAGGGCCTGAGTACTACAGGTGTGAGTGCAGGGCGCCCCGGAGCCGGCCGGTGGCGCTGCGATTCAGGTAATCACCGTGACATCGTCGGCCTGTAACCCCTTTTCGTTCTCCACCACGTAATAGCGGACCTTCTGGCCCTCGGCCAGGGTGCGGTGACCGCGGCCACGAATGGCCCGGAAGTGAACGAAGACATCCTCGCCGCTGTCGCGAGTGATAAAGCCATACCCCTTGTTGACGTTGAACCACTTCACCTCACCGAGCTCACGGTCATCGCTCTCGATCTCGGCCAGGTTGACCAGCTGGGGACTGAGGGCATTGACTGCCAGGGTGGCGACCAGCAGCACCAGGAAAACCGCCAGGGCCGAGGCAGCATAGACCACCGCGACGCCGCCTAGCCGGAGGCTGTCGAACAGCGCCTCGGACAAGGCGCCGCCGGCCAGGTGAATAAACAGGGCGGTCAGCAACGGCGCCGGGGCAGCGAGCAGCAGACTGATCAGACTACAGCGAAACATGAGCTTGCGATTCATGGGCTCGAATGACTCTCTAGTTGGCAATGAACGATATTGATAACCACGAGGAAGGTGCCACGATGAACGGTGGCACGCAGCGCAAGGATTCTAGCATGAGCACGACCCACACGTCCGACACCCTTGACGAGCGCCTCACCGCACTGGAGAGCCGTATCGCCTACCAGGAACACTGGCTGGACACCCTGGACCAGGCGGTCGCCGCCCAGGAGACACGCCTGACCAGGCTGGAGCGCATCAATGACTTGATGCAGCGGAAGATTCGCGAGCAGCAGCAGGCACTGCAGGAGGGAGATGCGGCGGCACCAAGCGCCGAGGACGAGCTACCGCCTCACTATTAGCCTCAAGGGGCAAAGGGCAAAGGGCAAGGGGCAAGGGGCAAGGGGCAAGGGGCAAGGAAAGCGTAGCGCCACCACAGGGTGAGCGGCGCCGGGGGCAGGCCGGAAGGGGGTCCGAGGACCATGGACGGCCGAGGTAGCGCCCAGGGAGGGGGGCACAGCGCCCCCGAACCGGCCTGTCACCGGGAAAGCCGCGACGCCGTACCACCAGGCCGCTTCGCGCTAAGCCATAAGCTGGAAGCTGGAAGCTGGAAGCTGGAAGCTGGAAGCTGGAAGCTGGAAGCTGGAAAACAGCATGCCTCCACCAGCACTGGGATAAGCCTTTTCTTGCAGCTTCCAGTAGCGAAGCGACGCTCTTCCGGCTACTAACTTAATTCGTCGAGGTAGCGCTCGGCATCCAGGGCGGCCATGCAGCCGCTGCCGGCGGAGGTGACCGCCTGGCGGTAGACATGGTCCATCACGTCGCCGGCGGCGAACACGCCCGGCACACTGGTGGCGGTGGCGTTGCCGTCGAGGCCCGAGCGGACCCGAATATAACCACCATTCATCTCCAGCTGCCCCTCGAAGATGCCGGTGTTGGGGCTGTGGCCGATGGCGATAAACACGCCCGGTGCCGCGAGCTCCTTGGTCTCGCCGGTCGTGGTGGAGGCCAGACGCACACCGGTCACGCCGCTGTTGTCGCCCAGCACCTCCTCCAGGGTGTGGTTCCACTCCAGCACCACCTTGCCCTCCTCGGCCTTCTGGAACAGCTTGTCCTGCAGGATCTTCTCGGCACGCAGGCTGTCACGACGGTGCACCAGGGTAACCTTCGAGGCGATATTGGCCAGATACAGGGCCTCCTCCACGGCGGTATTGCCGCCACCGACCACGACCACCTCCTGGTTGCGGTAGAAGAAGCCATCGCAGGTCGCACAGGCCGACACGCCCTGGCCCATCAGCTTCTGCTCGGACTCCAGCCCCAGATAGCGGGCGCTGGCGCCGGTGGCGATGATCAGTGCATCGCAGGTATAGGTGCCGTTGTCGCCCTTCAGGGTGAAGGGGCGCTCACGCAGCTCCACCTCGTGGATATGGTCGAACAGCACCTCGGTATCGAAGCGTTCGGCGTGGCGCTTCATGCGCTCCATCAGCTCGGGTCCCTGTACGCCGGCATCATCGCCGGGCCAGTTGTCCACATCGGTGGTGGTGGTCAGCTGCCCACCCGTCTGCATGCCGGTGATCAGCAGCGGCTTGAGGTTGGCGCGGGCCGCATAGACGGCGGCGGTATACCCCGCCGGACCGGAACCGAGAATGATCAGGCGCTCATGACGCACATCGCTCATGGAAAGACCTCGTGCAGTAACGTTCGAAATAGAGTGGCGCCATTGTAACAGCCACGCCGCCTTCTAGGGTCGGTGTGCCCCGATCGAGGCAGCCCTGTCGCGCGTCGCTAGAGCACCTCGTCGTCGCGGCCCAGCACCACCGTCAGCACCTCGGGATCGCCGGGGTCGGCCTCGATGCGTACCTGGATAGGCGCACAGCAGACGTGGCAATCCTCCCAGGTGATCTGGCTGCCCTGGGAGGCATCCAGCAGCAGATCGAAGGGGGCATCGCAGTAGGGACAACGCACCCGCCGCGGGGTCAGTGCCTCTTCATGCATGGGAACTCCCCGGCCGTGCTCGGCCTGTCATGAAAGCAAGGGTTGGCGCATGACTTTCCGGCGCTTGCGCAACGCTGACACAGATGAAATGAGATGGCGACACCCGGCGAACATTTCAAGCACCTCCGGGCAGCAGTTGAAAAGCCTGCCTATCATGACCATATACATTAAGGCGTACCAGGAAGGTTCGTTCACACTCCGACGGGAGGATTTCGATGAGCACCGACTCTTTTTCCGATACTCTGCAGAGCCTCGAGGCCGCAGGCCGGACCTACCACTACTACAGCCTGTCCAAGGCAGCCGAGGCGCTGGGAAGCGTCGAGCGCCTGCCCAAGACCCTCAAGATCCTGTTCGAGAACCAGTTGCGCTTTGCCGATGACGAGAGCGTGTCCCGGGAGGACATGCAGGCACTGGTGGACTGGCAGCAGGAGGGACGCTCCGACCGCGAAATCGGCTACCGGCCGGCCCGTGTGTTGATGCAGGACTTCACCGGCGTGCCGGGGGTGGTCGACCTCGCCTCCATGCGTGCGGCCGTCGAGCGCCTGGGCGAGGATCCGGCACGGATCAACCCGCTCTCCCCGGTGGACCTGGTCATCGACCATTCGGTGATGGTGGACAAGTTCGGCAACCCCTCCGCGTTCAAGGATAACGTGGCCATCGAGATGGAGCGCAACCGCGAACGCTACGAGTTCCTGCGCTGGGGCCAGGAGGCCTTCGACAACTTCCGTGTGGTGCCACCGGGCACCGGCATCTGTCACCAGGTCAACCTCGAGTACCTGGGCAGAACGGTGTGGACCAGGGAGCAGGACGGCAAGACCCTCGCCTACCCCGACACCCTGGTGGGTACCGACTCTCACACCACCATGATCAACGGCCTCGGCGTACTTGGCTGGGGCGTGGGGGGTATCGAGGCCGAAGCCGCCATGCTGGGCCAGCCGGTCTCGATGCTGATTCCCGAGGTGGTCGGTTTCAAGTTGACCGGCAAGCTGCGCGAGGGGATCACCGCCACCGACCTGGTGCTCACGGTGACCCAGATGCTGCGCAATCACGGCGTGGTGGGCAAGTTCGTGGAGTTCTACGGTGACGGCCTCAAGGACCTGCCACTGGCCGACCGCGCCACCATCGCCAACATGGCACCGGAGTATGGCGCCACCTGTGGCTTCTTCCCGGTAGACGACGAGACGCTGACCTATATGCGCCTCACCGGCCGCGACGATGCTCAGATCGCCCTGGTGGAGGCCTACAGCAAGGCCCAGGGTCTGTGGCGCGAGCCCGGCGAGGAGCCGGTGTTCAGCGACACCCTGGCGCTGGACATGACCGAGGTCGAAGCCAGCCTGGCCGGCCCCAAGCGCCCGCAGGATCGCGTGGCCCTCTCCGACATGAAGTCGACCTTCGAGGCGCTGCTCGAGGACGACACGGAGGCCAGAACCACCGAGCCGGGCGTCAAGCAGGCCGCATCCGTGGAGAAGGGCCGCCTGTTCTCCGAAGGCGGGCAGACCGCGGTGGGCGTGGAGCGCAGCTTCGAGCATGCCGACAGCCAGGACGTCGACCTCGACGGGGAGCAGTTCAAGCTCAACCCGGGCGATGTGGTGATCGCCGCCATCACCTCCTGTACCAACACCTCCAACCCCAGCGTGATGATGGCTGCCGGCCTGCTGGCCCGCAAGGCCCGCGAGCAGGGGCTAGCCACCAAACCCTGGGTCAAGACCTCGCTGGCGCCGGGTTCCAAGGTGGTCACCGACTACCTGGCCGCCGGTGGCGTGCAGGAGGACCTCGACGCCCTCGGCTTCAACCTGGTGGGCTATGGCTGCACCACCTGCATCGGTAACTCCGGTCCCCTGGCGGAGCCCATTGAGCAGGCCATCAATACGGCCGACCTCACCGTGGCCTCGGTCCTCTCCGGTAACCGCAACTTCGAGGGTCGCGTGCACCCGCTGGTCAAGACCAACTGGCTGGCTTCACCGCCCCTGGTCGTGGCCTATGCCCTGGCCGGCAACGTCCAGCTCGACCTGACCCGCGAACCGCTGGGCACCGGCAAGGACGGTGAGCCGATCTACCTCAAGGATATCTGGCCCAGCCAGGCGGAAATCGCCGAAGCGGTGGAGCGGGTCAACACCGAGATGTTCCGCAAGCAGTATGCCGAGGTCTTCGACGGCGACGAGGTCTGGAAGGCCATCGAGGTGCCCCAGAGCAAGGTCTACCAGTGGTCGACGGACTCCACCTATATCCAGCATCCGCCCTTCTTCGACGGCATGCAGCGAGAGCCCGATGTCGTGGAGGACGTCAAGGACGCCCGTATCCTGGCCATGCTGGGTGACTCGGTGACTACCGACCATATCTCGCCGGCCGGCGCCATCAAGCCCGACAGTCCCGCCGGTCGCTACTTGCAGGAGCACGGGGTCAAGCCGGTGGACTTCAACTCCTACGGTTCACGGCGCGGCAACCATGAAGTGATGATGCGTGGCACCTTCGCCAACGTCCGCATCCAGAACGAGATGCTCGACGGCGTGGTGGGCGGCGAGACACGCCATGTGCCCTCCGGCGAACAGATGGCGATCTATGACGCCGCCATGAAGTACCAGCAGGAGAAAACTCCGCTGGTGGTGGTGGCTGGCAAGGAGTACGGCACCGGCTCCAGTCGTGACTGGGCCGCCAAGGGGACGCGCCTGCTTGGCGTCCGCGCGGTACTGGCCGAGTCCTACGAGCGTATCCACCGCTCCAACCTGATCGGCATGGGCGTGGTGCCGCTGCAGTTCCCCGAGGGCGAGAGTCGCCAGTCGCTGGGGCTCACCGGCGATGAGCAGATCTCCATCGCAGGGCTCTCCGAGCTCACCCCGGGCAGCAGCGTCAAGGTGACCATCAAGAGCGACAAGGGCGAGAAGCACATCGAGGCGCTGTGCCGCATCGATACCGCCAACGAGCTGGAGTACTACCGCCATGGCGGCATCCTGCACTATGTGCTGCGCAAGATGATCGGTTCGGCCTGATAGCACTTAGGCGAGAGGCGTCGGGGACAGGCCATAGAGGGGGTCCTATGCCAGGGAGGGCATCGGTAGCGCCCAGGGACGGGTTCACAGCGCCCCCTCGACGGTCCGGCGCCCCGGGGCCTGTCGCCGAATTAGCCTTGAGCTTCCCCAGTTGAAACAGACTTCAATAAGCCCCGCCGGAATATCCGGCGGGGCTTATTGGTTTCGAGCGTCAGATGTCGAACAACCTCTTGGCTCAGAGCGCTTGAGTCGGCGCTGCTGGCCTAGAAGGAGCGGCGACGATAGCGCCGATACTCCGGGGTCCAGCTGTTGCGCTCGATGGCCTCGCGCAGCTTGATGCCGTTGGTCTTCAGCGCCATGCCCTCGCCCTGGGCCTGACCGGCCACATCGAAGGCGATCGCCTTGGAGAGCTCGCGAATCGTGCTCAGCGGTGGCAGCAGCGCGCCCCTGCCCTCCTTGACGATAGGCGCCTCGCGCGCCAGCGCTCGCGAGGCTGCCATCAACATGTCGTCGGTCACTCGCCGAGCCTCGGCGGCGATCACCCCAAGGCCGATCCCCGGGAAGATATAGGCATTGTTGCACTGGGCGATGGGAATGGTGCGCCCCTCGTACTCCACCGGGGCGAAGGGACTGCCGGTCGCGACCAGCGCCGCCCCATCGGTCCAGCGAATCACATCCTCGGGCAAGGCTTCGGCCTGGGAGGTGGGGTTGGAGAGTGGCATGATGACCGGCGTCTCGCAGCAGGCGTGCATGGTACGCACCACCTCCTCGGTAAAGATGCCCGGCCGCCCGCACACCCCGATCAGCACCGTCGGCTTGACCCGTCGCACCGTCTCGACCAGATCCTGGCCACTCCAGCCCTCGGTGAGGGCCGCACCGTGGGCCAGACGGCTCTGGAAATCGCGCAACCAGTCCTGGTCGTCGGTGACCAGCCCCTCCCGGTCGACCATGTAGATACGGTCGCGAGCCTCCCGTTCGGAGAGCCCCTCCGCCTGCATGGCCACCACCACCTGTTCGGCGATGCCGCAGCCGGCGGAGCCCGCTCCCACGAACACCACACGCTGCTGGGTGATCCCCTCACCACGGGCCTTGCAGGCCGCCATCAGGGTGCCTACCACCACCGCGGCGGTCCCCTGGACATCGTCGTTGAAGCAGCACAGCTCATCGCGGTAGCGCGTCAGCAGCGGCACGGCATTGGCCTGGGCAAAGTCCTCGAACTGCAACAGCACCCCCGGCCAGCGCCGCTTCACCGCCACGATGAACGCTTCGATGAAGGCGTCATACTCCTCCTGGGAGATCCGCGGGTGGCGCCACCCCATGTACATCGGGTCATCGAGCAGCGCCTGGTTGTTGGTCCCCACATCGAGCATGATCGGCAAGGTATAGGCGGGGCTGATGCCTCCACAGGCGGTATACAGCGACAGCTTGCCGATCGGAATCCCCATGCCACCGATACCCTGATCCCCCAGGCCAAGAATGCGCTCGCCATCGGTGACCACGATCACCTTGACCTTCTCCTTGGTGGCGGAGCGCAGGATGTCATCCATCCGGTCACGATCGGGATAGCTGATGAACAGCCCCCGGTGGTTGCGATAGATATTGGAGAACTCCTGACACGCCTTGCCCACCGTGGGCGTATAGATGATGGGCAGCATCTCCTCGAGGTGCTCCGAGACCAGTCGATAATAGAGGGTCTCGTTGTCATCCTGGATGGCGCGCAGGTAGATATGCTTGTCGAGATCGGTCTGGCACTGTTGGTACTGTCGGTAGGCCCGCTCCAGCTGCTCCTCGATGGACTCCACACACTGCGGCAACAGGCCGATCAGGTTGAACTCGATGCGCTCTTCCTGACTGAAGGCGCTGCCCTTGTTGAGCAGCGGCATCTCCAGCAGCGGCGGGCCGGCATAGGGAATATACAAGGGGCGCTTGGATTCGGTGGTCATCTCAGCTCTCGATCGGTTGACGGGAACAGGCCTGGGGCACCCTGTCGGCACCCCTCGAATACTCTACCATGCACGAAACGGCAGCGCCCCGGCCAAGACCGGGGCGCTCAATGCCGGGTTGCTAAACCCTGGCGACCAGACTGAGCCTCAGTCGAGGTCGTCGAGGGTTACCACCAGGTCGCGACGCGATACATCGACACCCCAGAAGGTATAGGAGTCGCCGTCCGAGTCGACCAGCTTGATGTCGAAGACAGGGCTCTTGTACCCGGTCAGCGTGACCCGACGCGAGGCGCCATCGAGCATGACCTCGTCTCTCAGCACATCCTCCTCCCAGGAGGTCGACTTCCCGGGGCTGACATAGAGGTAGTAGATGGTGTAGCCGGTGTCATTGGTGATATCGACATAGTAGTCCCGCGCCTGCGCGGTCACCGCGAACAGGATCAGGAAGAGAGCCAGTAGCCAGCGTTGAATCGACATCGTCGGTTCCTTTCATTGGAGTGGCGCGCTAGCCACGGGAGTCATTATTGTTAATTTAGAATAATCACACTCATGACAGAGTGCCAACTCCATTCGGGCCACCACACGTGATGAGAGAGGCCCACCATGACGCAACCACCGCCCCCTCCCATGGAACCCACCCCGAAAGTGCCTGCGGTGCCGTCAGCTTCCCTTGACCGGCGCGATGGATGAGGCCGATGCCTTGAAGAAGAACGGCCGCAGCTTCACCCCGAGCATGTTGCCGGCGAAGGCCGCCACCAGCCACACCCAGCCGTGCAGGCTGCCGGAGGCGATACCGCTGAAGTAGGCGCCGATATTGCAGCCGAAGGCCAGACGAGCACCATAGCCGAGCATGATGCCACCGATCACGGCAGCCAGCACCGAGCGCAGGGGAATGCGAAAGCTGGGGGCGAAACGGCCGGCCAGCGAGGCGGCGATCAAGGCACCGAGCATCAGGCCGATGTTCATGACGCTGGTGATATCACGCCAGATCGTGGCCTCCAGGGCGGCGGCATTCCACGAGGACTGCCAGTAGCCCCACTGGCTGACATCTCCCCCCAGTGCCGTGAAGCCCTTGGCGCCCCACAGGGCGAAGGCGGAGGTGATGCCCCAGGGGCGGCCGGCCAGGGCCAGGGTGGCGAAGTTCAGCAGCGCCAGGGCCACGGCCCCCGCCAGCAGTGGCCAGGGACCGAGAAGCCAGCGTCGATTGCCGACATCGATCTTCGCTGCCCGCTCGAGCTGCCCGTGCCGGCGCTTCTCCATCACCACCGTAAAGGCGGCGATGGCCGCAAACAGCGCCAGGCTGATCGCCATTCCCCCCCCGGTGCCCGCGGTCTTGACCAGCGACACCGGCTGGAGTGCCGGCAGACTCTGCCACCAGCCGAAGTGGGCGGTACCGATCAGCGAGCCGATAATGAAGAACACCAGGGTGATCATCATGCGCGCATTGCCGCCCCCGGCGGTAAACAGGGTGCCGGAGGCACAGCCACCCCCCAGCTGCATGCCCACACCAAAGAGAAAGGCCCCGAACACCACCGATACGCCGATGGGTGCCACGAAGCCATAGACCGGCTGACCCAACAGGCTGCCGGCCCCCAGTGCCGGGAAGAACAGCAACACCGCGATGGCCAGCATCACCATCTGCGCGCGCAGGCCACGGCCTCGCCGCTCGGTGATAAAGACCCGCCAGGCGGCGGTAAAGCCGAAGGCCGCATGGTAGAGCACCATGCCCAGCAGGCCGCCAACCACCATCAGCCCCCCCAGGCGCGCGCCGAAGAGGGTGCCCACGACCAGGGCCCCCAGCAGCAGGGCCCCGGCCGCCACGGCGGGAAGGGAGAGTCGCTTGGGTCGGGTCAAGGCGAATTCACTCATGGCAGGTTCACTCGGAGGCAGAGGAGCATCACGGGGAGATGGACATCACGGGACAGGGTGCCCGCAAACCCGTCAGGATAACGGGCCCCTTAAATCGCGTAAAAGTATTTAAAAGAAGAAATTGATACCAAAAAGTAATTAAAGGCTCGAACGAATGACGGGCGCCATCAGGCGCCCGTCCTATCACCGCAGCCGAGGCGGCATCAGACGAAGCGACCCAGTCCTGCCGCCTGCCGCAGGCGGTCCATCAGAGGCGCCGCCTCGGCCCGAGCGCGCTCGGCCCCCTTCAGCAGCACCTGCTCGATATGCCCCGGATCCTCCAGCAACGCCTGGTAGCGCTCGCGAGGCTCGCGCAGATGGTCGTTGAGGTATTCGAAGACACGGTTCTTGGCCTCGCCCCAGCCGATGCCACCGGCATACTCCTCGCGCATGGCCGCCGTCTCCTCGGCCGTGGCGAACGCGGAGTAGATCTGGAACAGGGTGCAGGTATCCGGATCCTTGGGCTCGCCGGGCTCCAGCGAGTTGGTCTTGATCTTGCGCACCAGCTTCTGCAGCTTCTTCTCGGAAACGAACAGCGGAATGGTGTTGTTGTAGCTCTTGGACATCTTGCGTCCGTCCAGACCACCCAGCACCTCGACCTTCTGGTCCACCACCGCCTCGGGCAGGGTGAAGTACTGTCCCTTGTAGAGATGGTTGAAGCGACCCGCCATATCACGGGCCATCTCGATATGCTGGATCTGATCACGCCCCACCGGCACCCGGTTGGCGTTGAACATCAGGATATCGGCGGCCATCAGCACCGGGTACCCGAACAGGCCCATGGTGATGCCCTTGTCGGGGTCCTGGTTGCCGGCCGCCTCGTTCTCGGCTACCGCCGCCTTGTAGGCATGGGCACGATTCATCAGCCCCTTGGCACAGACACAGGTGAGCATCCAGGTCAGCTCGGGGATCTCGGGAATGTCCGACTGCCGGTAGAAGATGGCGTTATCGGTGTCCAGGCCGAGCGCCATCCAGGTGGCGGCGATCTCCAGGCGCGACTCCTGCACCCGACGCGGATCCTGACACTTGATCAATGCATGCAGGTCGGCCAGGAAGTAGTAGGACTGGACACCCGGGTCCTGGCTCGCCTCGATGGCGGGCTTGATGGCACCGACATAGTTACCCAGGTGGGGGGTACCGGTGGTGGTAATGCCGGTAAGGACGCGGATCTTCTCGGAAGCTGCACTCATGGAAAGCGGACTCTGCGGTTCGTAAATGGTCGCTATGGTAACGCGCAGGCCCCCACAAGGCGACCAGGGTCAGACGCCGCCCCTATCCCCTATCCCCGATGACCGATGACCGATAGCCGAGGGCATAAGCGGCAGCGTGTGGCAAAGGGCTCGACCAGGCTCTGGGCCCGCCCTCGCACCTTCGCCCTCAGAGGCGCCCTGCTCCACACTTCCAGCAGGCCTCGAAGACCCCTTCCAGGGGCTCGCCACAGCCCGGGCAGTGCCAGGCCGCGGCATCGCTCCTGCCCGCCAGGGCATCGCCTATCAGGGCGTCGGCACGCTCGCGATTATGCGACTTCACCCACACCTCGGGCTCGCACTCCCCGAGCGGCAGCTCACCGGCGCCGCCACCCAGGGTCATATTGCGCAACTCCGCGGGGATGCCCGCCGCTTCGAGCAGGTTATACACATGGCTGACCAGCAGCGCATTGCTGTGGGCAAAGACACGCACCGACTCGCCCATCCTGTCAGTCACGGAAGACCCGCACCCCCAGCGCCTTCAGGTAGCTGGTCTCGGGAATCGCCGGATGCACCGGATGATCCGGTCCCTGATGGCCCTGGAAGAGAATCTGGCCATGACGATCCTGATGACGCACCGCTCCACGCACCACGTCGACCAGCCGCTCCGGGGCCAGGTGCATGGAGCACGATGCCGAGAGCAGCAGGCCATCGCGGCCCAGCAGGCGCATCGCCTCACGATTGAGCTTGCCGTAGGCGCGCTCGCCGTTGGGGATATCCTTGCGCTTCTTGATGAAGGCAGGCGGGTCGAGGATCACCACATCGAACTGCTCGCCCTCCGCCTTGAGAGCCGCCAGAACGTCGAAGGCATCCCCCTCTCCCACCGACACCTGCTCGTGCAGGCCATTGAGCGCGGCATTGTCGGCCACCCGCTCCAGCGCCGGGGCCGAGGCATCCACGCAGAGCACCTCCCGGGCACCATGAGCCGCGGCCTGTACGCCCCAGCCGCCAACATAGCTGAACAGGTCCAGCACCCGCTTGCCGGCCACGAACTGATTGAGCCAGGCGCGGTTGACGCGGTGGTCATAGAACCAGCCGGTCTTCTGGCCATCTAGCACCGGAGCCGAGAAGCGCACGCCATTCTCCTCCAGCGGCACGGGGTCGCCCACGTCGCCCTTGACCACCTCCACGGAGCGCTCCAGGCCCTCCTGACGGCGTCCCGAGGTGTCGTTGCGCAGCACCACGTTCGCGGGTGAAAGCACCTTGTCCAGGGCGTCGAGGAGCTCGGGCAGCACCGCCTGCATGCCGGCGGTATTGAGCTGCACCACCAGCGTATCGCCGAAGCGGTCGATCACCAGCCCAGGCAGCAGGTCGCCCTCGCCGTGCACGAGGCGGTAGTAGGGGACGGCGAACAGCTGCTGGCGAAGCGCCAGGGCCTGGTTGAGGCGATGCACCAGCAGCGAGCGGTCGAGACTCTGCTGTGGATCCCGGGAGACCAGACGCGCGCAGATCAGCGAGTTGGGGTTGACGTAGGCCACGCCCATGGCCTTGCCATTGGCCGCCTCCACCACCACCTGCTGGCCCGGCTCCAGGCCCTTGAGCGGTGTCGCCGCGGTATCGATCTCGTTGGAGTAGAGCCACAGGTGGCCGGCCTTCAGGCGGCGGTCGGCGTTCTTCTTCAGGCGAAGTGAGGACAGGGTCATGCTGGGTCTCTCCGGGAAGTCAGGTCTGGCAACGGGGACAGTAGACACTGGCCCGCTGCCCGAGGGTGATAAGGCGCAGCTCGGCGCCACAGCGCCGGCAGGGCTCGCCATGGCGGCCATAGACATTGAGCCGCTGCTTGAAGTAGCCGGGCTCGCCGGTGCCTCCGACGAAGTCTCGCAGGGTCGTGCCCCCCTGGGTAATGGCGGCGGCCAGCACCTCCTTGGCCGCGGCGGCCAGACGCGCATAGCGCTCCGCCGAAATCCGCCCGGCGGCGCTACGCGGATCGATGCCGGCCATGAACAGCGCCTCGGAAGCGTAGATATTGCCGACCCCCACCACCACGGCGTTGTCCATCAGGAAGGGCTTGACCGCGACACGCCGCCCTCGCGAGAGACGGTAGAGCCGCTCACCGTCGAAGGCCTCCGAAAGCGGCTCCGGTCCCAGTCGCCTCAGGCGCGAATCCGCTTCAACGCTGCCGGCCAGCCAATCGACGAAGCCGAAGCGCCGCGGGTCGTGATAGCGCAGGATGGCACCATCATCGAGCACCAGGTCGAGGTGGTCATGCTTTCTGGGCAGCTCGCCGAGACGCACGATGCGCAGACTGCCCGACATGCCCAGATGCCATAGCAGGGTCGCCCCGGCGGAGTCTCCTCCGGCAAGCGGGAGCAGCAGGTACTTGGCACGACGGGCCAGCGAGCCGATGCGAGCGCCTACCAGTCGCTCGGCCAGGTCGGCCGGTACCGGCACTCGCAGACGGGACTGGCGCACGACCACTTCACCGATCTCACGCCCCTCGACATGCGGGGCGATGCCACGGCGGGTGGTCTCGACTTCGGGAAGTTCTGGCATCGGCGACAGGCTCTACGGCTTCCTCAGAAACGCCTGAACCCGGCTGAGGGATCAGCCGGGTTCAGATCAACAGGCTTGAACACCTGCGGAAGAGGATCAAGACTTACTTGATCTTGGCTTCCTTGTACATCACGTGCTTGCGAACAACCGGATCGTACTTCTTCATCTCCAGCTTGTCCGGAGTGTTCCGCTTGTTCTTGTCGGTGGTGTAGAAGTGGCCGGTACCGGCGCTGGACACCATTCTGATCTTGTCACGCATGACTACTTGCTCCCCTTGTATGGATCGCTAGAAGCGAATCGCTTAGACGGCTTCGCCGCGCTTGCGGATATCGCCCAGAACCGCATCGATACCCTTCTTGTCGATGATACGCATGCCCTTGGAAGAGACGCGCAGCTTGACGAAACGGTTCTCGGACTCCACCCAGAAACGGTGGGAGTGCAGGTTCGGCAGGAACCGGCGGCGGGTCTTGCGCTGGGAGTGTGAAACGTTGTTACCAGTCACCGGGCGCTTGCCGGTAACCTGACATACTTTGGACATGGGAGCCTCCAACCACTGGCCAGGTGTCAATCACCTGTTGTGTTCAAAACCTGTCGGGCAAACCGGGAGATCCCGTGACATTTGACCCAAGGGAATTCAAAGGCTGCACTTTATACCAGAGACCGCCTCACCGGACAAGCCCGGAGCGCAAGGACAGATCTGTCCCGCGACGGCGAGTACGACACAAAAGGCGACTGACGGTGGGCAGGTGCTTGGCAGGCAGCCCCCGTACTCTTCACTCAAGTCTCTCGGGGCCATGCGCAGCCGAGGCAACATTATAGAGCAAGTCGCGCCCCGCGTCATGTCCTAGAGCCACCCTCGCTCGGCGAAGGAGACGACCTCGCCATCCCCGACCACGAAGTGGTCCAGCACGCGGATCTCGAACAGTCCGAGCGCCTCGCGCAGACGGTCGGTGATGCGCCGGTCGGCATCAGAGGGTTCGGCCACCCCCGATGGGTGGTTATGCGCGAGGATAAGCGCCCCGGCGCCCAGCTCCAGGGCACGCCGCGCCACCTCGCGTGGATAGACGGAGGCGCTGTCCAGGGTGCCGCGGAACAGTGATTCGTAGCGGATCACGCGGTGCTGGGTATCGAGGAATAGCGCGGCAAACTCTTCATGCCCCAGGTGGCGCAGCTGGCTGGAGAGGTAGGCGCGCACCAGGGTCGGCGAGGTGAGCGCCTCGCCTCGAGCCAGGTGCCGCCGCGACAGCTCGAGGGTGGCCTGAAGCTGGACATACTTGGCATCCCCCATGCCCCGCGCCGCACAGAAGCACTCGCGCTCGGCCTCCAGCAGCTGGCGCAGGCCGCCGAACTCCAGCAGCAGGTCGCGGGCCAGGTCAACCGCCGAACGGCCCTGCACGCCGACCCGCAGAAAGATCGCCAACAGCTCGGCATCCGAGAGCACCTCGGCACCCAGCGCCAGCAGCTTCTCCCTGGGGCGCTCCCCCTCCGGCCAGTCCTTGATCGACATCGCTCGCCCCTCCCCCTCAGCCTGGCCCTCAGTGTAGTCACTCTTCCCTGCCGGGCCGGCGGCTCCAGAACTATCGCAGCTGACAGCACCGCTCAAGACTGTTCCGGCGACAGGTCCCGGAGCGCCGGACCGTCGAGAGGGCGCTACGAGTACCTCCTTGCAGGCTACCTCGGCCCTGCGGCGCTCTCGCGTCCCGCTCCGCTTGCAGGTCCGGTGCTGGCCAACCATGGCCAGCCCGTTCGGAGCAGTGCTCCTCACCCCTGGTCCTCGGACCCCCTCTCCGACCTATCCCCGGCGCCTTTCACTACCACCCTGTCGTTACCGCGATAGCCCTGAGATCGGCTCGGCTACGCAAGGTGGGGCGCCAGTGGTAAGGTAGGCGGCTGAGATACTCGCCGGGAACCTGTCCATGTCATCGCCATCCGGAACCGGACTCACAGGCCGCCGCATTCTGCTCGGCATCAGTGCCGGTATCGCCGCCTACAAGAGCGCCCTGCTCGCTCGTCTGCTCAAGCAGGCGGGCTGCGAGGTTCGCGTCGTCATGACCGAGGGGGCCCAGGCCTTTATCACGCCGCTGACCCTGCAGGCCCTGACCGGCGAGCCCGTACGCACCTCGTTGCTGGACCCCGAGGCCGAGGCCGGCATGGGGCATATCGAGCTGGCGAAGTGGGCCGACACCATTCTGATCGCTCCGGCCACCGCCGACCTGATGGCACGCCTGGCCGCGGGCATGGCCGACGACCTGCTCACCACCCTGTGCCTGGCCAGTGATGCCGAGAAGGTCATGGCGCCCGCCATGAACCAGGCCATGTGGCGCCAGCCCGCGACCCGGCGCAATGCCGCCCGTCTCGACGAGGATGGCTGGCGCCTGCTGGGGCCGGACAGCGGCGATCAGGCCTGCGGCGATACCGGCCCCGGCCGCATGCTGGAGCCCGAGACGATCCTCGGGTCACTGCTCTCATCGCAGGCCGCCGATCACGCGCCGGCCTCCGGCCTGACCGTCACCATTACCGCCGGCTCGACCCGGGAGCCCCTGGACCCGGTGCGCTACCTCTCCAACCACAGCTCCGGCAAGATGGGCTACGCCCTGGCCACGGCTGCCGCGGCCCTGGGCGCCCGGGTCAAGCTGATCAGCGGCCCGGTGACCCTGCCCTGTCCCGCCGGGGTGGAGAGGATCGCGGTGGAGACGGCGCTCGAGATGCATGAGGCGACGGCGCGACTCGCCCCGCAGAGCGATATCTTTATCGGCTGCGCCGCGGTCGCCGACTACCGCGCCGAAGCGGCCGCCGAGCACAAGATCAAGAAGGTCGAGGGCGAGGATGCCCTGACCCTGCGCCTGGTCAAGAACCCCGACATCATCGCCTCGGTGGCCACACTGCCGGTGCCGCAGCGTCCGCTGGTGGTCGGCTTCGCCGCCGAGACCCGGGACGTCGCGAGCTATGCCCGCGACAAGCTGGCTCGCAAGGGGCTCGACATGATCGTCGCCAACGATGTCTCTCGCGAGGGGCTCGGCTTCGGCAGCGATCACAACGCCGCCCTGCTGCTCTGGCGCGGCGCCGCGGGGGAGGAGCGGGAGAGTCTCGCTCCCCAGCCGAAGCGCGAGATGGCCCAGGCGATCATGCGTCGTGCCCTGGCCTGCCTGGCCGAGCGAGCCGACGGCTGAGCACACGGCGGCGGACCACTCCCGGCTGAGCCACCAACCGATCCACGATCCCGAACCGTATCAGGAACATCCGATGTCCCAACCCGATGCCAAGCCCCGCCTGGCCGTCAAGCTGCTCGACGAACGCCTGCGCGACTACCTGCCCCACTACGCCACCCGGGGCTCTGCCGGCATGGACCTGCGCGCCCTGCTCGACGACCCCCTGACCCTGAGCCCGGGCCAGTGCGAGCTGGTACGCACTGGGCTGGCCATTCATATCGCCGACCCGGCCCTCGCCGGCCTGGTCCTGCCCCGCTCGGGGCTGGGCCACAAGCACGGCATCGTGCTCGGCAATCTGGTGGGGCTGATCGACTCGGACTACCAGGGCGAGCTGTTGATCTCGGTCTGGAACCGGGGTCAGGCCGACTTCACCCTGGAGCCCTTCGAGCGCCTGGCCCAGTACGTGCTGGTGCCGGTGGTACAGGCCGAGCTCGAGCTGGTAGACGACTTCGCTACCGGCCAGAGCAGCAGCCCCCAGGACAGTAATGGCCAGCGTGGCACCGGCGGCTTCGGCAGCTCCGGCCGCCACTGACCCAGCCAGCGCCTCCAGTCACCGCTCACAGGAACGCACGCTTCATGACCCAACACAGCCAGACCGTACCCGCCTCCATCTTCCGTGCCTACGATATTCGCGGCATCGTCGACGACACCCTCACCGAGCCCGCCGTCGAGCTGATCGGCCGCGCCATCGGCAGCGAGGCCGCCGCCCGCGGCGAATCCAGCGTGGTGGTTGCCCGCGACGGCCGGCTCTCCGGCGAGCGCCTCAAGGCCGCCCTGGTGCGGGGCCTGACCGCTACCGGCCGCGACATCATCGACATCGGCATGGTGCCCACCCCGGTTCTCTACTTCGCCACCCACGTGCTGGACGGCGCCACCTCCGGGGTGATGGTCACCGGCAGCCACAATCCGCCCGACTACAACGGCTTCAAGATCGTGCTGGGCGGCGAGACCCTCTCGGGCGAGGCGATCACCGCCCTGCACGAGCGTATCGCCACGCACGACCTGAGCGAGGGCCAGGGCAGCCTGCGTGAGGTGGACGTGCGTGACGCCTATCTGGCACGCATCCTGGCCGACGTGCGCCTGACCCGTCCGCTCAAGGCGGTGGTCGACTGCGGCAATGGCGTGGCCGGCGAGCTCGGCCCGCAGCTGGTGGAGAGACTCGGCGTCGAGACCCTGCCGCTGTTCGCCGAGATCGATGGCACCTTCCCCAACCACCACCCGGACCCGGGCAAGCCCGAGAACCTTCGCGATCTGATTCAGGCGGTGCAGGAGAGCGGCGCCGACATCGGCCTGGCCTTCGACGGCGATGGCGACCGCCTGGGGGTGATCACGCCCTCCGGCCGACTGATCTATCCGGACCATCTGATGATGGCCTTCGCCGAGGACATGCTCGAACGCAACCCGGGCGGCAAGGTGATCTACGACGTCAAGTGCACGGGCAACCTGGCCCGGGTGATCGATGAGGCCGGTGGCGAGCCCGAGATGTGGCGCACCGGCCACTCCCTGATCAAGGCACGCATGAAGGAGACGGGCGCCCTGCTCGCCGGCGAGATGAGCGGACACATCTTCTTCAAGGAGCGCTGGTACGGCTTCGATGACGGCCTCTACGCCGCCGCCCGCCTGCTGGAGATCCTCGCTCGCCAGGAACAGGACGCGGACGCCTTCTTTGACCGCTACCCTCAGGACAAGGGCACCCCGGAGATCAATATCACCGTCACCGACGAGACCAAGTTCGATCTGGTGGCACGCCTGGCCCGGGAGGGCGACTTCGGCGAGGAGGGCGTGAAGACCACCCTGGACGGCATCCGTGTCGACTACCCCGACGGCTGGGGACTGTGCCGCGCCTCCAACACCACCCCGGTGCTGGTGCTGCGCTTCGAGGGCAAGAGTGACTCGGCGCTCGAGCGCATCAAGGCGCGCTTCGCCGATGCCCTGGCCCAGGTGGCCCCCGAGCTGGATCTGGCGCTCCAAGCATGAACAAGGAACCCGCAATGACCGAACAGACCCGTGACCCGCGCCTGGTGGTGGAGGTCCTCTCCGAGGCACTGCCCTACATCCAGCGCTTCTCCGGCAAGACCGTGGTCGTCAAGTACGGCGGCAACGCCATGACCGAGGACACCCTGATCGACTCCTTCGCCCGCGATATCGTGCTGATGAAGGAGGTGGGCATCAATCCGGTGGTGGTCCACGGCGGCGGCCCGCAGATCGGCGAACTGCTCGGCAAGCTCAATATCGAGTCACGCTTCGTCAATGGCATGCGGGTCACCGACGCCGAGACCATGGATGTGGTGGAGATGGTGCTCGGCGGGCTGGTCAACAAGGGCATCGTCAACCTGATCAACCAGTGCGGCGGCAAGGCGATCGGCCTGACCGGCAAGGATGGTGCCCAGATCCGTGCCCGCCAGCTCAAGGTGGAGCATCAGTCCCCCGAGATGACCGCCCCCGAGATCATCGATATCGGTCATGTAGGCGAGGTGGAGCATATCTCTACCGACCTGATCGACATGCTCGCCAACCGCGACTTCATCCCGGTCATCGCCCCCATCGGCGTGGACGAGGCGGGCCACAGCTACAACATCAACGCCGACCTGGTGGCGGGCAAGGTCGCCGAGGCACTCGGCGCCGAGAAGCTGATGCTGCTGACCAATGTGGCCGGCCTGATGAACAGCGCCGGCGAGGTACTGACCGGCCTGACCACCACTCAGGTGGATGAACTGATCAGTGACGGCACCATCCATGGCGGCATGCTGCCGAAGATTCGCTGCGCCCTGGAGGCGGTGAAGGGCGGCGTGAAGAGCGCCCATATCATCGACGGCCGGGTCCCCCACGCCACCCTGCTGGAGATCTTCACCAACGCCGGGGTCGGCACCCTGATCACCGACGAAGGCTGATCACACCATGCACCAGGCAACCCCCAGTCGTCGCGATCAGATTCTCCAGGCGCTGGCCATGATGCTGGAGGAGGACAGCGGCAAGCGCATCACCGTGTCTGCCCTGGCGAAGCAGGTCGGCGTCACCGAGGCCGCCCTCTATCGCCACTTCCCCAGCAAGGCCCGCATGTTCGAGAGCCTCATCGAGTTTATCGAGGAGACCCTGTTTGCCCGCATCGGGCGTATCCTGGAAGAGGAGCACGAGGCGCTGCCCCGCTGCGCCGCCCTGCTTGCCCTGCTGCTGGGGTTCGCCGAGAAGAACCCCGGCCTCTCGCGACTGCTCGACGGCGGGGTGCTCACCGGCGAGACCGCCCGCCTGCGAGTCCGTATCCATCAGCTCTTCGAACGGCTCGAGACCCAGCTCAAGCAGATCCTGCGCGAGGCCGAACTGCGCGAGGGGCGTCGCACCACTCTGCCCGCCTCCGCCGCCGCCAACCTGCTGCTGGCCACCGCCGAGGGGCGCATCAGTCAGTACGTGAGAAGTGACTTCAAGCGCCGCCCCACCGAGCACTGGAAGGAGCAGTGGATGCTGCTCTCCAGCCAGCTGCTCAGGGAAAGCCCGCAGCCGGCGTAGGCTCAGCCCCCGCCAGAAACGCCAGAGCCCCCGTCGGATACACTCCGGCGGGGGCTCTGTGCGGGACTCGGCGGCAACGTCAGGCGTGTCGCCATGGGGCGTCAGGCCACCAGGGCATCACCGATCTGCTGCTTGATCTTCTTCATGGCATTCTTCTCGAGCTGACGGATACGCTCGGCGGAGACGCCATAGATATCGGCCAGGTCATGCAGGGTGGCCTTGGGCTCGGTGAGCCAGCGACGCCGCAGGATGTCGCGCGAACGCTCGTCCAGCCCTTCCATCGCCTGCTGCAGGCGACGGGTGGAATCCCCCTCCCAGTCGCTCGCCTCGAGCTGAACGGCCGGGTCGGCGGAGGCGTCATCGAGATAGTGCACCGGCGCCTGCCAGCTGCTCTCGTCGTCCTCGCCGGGCGCCGCATCGAAACCGGCATCATGGGAGGCCAGGCGGCCCTCCATCTCGCGCACCACCTCGGGCTTGACGTCGAGATCCTTGGCGATCGCCTCGACCTCATCGCTGTTGAGCCAGGCCAGGCGCTTCTTGGCGCTGCGCAGGTTGAAGAACAGCTTGCGCTGGGCCTTGGTGGTGGCGATCTTCACGATACGCCAGTTGCGCAATACGAACTCGTGAATCTCCGCCTTGATCCAGTGCACGGCGAAGGAGACCAGCCGCACCCCCTGATTGGGGTCGAAGCGCTTGACCGCCTTCATCAGGCCGACATTGCCCTCCTGAATCAGGTCCGCCTGGGGCAGGCCATAGCCGGAATAGCTGCGGGCGATGTGCACGACGAAGCGCAGGTGCGACAGCACCAGGCGGCGCGCCGCCTCCAGATCGCCCTCGTCATGCAGCTGGAAGGCCAGCTCCCTCTCTTCATCGGGGGTCAGCATCGGAATGCCGGTCACCGCCCGGATATATCCGTTGAGGTCGTGCCCCGGGGAGAGTTGGCCCACCGGAAGAAGACTGTTGCTCATGTGCAGGATGTCTCCTCAATCAGCCCATTCGTGCGTGTCTACGCATTGTACGTTATGCATGCGGCACCTAAGACACCAGAAACAGTGTAAGGTTCCGCGAAATTTCAAGCCCCGTCTACCCGACGGGTCGATCAACACGGCACCCAGGCATCAGCGCGGCTTCACCTCGGCGAGGTGGCGGCTGACCGCCATCCAGGCACCCAATCAGCCCAGTAGCATACTACACCCCACCAGAGAAGCGGAACCGCCCACCCCCAGCCTCGGCAGGCTGAAACTGGCACCGTAGCTGGCCGCCAGGGCCGAGACCGGTGTCGCCAGCCACTCCCCTCCCAGGGTCAGCAGCCCCCAGGCCAGCAGGCCACCCCCCAGGCCATACCAGGCCCCGCTGTAGAGGAAGGGGCGGCGCACGAAGCCATGGGTGGCGCCGATCAGGGTGACCACCTCGATCTCCTTGCGACGGCTCTCCACCGCCAGGCGGATGGTATTGCCTACCACCAGCAGCACACCGCCCCCGAACAGCACCGCCAGCGCCAACGTCACGCGCTGGCCGAGCTCGGCCAGGCTGCGCAGCCGTTCGATCCAGGCCAGATCCAGGCGCACCTCCTCCACCCCGGGGACCGCCGCCAGCGACTCGGCCAGCGCGCGAACGGCCTCCGGTGCCGGGGCCTCGGGTGTGACGACCACGCTGGCCGGCAGAGGATTGTCATCGAGGCGCCCCAGGGCATCCTCCAGCCCCAGCGCCTGCTGAAACTCCGCCATGCCCTCGGCCGCGGTGATCAACCGGGTGCGGGCCACGCCGGGCTGAGCGCCCAGGGCCTCGTCGATGCGTGCCGCCTCTCCATCGCCGACCCCCGGCGCGAGGTAGGCGGTGAGGGTCGCGCTCTCGGTCAGTTCGGCATCGAGCAGTCGCGCGCTGTCCAGGGTCAGCCACAGCCCCGCGGGCAGGACCATGGCGATAGCGATGGCCAGCATGGTCACCAGGCTGGCGACGGGCGTTCGCAGCAGCCGCCAGGCACTGTCCAGACACATCGCCCGATGGTGGCGCAACCAGCCGCGGAGGCGGCTCGAGGAGCGTGTGCGGTGGGTGCGGGCACCCCGTGGGGAGGGCGCGGGGCGACGACTCATGCGGCCTCCCGGTCGCCCACCAGGCGACCCTCGCGCAGGCGCAGGGTGCGATGCTGCAACCGCGCGATCAGCGCCAGGTCGTGGCTGGCGATCATCACCGTGGTGCCGATGCGATTGAAGTCCTCGAACAGCGCCATGATGTCGGCAGAGAGCTGGGGGTCGAGGTTGCCGGTCGGCTCGTCGGCGAGCAGCAGCGCCGGCTTGTTGACCACGGCACGGGCGATGCCCACACGCTGCTGCTCACCACCGGAGAGCTCGATCGGCAGTGCCTTCTCACGGTGCAGCAGCCCGACCTTGTCCAGTGCGGCGCGCACCCGACGCGCCGATTCGCGGGGCTCGACGCCCTGGATCGTCAGGGGGAGCGCCACGTTATGGAAGATCGAGCGGTCATGGAGCAGCTGGTGATCCTGAAAGACCACGCCGATCTGGCGGCGATAGAACGGCACCTGGCTGGGGTGGAGCCGGTCGATATCGTGGCCGGCGACCAGAATGCGCCCCCGGGTGGGGCGCTCAAGGCGCATGATCAGGCGCAACAGGGAGCTCTTGCCGGCCCCCGAGTGGCCGGTCAGGAACAGCATTTCGCCGCGATGCACGCGGAAGTCGAGGTTGGCGAGGGCCTCGAAGCGCCCACCGTAGCGCTTGCCGACGTGCTCGAAGACGATCATCCCTGGGCGTCGTTCCTCTCGCGGTCGAACAGCGCATCGACGAACTCGCCGGCCACGAAGGGGCGCAGGTCGTCCAGCGACTCGCCGACACCGATAAAGCGAATCGGGGTGCCCAGCTGCTTGGCCAGGGCGAAGATGATGCCCCCCTTGGCGGTGCCATCCAGCTTGGTCAGCGTCACCCCGGTGATCGGCACGGCCTCGTTGAAGGTGCTGGCCTGGGAGAGAGCGTTCTGCCCGGTACCGGCATCGAGCACCAGCATCACCTCATGGGGTGCGCTGGCATCGAGCTTGCCCATCACCCGGTGGACCTTCTTGAGCTCCTCCATCAGGTGCGCCTTGTTGTGCAGACGCCCGGCGGTATCGGCGATCAGTACATCGACGCCGCGCGCCTTGGCGGCCGCCACCGCGTCATAGACCACCGAGGCGCTGTCGGCACCGGTATGCTGGGCGATCACCGGCACCCGGTTGCGCTCGCCCCACACCTTGAGCTGCTCCACCGCGGCGGCACGGAAGGTATCGCCGGCGGCCAGCATCACGCTGCGCCCCTCGCGCTGGAAACGCTGGGTCAGCTTGCCGATGGTGGTGGTCTTGCCCACCCCGTTGACCCCGACCACCAGGATCACGAAGGGACCCTCCCCCTTGGGTGGCAGTTCCAGGGGCGTGCTCACCGACTCGAGCATGAGGGCCAGCTCCTCCTGGAGGGCGCGATAGAGCGCCTCGCTGTCCTTGAGCTCCTTGCGCGAGACGCGCTCGGCCAGGCGGTCGATGATCGCGGTGGTGGCCTCGATCCCCACATCCGCCATCAGCAGCTGGGTCTCGAGATCCTCCATCAGATCATCATCGATCTGCTTCTTGCCCAGAAACAGATCGGCCAGACCGTCGGTCAGGTTGGCGCGGGTCTTGCCGAGCCCCGAACGAATGCGCGCGAACCAGCCCTTCTTCTCGCCGGCGGCAGGCTTCTCCTGCAACACGGTGGGTTCTGGTGCTGGTTCGGGCTCGGGCTCGGGCTCGGGCTCGGGTGCAGGCTGCTGCCTGATGGGGTCAGGGGCAATGCTCGCCGAGGCGGCGGCCGTGTCCTCGCTCGACGCCTCTGTCACCTCGGCAGGCGACGATTCGACGGGGTGCGACTCGGGCCGTGCCTGCGTCTCGGCGACGCGCCCTTCTTCGTTGGGGCGCTCTTCGTCGACGGGGCGCTCACCCTGATCGGAGCTCTCCCCCTGGCCGGAGCCCTCCTCCTCGTCGGAGGGCGGAGCGACCTCGTCCTGGAGCTCCTGCTCCTCCCGGATCGCTTCTTGCTCCTGCTTCTTCTTGCGCTTGAAAAAACCGAACATGGACAGCATCAGCCTCGCGGATGAACGAATCGTCACATCCTACCACTGCCCACCATGACTGTGGACAAGCCGCCGGTTACAATCCCGTCATGACTCGACGCTCCCCACGCCCCCGCCGCTCAGGCAAGCCCACGACCACCGGCCGCCGAAGCACCGACCGACGCCCTGCGGGCCGCCTGCGCATCATCGGCGGCGACTACCGCCGCCGGCTGCTGCCGGTACTCGACAGCCCCGGCCTGCGTCCCACGCCTGACCGGGTGCGCGAGACGCTGTTCAACTGGCTTGCCGCCACCCTGCCCGGCGCCCGGGTGCTCGACCTCTTCGCCGGCACCGGCTCCCTCGGCCTGGAAGCGCTGTCGCGCGGCGCCCGCGAGACCATCTTCGTGGAGCGCGACGCCCGGGTGGCCGACCAGCTGGGCAGGAACCTCGACACCCTGGGGGCCGCATCGCGGGGGCGCGTCATCAACGCCGATGTCGCCCGCTTCCTGAGCGATGCGCCCTCTCCGGCCACTCTGGTCTTTCTCGACCCCCCCTTCCGCCAGGGGCTGGCCGAGCCGTGCTGTGCCGCGCTGGAATCGGGCTGGCTGACCGACGAGGCCTTCATCTACCTGGAAACCGAAGCCGGGCTCGACCCGCAGGTGCCTCCCAGCTGGCGGCTGCACCGCGAGGTTCACGCCGGCGACAGCCATGGTCGACTCTATCGACGCGACGCGACCGCCCTGTCGCCGGCCGACGACGCTTGCTGAGCCAGGGGCTCGGCGTTACGCTGCGGGACTGGAACGCCCGCTGCGGGCGCCGGCTCGGCCACCAGGACCACCCGGAACGACACCTCAGGAGAACAGGATGAGCATCGAACTCTTCAACCGGCTCGAACAGAAGGTCACCAGCGCCGTGGAGGCCCTGGAACTGCTGAAGATGGAAGCCGAAGAGCTGCGCGAGGAAAACAGCCGCCTGAAGCAGGAGCGCGAGGAGTGGGAGAGCCGTCTGTCCGCCGTGCTCGGCAAGCTGGACGAGCTGGATACCAGCAGCCAGAGCTGAGCCACCACCGCGCCGGTCTCACGCCAGCGCCAGTGACATCAGCAACGCATCTTCCCTGACCGCCCCGGCCTGCCGGGGCGGATAGTATCCGCGGCGAACGCCATCCTCCGCGAAGCCAGCCGCGCGATAGAGCGCGATGGCCGAGGCATTGCCAGCCCGTACCTCCAGCAACAGGCGCTCGCTGCCCCAGGCTCGGGCCTGCTCGACCACCTCCGCCAGGAGCCGACGCGCCACTCCGCGCCCTCGCCAGCGAGCATCCACCAGAATCGCCTGCAGATCGGCCTCGAAGGGCTGCCGCTCCAGCGCGGCATACCCCACCACGACATCATCGACCACCTGGCCAACCACCCATATCGTCGATGAGCGCAGGGTCGCCGCCAGCTGGCTCGCCGAGCCGGCGGTAGCCCACCCATGGGCGGCTTCCAGGGCCGTCAGCGATTCCAGCGCGGCCTCGTCCAGGGACGTCAGCACCGGCCGGTCGCCAGACACCTCACTGCCCACTCGGTGCTCCCCCCTGCGTCTCGCGCCATGCCTCGCCCAGGGCCAGCAACCGGGGCAGCAGGGCGCGCTTGGCGTCGGCGCCATTGGCGAGCCCGGCCAGCGAAGGCCCCTGCCAGGCGGGCAGCCCGAACAGCGGACAGCGCTCTCCCTCGAGCGACAGCACTCGCTCCAGCACCTCGTCCCGGCCGAACACCAGTAACCGCTCAGGCACCCAGCCGCGCCGGCTGGCCCCGGCGACAAAGGCCTTCAGGCCCTCCCGGGCCTCCACCAGGGGCTCCTGTACCGGAAGTCCCTCCTGCAGTGGCCAGCGAAAATCCTGAAACACCGGGGGCGGCGACTCGATACCTGCGGCCCGCAGGATATTGGCGAGCAACATCAGCTGAGGACGCCCCGGTGCCTGGTCGCCCGGCAGCACCAGCAACCAGCGCCCCTCCAGGCAGGCCACCTGAAAGGCGAAGCGCAGGGCTTCCCGGGGCGCCTCCTCGGCCAGCGCGCTCGACGCCTCGGTCTCGGCACTGACCTCCTCGGGAGGCGCCATATCGCCCAGCAGGGCCGCCCGCGCCTTGCCAGGACGCGGCACTCGCTCGCTGCGCTCCTGGGCCGGGCTCTCGGCCGGCGGGGCCGCCGGTTGCTCCCGCGCCTCATCCAGCAGCGCCTGCAGGCGCTGACCATGCCCGACCTCGGGGGGCTGCTCGGGCAGCTCCCACTCACAGGCCGGCGTGGGGTGCGCATTGGGCAGCGCATAGCGCGCCACCCAGGCGGTCAGACCCATCGCCTCCAGATACTGGAGGCGCTGTGGCTCGCTGGTCACCGGCCGCCGCCCCGGCAGTCCGGCGAGTCGGGGCGCGCCTGGCCGCTGGCCTGCCACTCCTGGGGCGTATAGAGGTGCAGAGCCAGGGCATGCACCGGCCCGGCCAGCTCATCGGCCAGCAGGGCGTAGAGCTGCTGATGGCGCTTGACCGGCATCAGACCCTCGAAGCGCTCGCTGACCAGCGTCACCTTGAAGTGGGTTTCGGAGTTGGGCGGCACGGCGTGCCGATGGCTCTCGTTCTCCACCTGCAGAAAGGCGGGCTCGAGGGCCTGGAGCTTCTCTTCGATGCTTGACTGGATGCTCATGGCGGCTTCCCAAAATGGTGAAGTGAAACGCCCATTGTACTCGCTATAGGCAAGGCTAACGATGCACCGCGACCCAGCGGCTCTATCCTCGCCGGGCGGCTGCGGCAAGCGGGATCCGCAGCAGGCTGAACAGCAGGGCGGCCAGGGTCGTCAGGGCACCGAGCCACAGCGTGGCCTGCACCGCCACGCCGGCGGCCAGGAAGGCGCCGACCAGGGCCACCCCCAGCGACTGCCCCACGGTACGCGACGTGCTCATGGCCCCGGACGCATTGGCGCTGCGCGACAGCGGCACGCTGCCGATCAGCTCGCGGTTGTTGGGCGGCTGAAAGAGCCCGAAGCCCATACCGCACAGCGCCATGGGCCACAGCACCTCGACCACCCCGGCCTCGGCATCGAGCCAGGCCAGGGCAGACAGGCCGCCCATCAGCAGCAGCAGGCCCAGCGACGCCAGCAGGGAGGGGTTCACCCGGTCGGCCAGCCGGCCCGCCAGCGGCCCCACCAGCATGATCGCCAGCGGCCAGGGGGTGAAGAGCCAGGCGGTCTCGAGGGGAGAGAACCCCATCTGCTGCTGGAACAGGAAGGAGAGCGCCACGAAGGCGAGCCCCTGCCCGATAAAGGCACTCCCCTGAGCGGCCAGCGCCAGGCTGAAGCGCCGCTCGGCAAAGATCGCCAGCGGCAGCAACGGGTGAGTGGCGCGTCGCTGGCGACGCACGAACAGCAGTGCCGCCACCAGACTGGTGCCCAGCCAGGCCGCCAGGGCCCAGGCCGCCATGCCATGGCCGAGGCCATCCATGGCGACGAAGAGGCCGCCGAGCATGGTGATCGAGAGCAGCGCCCCCTGCCAGTCGAAGCCACCGGGGCGCGCCGCTTCACGCGGCAGTGCCCTCCAGGCCAGCACCACCGCTACCGCACCCAGCGGCAGGTGCAGCGCAAACAGCCATGGCCAGTCGGCCACCGAGAGCAGGGCCCCACCGATCGCCGGGCCGGCAGCATAGCCCCCCGCCACGACCATGGCCGAGAGCCCCAGGGCGCTCCCCAGCAGCCGCGTCGGAAAGACCTGGCGATAGATCGAGGGGCCGATGGAGAGCGTCGCCGCCGCGCCCAGCCCCTGAAGGGCACGAAAGACCAGCAGGCTCTCGAGGGTGGTCGAGAGGGCGCTGCCCAGCGCCGCCAGGGTGAATACCGCCACCCCCGCCACATAGAGCCGGCGCCGGCTCAGCAGCTCGCTCAGGGCGGCGAAGACCAGCAGGAAGGCGGCCGAGCTGACCTGGAAGAGGTTGGTGACCCATACCACCCGCGACGCCGACACCTCGAGGCCGGTGGCGATGGAGGGCAGCGCGATATTGACCATGGTGGTATCCACCACCGCCATCAGGGTACCGAGGATCAGCGCCAGCACCGCCAGGCGTCGCTCGGGCCCCGGCAGGCCATCATCACCGGGGCGCGTCTCGAAGAGTCGGCTCATTCCATGTTCCGCATCAGGGTCCGTTAACGAAGAAACCGGCCGAAGCCGGTTTCTCTCGCGAATCTCCGATCAGGCGTCAGTCCTGGTCGGTCTCCAGCAGCAGGCTATCGTCGATCTCGGAGATCTCCAGCGCCGCCTCATCATCCAGGTCGATGGCGAGGTAGCTGTGCTCGAGCTGCAGGAAGCGCTGAAACAGCGGCCAGTCGAGGACCTCGGGCCACTGCCGCTGATCCTCTTCCCAGGCGCGAAGCTCGGTCTCGAGGATCTCGAGGTAGCGCTCACGCACGAAGCCCTGCAGGGCCTCCGGGGTATCCATCTCCGGGATCAGGTAGATGGTGCTCTCGTGCTCGACGTCGGCCAGCGTCAGATCCTCGTTGCCGAGGGTGGGCTCGAGCCCGTTGATCCAATCCACGAAGTGCTGGGTCGGGCGGACGCTCAGGGCAGAGCGGTTGAGCAGTTTCATGGCGGTCTCCTCGACGTCGAAACGCTGACCATTATGGGCGCTACCCGCGGCGTTTACCAATGCTTCCCGAACCGCTCCTCTACTCGACTTCCGGCCTCATGGCAGGGAACAGCAGCACATCGCGGATCGAGGCGCTATCGGTCAGCAGCATCACCAGCCGGTCGATGCCGATGCCCTCGCCGGCGGTGGGCGGCAGACCATATTCGAGAGCCCGCACATAATCGGCGTCGAAGTACATCGCCTCGTCGTCCCCGGCCTCCTTCTCGGCCACCTGCTCGCGGAAACGCTCGGCCTGATCCTCGGCGTCGTTGAGCTCGGAGAAGCCGTTGGCGATCTCGCGCCCCCCGACGAAGAACTCGAAGCGCTCGGTGACGAAGGGGTTGGCATCCTTGCGCCGCGCCAGGGGACTCACCTCGGTGGGATATTCGGTGATAAAGGTGGGCTGCTGCAGACGATGCTCCACGGTCTTCTCGAAGATCTCGATCTGGATCTTGCCCAGCCCCCAGCCATCCTTGACGTCGATATCCAGGCGTTCGGCGATCTGGCGCGCCGCGGTCTCGTCGGCCAGCGAATCGGCATGGATATCGGGGTTGAACTCGAGAATCGCGTCGAACACGCTCAGGCGACGCAGCGGCTGGCCGAAATCGTACTCGAAGGTTTCCAGCACCTCGCCATCGCGATTGCGCACGGTGTTGACCACGGTGGTGCTGCCCAGCACCTCCTGGGTCAGGGTACGCAACATCTCCTCGGTCAGATCCATCAGGTCATGGTAATCCGCATAGGCCTGATAGAACTCGATCATGGTGAACTCGGGGTTGTGGCGCGTGGAGAGCCCCTCGTTACGGAAGTTGCGGTTGATCTCGAAGACCTTCTCGAAGCCCCCCACCACCAGGCGCTTGAGGTAGAGCTCCGGCGCGATGCGCAGGTACATGTCCTGGTCCAGCGCATTGTGGTGGGTCACGAAGGGGCGTGCCGTGGCACCACCGGGGATCGCCTGCAGCATGGGGGTCTCCACCTCCATGAAGCCGCGCGCCTCGAAGAAGCGACGCATGGCACTGATGACCCCGGCACGGGTCTCGAACACCTGGCGCGAGTCGGGGTTCATGATCAGGTCCACATAGCGCTGACGGTAACGCGCCTCCATATCGGTGAGGCCGTGGAACTTGTCGGGCAGCGGCCGCAGGCTCTTGGTGAGCAGCACCGCCTCCTCCATCATCACATAGAGGTCACCCTTGCCCGACTTGTGCACCGGGCCACGCCCGGCGACGATATCGCCGATGTCCCAGCCCTTGATCTCCTCGAGCAGCTCGGCCGGCAGCCCCTTCTTGTCGACGTAGAGCTGAATCTGGCCGCTGACATCCTGGATAACGATAAAGGGACCACGCTTGCGCATGATACGGCCCGCCACGCTGGCCTGGTGGCCCAGCGCCTCGAGTTCGGCCTTGTCCTTGTCACCCAGTGCCGCCTCGAGTTCGGCGGCCTGGCTGTCGCGACGAAAATGGTTGGGGAAGGCGCTCTCGCCCTGGGCGGCGGCCCGCTCGCGGCGTGCCGCCAGCTTGGCGCGGCGCTCGGCGATCAGGCGGTTCTCTTCGTTCTGCGGGCTTTCCGCTGAGGGACTCTCGTTGGCCATATCGCTACCTGTTGGAAATCTCGAAAATCTCGAATACGAAAGCTGAGACGCATCTAGAGCCGTGCAAGCGACGCCGATACAAGCCGCCCCTCTGCGGAGAGCGGCATCGACTCGGGTCGATGGACATCTCGAGCAGAGGGGCGGGGGCGCGTCGGCGAGCGCAGCAGGCTATAGACCCTGTTTGAGGCTGGCGACGATAAACTGATCCAGATCGCCGTCCAGCACCTTGTCGCAGTTGCTGGTCTGTACACCGGTACGCAGGTCCTTGATGCGCTGATCATCCAGCACGTAGGAGCGGATCTGGCTGCCCCAGCCGATATCGGACTTGGAGTCCTCGGCCTCCTGCTTGGCAGCGTTGCGCTTCTCCATCTCATGCTCCCACAGCCTCGCCTTGAGCTGTTTCATGGCGAAGTCGCGGTTGGCATGCTGGCTACGCTGGCTCTGACAGGCCACCACGATACCGGTGGGCTCATGGGTGATGCGCACCGCCGAGTCGGTGGTGTTGACGTGCTGACCGCCGGCGCCGCTGGAGCGGTAGGTGTCGACGCGCAGGTCCGAGGGATTGATATCGACCTCGAAGCTGTCATCGATCTCCGGGGAGAGGAACACCGACGCGAACGAGGTATGGCGGCGACCGCCGGAGTCGAAGGGACTCTTGCGGACCAGGCGGTGCACGCCGGTCTCGGTGCGCAGCCAGCCGAAGGCATGATCACCCTGAATATGCAGGGTAGCCGACTTGATGCCCGCCACATCGCCGGCGGAGAGCTCGGTGATATCGGCCTTGAAGCCATGATGCTCGGCCCAGCGCAGATACATGCGCAGCAGGATGTTCGCCCAGTCCTGGGCCTCGGTCCCGCCGGAACCGGCCTGGATATCGAGATAGGCGTTGTTCTCGTCCATCTCGCCGGAGAACATCCGCCGGAACTCGAGCTTCTCGAGGCTGGCATGGAAGCCCTGGAGCTCCTTCTCCACCTCGGCGACGGTGGCCTCGTCATCCTCCATCTCGGCCAGCTCCAGCAGGTCGCGACTATCGCCCAGCCCCTGGTCCAGCTCGTCGATGGTGGCCACGATGGTCTCGAGGGAAGCGCGCTCCTTGCCCAGCTTCTGGGCATAGTCCGGATCGTTCCAGACATTGGGGTCTTCCAGCTCGCGGGTAACTTCCTCTAGCCGATCCTTCTTTTCGGCATAGTCAAAGATACCCCCTCAGGACGTCTGTCCGCTCAGACAGGTCCTTGATGAGGTAGTGAATCGGGTTGGTTTCCAGCATGGGGCGTCTCGCCTGAATCTGCAGTGGAAAGATGGCCGCCGCGGCGGCGCGGAAAAGGGGACTATTGTAGCGAACCCCGACCACAGCGACCATCCTACCCGGCCCTCGGGGCTGGACAGTATCGAATTCATGGATGAAGCCATGCGGAATTTCAAATAGACCGCGTCAGCGGGCTTGGATAGGGTCAAGTCATGGCCAAATGGCCGGAACTCCACACAACCACAAGCAACGGAGTGCACCATGATCACGCCCCGCCTTGCCGCCGGCTCGCTGCTGCTGGCCGCCACCTGCCTCGCCCTGCCCGTCAGTGCCGATACCCTGCGCCTCGCCATCATGGGCGAGCCCGCCTCCCTGGACCCCCACAAGGTCAGCGGCACCTGGGAGAACGACGTGGTCGGCGATCTCTTCGAGGGGCTGGTCACCGAGGCCGCCGACGGCTCGCGCATCCCCGGCGTCGCCGAGTCCTGGGAAGTCACCGAGGACGGCACGACCTACACCTTCAGCCTGCGCGAGGACGCCGCCTGGTCGGACGGCACCCCGGTGACCGCCGACGACTTCGTCTTCGCCTTCCGGCGCATCCTCGACCCGGCCACCGCCGCCAGCTACGCCTACCTGCTCTACCCGGTGAAGAACGCCGAGGCGGTCTTCAACGGCGACGCCGAGCCGGGCGCGCTGGGCATCGAGGCCCTGGATGCCCACACCCTCGAGATCACCCTGGAGCGCTCGACCCCCTACTTCCTCGACCAGCTGGCCCACTACACCGCCTACCCGGTGCCCCGGCACGTGGTGGAAGCGCACGGCGACGACTGGCCCAGCCCCGAGCACATGGTCTCCAACGGCGCCTTCGCCCTGCAGGAGTGGCGGTCCCAGACCCGCATCGAGGCCACCCGCAATCCGCACTTCCACGACGCCGAGAATGTCGCCCTGGACGAGGTGATCTACTTCCCCATCGAGGAGCGCAATACCGCCCTGAACCGCTTCCGCGCCGGCGAGATCGACATCGCCCGGGAGTTCCCCACCCAGCAGTACACCTGGCTTCAGGAGAACCTGCCGGAGGCGGTGCAGGTGGCCCCCTACCTGGGCATCTACTATTACGCCTTCAACACCCGGGACGACCGCGCCACCGCCGACCCCCGCGTGCGCGAGGCGCTGAGCCTGGCGGTGCGCCGCGAGGTGATCACCGACCAGATCCTGGGCACCGGTGAAGAGCCCGCCTACGGCTTCGTGCCGCCGAACGTGGCCCACTACGAGGGAGCCGAGCTCGACTTCGCCGACCTGAGCCAGGAGGAGCGCCTCACCCGCGCCCGCACGCTGATGGAAGAGGCCGGTTACGGCCCGGACAACCCTCTCGAACTGTTGCTGCGCTACAACACCAGCGAGGATCACCGCAAGGTCGCCATCGCCCTGGCCGCCATGTGGAAGCCGCTGGGCGTGGAGGTGGAGCTCTACAACGCCGAGGTGGCCGTCCACTATGCCGACATCCGCCAGGGCGACTTCGACGTGGCAAGGGCCGGCTGGATCGGCGACTACAACGACGCCCAGAACTTCCTGAGCCTGCTCGAGGGTGGCGTCGCCAACAACTATGGCGCCTACCAGAACGACGCGTTCGACGCCCTGATGGACCAGGCCGCCGAGACCCAGGACACCGATGCCCGCGCCGAGCTGATGGCCGAGGCCGAGACCCTGGCACTGGCCGACAACGCCACACTGCCGCTCTACTACTACGTCTCGCGCAACCTGGTGAGCCCGGCGCTGAGCGGCTGGCAGACCAATATCGAGGACATCCACCGCTCGCGCTGGATCGACTTCGAGGATTAAGCGCTCACTCCAAGATGTGGGCAGGATGAGCGCCGGGGACAAGGCGGAACGAGGGTCTTTTGACCATGGACGTCAAAAGTAGCGCCCAGGGAGGGGTTTACAGCGCCCTCGTGCAGGCTTGTCGCCGGAAAGCTCATCTCTTCGACCGAATGGCGAAAGCGCCTTCCCCTAATGTTGCGACCTTTCCCGGGGCCCGAGCCCCGGGAAGCGAGGCCCCATCATGCTCCGCTATACCCTGACGCGCCTGCTGCAGGCAATTCCGACGCTCTGGATCGTCATCACCCTGTCGTTCTTCCTGATGCACCTGGCCCCGGGCGGCCCCTTCGACGGCGAGCGCCAGCTGCCGCCGGAGATCGAGGCCAACCTGCTGGCCACCTATCACCTGGACGAGCCGGTGTGGCGGCAGTACCTGATCTACATGGGCAACCTGCTGCAGGGCGATCTCGGTCCCTCCTTCAAGTACAAGGACTTCACCGTCACCGAACTGGTCGCCCAGGGCTTTCCGGTAAGCCTGGAGCTCGGCCTCTGGGCCATCGGCCTGGCACTGCTGATCGGCCTGCCGCTGGGGGTGATCGCCGCGCTCCGGCGCAACTCCACAATCGACTACCTGGTGATGGGCACGGCGCTTGCCGGCGTGGCGGTGCCCAACTTCGTGATCGCCCCGCTGCTGGCGCTGGTGTTCGGCGTGTTCCTCGGCTGGCTGCCGGTGGGCGGCTGGAACGACGGCGCCTGGTCCAACCTGGTGCTGCCGGTGGTGGCGCTGTCGATCCAGCAGATCGCCTACATCGCGCGGATGATGCGCGCCAGCATGATCGAGATCCTCGGCAGCCACTTCATCCGCACCGCCCGCGCCAAGGGGCTGACGGAGACCGAGGTGATCTGGCGCCACGCCCTGCGCCCGGCAATGCTGCCGGTGGTCTCCTACCTGGGCCCCGCCATCGCCGGCATCATCACCGGCTCGGTGGTGATCGAGCAGATCTTCGGCATTCCGGGCATCGGCCGCTACTTCGTGCAGGCCGCCCTCAACCGCGACTACACCCTGGTGATGGGCACGGTGGTGTTCTATGGCGCGCTAATCGTGCTGCTCAACCTGCTCGTCGACCTGCTCTACTCGGCCCTGGACCCGCAGATTCGCTATGACGACTGATACCACCCTCTCGACCCCCGATATCGCCGGCGACAGCCTGGCCCGCGAGGCCTGGCGCCGGCTCAAGCAGAACCGCGCCGCCACCGCCAGCCTGGCGCTGCTGGCCCTGGTCACCCTGGCCTGCATCGCCGGCCCCTGGCTGACCCCCTGGACACTGGACGAGGTGGACTGGAACGCCTTTCTCGCCGCCCCGAGCCTCGAAGGCGGCCACTGCGCCGGCACCGACGCCAACGGCCGCGACCTGCTGACCCGGGTGCTCCACGGCGGCCGCGTGTCGCTCTCCGTGGCGCTGGTGGCCACCTTCGTCTCGCTGGTGATCGGCGTGCTCTACGGCGCCGTCGCCGGCTACTTGGGCGGGCGCGTCGACACCCTGATGATGCGCTTCGTCGACATCATGTATTCGCTGCCCTTCATGTTCCTCGTGATCCTGTTGATGGTGGTGTTCGGCCGCAACATCCTGCTGATCTACGCCGCCATCGGCGCCGTGGAGTGGCTCGACATGTCGCGCATCGTGCGCGGCCAGGTGCTGGCGCTGAAGCGCCGCGAGTTCGTCGAGGCCGCCCAGGCACTGGGGGTACGCCGCCATACCATCGTCACCCGCCACCTGATTCCCAATGCCCTGGGCCCGGTGGTCGTCTACGTCACCCTGACCGTGCCCAAGGTGATCCTGCTGGAGAGTTTCCTCTCCTTCCTGGGGCTCGGCGTGCAGGAACCGCTGACCAGCTGGGGCGTACTGATCAGCGAGGGCAAGGACATGATGGAGACGGCCCCCTGGATGCTGCTGGTGCCCTCCGCCTTCCTGGCGACGACCCTTCTGTGTCTCAACTTCCTGGGCGACGGGCTACGCGATGCCCTAGACCCGAAAACACGATAACGACCCGCGAGGAGGCCTCATGTCACAGCCACTGCTCGAGATCGATCGCCTGCGGGTCGAGTTCGACCTGCCGGACGGCAGCGTCGCCGCCGTCAAGGATCTGAGTTTCACCGTTCACGAGGGCGAGACCCTGGCGCTGGTCGGCGAGTCCGGCTCCGGCAAGTCGGTCTCCTCCACCGCCACCCTGGGGCTGCTGCCGACGCTCGCCCGCCCCACCGGGGCCATCCGCTGGCACGGCGGGGCGGGCAGCGAGGACCTGCTGAAAGTGGCGCCGAAGCGCCTTCGCCAGATCCGCGGCAACGAGATATCGATGATCTTCCAGGAGCCCATGACCTCGCTGAACCCGCTGCATCGAGTGGGCCGCCAGATCATCGAGGTGCTCGCCAAGCACACCACGCTGCGCGGCCGTGCCGCCCGGGCCCGTGCCCTCGAGCTCCTCGAGCAGGTGGGCCTCCCCGAGCCCGAGCGGCGGCTGGCGAGCTACCCCCACGAGCTCTCCGGCGGCCAGCGCCAGCGGGTGATGATCGCCATGGCGCTGGCCTGCGAGCCGAAGCTGTTGATCGCCGACGAGCCGACCACGGCGCTGGACGTCACCGTCCAGGCGCAGATCCTCACCCTGCTCAAGGAGCTGCAGCGCCGCTACGGCATGGCGATCCTGTTTATCACCCACGATCTCGGCATCGTGCGCCACTTCGCCGACCGGGTCTGTGTGATGCGTCGCGGCGAGCGGGTGGAGAGCGGCGAGACCGCCGCCCTGTTCAAGGCCCCTCGCCACGCCTATACGCGCATGCTGATCGACGCCGAGCCCCACGGGCGCAAGGCGCCGGTACCGGCCGACTCCCCCATGCTGCTCGAGGCCCACGATCTGCGGGTGCGCTTCCCGCTCAGGAAGCGACTCTTCGGACACGATGACTACTTCGAGGCGGTGCGCGGCATCGATCTCGCCATCCGCCGGGGGCAGACGGTGGGCATCGTCGGCGAGTCCGGCTCCGGCAAGTCGACCCTGGGTCGCGCCCTGCTACGCCTGCTCGAGAGTCGGGGCGAGATCCGCTTCGGCGACACCGCCCTGGAGGGCCTCGACAGTAGTGGCATGCGCCCGCTGCGCTCACGCATGCAGGTGGTCTTCCAGGATCCCTTCGGCTCGCTGTCGCCGCGCATGACGGTAGGCGAGATCGTCGGCGAGGGCCTGCGGGTACACGCCCCGGAGCTCGGCCGGCGCGAGCGAGACGCGCGGGTGCGGGAGGCGCTCGACGATGTCGCCCTCGACCCGGCGATGCGCCACCGCTATCCCCACGAGTTCTCGGGCGGCCAGCGCCAGCGCATCGCCATCGCCCGCGCGCTGGTGCTCAAGCCCGAGTTCCTGCTGCTCGACGAGCCCACCTCGGCCCTGGACCGATCGGTGCAGGCCACGGTGATCGCGCTGCTGCGCGATCTGCAGGCGAAACACGGCCTCACCTACCTGTTTATCAGCCACGACCTGGCGGTGGTGCGGGCCCTGGCCGACAGCGTACTGGTGATGAAAGACGGTACGGTGGTCGAGCAGGGCGACACCGAGGCACTGTTCCAGGCGCCCCGCGAGCCCTACACCCGGGAGCTGATGCGGGCGGCCTTCCTGGAGGAGGCGGCCGCCTGAGCCCACCCCAGACGTCAAGACCCCGGCCAGGGCCGGGGTCTCTGTCATGCGCCTGGCGGATTATCGCTTAGAAGCGGTAGGTCAGCTGAGCGCCGAAGCCATGGGCCTCGTTCTTGTAGTCGGCGGCGTACGTGGCACCTCCAACCGGCACACCACCGGTTGCTGGACTTGCCAGGTGGTCAGCACGGGTCTGCTCAATACGAGTGGTGTGCTCGGTAAGGTAGGAATAGGCGAAGTCGATGGTCAGCGCCTCAGTCGGTGTCCAGCCGGCTCCCAGCGAGAAGATGCGGCGATCATCCGAGGGAATCCGCACGCTGCGGTGCTCATCATTGCTCGGGGTCTCATCCAGCGACAGGCCGGCCCGCAGCACCCACTGGGGATTCAGCTGGTACTCGCCCCCCACCGCGAAGGCCCAGGCATTGCTGTAGTTCTGGGTCTCATTGGTAATCTCTGGAATGGTATCACCGGTAACACGAATCTCCTGGAACTTGCTCCAGCGCGACCAGGAGGCACCGAACATCAGCTTGAGCCTGTCGGTCATCTGCTGGGTCACGGAGAAGTTGACGGTCTCAGGCGTGGTGAGATCGAGATAGGCGTTGTCGGACCTGACAACATTACCCATCGGGTCAGTGGCCTTGAAGTCACCCTCAAGCTCATATTCGACCTCAGAGCGGTAGGTCAGCCCCAGGGTGGTCTCCGGCACCGGCTGGTACATCACGCCGATATTGTATCCCCAGGCCTCGTCGTCGCCGTCGACACGTGCATCGACATCGCCCGCTGGGTCATAGCTTTGAACACTGGGGATCTGACGGCGCAGCTCGCCTTCCACCTGGTTGTAGGTGATGCCGGCGCCGATCGACCACTGCTCATTGAAGCGATAGGAGACCGTCGGTTGCGCGCTGACCACCGTGACCTCGGTGTAGTTGCCAAAGTAGCGACCCTGGAAGTCATCCTCGTAGTCGGTCTTGGAGCCGAAGGGCGCGTAGACCCCGAAGCCGAAAGCCAGCCTGTCATTGACCGGATGGGCATAGAAGGCGAAGGGAATCGCCTTGTTGCCGACCATATCGCCCTCGTTACCGCCCGGTATGGGCCCTGCCGGCACCTGAGTGCCATTCGGCATGCCACCCATGGCAACGCCAGAATCGACGTTGCGTGTGGCGGTGACATTGCTGATATCGTTATTGACGACCAGATAGGTGGCACCGGCAGAGAGCTGGGCACGATCCAGAAATGACATCCCCGCCGGGTTGCCGAAGACGATGGTGGCATCCTGAACGTTGGAGCTACGCCCGGCATGGCCATAGCCCTGGCCGCTGACGCTCTGTTCGTTAAGCTGGAAGCCACCGGCCTGGGCCTGGCTGGTGAAGGCGGCGGCCGTCACGGCGGCGGCGAGGGTCAGGCGATTGAACTTGTTCTTCATGAGATCCATCCCTTGCGGTGCTGTTGTTACGTTGGCGCTGGCATTGCCTCTCCCCGGAGGCGGGCGCGTGCCCTCCCCTTTTCGCGTATGCCAACGCTCGTTTCAACCCCAAACGACCGTTTTAATGCCGAATCCGCTAATACTTTGGTCGCACAGCTGTTTGATATTGTGAACTTTCAGTGGGTTACACAACACCTCGCAACATATGCCGCAACGACGCGTGCCCTGTACTACGACGGCTTGACCCTTGTGTTACCCAAAGGTTTTACACTGCAAGTATGCCACTCTCGAGAGATACCGTCATGAAGGTCAGTGAACTGGCGAAGGGGGCCGGCGTTACCGCCGAGACCGTGCGCCACTATGTGCGCGAGGGGCTTCTGCACCCCGAGCGCCACCCCGACAACGGCTACCAGCTATTCACCCAGGTCGACCTGGAGCGGCTGCGCTTTATTCAGCGCGCCCGCACCCTGGGCTTCGGTGTGGCCGAGATACGCGAGATCCTCGATCACGCCGATCACGGCGACTCGCCCTGCCCCATGGTGCGCGACCTGCTGGCCAGTCGCCTGCCACAGATCCATGCGCGCATCGCCGAGCTGCAGGCGCTGGCCGAGCGCATGGAGCAGGCGCTGGAGACCTGGGCCGGCATGCCCGATGGCACCCCGGACGGCCACAGCCTGTGCCGGCTGATCGAGAGCTTTCCCGAACCGCTGCGGGGCGATGCAAAGCGTCGCGCCGACGAGCACGCCCCAAAGGAGGAGCCATGAACGCTACCCTCGAACGCCAGATCCCCGGCATGAGCTGCCAGGGCTGCGTCAAGCGCATGCGCGAGGCGATTCAAGCCGAGGACCCGAGTGCCGAGGTGGTCGGTGAGCCGGATGAGCAGCGCCTCTCGGTCACCACCCGCCTCGACGATGAGCAGCTCGACCACGCCCTTCAAGCGGCCGGCTACCCTCCGGCGGACCGTCCACTGCAGCACGAGCGCCAGGTGCCCGGCATGAGCTGTCAGGGCTGCGTCAAACGCATGCGTGAGGCGATCCAGGCCGAGGACCCGGACGCCGAGGTGGTCGGTGAGCCGGCGGAGAAGCGCCTTGACGTGGTAACCCGACTGGATGGCCAGACACTGGACCGCGTGTTGAGCGAGGCCGGCTATCCGACGGGCGAGGCGGCAGCGGAGAGTGACGCGGCACCCTCTGCCGAACAGGGTGAGGCACCTGTCGACGAGGCAGCGGCCAAGCCAGAGGCGGCCGATAGTGAGCGCACCGCCACCCAGCGGTTGGCGATCAGCGGCATGACCTGCGCCAGCTGCGTCAAGAGCGTGCAGCAGGCGCTGGAAAAGACGCCGGGCGTGGCCACGGCGTCGGTCAACTTCGGCACCCACACCGCCCAGGTTCACGGCAGCGCCGACGAAGACGCGCTGATCGCCGCGATAGAGGACGTCGGCTACGGCGCCGAGCCCATCGTCGACATGCGCGAGGCCGAGGCCAGCCGCGCCGACAAGGAGCAGCGCCTGTATAGAAAGCGCCTGCACGGCAGCTTCTGGTCGCTGGCGCTGGCGGTGCCGCTGATGGCCAGCATGTTCTTCTATCACCCCGAGGCCGTTGGCGCCGGTCGCCTCTACTGGGGCGTGATCGGCCTGCTGACGCTTTTGATCATGGCCTTTCCCGGCCGGCACTTCTTCATCAACGCCTGGAAAAACGCCCGCCATCACCAGGCCAACATGGACACCCTGGTGGCCATAGGCACCGGCACCGCCTGGCTCTACTCCATGGCGGTGGTGTTTCTCGGCGGCTGGCTGCCCGAGGCCGCCCGGGGCATCTATTTCGAGGCCTCGGCCATGGTCATCGGCCTGATCCTGCTGGGCAACGCCGTGGAGCTCAAGGCCCGGGGCCGCACCAGCGATGCGCTCAAGCGCCTGCTCGACCTGCAGAGCAAGACCGCCCGGGTCATTCGCGACGGTGAGGAGCGCGAGGTCGATATCGACGACGTGCGCCAGGGCGACCATATCCGCGTGCGCCCCGGCGAGCGCCTGCCGGTGGATGGCGAGGTGACCGAGGGCCAGAGCCATATCGACGAGTCGATGCTCACCGGCGAGCCGCTGCCGGTGGTCAAGGGCCAGGGCGACGAGGTCAGCGCCGGCACCGTCAACGGTCGCGGCGGCCTGGTCTATCGCGCCACCCGGGTGGGCAGCGATACCCGCCTGGGGCAGATCACCGAGCAGGTGGCCAGCGCCCAGAACTCGCGCCCGCCGATTGGCGATCTGGTCGACAAGGTCTCCAGCGTCTTCGTGCCCGCGGTGATGATCTTCGCCGTGCTCACCGCGCTTGCCTGGTTCAACTTCGGCGCCGAGCCGCGGGTCATTCATATGCTGGTCACCGCCACCACGGTGCTGATCATCGCCTGCCCCTGCGCGATGGGGCTGGCGACGCCGATCTCCACCATGATCGGGGTGGGCAAGGCCGCCGAGCACGGCGTGCTGGTGAGAAACGGCGAGGCGCTGCAGACGGCCAGCAAGCTATCCACCCTGGTGGTGGACAAGACCGGCACCCTCACCGAGGGCAAGCCGCGGGTCACCGAGGCAGAGATTCTCTCCGGCGATGAGCAGGAGGTATTGGGGCTAGTGGCGGCGCTGGAGCGCGGCTCCGAACACCCGCTGGCGACCGCCATGCTTGCCTACGCGGAAGAGCGCGATGCGGCCGACAGCCAGGTCAGCGACTTTGACAGCATCACCGGCCGCGGTGTCACGGCCCGGTCCGTGACAACAACCGGCGACGGCGGGGGCGAGGGAAAAACCCTGCTGCTGGGCAACGCCAAGCTGATGGAAGAAAACGACGTGAACCTGGCGACGGGACGCGACTTCGCCAGCCGGCTCGAGGACGACGCCCGTACCGTGGTGTATCTGGCCGTGGCCGGCGAGCTGGCCGCCATCTTCGGCGTCAGCGACCCGCTGCGCCACGACACCGTGGCGGCGGTGAAGCGCCTGCATGACGACGGTCTGACCATCGTCATGCTGACCGGCGATAACGAGCACACCGCCCGGGCCATTGCCCGCGCCGTGGGCATCGATGAGTTCCGCGCCGGCCTGCTGCCCGAGGACAAGCACGCCGAGATCGAGCGCCTGCAGGGTGAAGGCGAGGTGGTCGGCATGGTCGGCGACGGCATCAACGACGCCCCGGCGCTGGCCCGGGCCAACGTGGGCTTCGCCATCGGCCAGGGCACCGATGTGGCCATCGAGAGCGCCGGCATCACGTTGATTCGCGGCTCGCTGCACGGCATCGCCGATGCCATCGAGATCAGCCGGGCCACGCTCACCAACATCAAGCAGAACCTGGCCGGCGCCTTCGGCTACAACATCGTCTGCATCCCGATTGCCGCCGGCGTGCTGTATCCGTTCACCGGCATGCTGCTGTCGCCGATGATCGCCGGGGCCGCCATGTCGCTGTCGTCGATCACCGTGGTCAGCAACGCCAACCGGCTGCGCCTGTTCACGGCCAGCGGCGCCGACAAGAACGCTTCCGCCGCCGAGGCTTCGCAGCCACAGGTATCAGAACAGCAGGAGGCACGCTCATGAGCACGCTCGTTACGCTGATCGTCAATCTGGCCGGGCTGGGACTGATCGGCCTGATCGTGTGGTGGTTCTGGGGCAAGGGCTGAACCGCTGTCTCAGGCCTGCTCGGCGTGCTCGACCATCAGCTGCAGGTTATCGCGGCCTCGCCAGCGATTGCGGTTGAGCTTGTAGGCACAGCGCAGCCGGTCACCGACCCCGAAGGCCGGCACCTCGCCGGGCGTCAGCGCCCGGAACCAGATCGCCCGATGGGTCACCGCCCCCAGCGATAGCTCCAGCATCAGGTGAGTGCCGTCGGCGCCCACCGGGCGGAGGCGCTCGACGACAAACTCGCCCTGAAACAGCGGCGGATCGAACTCGCGGCCGAAGGGCCCTACCGCCTGCAGCTCCTCGAGGGTCGCGAGGCTCAGCTGCTCGGGGGCCAGGTCACCATCGGTCAGGATCCTGGGATAGAGCTCGGCCTCGCCCAGCTGTTCGGCCACCGCCGTTAGAAAGGCGGCCTTGAAGGCATCGAGCCGCTCGGCGGGCACCCCGACGCCGGCCGCCCCACGATGCCCTCCGAAACGCGGCAACGCCTCGGGGGCCAGCTCGAAGGTGCGCTGCAGGGCATCGCGCAGATGCAGTCCCTCGATGGAGCGTCCCGAACCGGTCAGCATGCCGGGGGCGGCCGCCGGCGTGAGCACCAGCGCCGGGCGCCCGTAGGCCTGCACCAGCCGGGAGGCGACGATGCCCTGCACCCCCGCATGCCCATCCTCCAGAAAGACCACGACGGCCGGCTCGTCGGCGCTCAGCGCCGGCATCGCCAGCGCTCGCGCCTCCTCGTCCATGTCAGCCTCGATCGCCTTGCGCGACTGGTTGTCCTGATCCAGCGTCTCCAGATGCCGCGCCGCCGAGACATCGTCCGCCGCCAGCATGAAGTGCAAGGCGGCATAGGGGTCATCGAGGCGCGAGCGAGCGTTGATCCGCGGCCCCATCTGGAAGCCCAGGGTCTCGGCGTCGAAGGGCACGCTATCGGCGCCCAGCCGTTGCGCCATGGCGCGCCAGCAAGCCGCCTCCATGCGGTTGATCAGCGCCAGACCGTGGGTCACCACCGCGCGGTTGGCGGGGCTGCCGCCCAGGGAGACACAGTCCGCCACGGTGCCCAGCGCCACATAGGAGAGCCAGGGCGAGAGCTTGGGCGTCGCCTGGGCCAGCACACCCCACTCGATCAACACGCTGCGGGTCAGCGACATGACCAGCCAGGCCACCATGCAGCCGGCGATGGTTGGGTCGGGGTAGTCGCAGTCGTCGCGAGTCGGGTTGACCACGGCATGCGCCGAGGGTGGCGGCCCCTCCACCGGCAGCGCGTGGTGGTCGCTGACCACCACCTCGATGCCCTGGGCCGCCAGGCGTGCGATACGCGGCTCGTCGCTGCTGCCACAGTCGGCGGTAATCACCAGGCTGGGCCGCGGCTTGAGGGCCAGGGTTCGCTCCACCAGGGGCAGACTGATGCCGTAGCCGTCATGGATACGATGACCGATCAGGCTGTGCAGCTTCGCCTCCGGCACGCCGAACAGCTCGTGCAGGGTGCGCCGGATCACCACATGGGAGGTGATGCCGTCGACATCGTAGTCGGTCAGGATGCCGATATGCTCGCCGTCGACCACCGCCTGAGCGATGCGCTCGGCGGCACGCCGGCCATCGGCCAGCTTCTCGGGGTGGGCCAGGTGTCGCAGGCTGGGCGAGACCAGCGGATCAAGCTCCCCCCGATAGCCCGGCAGACGCCCGGCCAGCACCCGAGCCTGAAGCTCGCTGAGCCCTTCGCGCTGGGCGCGGGCGTAGAGCGCGGCATCCCGAGGCCGCGGCAGTATGCGCGGCCTCAGGCGCTCGTTCAGATCGTTGGGGTCGCGTATGGCGTTCAAGCCAAGCACCTCTGGTTCAAGTCTGTGACTGTAGGCCGCTGACCCAGCGAGGGGCGCCGGGGATAGGCCGAAGAGGGGGTCCTATGCCAGGGATGGCATCGGTAGCGCCCAGGGAGGGGTTCACAGCGCCCCCTCGCAGGCCTGTCGCCGGATCAGCCCCGAGCGGCATACAGGCTCGAGGCTGATAGCCACTGGTGACCTCAGCGGCGATTCTCGGCGACGAATTTCTGCACCGCAGAAAGCTCCGCCGGCAGCACGCTGAAGCGCTCCTCACGCTCCAGCAGGTCGTCCATATGCGGCGGCAGCGGCACCCCCGGGAAACCGGCCTTGACCACCGCCTCGGCGAACTTGGCCGGGTGGGCGGTGGCCAAGGTGATAATCGGTACGCTCTCGTCACCCCGTTCGCGCTCGGCGGCGCGGTAGCCGGTGGCGGTGTGCGGGTCGAGGATCTCCTGGGTGCGATGGTGCGCCTCGCGGATCACCTCCAGGATGGTGCTGTCATCGACGCTGTGGCTGGCGAAGCGCTCACGCAGGCGCGATAGCGGCGCCTCGGCCAGGGCCGTGGGCTCGGCCTGGAAGCGCTCGAGCAGGGCATCCACGGCCTTGCCGTCGCGATCATACGCCTCGAACAGCAGGCGCTCGAAGTTCGAGGAGACCACGATATCCATGGAGGGCGCGAGCGTGGCCACCAGTTCCTTCTTCGAGAAGTCGTTGGCGGCCAGGGTGCGGTGCAGGATGTCGTTGGCGTTGGTGGCGATCACGAAACGCTCGACCGGCAGGCCCATGCGATAGGCCATGTAGCCGGCGAAGACGTTGCCGAAGTTGGCCGATGGCACACAGAAGCTCACCTTGCGCCGGGGCGCCCCCAGGGCCACGGCGGAGGCCACGTAGTAGACGATCTGGGCCATGATGCGCGCCCAGTTGATGGAGTTTACCGCCACCAGCCGGGTTCCGTTCAGGAAGTTCTGGTCGGCGAAGCTCGCCTTGACCATCGCCTGGGCGTCGTCGAAGTTGCCCTCGATGGCGACGTTGAAGACGTTGTCCGCCAGCACCGTGGTCATCTGACGACGCTGCACCTCCGACACCCGGTTGTACGGATGGAGAATAAAGATATCGAGGTTGTCGCAGTGGCGGCAGCCCTCGATGGCCGCCGAGCCGGTATCGCCGGAGGTCGCCCCCATGATCACCGCCCGCTCGCCACGCTTCTTGAGGAAGTGGTCGAGGATGCGACCCAGCAGCTGCAGGGCGACATCCTTGAAGGCCAGGGTCGGGCCGTGGAACAGCTCGAGCAGAAAGTGGTTGGCGTCGAGCTGATTGAGCGGCACCACGGCATCATGGCTGAAGGTGGCATACGCCTCCTTCACGATCCCGCGGAATGTCTCGTCATCGATCTCGCCATTGACGAAGGGCTTCATCACCCGGAAGGCGATCTCGGCATAGGAGAGACCGGCCATGGCCGCCAGCTCATCCTGGGAGAGCTCGGGCACATGCTCTGGCACGTAGAGGCCACCATCGTTGGCCATGCCGGTAAGCACGACCTCCTCGAAGGAGAGTGCGGGCGCCTGCCCGCGGGTACTGATATAGCGCATGGGTTATTCCTGCTCGTCCAGGGATTCGACACGAATCCGGGTCACCGGTCCGGCGACATCGGACATGGACTCGATCTGGCGAATCGCCTCGTTCATGCTCTTCTCGGGGGTGCGGTGAGTCAGCAGAATGATCGGCACCAGTTCACCCTCGGTGGCCTCCTTCTGGATCAGCGCCTCGATGGAGATGCCCTGCTCGGAGAGAATGGTCGCCACCCGCGCCAGTACGCCGGGGCGATCCACCGCCAGCAGCCGCAGGTAGTAGGCGGTGGTGATCTCCTCCATGGGCATGATCGGCAGCTGACTGACGTCCTCGCTGATGCCACTGAAGGCCAGGTAGGGCACCCGGTAGTGATGGTCGGTGGCGATATCACGGGCCACGTCGAGCAGGTCGGCCACCACCGCGGAGGCGGTGGGCTCGGCCCCGGCACCGGCGCCGTAGTAGAGGGTCGGCCCCACGGCATCGCCCATCACGGCGATGGCATTCTTGACGCCATGCACGTTGGCCAGCAGGCGCTCCTTGGGGATCAGCGTGGGGTGCACACGCAGCTCCAGGCCCTGCTCGGTCCGCTTGGAGATCCCCAGGTGCTTGATCACGTAGCCCAGGTTGTCGGCCTGCTCCACATCCTCGGCGGTGACCCGGGAGATGCCCTCGGTATAGGCCTTCTCGAACTGCAGCGGCACCCCATAGGCGATGGAGGCGAGGATGGTCAGCTTGTGGGCGGCATCGATGCCCTCGACATCGAAGGTCGGATCGGCTTCCGCATAGCCGAGCGCCTGGGCCTCGGCGAGAACATCATCGAAGGCCCGCCCATCATCGCGCATATGGGTCAGGATATAGTTGCCGGTACCGTTGATGATCCCCGCCACCCACTCGATGCGATTGGCGCCAAGCCCCTCGCGCAGCGACTTGATCACCGGGATGCCGCCGGCCACCGCGGCCTCGAAGGCCACGATCACGCCCTTCTCGTGTGCGGCCGCGAAGATCTCGTTGCCATGCACCGCGATCAGCGCCTTGTTGGCGGTCACCACATGCTTGCCATTCTCGATGGCGGCAAGCACCAGCTCACGCGCCACGTCGTAGCCACCGATCAGCTCCACCACCACGTCGACGTTGGGGTTGCTGGCCACCTCGAAGATATCGGCGGTCGTGTCGATGCCGGTGAGATCACACTCGGGGTTGGGGGTGCGATAGGCGACCTGCTCGATGGCAATCGGTCGCCCGGCCCGCCGGGTAATATCGTCGGCGTTGCGTGTCAGCACGTTGAAGGTTCCGCCACCGACGGTCCCCAGCCCACAGATTCCTACTCTCACCGGTTTCAATGTATTACTCCTGCTCGTGTGTCCGAGTTCGTTATATAGCGTGTCGTGTCCAGATGGCTCGGCGGCCCGCCACCAGGGCGGGCCAGGGCGCTCGGCCACCAGCGCCTGGCCTGCAGGCGTGCGGACAGAGCGGGATGCCCTACTCGTCGAGACCCAGCATGGCGGCCAGACGCTCGGCGGGCACATAGCCCGGTACCAGGCGACCGTCGGGCAGCACAATGGCCGGCGTCCCCTGAACGCCAAGCTCGAGTCCCAGATGATACTGTGACTCGACCGGATTGTCGCAGTCCGCGGGGGTCGAAAGCGAATCCCCCCGCTTGGCGGCACTCATCGCCTCGGCGGAATTGTCGGCACACCACACCTGCTGCATGGTACGCGCGCCCTGGCCGCTCATGCCGCTACGCGGGAAGGCCAGGTAGTGCACCTCGATACCCAGCTTGTTGAGCCGCGGCACCTCTTCGTGAAGCTGCTGGCAGTAGGGGCAGGTGGTATCGGTGAATACCATCACCCTGGCGCGGCTCTGGGCTCCGCGGAAGATCACCCGCTCGGATTCCGGTACCTGGCTCAGACGCTCGGCACGCTCGGCGTTGCGACTCTCCTCGCTCAGGTTGACCAGCCCCTGCTCGCCATTGCGGTAGAGGTCGCCCACCAGAAAGTGTTCACCTTCGGCGTCGCTGTAGAAGCGCTCGCCGGTCTCCAGGCGCACCTCGAAGAGCCCCTCCATCGGCGCCTCGCGGACGCTACGCACCGGCATCGCCTGGCCGCTGACCGACAGCCGTTCGGCAAGTCGCTCGGCCTCACCCTGCTGGGCCTGGGCTGGTGCCGAGAGCAGCATGGCCATGGGCGCGGCGGACAGCCCGATAAGAAGGAGCCGGGAAAGGGTCGTCATGATTCATCCTCGTGGGTGGTGATCGGCATGCAGGCGCTCCAGGCGCGCCTGGGCCACATGGGTATAGATCTGGGTAGTGGAAAGGTCACTGTGACCGAGCAGCAACTGTACGACACGCAGATTGGCACCATGATTCAACAAGTGAGTGGCGAATGCATGGCGCAGGGTATGGGGCGACAGCGAACGCTCGATGCCGGCCACCCTGGCATGATGCTTGATCCGGTACCAGAAGGCCTGCCGGGTCAGCGGGCGGTCATCACGCCCCGGGAAGAGCGCCGGCCGCATGACATCATGCATCAAGGCACCACGCGCGGTGCGCAGGTAGCGCGTGACCCAGTGGACGGCCTCCTCTCCCAGAGGCACCAGGCGGTCCTTGTCCCCCTTACCGCGCACCCTGACCACTCCCTGGCGCAGATTCACGGCATCGGTGGTCAGTCCCACTAGCTCCGAGACGCGCAGCCCCGTGCCATAGAGCACTTCCAGCATGGTGCGGTCTCGAAGCCCCAGATCCGTCATCACATCCGGTGCCGCGATCAACCGCTCCACCTCGGCCTCCTCAAGGGTCTCGGGCAGACTGGGTTGCACCCGGGGCAGCCTGACCTCGGCCAGCGGGTCATGCTCGATGCGCCCCGCCTCCAGCGCCCAACGATAGAAGCGACGCAGGCTGGAGAGCAGGCGCGCATTGCTGCGCAGCCGATAGCCGGCCGCACGCCGCGCATCGAGCCAGGCCGGCAGGCTCCCGGCGCCTGGCGAGAGCAACCCCTCGCCAAGCTCGGCAAGGTGCGCCGCCCAGGCGGTCAGGTCGCGGCGGTAGGCAGCCAGCGTATGCTCGCTGCCCCCCTGCTCCAGCCACAGGGCATCGAGAAAGGTATCGATAACGGCTGTCTCGTCGGCCTCACTCATGAGACTCTCCGGCTGGGCATGCCATATAAAAGGAAACCCCGCCCCGCGAGAGCGGTGACGGGGTTTTCGATCGAGCCGGGGCAGCGCCCCGACCCGAGGGCTCGGAGGCCTTGGCCTCAGGCCAGCTTTTCCTTGATGCGTGCAGACTTGCCGCTGCGCTCACGGAGGTAGTAGAGCTTGGCCTTGCGCACGTCACCGCGACGCTTGACGCTGATGGAGTCGACCAGCGGGCTGTAGGTCTGGAAGGTACGCTCGACACCCACACCGTGGGAGATCTTGCGCACGGTGAAGGCGGAGTTCAGGCCGCGGTTACGCTTGCCGATCACCACGCCTTCGAAGGCCTGGAGACGCTCACGGCTGCCTTCCTTGACCTTGACCTGGACGATAACGGTGTCGCCGGGGGCAAAGGTCGGGATCTCCTTGCTCATCTGCTCGGCTTCGAGCGCCTGGATCACCTTGTTCTTGCTGCTCATGACAATGACTCCTTGATAACGTTGACTCATCGATCGCCTGGGTTGCCGATGAGTCGTGATCCCGGCGCTCGAATGCTCTCGAGAGCGCGGGAGATAATGGGTGACGCGGGGCTGTGAGCTCGATCGCTCAGCGCTCCCGCACCTCCGCCTGCCCTATCTGGCGGGCAGTGCGTGCTCCTCGAGGAACTCCTGCAACAGCCTGCGCTGCTCCTTGTTCAACTCCCTACCCTCGAGCAGGTCGGGGCGTCGCTGCCAGGTACGCCCAAGAGACTGCTTCAGCCGCCAGCGCCGAATGGCACCGTGATTGCCGCTGAGCAGGACCTCCGGCACCTGACGCCCGTCGATCACCTCGGGGCGAGTGTAGTGCGGGCAGTCCAGCAGTCCTTCGTTGAAGGAGTCCTCGACCGCGGAATCCTGATGACCCAGCACTCCGGGCACCAGCCTTGCCGCGGCATCGATCAGCACCATGGCCGGCAGCTCGCCGCCGCTCAACACATAATCACCGATCGACCACTCTTCATCGATGTCGCTCTCCACCACGCGCTCATCGATGCCTTCATAACGCCCCGCCACCACGACCAGTGGCGGCCCGGCCGCCAGCTCCCGAGCCCCGGCCTGATCGAGCCGTCGCCCCTGGGGCGACAGGTAGACCACCCTGGGACGCTGCCCGGTGACCTGCTCGGCCCTGGCTCTGGCCGCATGAATCGCCGCACGCAGGGTATCGACCTTCATCAGCATCCCTGGCCCGCCACCATAGGGGCGGTCATCCACGGTGCGATGTCTGTCGGTGGCGAAGTCGCGAGGATTCCAGACCTCCAGCGCAACATGCCCCTTCTCGACTGCTCGACCGGTAACGCCATAGCGGGTGATCGCCTCGAACATCTCCGGAAACAGCGAGACGACCCCGACCCACATATCGGCCACCCGTTCGGATAGCGAAGAGTCAGCCGTCATCACACCGGATTCCTTCAAAATTCGGGATCCCAGTCGACGTGCATCACGCCATCTTCGAGATCCACCTCGAGGATCACCTCGTCGGGCAGGAACGGCAGCAGCCGCTCACGGGCATCGATGGCATCCGTCTCGAGACTTCCCTTAACGACCATGACGTCATTGGCGCCGGTCTCGAAGAGATGGTCGATACGGCCCAGCACGCTGCCATCACGGGTCACGACCCGCAGGCCTTCCAGCTCGTGCCAGTAGAAATCGTCGCCGCTGAGCTCGGGCAGTTCTGCCTTGGGCAGCACGATCTCTGCGCCGGCCAGCGCTTCGGCGGCCTCGCGGGAGTCGCAGCCTTCGAGCCGGGCCACCAGACCCTTGCCGTGGCGACGCCCCTGCACCAGTCGACAACGCTTCAGCGTCTCGCCCTGACGCACCACCCACTCGGGGTAGTCGAGGATGCCCTCCATGGGGCTGGTGTACGAATACACCTTGAGCCAGCCCTTCACGCCATAGGGGCTGGTCAACTTTCCCAGCACCACATGATCGTCGGCGGGCTGAGCCTCTGCAGATTCGCTCATCGACGACCTCGGAACCGAGACAATCATCGCATCAGACCTCAGGCCTGCTTGCGAGCTTCCTTGACCAGCTCGGCAACACGGCCGGAGAGCTGGGCACCCTGGCTCTGCCAGTGGGTGATACGGTCGAGATCGACACGCAGACGCTCTTCCTGACCACGGGCAACCGGGTTGAAGAAGCCGAGACGCTCGATGAAACGGCCGTCACGGGCGTTGCGGGAATCGGTAACGGTCAGGTGGTAGAAGGGACGCTTCTTGGCGCCACCACGAGCCAGACGAATGGTAACCATGGCCTATTAAGTCCTTCGGTTGATTGGGATTCGGTCACGACGATGACCGCGACACTCGCGGTCCTGTCAGTCAAGACGCAGCATTCTACGGAAAACAGTCCCGCTTGGGAACCTTTTTCGGGCTTATCGCAGATGGCAGTCCCGCTCAAGGCTGTTCCGGCGACAGGCCGTTGAGGGGGCGCTACGAGTACTTCCTTGTGGGCTACCTCGGCCATCCCTGGCCAGCCCGTTCGGAGCAGTACTCCTCACCCCTGGTCCTCGGACCCCCTCTCCGGGTTGTCCCCTGCGCCTTTCGCTATCACCCTGTCGGTAACTGCGTAAGCCTCGGGGCTTATCGCCAGGGCTTGCCACCGGGGCCGCCCATTCCCCCCATGCCACCCATGCCGCCGGGGCCACCGCCGCCCATCATGCCGGACATGCCGCGCATCATGTTCTGCATGCCGCCCTTCTTGCCCGCCTTCTTCATCATCTTCTGCATCTGCTTGTGCTGCTTGAGCAGACGATTCAGATCGGGCACCTGCAGGCCGGCACCGGCGGCGATGCGCCGCTTGCGCGAGCCGTTGATGATCTCGGGCTTACGACGCTCCTGGGGCGTCATGGAGTTGATCAGCGCCTCGAGCTTGCCCATCTCCTTCTCGGGGCCGGGCCCCTGGGCCATCTCGGCCATCTGGCCCATACCGGGCAGCTTGCCCAGCAGGCCGCCCATGCCGCCCATCTTCTTGAGCTGTTGGAGCTGGTCGCGGAAGTCCTCGAGATCGAAGCCCTGGCCCTTCTTGACCTTCTTGGCCAGTTTCTCGGCCTTGCCCTTGTCGACGCTGCGCTCGGCCTCCTCGATCAACGACAACACGTCGCCCATACCGAGGATGCGCGACGCCACGCGATCCGGGTGGAAGGGCTCGAGGGCGTCAACCTTCTCGCCAACGCCCATGAACTTGATCGGCTTGCCGGTGATATGACGCACCGAGAGCGCCGCACCGCCACGGGCATCGCCGTCGGCCTTGGTCAGGATCACCCCGGTCAGCGGCAGCGCCTCATGGAAGGCCTTGGCGGTATTGGCGGCGTCCTGGCCGGTCATGGCGTCGACGACGAACAGCGTCTCCTGAGGCGAGACCGCCTTATGCAGCGCCTGGATCTCGGCCATCATCGCCTCGTCGATGGCCAGGCGACCGGCGGTATCCACCAGCACCACATCGTGGAACTGGATCTTGGCATGCTTGATCGCCGCCTCGGCGATAGCGACGGGCTGCTGGTCGGAGCGCGACGGGAAGAAGTCGACTTCGACCTCCTTCGCCAGGGTCTCGAGCTGGTCGATGGCCGCCGGACGGTAAACGTCGGCAGAGACCACCAGCACCTTCCTCTTCTCGCGCTCGCGCAGATAGCGCGCCAGCTTGGCCACCGAGGTGGTCTTGCCCGCCCCCTGCAGGCCGGCCATCAGCACTACCGCCGGCGAGCCCTTGAGGGTCAGCCCCTCGTTGGCCTCGCCCATGGTCGCCTCCAGCTCCTGCTGGACGATCTTGACGAACTGTTGACCGGGCGAGAGGCTCTTGGAGACTTCCTGGCCCACGGCGCGTTCGCGCACGCGGTCGATAAAGTCCTTGACCACCGGCAGGGCGACATCCGCCTCGAGCAGCGCACGGCGCACCTCGCGCAGGGTGTCCTTGACATTGTCCTCGGTCAGGCGAGCCTGACCCTTGATCGACTTGAGCGTCTGCGACAGGCGCTCGCTGAGATTCTGAAACATTGGCCTCTCCACATGTGCGATGGCCTGAAGGTTGGGGGCGATTATACGCGCTGTGGCCGCGAGTCTCCATGCACCCCGTCCTGACCCAGGCTCCAAGGCCTGTGCGCCAGCCGGGTGATTGGGTATAGTAACCGCACAGATGCCACCCTTATGCTGACCACTTCCACAGGCGCACGGATCGCAACCCATGCAGGCGCTCGCCCTGGCCGTAATGGCCTCTCTCTTCTATCTCGCCGCCGCCTCCTGGCAGGGACTTACCCTGGTTCGCCGGGTAGCGCCACAGCCGATGCTGGTACGCGGCCTGTCGCTGCTTGGCCTGCTCTGCCACCTGCCACTGGTCGTCAGCCTGTTCGGTCATGAGGCTCAGGTACTGCCGGGGCTCTACACCAGCATGGTCCTGATCAGCGCCATGGCGGTGGCGGTACTGCTGGGTGTCAGCCTGTTCAAGCCGGTACTGGGTGCCGCCGTCGGCGTCCTGCCGCTGGCGGGCTTCGCGCTGTTGCTGGCTGTCACGGTACCGGCATCCCCCCCGGCCGAGGCACTCTCTCCCGGCATCGCCCTCCACGCCATCAGCTCCCTGCTGGGATTCGCGGTGCTGGCCATCGCCGCCGTGCAGGCCATTCTGCTGGGTCTGCAGAACCGCGCCCTGCGCCACCACCATATCCGCGGGATCGTTCAGGCCCTGCCCCCGCTCACCTCCATGGAGCGGCTGCTGTTCGAGCTGATCTGGGCCGGCATGGCACTGCTGACCCTGGCGATCCTCAGCGGCTTCGTGTTTCTCGACAACATGTTTGCCCAGCACCTGGCCCACAAGACGATCCTCTCGCTGGCCGCCTGGGTAATCTTCGCCATCCTGCTGTTCAGCCACCACCGCCTGGGCTGGCGCGGCATGCGTGCCGTGCGCTGGACCCTTGGCGGCTGCGCCGTCCTGCTGGCAGCCTACTTCGGTAGCCTCTTCGTGCTGGAAGTGCTGCTCAACCGCGGCTGAGCGGCCCTCCTGACACCTTGACACCGCGCGCCCACCTCCCGTCAAATCGAGCCTGACCCGCGACCGAGGACTCTTCGACTTGAGCGACGACTTCCCATTGGGATTGCTGTTCGGCCTGCTGTTCCTGCTTGTCTGCTTGTCTGCCTTCTTCTCGAGCTCAGAGACCGGCATGATGTCGATCAACCGCTACCGCCTCAGCCACCGGGTCAGCAGCGGGGAGGCACGGGCCCAGCGTGTCGCCAGACTACTGGCTCGCCCCGACCGGCTGATCGGCGTCATCCTGATCGGCAACAACTTCGTCAACAACCTGGCGGCCTCCATCGCCACCATCATCGCCATCCATTTTCTCGGCGACGTCACCGGCCCGGCCGTCGCCACCGCCGCGCTGACCATCACCATCCTGATCTTCGCCGAGGTCACGCCCAAGACCTATGCGGCGGTGAAACCGGACCGCATCGCCTTCCCCGCCTCGCTGGTGCTCGAGCCACTGCTCAAGCTGCTCTACCCGCTGGTCTGGCTGGTCAACGTGATCTCCAATGGTCTGCTGCGGCTGATCGGGGTGCGCAGCATCGATGGGGATGGCGACAACCTGACCCGCGACGAGCTGCGCACCGTGGTTCACGAGGCGGGCACCCTCATTCCTCATCGCCACCAGGCGATGCTGCTCTCCATTCTCGATCTCGAGAACGTCACCGTGAACGACATCATGGTGCCGCGCCACGAGGTGATCGGCATCAACCTGGACGATGACCTCGATGATATCCTCACCCAGATCCGCACCAGCCAGCACACCCGGCTGCCGGTCTACAAGGGCGACATCAACAACATCATCGGTCTGCTGCACCTGCGCAATGCGGCACGCTTCCTCTCCCGGGGCGAAGTGACCAAGGCCGCCATCGTCCAGGAGGCTCGGGAGCCCTACTTCATCCCCGAGTCCAATCCGCTGCACACCCAGCTGCTCCACTTTCAGCAGCAGAAGCGGCGTATCGGCATCGTGGTGGACGAGTATGGGGACGTGGAGGGCCTGGTGACCCTGGAGGATATTCTCGAGGAGATCGTCGGCGAGTTCACCACCGGTGTGGCAGGCATGCAGGAGGATATCCGGCACCAGGAGGACGGTAGCGTGGTGATAGAGGGCACCGCCAATATCCGCGACATCAACAAGTCGCTGGGCTGGCAGCTGCCTACCGACGGCCCTAAGACGCTCAATGGCCTGATCCTCGAACACCTGGAGGGGTTTCCGGAGGGCCCCACCTCGCTACAGGTGGGCGACGTGCGCATGGAGATCCAGGCGGTGCGTGACAACCTGATCACCGCGGCACGCTGCTGGCTGGCCCCGCGGTAAGCGCGACGCCAGGCACATGCCCCTAGCGACTCTGGATCTGGTGTTCGACCGCCGGCTGGATCGAGGCATCCCCCACGCACTTGAGCTCCCGAACCCGTGCCTCCAGCTGGCAACGAGTCGCCGCCCCGGGTGAGAGCGGCTCGCCGAGCTGCAGCACCACTCGGGCGCGGAAACGCCGCGGTCGCTGACTCAGCGCACGGCCGTGGCAGTGAGAGGTCCATGAGCCCCAGAGCCCGGAGAGACTCGCCGGGATCACCGGCACCGGGTCACGGGCGAGGATCAGCTCCAGGCCGCGGCGAAACTCCTGCACCTCGCCATTCGCTGTCAGACGCCCCTCCGGAAACAGCATCACTACCTCGCCATCGCACAGCGCTCGACTCACCTCCTCCATCGCCCGGCGTAGACCACCTGGATCGCGGCGCTCCGACTCAACGGGAATCGCCCCCACCAGCCGAAACAGCCAGTTGAGCCAGGGTGAGTCATAGATCGGCTTGTCCATCAGGAAGCGCAGCGGTCGCGGGCTCGCGCCACCTAGCACCAGGGCATCCATGAAACTGACGTGGTTGCACACCACCAGGGCCGCCCCACGCTCGGGAAGGTGCTCGAGCCCCGTCAGGCGCAGCCGATAGATCAGGCGAACCAGCAGATAGACCAGCAGGCGCACCGCCGGGCGCGGCGCCTGCATGACCCACCAGACGATACACAGCGCCACACAGGCGATCAGGAACCAGCTAAACGCCGTCACGTCGACACCTACCTGGCCCTCAGGCCGGCGAGGATGGTGTCGAGCAGCTGGTCGAGCAGCTCCCCCACTTCCAGCTGCTGGCCCTGCCAGTAGCCCAGCCGCTCGTTCAGGCCCAGCTGTACCAGGCCATGCACGCTGCCCCAGAGGGTGCGCCCCAGCCGGCGCGCCTCGAGATCATCCAGGGCCGGCTGGTACTCCTTGAGGGTGGCTTCGACACGCAGGAAGAGTGCCTCGATCATCTCGTTCTGGCGCTGATCCAGCTCTCCCTCCTGGGCCAGCGGGAAGTCGAACAGCAGCTGCCAGCGATACGCTTCGCGCTGGGCAAACTGCCAGTAGGCACGCGCCAGGGCGCGCAGCCGCTCCTCCGGTGCTGACTGGCCGGCCAGCGGCTCGACCACCTCGCGCAGATGCCCAAGGGTCTCGATATTGACGTGCTGCAGGAGGTTATGAAAGCTGCCATAGAGCTTGAGCAGGGTACTGGGCGCGCACCCCACCTCACGGGCCAGCGCACGCAGCGAGAGGCCGTGTACCGAGTTGTTCTGCAACCAGGCATCACAGGCCGCCATTACCTGGGCATGAAGCGCCTCGGGGGCATGTTGTCTGGGACGAGCCATCGAGTTCCTCGCGTGCCGAAGCAGGCAGTTGCGTGAAGGACCCCAAGGATAGCGCACATCGAACACTGTTTTCGATAGTCATGTTACCCTGACATTACATAGACCCGGAGATCCCATGGCCGGCCGACTGCATATCGCCCCGATCGACATCAGCCAGCTCGTGCCCGACCTGGTGATGGAGACGCCCCTCTTGACCGGTGCCAACCTGGCCCCCCGGCGCATGCTCTCGGGCATTCGCCTGGAAGCGGGACGGCCGCGCCTGGGTCAACTGTTCTGGGGGCTGACGCCCCCCTGGCTGGAGGTGCTGGACCACGCGCCCCACTGCGCCCGCGCCGAATCCCTGGCGTCGCGCCGCATGTTCCGCGAGGCCTTCCACGCCAGGCGCTGCCTGATCCCGGCCACCGGCATCTACGTATGGAAGCCCCAGCCACGCTTCAAGCAGCCCTTCCTGGTCACACGAGTGGACCGCGGCCCGCTGCTGCTGGCCGCGCTCTGGTGTCGCTTCCACACCAGCCTGGCCGAACACACCGACTCCATGGCACTGATCACCGTGCCGACCAACGGCCTGCTGGCACCGCTCAGCGATCGCCTCCCGGCGGCAATACCGCCTGCCGAGGCACGGCGCTGGCTCGATCCGCAGACACCGAGTGAGGCGGCCCAGGCCATGCTGGCGCCGGCGCCCAGGGAACTGTTGGGCGCTTTTCCGGTATCAAGACGTGTGAACAATCCGGCGAACCAGGACCCGGCCTGCGCCCACCCGGTCGGCCCCATGCTGCGCCACGAGGCCTGAGCCGACATCCCTGCACAAGGAGTGAGAATGTTGCCTATCCTGTCCGTCGCCCGCTGCGGGCGACTGTTGCCACCGCTGCTTGTCCTGCTGGGCCTGGCCTCACAGGGCCTCGCCTCCCAGGCCCTGGCCACCCAGACGGCAACCACCCCCACCGCGGCCGTCGAGGAAAGCACCACACCCAGGGTCAGCCCTCACGACGAGCGCGACTATCGCGTGCTGAAGCTGGAAAATGGCTTCACCGCCCTGCTGGTCAGCGACCCCGATGCCGACAAGGCCGCGGCCTCCCTCAATGTCTCGGTCGGCAGTGCCCAGGATCCGGCAGACCTGTCGGGGCTCGCCCACTTCCTCGAGCACATGCTGTTTCTGGGCACCGAGCCCTACCCCGAGGCGGACGCCTATCAGGGCTATCTCACCCGCCATGGCGGCAGCCACAACGCCTTTACCGCGCCACAGGACACCAACTACTTCTTCACCATCGAGCCCGACGCTCTCGAGGGCGCCCTGGATCGCTTCAGCCAGTTCTTTATCGCGCCGCTGTTCAACGCCGACCGCCTGGAGAGCGAGCGCAACGTGGTGCACTCCGAATATATGGCGCGCATCCGTGACGAGGGCCGGCGGATCAATGACGTGCTCGACCGCCTGCTGAACCCCGAGCACCCCTTCACCGGCTTTTCGGTCGGCAGCCGCACGACCCTGGCCGACCGTCCAAGCGACGAGCCGAGTCTGCGCGAACGGGTCATCGACTTCTACGCATCGCACTACGGTGCCAATGTCATGCACCTGGCGGTCGTCGCCCCTCAGCCCCTCGACGAACTGGAACGGCTGGTCGCCGAGCGCTTCGCCGCGGTGCCCGACCGAGGCCTGGTGCGACCGGAGATCAGCGACCCGCTGGCCCTGCCGGAGACACTTCCCAGACGAGTCGCCGTGAAGTCCCTGCGTGACAGCCATCAGCTGCGCTTCCTCTTTCCGGTGGACGATCCCATCGCCGAGTACCGCCACAAGCCTGCCGACCTGATTGCCCACCTGCTCGGGCATGAGGGCGAGGGTAGCCTGCTTGCGACCCTGCGCGAGGCGGGCTGGGCCGACGGGCTCTCCGCCGGCATCTCGCGGGGAGACGGCCACCACGCCCTGTTCACCATCGGCATCAGCCTGACCCCCCAGGGGGCAGAGCATCGCGATGCCATCGAGGCCAGCCTGTTCGCTGCCATCGAGACGGTTCGCGAGGCCGGCCCCGAGGCGTGGCGCTATGCCGAGCAGGCGCGCCTGGCCGAACAGAGCTTCCAGTTTCAGCAGCACGGCTCGGCCCAGCAGGACGCCATGCGCCTGGCCATGAACCTGGCACGCTACCCGGTGGAGGATGTGCAATATGCCGACTATCGCATGGATGGCTTCGACCGTGAGCGTACCCGCGACTACCTGGCCGCACTGACGCCCGACAACCTGATTCGGCTCTATAGCGCCCCGGACGTCGAGGGCGAGCGGACCTCGCCCTGGTTCAACGCCCCCTGGGGTGACGACGCCTATACCACCGATGGCACGCCTCGCGACGGGCTGAAGCTACCCGCCCCCAACCCCTATATCGCCGAGGATCTCGCGCTGCTGGACGCCCAGGACGAGCGCCCTCGGCAGCGTATCGATGAACCCACCTTCACCTTCTGGCACATGGCCGACGCCAGCTTCGACACGCCCAAGGTGGAGTGGCGCTTCAGCCTGCAACACCCACGTGCCGCCGAGGCGCCCCGCGAAGCGGCACTGGCCCGGCTGCTCGCCGGCTGGCTGGAGGACAGCCTCAACGAAGTGCTCTATCCCGCGCGGCTGGCCGGCCAGGGAGTCGAGGCCTACGCCCACGCCCGGGGCATTACCCTGGCCTTCTCGGGCTGGCGCGATCGTCAGACGGTGGTGATGGAGCGTGTGGTCGAGCAGCTTCAGCAGGGGGCCATCGAATCCGACGCCTTCGAACGGGTACGCCACCGCCTGCAGCGGGAGTGGCGCAATGCGCCCCAGGACCCGCTCCATCGACAGGCCAATCGCACCCTGGCCGAGGCCCTGGTGCGCCCCCAGTGGCCCACCAGCGCACTGCTTGAGGCCAGCGAAGGCATGACGCCGGGGGGCCTGAGCGAATTCCGCGAGGCCTTCCTCGACGAGCTGCACCTGGAGGCCATGGCGGTGGGCAATATCGACGCCGAGCAAGCCGACGGGATTGCACGGCAGATGGCCGACACCCTGGCGCCGAGCCTGACGGCGGCAGCGATTCCCGACCTGGTCCCGCTGGCTGCCTCCGCGGATCTTCCCGCCCTGACCCCGCAGACAGGTCGCGAGGAGTCGATCCTGCTGCGCTATCTCCAGGGCCCGGACCGCTCTCTGGAGAGCCAGGCACGCCTGGCACTGCTCGGCCAGCTGATCGACACTCCCTTCTACCAGCGTCTGCGCACCGAACAGCAGCTCGGCTATGTGGTTCACGCCGGCTACTCGCCGATGCTGGATGCCCCGGGTCTCGCCCTGCTGGTGCAGTCACCGGAGACCGATAGCGAGTCGATCGCCGACCATATGGATCGTTTTCTGGAGAGTTTCGACGCCACCCTGGAAACGCTGGACGAGGAAGCACTCGCCCCTTACCGCCAGGCGGTGCATGCCGAACTGACCCGGCGCGATACCAGCCTTTCCGGCCGGACCAATCGCCTGTGGCGCGCCCTGGCCTACGGCGATACCGAGTTCGAGCGACGCGAAAAGCTCGCCGAGCGGGTCCTGGCGGTTACCGCCGACGAGCTGCGCGCGGCCTGGACGGCCCTGCTTGCCAGCCCCGAGGTGCGAGTCGCCCATGACCCGGGCGATGCGCCCACCGACGTGCTGGCATTCACGGCTGACCTCGAGCCATTGCCCGAAGGTAAAGAGTGAGGGGCGAGGAGTGAACCCCGGCTGCGCCGGAACGATAAGCCGTAAGCTATAAGCCTGAAGAGGGCCACATCAAGAGTGATGTGGCCCTGACGATGGCAGGCCAGGCAGAAGCTGCTGCGAACGGGAAGGCAGTGCGTCAGTCCGCGTCGAATGCCTGGGGAGGCAGGATGGCCTCGACATGCATCACCAACTCCTCGAGGACCTGGCGATCGCGGTCTGTCAGCTCAACCTGGTTTAGCCGTTCGATCTCCCGGGCGAAGCCCTTGAGGGTCAGGCTGGCCACCTCGGCGTCATTCATGCGTGCCCAGCGATAGGCCTCCCACTGGGCCAGTTCATCGCCTTCAAGCGTCTCGGGGAAGCTGCGCGCGCGATAGCGAAACAGCATCTCCTCCAGGCGCGGGTCCTGGAAGGCGAAGCTGGCCCCCACCAGGTCCCAGGGCGCCATTTCGCGCACCTGCTGCATCTGACGGCGATCCGCCGGCGAGAAGAATCCTCCCGAGTAGAGCATCAGGTCGGGATCACCCGACCCCGCCGGGGGTGGCTCGGCGAACATCTCGGCGGCACGGGCGGCCACCTCCGGATGCCCAGCCAGACGCTTCCAGTGCTCGCGACAGGTCGCCATATCCAGCCCCAGGCGCTCGACGATATCGCCATGCTCCCCGCGCCGCGGACCCGCCACGTCCTTGAGGGCGCTGGCGGGGAACAGCACCGGGCACTTGTTGATATGGATCACCTTGAGCGGGATGCGCTCGGCACCCTCGGCAAGGTCGTCGTTGCTGACGAAGACCCGCTGGCGTATCTGTTCGGCAGAGAGCTCGAAGAGTGGCGTGGGGTCCACCGACAGATCATAGACGACGACCCCGTTGGGGTTGCTGGGATGCTCCGCGAGGGGCACCACCAGGGCGGCACAGCCGCGACTGGCCGGGTAACGCCGCGAGATATGCAGCAGTGGCTTGCGTCCAGGCACATCGAGCAGCTTGCCCACGGCGCGCTTGCCGCGCAGCTTGAGCAGAAAGTCGAAGAGATTGGCATTGGCCTCACGCAGGCGCCTGGCCAGGGCGATGGTCGCCCGCACGTCGGCCAGGGCATCGTGGGCCCCGGCATGCTCGATGCCATTGGCGGCGGTGAGATCCTCGAGCCGGAAGCTGGGCGCCCCGTCCTCGCGACGCGGCCACTCAAGCCCCTCGGGGCGCAGGGCGTGATAGGCCCGCACCACATCGATCAGGTCCCAGCGCGAGTTGCCGTTCTGCCATTCTCGAGCATAGGGGTCGAGCAGATTGCGATAGAAGAGGTGACGACTGACCTCGTCGTCGAAACGCACGCTGTTGTAACCCACCGAGCAGGTGCCCGGGACGCTCATCAGCGCCTCGATCTGCCCGGCAAACTGCGCCTCGGACAGCCCGCGGCGACGCGCCTGCTGGGGCGTGATACCGGTGACCAGACAGGCCTGGGGGTGCGGCAGGAAGTCATCTGCCGGCCGGCAGTACCAGGTGACCGGCTCACCAATCTCGTTGAATTCGGCATCGGTACGGATCGCGGCGAACTGAGACGGGCGGTCGCGACGCGGATCGGCACCGAAGGTCTCGTAGTCGTGCCACAGGAAGGTCTGCGGGGCGTCAGGCGGCGCCATCAAGGTCTCTCCGGCGATTCAGCATGGAGGCAACAGCCTAGCACAGCCCAACGACTCACTCAGCCAGACAGGTTCAGCCAGACAGACTCAGCCCGGCGCCCCCTTGGGCAGGGTCACATTGAGCTCGAGTACCGAACAGTTGTCCTCACTGTCGAGGCTGATGTTGATGGCGTCATCATCCACCTGCACATAGCGGCGAATCACCTCCAGCAGCTCCCGCTCCAGCATCGGCATGTAGTCCGGCTGGCCGCGCTGGCTGCGCTGGTGAGCGACGATGATCTGTAGCCGCTCCTTGGCGACTGGCGCGGACTTCTTGCGCTCCCGTTTCAGGAATTCAAGCAGCTTCACCGACGACCTCCTCCAAACATGCGACTGAGCAGACTCTTCTTCTGATACTCGTGGAAACGCAGCGGCACGTCCTCGCCGATCAGCCGCGACACGGTATCGGTATAGGCCTGGCCGGCATCGCTGGAAGCGTCGTGGGTTACCGGCACCCCCTGGTTGGAGGCGCGCAGCACCGCCTCCGACTCCGGAATCAGGCCGATCAGGTCGATCGCCAGGATCTCGCGGATATCCTCGAGGTTGAGCATGTCGCCGGTATCGACCCGCAGCGGGTTGTAGCGAGTGATCAGCAGGTGTTCCTTGATGGCGTCCTCGCCACGCTCTGCACGTCGTGTCTTGGAGGCCAGCAGACCGAGAATACGGTCGGAGTCGCGCACCGAGGAGATCTCGGGGTTGGTGACCACGATCGCCTCATCGGCGAAGTACATGGCCAGCTGGGCTCCCCCTTCGATGCCGGCGGGCGAGTCGCAGAGAATGTAGTCGAAGTCCTTGCTCAGGGTCTCGAGTACCTTCTCGACCCCTTCCCGCGTCAAGGCCTCCTTGTCACGCGTCTGGGAGGCGGGAAGGATGTGTAGGTTTTCCACACGCTTGTCGCGGATCAGGGCCTGGCTCAGCCCCGCCTCCCCCTGAATGACATTGACCAGGTCGTAGACCACACGCCGCTCGCAGCCCATGATCAGGTCCAGGTTGCGCAGCCCGACATCGAAGTCGATGACCACGGTCTTGTTACCGCGCAGTGCCAGGCCAGTGGCAATGGCTGCCGCGCTGGTTGTCTTGCCGACGCCTCCCTTGCCGGAGGTCACAACGATGATCTTGGCCAAGAGTCACTTCCTGTCGTGTTGTTGAAATGGAGCGGGCCACCGACGGAGAGACCGCTCAGGTGAGCGAGGTGATGCCCAGCTGATCTCCGTCGAGGCGAACCTGTACCGGGGTGCCCAGCAGCCGCCGGTCGATGTCCTCGAGGCGCTTGTAGTTCCCGGCCACCGAGAGCAGCTCGGCGTGGAGCTCTCGGCAGAAGATGCCGGCCAGGGCATCACCATGGATGCCGGCCAGGGCACGACCACGCAGTGCGCCGTAAACGTGCACGCTGCCCGCAGCGAGCACCTCGGCGCCGGCATTGACCGCACCGATCACCACCAGATCACCGCTAGGGGAGGTGACCTGCTGCCCGGAGCGCACCGTGCCACGAAAGATGCGTCCGCCACCGATGTTATCCGGTGGCACCGCCAGCTCGGCCGGCGCCTCTTCGTCGGCGGCAACGCTCTCCAGAGGGCGAGCCCTGCCAACCTCCTGGGGCGGAAACCAGCCCAGCCCCAGGGCCCAGGCCGACTGCTTGATCGGATCGGCTCCCCCGCGCACCGCCACGGGAAGCAGCTTGTGAGCCCGGCAGACGGCGCAGATGCGCTCCAGGGCGAGATGAGGCTCGTCGAGCTTCTCGACACTGAGCACCACCGGCGTATGCTGAAAGAAGGCCGGCGACTGGCTGAGCTTGCCGGCGAGCTGATCGCGGATCAGCTCGGGGTCCGCACTGGCCAGCTCCATGACCGTCATCGGCAGCATGCCTCCCTTGAAGGTGAAGGCCGTGCTTTCCCTGTCCAGTTTGAGGCTCATTGCCGAACTCCAGGTCGCTGTGATGGGAGTAGAGTCAAAGCTAAGCGACTCCTATCTCCCCTGCAACTCTCATCATACGCCCGACACCCCCTGGCTGTCAGTGTCGCGATATGGCCACAGACGCCCGGGGCACGGACTTTTCCCCAGACGCGCCGCATGCTTAGATAGCCCTTGCCCAACCGATCAACAATGATATGAGCGGATGTGCCTCGGCACGCCACCCCTCTCGCCAGGATAGCCAATGTCCGGACTCCTTCGCCGCCTCTTTGCTCCCCGCTGGCAGCACCCCGATCCCGGCGTGCGCCGCCAGGCCATCGAGCGCCTCGACCCCAACCGCCACGACCAGCGCCATGCCCTGGAGCGACTGGCAGTGGACGCCGACCCGGGCGTGCGTACCGCGGCACTGGCCCGGCTCGAGGACCCCGAGGCCCTGATCGCCCTGCTCGACGAGACAACACGCTCGCCGGAGCTCACGCGGCGCCTGACGCGGTTGATCTGCGGCAAGGAGGGACGACTCGAACTCTCCACACGAGTCGTCATGGTGGCCCGCCTGAGTGAAACCGAGCTGCTCGAAACCGTCGCCCTGGAGGGTGACAACCAGCAGCTGCGCCTGGCAGCGATCGAGCGTATCCATGACGAGGGCGCCCTGGTACGCCAGGCCTGCGACAACGGCATTGCCGCCGTGCGCCATGCGGCAGCGGCAAGGGTCGACAGCGACGCCGGCCTGTCACGCCTGGTGCGTGAGGCAAGGCGCGACCGCCAGGTGATGCGTCAGGCTCGCGAGCGGCTCAACCGGCGGCGTGCCGATGCCGCTCAGCTGGCCGCCGCCAGGGAGCACCGCGAGGCACTGGTCAGCGCACTGGAGCGCCATGCGAGCGCCCCCTGGGAGCCACTCTACGCCGGCCGCATGCGCCACCTGATGCGCGAGTGGCAGCAGCTCGAGGACACACCCGACCCAAGCCTTGAGCGACGCTATCACGATGCCTGCCTGCGCTGTCGCAAGGTGATCGAGGATCATGAAGCCCAGCAGCGTGCCAACGCCGCGGTCCATCGACATCGCGAAGATGTCCAGCAGGCCAGCGCAAGCCTGGTGGAAGCGCTGGAGGAGAGTCTCGAGGCACTCGAGCGCAGTGAAACACTGGGCGCTCAGGATATCGCCAGCCTGCGCTCCCAGAAGCGTCTGCTGGCCCATCGCTGGCAGGAGCTGGCCGACCAGCATGTCACCGATGAAGCGCTGCGCCGGCGTTACGACACCGCCCTGGGACGGATCGAGAAGATCGGCAGCGCCTGGGCTCGCCTCGACCAGCGGGCCGGCGATCTGGAGCGGGCCCTCGAAGAGGATGACAGGGAGCGTTTGAAGACGCTGCTCACGGCCATCGACTGGCCCGACAGCCTGCCCCCCACCTCACTGCTCCACACCTGCCGCCAACGCCTCGAGCAGCATGCCACGCCTGCCGGCGTATCGGCTGAGCACATCGAGACCCAGCTCGATGAGCTCGAGCGCCTGCTGGAACGCGGCGCCTTCAAGCCTGCCAGCCGCTTGCATCAGCAACTGCGCCAGCTCACCGAGAGCGCCGACCCCGCCACCCTCCGCCCTCTGGAGGCGCGCGCCAGGCGCCTCGGCGCGAGGCTGGCCGAACTGCGCGACTGGCGCGGGTTCGTGGCCGGCCCCAAGCGCGAGCAACTGGTTGCCAGCATCGAGGCACTGGCCGATGACGAGGCCAGCGTGGAGACCGCCCTGGACCGGCGCCACCGTCAGCTGGTGAGAGAGTGGAAATCGCTGGGCGACGCCGCTGCCAATCGTGAGCAGTCGACACGCTTCCGCACCGCTTCGGACCGCATTCATCAGCGCCTAGCGCCATGGCGGGCACGCCTGGAGTCCGAGCGAGACAACAACCTGGCGACACGTATCACGCTCTGCGAACAGCTCGAGACACTTCTGGACCACCCCGCCCATGAGGCCGACCCAGATGCCCTGCGTGAGATACGCGACCGCGCTCGAGACCAGTGGCGTCGAGCCTCACCGGTCCCACGCGAGAAGGCGGAGGCCATCGGTCGGCGCTTCGGTGCCATTCGCCACCGGCTTCAGGCGCTGATCGACCAGCGCGCCCGGGAGATCGCCGAGGCCAAGCGCGAGCTTGTCGATGAGGCCCGGCAGCTATCGGAGGAGGAGCAGATGCCGGCGGCCAGGCGGGCCGAGCGGGCCAAGGAGCTGCAGCGCCGCTGGCGAGCGCTGGGCCGAGCCCCCAAGGGCGAAGAGCAGGCCCTGTGGCGTGAATTCCGTAGCCTGTGCGATACCATTTTCGCCAGCCGTGAGGCGGCCCGGGACGACCGGCTCCGCCGCGCCGAAGAGCGACTGGATGCCATGCAGGCGCTGATCAACCGCCTGCACGGCTGGCAGCCCGCCCGATCGACCGACGAGGCGGTATTGACCCAGGCCATCGCCGAGGCTGCCGCACTGGAGCCCCTTCCCGGCGGTCGACGCAGCGAGGGGATGCGCCGACGCTGGTCGGGCATCGTTCGGGCACGGCGCCAGCGGCTGGAGAGGCTGGCGGTGAGCGAGCAGGTAACCGGCTGGCGGGAGGTACGCCCGCTGCTCGATGCCCATTTGCAGGCAGATGCCGAGGACCTGGCGGGCAACGACCCCGGCGATGTCCCCCTGCCGGAGGGCCAGATACTTGCCGAGGACCTGCGCAACGCCCACTTCCGCCGCAACGCCGCGCGCCGTGAGGGCACCGCCACCGATACGGTCGAGGAGCGCCTTGCACGCACCAGGGTGCACCTTGCACTGCTGGCCGAGGGCAGCGTCAGCCAGCGTGATGAGCCACTGCGCCTGGCGATTCAGGTCGAGCGCCTCAATGACAACCTGGACCGCGAACCCTCCCGAGCCGAAGAGGTACGCAGCGTACTGGTCGAGCTGCTCGCCATCGGGCCGGTTCCCCCTGCACTCTGGGAGCATAACGTCGGCGAGCTGGACCATATGCTGGAGCGACTGTCGAGCCTGCCCCCTCCCTGAGCACTTTTCCCGCCCCCTGAACGATACAGGAGCGCGAGGCTTCCCCCGCGCTCCTGTGTGATCCTGCCCGTAACGAGACGGGAGGAAGCCGGCATCAGCCCATGAACTGGCCGCCGTTGATATCGATATTGGCGCCGGTGATAAAGCCGGACTCCTCATCGGCCAGGTAGGCCACCAGGCGACCGATCTCCTCGGGCTTGCCATAGCGCTTCACCGGGATCGTCTCACGGATCGATTCGCGCACCTTTTCGGGGATATTCATGATCATGTCGGTCGCGATATAGCCCGGAGACACGGTGTTGACGGTGATGCCCTTGGTAGCGGTCTCCTGGGCCAGAGACATGGTCAGGCCATGCATCCCCGCCTTGGCGGCGGCGTAGTTGACCTGGCCGAACTGCCCCTTGCGGCCATTGATCGAGGAGATGTTGATGATTCGGCCATACTGCCGCTCGAGCATGCTCTCGACCACGCTGCGGCAGGTATTGAAGACACTGTTCAGGTTGGTATCGATGACCTCGTGCCACTGCGCGGGGCTCATCTTCTTCATGGTGCCATCGCGGGTGATGCCGGCACAGTTGACCAGCACGTCAACGGGACCGTGCTTCTCCTCGATCTCCTTGACACCCTTCACGCAAGCATCGTAGTCGACCAGGTCGATTCCGGCGATGTCGATGTTGTCGAAGCCGGCGGCCTTCTGCTCCTCGAGCCAGGCCTTGGCCTTCTCCGGGTTATGGTAACCGGCCACTACCTTGTAGCCCTCGGCGGCCAGTGAGCGGCAAATTGCACTGCCGATGCCGCCGGTACCACCGGTAACCCAAGCGACGCGTGATGAATTGGCCATATATATCTCCCTGATGATAATGACACTGTACACCGGCCACCCCGGCCGGACTGCACATTGTTCTTGGTCAAGCTGTCATCTTGATGACAAGCCGAGGACAGTATGGCCCAAGGAAGGCGAGAGGGACGAGCGTTTGAGGACAGTGCTTGACTAAAGGTGAATCCCGTGTAGAATACGCCTCACGTTGATGCGGGGTGGAGCAGTTTGGTAGCTCGTCGGGCTCATAACCCGAAGGTCATCGGTTCAAATCCGGTCCCCGCTACCAAATACCGAATAAGCCGATTCCATTGGGGGTCGGCTTTTTTGTGCCCATGACCCAAGGTCATCGATTCCCTCTCGTTTCAGCGTCAGCGGTCCCCGCTACCAAGTATCGAGAAAGCCGATTCCACTGCGAGTCGGATTTTTTCGTGCCCACGGCCCAAGGTCATCGGCTCCCTCTCTCCCTTCCCCTTGAATCCAGCCGTCCTCACCCGCATATCCTGAGCAAACACACTCGTTTCCGGGAATCCAACCATGTCCATCGTCGATCCGCGTACCGGTGAGCCGCTCACCGCCGATACCAGTGCCCCGCAGGAAGCCCAGCCACAGCCCTCCCAGCCGGAGGCGGGCGAGGCGCCCGAGGTCATCATCGACGTCGATGCCAGCAATATTCAGCAGGTGCTGGAGCTTTCCATGCAGGTGCCGGTACTGCTCGATTGCTGGGCACCTTGGTGTGGCCCCTGCAAGAACCTGATGCCGGTGCTGGAGAAGCTGGCCCACGAATACCAGGGCGCCTTCCTCCTGGCCAAGCTCAATATCGACGAGAATCAGGAGATCGCCGCCCAGCTGGGGGTGCGCTCGGTGCCCGACGTCAAGCTCGTCAGCCAGGGAGGCCTGGTCGATCACTTCCAGGGCGCACTGCCCGAGAAGGAGATCCGCGAGTGGCTGGGGCGTTACTTCCCGGCGCCGGAAAATGTCCCGGCGAGCCCCGAAGACCTGGCCGCCGAGGCACTGGCCGCCGGTGATGCCGCCGGTGCCCGCGCCATTTACCAGGAGCTGGTCCAGCAGTATCCTGAGCATATCCCCTATCAGATCGAGCTGGCGCGAACCCTGGTGGCCGAGGGGCGCGCCGATGAGGCCCGCAGCGTGCTCGACAATCTGCCGCCGGAAGAGCGCGATGCCGCCCCGGCCCGAGGCGTGCGGGCCAGCATCGAGTTCGGCGAGGAGGCCCCCTCCGCCGAAGAGTTTGCCGCCCTCGGTGAGCGCGATGACAGCGAAGCCCAGTATCTGCGCGCCCTGCGCCGAGTCGCCGACGGCGACTACGAGACGGGCCTCGAGGGACTACTGGCCTTGATGAAGGCCGACCGCAGCTATGGCGACGATGCCGCACGCAAGACCCTGCTGCGGGTCTTCGATGCCCTGGGCGCCGACCACCCGCTGACGGTCAGCTACCGCCGCAAGCTGTTCACGATGCTTTACTGATCCCACGGCTCCGGTTCGCCGCGGCCAACCCGTAGGAGCGCGATTGGTCGCGCGATTGATGAGTCATTGACCCAGGCGGCGCCGGTTACACACCGGCGCCGCCATCGCTTATATGTCGATAAATCCGCCCCTACGATTCGATACCGCGGCCGCGTTTATTGATGGGTTGGCCTCAGCCCTTGAGAACACGGTCGAGCCGGGAGAGCGCCGCTTCCAGCTGTGTGGCGGTGGTACCGAAGTTGAGCCGAACAAAGCCAGGCCAGCCGAAGTCGGCACCATCGGAGAGCGCCACCCCGGCGCGCTCCAGCAAGGCTCGCTGGGGTGACTCACCCAGCCCCGCCTGACGCAGATCGAGCCAGGCCAGATAGGTAGACTGCGGCGGCGCCATGCCGACCCCGGGCCAGTGTGCCACCCTCTCCGTCAGCATCTGTCGGTGACCACGCAGCACCTCGAGCAACGCCTGTCGCCAGGGCTCCCCCCGAGCATAGGCGGCCTCGGCGGCCACCAGCCCCAGCACATTGCCATCCGGCATCATCCCCCTCGCCGCCGCGGCGAAGCGCTGGCGCAGCCGCGAGTCGGGAATCACCGCGCAGGCGGCTGTCAGTCCGGCCAGATTGAAGGTCTTGGAGGGCGCCCAGAGCGTGATGGTGCGGGCCGCCAGTGCCGGAAAGGCCGCCGCCAGCGGCTGATGGCAGGCGCCGGCCTCCAGCAGCAGGTCACAGTGCAGCTCGTCGGAGACCACATGGAGGTCATGGCGCTCCACCAGCTCGGCCAGGCCGGCCAACTCTTCATGGCGCCACACCCGCCCGGTCGGGTTATGGGGATGACACCACAACAGCAAGCGAGTGCGAGGGGTAATCGCCGCCTCCAGCGCCTCGAGATCGAGGCGCCAGGACTCACCCGGAGAGGACGGCTCGCGCATGGTGGCCTGCTGAGGCAGACGCCCGGTATGCTCCGCCACCTTGAGGAAGGGCGGATAGATCGGTGTGACCGTCAGCACCCCGTCGCCCGGTTCGGTCAGTGCCAGGCTGGCAAGATGCAGCGCCGGCACCACCCCGGGCAGCCAGTGCTGCCACTCCGGCGCGATGGTCCAGCCATAGTGCGCCGAGCTCCAGGCGCACAGCGTCTCACGCAGCGAGTCCGGCACCAGACCATAGCCATAGACACCGTGATCGACCCGCGCACGCAGTGCCTCGATGACCGCCGGGGGCGAGACAAAGTCCATGTCGGCCACCCACAGGGGCAGCACCTGCTCGCCATGGCGATGCCATTTCTGTGACGGCCAGTTGCCGGACGGATGCCGACGCTCAACCGGCGTGGCAAAATCGAACCCCATGCACACTCACTCCTCTGACTCGAAGACCAGGATGACCTCATGCACACGACCATGCCCCAGGATGACTTCTATGCCAAGATGCGCCGCGGCATGCCGCAGCTGATCGCCCAGTGGCTCGAGCTGGGGCAGGACACTCCGGAGCGGCTGGCCCTGCTGCTCGCCGAGACCGCCCGAGTGACGCGCATCGGCCTGCCGGAAACCACGCCCGATGCCACCACCCTGAGGGCCTGGAGCGAGGCCGCAAATGGCGAGGAGGTCCCGCTGTGGGCGGCACGAACTGCTACCTTCCTGCTGGCGCAGATGCCAGCTCGACCACTTCCCCATGACACCGACGAGGCCTGTGCCTGGGCCTACTGCTGGCTGCGCAATCATGACTTCGCCTCGTTGGAGGCGGCCGAGTCGGCACTCCCGATGCACCTGCATGACCCGCTGGCAGACGCCCTGCCCGCCGCCTGGCAGGACCGCTGCGGTCTGCGCCTCGTCTAGGCTCTGTCCGAAAACTGGCTACGCTCGGCTATACGGCGTTAAAAAACGGCTCAAAGTACTCATTTACACTCCGTAAACTCGTGCGCGAGCCCGGTCCGTCTTTTCGCCGATTTTTGCCTTGTCTAACCTTCGCTCGCCGACTTTTCAGCCACAGCCTAGCGCCGCACGGCACGCATCCCGGGCCTGAGCAACACATTAATGGCAACGACCCTTTCACACGGATAAGGAAAGCGATATGGACGTTCCCCTGAGCTGGCAGCTGGCCAAGCTGGTGGTCTCGATCGGCATGGTGCTGGGGCTCGGCGCCATCGCCGTGCGCGTCAGCCCGCGCGTTGCCGGCCTGCTGGCGGGCTACCCGTTGGGCACCGCCATCGCGCTGTTCTTCATCGGCCTCGAGCTCTCCCCGGGCTTCGCCGCCGAGAGTGCCGTGCACACCCTCGCCGGTTTCACGGCGACGCTGGCGCTGGGCGGCGGCTACCTGCTGGCCGGTCGCCGCCCCGGGCTTCCCGGCGTGCTGGCGGGCACCGCCGCGGGGCTGGCCGCCTTCCTGGTGGTAAGCCTGGTGCTCACTCGTGTGGAGTTCGACCGCGTCACCGGCACCCTGATCACCCTGGCCGCCATTGCACTGTTTACCTGGCTCTATCGCCATGTGCCCGAGAGCGTGGCGCGACCCGCCGGGCGCTTCTCCTGGAGCGCCCTGATGGTGCGCGCCCTGCTCGCCGCCGTGATCATCTTCGTCATCACCGGCATGGCCCATGTGCTGCCGGCGGCCTGGGCCGGCGTGATGGCTGCCTTTCCGGTCACCATGTACCCCTTCCTGGTGATCCTGCATCTGACCCATGGTCCCGGCCCGGTGGCCACGGTGATCAAGCACTACCCGATGGGACTCGGCTCACTGCTCAGCTATGCACTGTGCGTCTCCTTCACCTACCCCACCCTGGGCCTGACGCTGGGCACCCTGGCCGGCTTCGCCGTGGCCACCCTCTGGCTGATCGCCTGGACCCGCTTCCAGGGGTGGCTGGGAGCGCGACGAGTCGCGAGGACTTGACCAGGCGCCAGCCAGGCGCAACGCTATTCGACTTGGAGCGATAACCACAAGGAAACGCCAGATGTTTATCCGCAAGATCGAGCCCGCCTTCTACGACACCGACGCCCTGGGCCACATCAACAACACGCGACTGCCGGCCTGGTTCGAGCTGGCGCGCAACGACCTCTTCCGCCTGTTCACCCCGGACCTGGACCCGCGCAAGTGGCGACTGATCATGGCCCGCATAGAGGTCGACTATCGCGCCGAGCTACAGTATGGCCAGGAGATCGAGATTCGCACCTATATCTCACGGCTCGGCAACAGCTCCTTTACCGTCAGCCAGGAAGCGCGGCAGGAGGGTCAGCTCACCAACCTGGGCCATACCGTGATGGTGCATTTCGACCACACCACCAAGAAATCCATTCCCATCGAGGGCGCGCTACGCGAGTCCCTGGAGGCGCATCTACACGAGGAGCCCGCCGAGGCATGACCCCCGCCGTCAAGCAGCTGGAGAAGGCCGGCATCGCCTTCACGCTGGCCGAGTATCCCCATGACCCACGCAGCCCCGCCTATGGCGAGGAGGCCGCCCGGGCGCTGGGGCTCTCGGTCGATGAGGTCTTCAAGACGCTGCTGGCCAGGCTCGATGATGGCCGCCTGGCGGTAGCCATCGTGCCGGTCTCGAGCCAGCTCGACCTCAAGGCGCTGGCCCGCGCCGCCGGCGCCCGCAAGGCGCAGATGGCCGAGGGCGAGGAGGCCCAGAGGGCCACCGGTTACGTGCTGGGCGGCATCAGCCCCCTGGGCCAGAAGCGGCGCCTGCCGACCTTCCTCGACGCCAGTGCCGAGGCCCTGGCATCGATGCATGTCAGCGGTGGTCGCCGTGGCCTGGAGATCTGCCTGGCACCTGCCGATCTACTCAGGCTGACCGGCGGACGCCTGGCAGCGCTCGCCCGCGGCTAGGACACCATCTGGCCGCCCCACCATGTCCGGGCAAGCCCGGGCCATGCACTCACAGGAGCCCGCCATGGCCATCCGCTACACCCTCTGGCTGGACCCGGAGGACACCGAGCGCCACCGCGCCATGGAGGCGCAGCTGCGGCACTACTTTCTCGAGCGCTTCGCCGACTACCCCCATATCCGCTTGTTCGGTGCCGACCCCTACGATTATGATGCGCCGTTCAATCGACTCCATGATGTTCTGATGGCGCGGGCCGCGGAGTACTGCGAGCGGGAGTGGCGTTACGTGCCCACCCCAGAGCAGCTCAATCGGGCCTTCTTCCTGGCCGTTGGCGAGTCCAACAAGTTTCTACGAGAGCCCGACGATGGTGATACGCACCGATAACCCGCCAGACCCTCGCCAGCTGGCGATCATCGGCGAGCAGCTAGGCCGCGCCCCTCGCGGCATCGAGGCCGTGGCAGCCGTCGATGGCGAAGGCACCCCACTGGTGCTGCGCATGGCACCGATCGTCGATGGCAAACCCTTTCCGACCCTCTACTGGCTGAGCTGCGAGCGTCTCAAGGTGGTCATCTCGCGTATCGAGGCGGATGGCGCCATCAAGCGTCTCGAGGCACGCCTGCAGGCAGAGCCCGAGCTGCTCGCCGCCTACCACACCAGCCATCGCGACTATGTCGCCGCCCGCTGGCGCCACATGAGCGCGCCACAAAAGGCAGAGGTAATGCAACTGGGCTATGATGGCGTGCTGACGGAGCGAGGCATCGGCGGTATCGCCAACTGGGACCAGGTGCGCTGCCTGCACACCCAGTACGCCCACCATCTGTGCGGTGACAACGTCATCGGCCGCTGGATGGATACCGAGTACGGCGTTGTCGACTGCCTGCCCTGAGCCCCCTGACCCTAGACCGCTCAACAAAGGAGCCCATGATGTATTTCGATATTCATGTCGTAGCAAGCCTCGCCCTGGTCGCCAGCCTGGTCGGCATCTCCGTTGCCGGCGTCAAGCTGCTGCGCGATGCCATTAAGCGTGACGCCGACGCCGCCCGCTAAGCGAGACCTCTGCGAATGACAAGGGCGCCTGACGGCGCCCTTTTTCGTTAGACGTCAAGATATTGCAGGGCAAGTCCGAGCCCGCCAGTATGGGCATTATCATCGAGGAGAAGAGCATGGCGAGATTCTGCGTTTTTCTGGGTTCACGGGAAGGCCGAGACCCGCAGTACCTGGCCGATGCGCGGCGGCTGGGCGAGGCACTGGCCAGGCGTGGCCACAACCTGGTCTATGGCGGGGCTCGCATCGGCATGATGGGGGCCCTGGCCGACTCGACCCTGGCGGCCGGCGGCGAGGTCATCGGTGTCATGCCGGACCATCTGGTGGATCGCGAGCAGGCTCACCTCGGGCTGACCGAGCTGATTCGCGTGCGCAACATGCACGAGCGCAAGGCCAGCATGGCGGCCCATGCCGATGCCTTTATCATGCTGCCCGGGGGTATCGGCACCCTGGAGGAGTTCTTCGAGGCCTGGACCTGGCACTACCTGGGGCTTCACGACAAGCCCATCGGCGTCCTCGACAGCGAAGGCTTCTACGCCCCCTTGTTGAGCTTCCTCGACAATACCGTGGAACAGGGCTTCCTCAATGCCCGTACCCGGGCCGAGGTGCTCGACGCGACCGACCCTCTCGAACTGCTGGATATCCTGGAGGCACAGCTGGCTCGCCCGCGCTGAGTCAGGCCTCGCCAGCCAGTTCACGTGTACGCTGATAGGTGAGCTGCAGCAGCCGGGCATCCTCACCGGCCCGATGTCGCAGGATGCCCAGCTCCTCGATCAACGCCTCCTTGGTGGGCTTCCACAGCACAAGCTGCTCCTCGCTGAGCAGCTTGCGCAGCGCCTCCAGGCGGAAGGCCGGCAACATGCCGGCATGGTGGAAGAGCAGCGATAGCCAGGTGTTGTCGTAACCCCAGCTGTCGCTGTAGCAGATCTTGAGCTCACCGAGCTCGTCATTGAGCCACTGCGCGACCTGACGCAGGGGGTACCCCTCGCGCTGCAGCCGGGCACGGCTGATGCCGTGGAGCAGCTCGGCCTTGGGGTCCCAGTGGGTCCATTCGGCAAGGGGCTGAATCAGGAAGGCGCAGCTGCTGCCATCCGGTCGGGCCAACCCCACCTCGATGGGGTAGCTGCCGCGTCCGAATCCAGACGCCTCGATATCGAGCAGGGTCGGTAGCGTCACGGTGGGCAGGAGTCCTTGCGGCGGAAAACAGGAAGGGGCGCCATCTCGCTGGCGCCTCCTCGCTAGTGTCGCGTTTCGGTTTCCGCGCTGTCCAGCCCCTCACCGAAACCGGCGGCGTGGTCGGCCAGCCTCTGCCAGTGGGCGGCACGCTCGGCATCCACCGCCAGCCCCAGCTGCCCCTCGCGATAGGCGCGCGCCAGACGTTCGGCGGCCAGTGGATGCCCCGCCTCGCCGGCACGGGCAAACCAGGTCACGGCATGGTCGTCGCGGCGTGGATAGAGCGCACAGCCATGCTCGTAGATTTGTCCCGCCTGATACTGGGCACGGGAGTCGCCGGCATTGGCCGCTTCCAGCACGTAGCGCGCACCGCGCGCCTTGTCCTGGGGCGACATGCCGCGGTGAAACAGCATATGACCATAAAGGGAGAGCGCCGCCGGATGGCCGGCATCGGCACAGCGCTGGAAGAGGTGCATGGTCAGGCGCTGGGTGCGCGGCGAACGAGGCAGCCAGCGGGTATGGAAGAGCTGCTCCGCAAGGCGGTACTCGAGCCGGGTGAACAGTGATGATGCCTGCGTCATGGCCTTCTACCGGATCCTGTATCACAAGAAAAAGACACTCCGCACCACCCTGTGCGCGGCGTCTGAAGTCTGCCCAGCCCCGGTCCACGGGGCGCAACGGGCGGCCAGCATACGCCCGCCTTTGCGCCGACTCAACCCTGGTCATTTGCCGCCCTGGCAGGGCCTGGCTACCATGCCGGTTCCATTTCCCGATCGACGAGGGCGTCAGGGTGCAGACGCGACCGCTGGGCGATACCGGCATCGAGGTCAGCCGCCTCTGTCCTGGCACCATGACCTTCGGTGAACAGAACAGCGAGGCCGAGGCCCACCGCCCCCGGGGCTATCGACCCGATAGCCCCTGAGCCTGGGCGTGCTTGGTATACTCCATGCTCACTTCATCGGATCTGGAGCGCCCCATGCTGAGCGTGATCTCGCCCGCCAAGAAGCTGGATTTCGAGACCCCGGCCACCACGGCCCGCCATACCCAGCCGCAATTCCTGGAACAGAGCCAGGAGTTGATCGAGATCCTGCGCGACTACTCGCCACAACGGCTCTCCGAGCTGATGGGCATCAGCGACAAGCTGGCCGCCCTCAATGCCGCCCGCTACGCCGAATGGCACACACCCTTTACTGCGCAGAACGCCAAGCCAGCAGTCCAGGCCTTCCAGGGCGACGTCTACGTGGGGCTCGAGGCCGACACCTTCACGGATGACGAGAACGCCTTCGCCCAGCGGCATCTGCGCATTCTCTCGGGGCTCTACGGGCTTCTGCGCCCGCTGGACCTGATCCAGCCCTACCGCCTGGAGATGGGGACGCGGCTCGAGAACCCTGCGGGCAAGGACCTCTATGCCTTCTGGAAGGAGACCCTCACCGCCGAGCTCGACCGTGCCGTGGCGGCCAGCGGCAGCCCGGTACTGATCAACCTCGCCTCCAACGAGTACTTCAAGGCCATCGATACCAGGCGGCTCGAGGCCCGGGTGATCACCCCGGTGTTCAAGGACGAGAAGAATGGCAAGCTCAAGATCATCAGCTTCTACGCCAAGAAGGCCCGTGGCCTGATGACGGCCTGGATGATCCGCGAACGCCTCGACGACCCGGAGGGCCTGAAGGAGTTCGACGTGGCCGGCTACCGCTTCAACGCCGCCATGAGCGAGGGTGACACCCTGGTCTTTACCCGCCCCGAAGGCGCCTGATCCCGAGCGGGGCTGCTCCTGCCCCCCATCACCATGGCACAGAATCGTAGGAGCCGGATTTATCCGGCGATGGCTGTATCGCCAGCGCGCCTCATCGCGCGATAAATCGCGCTCCTACGAAATTAGATGGCTTGGGGTCTAGTCAAATACCAGCGGGCGCGCGGAGCGGCCCTTGAGGAAGCGGCGGTGGGCCTGCTTGAAGCGTTCGTCGTCGCAACGCTGCAGCCATTCGTAGGCCACCATGTCCGCGCTTACCGCCACCGCCCCGGCCTGCACCAGCCGCTCCCGGGCCAGGCGTGCCTCCGCGGCGCGCCGACTGACGCAGGCCTCGCTGAGCCAGTAGACCTCGTATCCCGCCGCCAGCAGCCCCAGGCCGGTCTGCATGACACAGATATGCGCCTCGCTGCCGCACAGCACCACCTGACGCCTGCCGCTCTGCTCGAGTGCCGCGATGAACTCGGGGTTCGCACAGGCATCGAAGGTCAGCTTCTGCCATAGCCGATGTCCCGGGAGCGCCTCCAGCAGGCGCGGCTCGCTGCCACCCAGCCCCTCGGGATACTGCTCGGTGACCCATACCGGCACCTCCAGGGAGGCGGCCAGGCCGCCCAGCCAGGCCGCCTCGTTCACCGCCTGGTCGGCATGTTCGATCACCGGCAACAGTCCCGCCTGCAGATCGACAACCAGCAACAGGCTCTCTTCTCGTTTCAGGCGCATGGTGTTCAACTCCCCGGCATTGTGGAATGGTAGTGGAGCCCACCAGCATAGCCGGTAGAATCAACCAACTCGACTTACCCCTCACCGTTCACGACTCACCACCCATTAACCCCCACTGACGACGATACCGCCATGACTTCGACACACCGCGAGACCTCCCTGATACGCCACCTGCTGATCATGCTGGTGGCGGGACTGCTGACCCTGGGCCCGGCCATGCAAGACGCCGAAGCCCGCCGCCTCGGCGGCGGCAAGAGCTTCGGCTCTCAATCACGCAGCGTGCAGCAGCAACCTTCTGCCACCCAGAACCAGGCCTCCGGCACCCGCGCCACCCAGGGGCGAGCCGGGTCGAAAATGCCCGGCATGCTGGGCGGCCTGCTCGCCGGTGGGCTGCTCGCCGCGCTGTTCTTCGGCGGCGCCTTCGATGAGCTGCGGCTGATGGACATCCTGCTGGTGGCCGGCATCGCCTTCCTGCTCTTCCGGCTGCTGGCACGCCGCCGGCCGGCCGTGGCAGGTGGCCCCTCGCCAGCCGCGCAGGAGCCCCGTGAAACCGCCGCCCAGTCCTTCCAGGCCAGCGCCGCTCCGGCCGGTGGCGCCTTCGCCAGCGAGCCCGAATGGTTCGACCGCGAGCGCTTCCTCGGCGGTGCCAAGGAGCACTTTATGACCCTGCAGCGTGCCTGGGACAACAACGACCTCAGCGGCATTCAGGAGTACGTCACCCCGGAGCTCTACAACCTGCTGCGCGAGGAGCGCAAGCAGCATCCGGCCAATAACCGCACCGAGGTCGTTCGCCTGTTCGCCGAGCTGGGCATGGTTCAGGAAGTGGGCCAGCAGGCCGAGGCCAGCGTGATCTTCCACGGCATCCTCGACGAGAATGGCGAGCACAACGAGTTCAACGAGACCTGGCACCTGGTGCGGGAGCTGCGCGACGGCGCCCCCTGGTATGTGCAGGGCATCGAGCAGAACGGTTAACGCTCCCCTCCGCCCCTGAAACGCAACAGGCCGGGCTGACAGCAGCCCGGCCTGTTGCGTTACGCATGGGTGTTAAGCGTGGTTGTTGAGCAGTGTGGTTGAGCGCAGTTGTTAAACCTGGCTGCTGACGGCGTCAATTACCCTCGCTGGCATCCTCGATGGTGTCACCCATCTCCTCGACACCCTCACCCGCCTCTTCAACTGCCTGATCCATCTCCTGACCGGCCTCCTCGGCGGGCCCCTGGTCGTCCTCGCAACCGGCCAGTCCTAGTGCCAGCAGGCCGGCCAGCAGGGCAAAAAAAAGCTTCCGTGTCATGGTGCGCTGCATGATGCTTCCCTCCTGTGAAACACAAAAAAGTGACAAACAGCCGTATCTACCAAGAACAAGCTAGCGCTCATGCCGGCCTGTTTCCACCCAGGGTGTCACTCCGGATCATGCTTGAGCAAGAGTTGGCCGGCGGCGCGTCCCGCTGCCGTATAAATCGAAAAAAGGCGCCCTCCGAAGAGGGGCGCCCATATAAGCACTCGTATGACTCAAACAGCAGGGACATGCTAGCCGAGCCATGCAGCAACTTCAAACATACGTTTTATCGACACCCTGCGCAGAGCCGCTCCCGGCAACCGGCTCCTGTCACACCCTCTGCCACCGCATGACGCCGCGGCTGGCCGGGTGCTATGATCCATCATCATACATACGCGTAGACACCAACAGCACAACGAGGAATCCGGCTTGTCACACTTACCGGTGATCGTCGGCATGGGCGGCGTGAACCCTGCCGGCAGAACCTCGGGCCACCAGGCGTTTCGCCGTACCGTGCTCGACACCCTGCCCGTGGAGGAGCAGACCCGTACCCTGCTGGGTCTGGCCGCCATGATGCGTCTGGCCAGCGGCCAGGAGGACGGCACCTGGCAGGATGCGGATGGGCGCCCCCTGGAACCCGCCGCCCTTGTCGAGCAAACCCGCCAGCAGGTCCTCGACCATACCCTGATTCGCCGCATCGAGGACCCGCACTTCAATGATCCGGGCCTGCCCGCCAACCGTCGGGCCAGCCTGGCGCTGGAGGCACCGCTCACCTTCCGCGTCCGTCGCCGTCAGCTGCCTCAGGATCTGCCGGACACCTGGCAGGTGCGCGAACTCGATCGCAAGCTGATCGAGGTGACGGTACCCGCCGGCGAAATGGACGTCATGCTGCCCGAGCACCGCCCCGCCCAGGTGCGCGCTGCCGGCCAGCTGCCCAGCGGCTTCGAACCCAGCCAGCTCTACCGCAGCGTGCACCACCCCCGCGGACTCTCGATGGCGATCTTCGCCGCCAGCGACTGCCTGGGAGACAGCGGACTCGACTGGGATACCCTGCGTGATCGCCTCGATCCCGACGAGATCGCCGTCTACGCCGGCAACTCCATCGGCCAGCTCGACGAGGAGGGCTGGGGCGGTCTGCTCAAGAGTTTCGTCTCCGGCAAGCGTGCCACCTCCAAGCAGATGCCGCTGGGCTACGGGCAGATGCCGGCCGACTTCCTGAATGCCTATGTGCTGGGCAGCGTAGGCAGCACCGGCGCGGCCATGGGGGCCTGTGCCAGCTTTCTCTACAACCTGCGCCTGGGCGTGGAGGATATCCGTGCCGGCCGTTGCCGAGTGGTGATGGTCGGCACCGCCGATGCGCCGGTCACCCCCGAGATCATCGAAGGCTTCCGTGCCATGGGTGCCCTGGCCGACGACGACAGCCTGCGTGCCCTGGACGCCCTGGAGCTGCTGACCGACGCCGACTACCAGAAGACCTGTCGCCCCTTCGCCCGCAACTGTGGCTTCACCATCGCCGAATCCAGCCAGTTCGTGATGCTGATGGATGACGCCCTGGCCATGGAGGTAGGCGCCGAGCTTCTCGGCAGCGTGCCGGAGGTCTTCGTCAATGCCGACGGCTGGAAGCGCTCCATCTCCGCCCCCGGCATCGGCAACTACATCACCCTGGGCAAGGCCGCCTCCCTGGTGCGCGAGATGCTCGGCGAGCAGGCCCTGCGCCAGCGCTCGTTCGTCCACGCCCATGCCACCAGCACGCCCAAGAACCGCGTCACCGAGTCCCACGTCCTCGACCGGGTGGCCGAGGCCTACGGTATCGAGGCCTGGCCCGTGGTGGCGGTGAAGTCCTATGTGGGCCACTCCCAGGGCAGCGCCGCCGGTGACCAGCTGACCAGTGCCCTGGGCAGCTTCGCCCACGGTCTGCTGCCGGGTATCGCCAACCTCGACGCCGTGGCCGATGACGTTTATGCCGGGCGCCTGGGGCTCTCCCGGGAGACGCGGCCATTCGAGGCCGACGCCGCACTGCTCAACGCCAAGGGATTCGGGGGCAACAACGCCACCGGGGTGCTGCTCTCTCCGGACGTCACCGAACGCCTGCTGGTGCAGCGTCACGGTGAGGCCGCCGTGGCCGCCTGGCAGGTGCGCCGCGAGGCGACTCGCGAGGCCGCCGCCGCTTACCGCCAACAGGCTGACCGGGGACGCTTCTCCCCCCGCTACCGCTTCGGTGAGGGTGTGCTGGAGGGCCCCGAGCTCTCGATCAGCGACGCCGAGATCCATATCCCCGGCTACGCCCGCCCGGTCTCCCTGGCGGTCCACAACCCCTTCGGCAAACTCGAGGAGTGACGGCAATGAATATCGCGGTCTACCCCGGCACCTTCGACCCCATCACCAACGGCCACTTCGACCTGATCGAACGTGCCTCCCGGCTGTTCGACAAGGTGGTGTTGGCCATCGCCACCAGTCCCGGCAAGGGCCCGGCGCTGGATCTCGACACTCGAATCGCCCTGGCCCGGGAGGTGGTCTCGGCGCTGGACAACGTCGAGGTGACCGGCTTCTCGGGCCTGATGACCGAATTCATGAAACAGCAGCAGGCACGCGTGCTGCTGCGAGGGCTTCGCGCGGTCTCGGATTTCGAGTACGAGCTGCAACTGGCCAACATGAATCGCGCCCAGATGCCGGAGCTGGAGACCGTCTTCCTGACCCCGGCGGTGGAGAACTCCTATATCTCCTCCACCCTGGTGCGCGAAATTGCCAAGCTGGGCGGCGATGTCTCGCAGCATGTGCATCCCGGGGTCGCCGCGACGCTGAAGAGCCATTACAATACCTGACCACAAGGCTCGGGATTGTGCCGAGCAGATCCCGATGACCGCGGCCAGCGACTTCCGTGAGGTACCCCATGGCCCTGATGATCACCGACGAGTGCATCAACTGCGACGTCTGCGAGCCGGAATGCCCCAACGGGGCCATCTCGCCAGGCGAAGAGATCTATATCATCGACCCGGCGCTGTGCACCGAGTGTGTCGGTCACTATGACGAGCCCCAGTGCCAGCAGGTGTGTCCGGTGGACTGTATCCCGCTGGACCCGGAGCGCGAGGAGAGCCGCGAGGAGTTGATGTCCAAGTACGAGCGCATCACCGCGGCCTGATGGCTGGCAGGTACGTCACCCCATCTCGAAACGCCCCGCCAAGTGCGGGGCGTTTCGCGTTGTGTGGCACCGTCACCTTTGGCTATAGCTCGTCGGCCCGCTTGCTGACCGTGCACCCGAGGCAACGGCGAAAGGCCGCTTTGGCCGGGGTCTTGATCAGCGTCTCGGCCGCGGTATCCACCCCGCCGCCCAGGGCGGTAAAGGGCAGTGTCACCAGAAACACGGCAGTACCGCCCACCGTGGCCGCCGCCAGCAGCGGTCGCGCGATTACCGCATCGGCAATCATCGCCCCGCCACTCGGCTGAACCCCCACGCGCTGCTCCTGAGCGATCGCCGGAGAGGTTGCCATCAGCGCCACCAGCGCCAGTGTAAAGAAGGTCATGATCCGCTTGCTCATCGCTTGCACTCCCCGTGCTCCCTGCCATCTATGCTGCGTCGTCACCACCCGACGCTCGCCTGTGGCGAATCGAGTATGGTGTTAGTCATCATGAGGTCTTAGAATCGCTAAGGTTACATCCTCTCACGGGATCTTACATCAGGGTAGGCGGCTTTTACCGCTTGCCCGCCCCAGGACAGGCCCCGCCTGCTCCCTCACCATGCAAAGGAGAGCATGATGAAGCGTCTTATCGCCACCGCTGCCCTGGCCACCCTGGTCGCCAGCCCCGCCTTCGCCCAGAGCTATCAGTATGACTCTAATGAGGGGCCTTATATCGGTGCTGGACTGGGGCATTCAGAGACCGACTTTGATATTAGCGGCTATTACCGGGACCGTGGTTACCCAAACACCAACACCGATGACAGCGATACCGGCTATAAACTGTTTGTGGGTTACCAGTTCAACCCCAACTTCGCTATTGAAGCGGGCTACGTAGATTTTGGTGAGTTCACTGCCAATGAAAATGGTGGTAGCGCCAAGGCCAAGCTTAGCGTGGATGGTTTCAGCGCCGCACTCGTCGGTAAACTTCCGATCCAGAATGGTTTTAGCATCTTTGGCAAGTTGGGCATGATTGCCTGGGACGCTGACCTCAATGAAAGTGATAATACTGGATCGTCCAGCTACGGCCGAGACGGCTCCGACCCTCTCTTTGGCATCGGCGCCGAGTATGAAGTTGAGCGCATCCTGATGCGCGCCGAGTTCGAACGCTACGATATCAGCGAAGATGGCGAGGACTTCGAGATCGATCTGATCTCCGCCAGCATCGGCTACCGCTTCTAGGCGATAATCGCGCTTCGCTGCCACCGCCGCCCCGCCCTTGTGCGGGGCGGTTGCGTTATGCCCCGCCGCCGGCCATGCTGCCCGGCTCGTCAATCTCGGGAGCCCCCTGTGAGTCGTTCGGAGTCCTCGTCACCCGGGGCCGCGCGCCGGCGCATCCTGGCGCTGGCCTGGCCAATCATCCTCTCCAATATCACCGTGCCGCTGCTGGGGCTGGTGGACACCGCCGTGGTCGGCCATCTGCCGGACTCGCGCTATCTGGCGGCGGTCACCCTCGGCGCCACCCTGTTCAGCTTCCTGTACTGGGGCTTCGGCTTCCTGCGCATGGGTACCACGGGGCTCACCTCCCAGGCGGTGGGCCGCGAGAACGACACGGACGTACGTAACCTGCTGGGGCAATCGCTGCTGATCGCGGCGGGCATCGGTGCGGCACTGATCCTGTTCTCGAGGCCGCTGATCAGGCTGGGCCTATGGCTCCTCGATGGCAGTGACGTCGCCACGGCACTGGCCGCCGAGTACGCCGAGATCCGCATCCTCTCGGCGCCGGCGGTGCTCGCCAACTACGCCATCCTGGGCTGGTTCCTGGGACAGCAGAACTCGCGAGTGACCCTGGCGATCCTGGTGCTCACCAACGGGGTCAATATCCTCCTCGACCTGCTCTTTGTCGTCGGCCTCGGCATGACCAGCGATGGCGTGGCCTGGGCCACGGTGATCGCCGACTACACCGCCCTGGCCTTCGGCCTGTGGCTGATCTCGCGACAACTCAGATGGCTGTCGGGCCGCTTCCTGCGCCATCGGCTCCTCGCCGTTTCAGCCTATGGCGAGCTCTTCTCGGTCAATGCCAACCTCTTCGTGCGCACCCTGGGGCTGCTCTTCGTCATGGCCTTCTTTACCTCGCGAGGGGCGGCCCAGGGCGATACCGTACTCGCCGCCAATGCCGTGCTGCTGCAGTTCATCATGCTCACCAGCTACGCCCTGGATGGCTTCGCCCACGCCGCCGAGGCGCTGACCGGACGCTCGGTGGGGGCAAGGCGCTGGGCGGAGTTCGCCCAGTCGGTACGGAGTGCCGCCTGGTTCTCACTGCTGACGGCCGGCACCGCCGCCCTGGCCTTCGCCCTGGGGGGCGAGGCGCTGATCGCCCTGCTTACCGGCCTGCCCGAGGTGCGAGAGACCGCCGCCACCTACCTGCCGTGGATGGTCGTCATGCCGCTGATCGCGGTATGGGGCTACCTGCTGGACGGCGTCTTTATCGGTGCCACGGCGATTCGGGAGATGCGCAACAGCATCTTTGCCGGGCTCGCCGTCTATCTGCCCGCCTGGTGGCTGGGCCAGGCCCTTCTTCCCGAGGCGCTCATCAACCACGGTCTGTGGCTCGCCTTCACGCTGTTCATGCTGACGCGCTCGGCGACGCTGATCGCCTACTACCATCAACGGCGCCGCAGCGACTGGTGTGAGGCGCCTGGACCATTGGCGTCCGAATAGCGCAAGATACTGATGCTGCGCTATTTTATGCAATGAAACACCAATAACACTCAAAACAGTAAGGGAACGCCATGCTCAAGGCCCTCTCCAGACCGGCGGTCAAGCTGGTCGAACGCTACCTGCCCGACCCCTATATCTTCGTGCTGCTGTTGACCATCATCGCCGCCGTGGCGGCCATTGCCGTGGAACGCCAGACGCCACTCGCGGTGATGCGCATGTGGGGGGATGGTTTCTGGAACCTGCTGACCTTCTTGATGCAGATGCTGCTGGTGCTGGTGACCGGCTTCATGCTGGCCAGCTCCCCCCCGGTGAAAAGGCTGCTGCAGCGACTCGCTGCCCTGGCCAAGGGGCCCGGTGGCGCCATCCTGCTGGTCACCTATGTGTCGCTGGCCGCCAGCTGGATCAACTGGGGCTTCGGCCTGGTCGTGGGGGCGCTCTTCGCCAAGGAGCTCGCGCGCCTGGTCCGGGTCGACTATCGCCTGCTGGTGGCCAGCGCCTACTCCGGCTTTATCGTCTGGCACGGCGGCCTGGCCGGCTCGGTACCGCTGACCGTGGCCACCGATGGCCACTTCAGCGCCGACCAGATCGGCGTGATCGGCACCGGCTCGACCATCTTCTCCTTCTTCAACCTGGCCATCGTGGTGATGCTGTTTATCGCGGTACCGCTGGTCAACCGCATGATGCTGCCCGACGAAAAGGACAGCGTGTTCGTCGATCCCAAGCTGCTCGGCGACGACGAGGCGCACCAGGTGCGTATCACCCGCCCCGCCGAGCGCATGGAGAACAGCGTGGTGCTGGCCTGGCTGGTGGGCATTCCCGGGCTGATCTTCCTGGCCGATCACTTCTTCCTGCGCGGCGGCGGCCTCAACCTGAACGTGGTCAACTTCATGTTCCTGTTCCTGGCCATCGTGCTGCATCGCACCCCGCGCAGCCTGCTGGAGAGCCTGCACGAAGCGATCAAGGGCGGTGCCGGCATCGTCATCCAGTTCCCGTTCTACGCCGGGATCATGGCGATCATGGTGCAGTCCGGTCTGGCGACCAGCATGTCCGAGGCGCTGGTCTCCTTTGCCACCGACACCACCCTGCCGGTCTGGACCTTTATCAGTGCGGGCATCGTCAACCTCTTCGTGCCCTCCGGCGGCGGCCAGTGGGCGGTGCAGGCACCGGTGATGATTCCGGCCGCCCAGGCACTGGGGGTGGATATTCCCCGGATGGCCATGGCCGTGGCCTGGGGTGATGCCTGGACCAACCTGCTGCAGCCCTTCTGGGCCCTGCCGGTACTCGGCATCGCCGGGCTCAAGGCCAAGGACATCATGGGCTTCTGCCTGATCCAGCTGCTGATCACCGGGGTGCTGATCTCCATCGGCCTGACCTGGTTCTGACCCTCCAGCAAGGCGCCCTGTCCCCAGGCGGGCGGGGCGTCCGGCTGTGGATAACACACAAGGAGATCCAATGGACGACAACGATCTGTCCGGCGCCCTGCCCGGCCAACACGAGCTGTCGATGACCGTGTTGATGACCCCCGACATGGCCAACTTCAGCGGCAAGGTGCATGGGGGCGCCATCCTCAAGAAGCTAGACGAGGTGGCCTACGCCTGCGCCAGCCGCTACTCGGGCCACTATGTGGTTACCCTCTCGGTGGACCAGGTGCTGTTCAAGCAGCCGATCCATGTGGGGGAGCTGGTGACCTTCCTGGCCTGCGTCAACCATGTGGGCCGCTCCTCCATGGAGATCGGCGTCAAGGTGGTGGCCGAGGATATCCAGAACAAGCTGATCCGCCACACCAACAGCTGCTACCTGACCATGGTGGCGGTGGATGGCGATGGCAAGCCGGCGCCGGTGCCTCCACTGGCGCTTGACACGAAGGTGCAGAAGCTACGTTTCGAGAAGGCGGCCCTGCGCAAGAAGCTTCGCAAGCAGGCCGAAGAGGAGCAGCGCCGTACCCAGGCCGAGCACGGCGCCAGAGAAGATGACGACTAGCCACAGTCCAGGCTGAGGATGATGTCCGTTTCGTCCAGGTGGACATTGAGACGATCTGGCCGATGATCGAGAGTCACCGCCGTACCGGGGCGAATCACACGAATGGCCGATGCTTCACTCTCGGCGTGCATCGCCTTGCCCAGGGACACGCTGTAGGTACGACCGATACGGTCCTGAACGCGCTGGGCACCACACTCCCCGCCAGTTTCCACGCGAGGCGGCAGCGGAGCGGGTTCGGGCTCCGGCGCCGAACTCATGCTACTGCAGCCCGCCAGCAGCAGGCCGAAGAGTAGCGGTGAGAGTCTCGTTACAACCATCTGGGCTTCCTTGTCGGGTCCAAGCTTGATCTATACCAACAATGCCGGAACGGCCTGGCCGATCCGGCAGTTGACTCACCATGGCTCGGCTCAGAATGCCGGTGCGGACTGGCCGATCCGGGGCTCGGCTCAGAATGCCGATGCGGACTGGCCGTTCCGGGGCTCGGCTCAGAATACCGGTGCGGACTGGCCGTTCCGGGGCTCGGCTCAGGAAGCGGCGTCCTGAACGGCCTCGCCACCCTGCTCGATATCCTGGCCGGCACCGCGAACGGTATTGCAGCCGGAGAGCAGAGAAACGGCGAACAGTGCCGCCACCAGCATCATCAGAGTACGCTTCATGATGAACCTCCTTGTGAGTTGGGAATGTTGCACCCGTAATTTAGCAGCTCACGGCGAGCTGCGCCTTACCCCAGCAGCAGCCTGAGGATAATCGCCGCAATCACCGCCACCGTGAGCCACTTGACCACAAAGGCCCCACGTGGACTGACATTGACCCTTACCGCCAGCCAGGCGCCCGACATGCTGCCCGCCGCCAGCACCAGACCATAGCTCCAGCGCACCTGATCATTGACCACAAAGATGGCCAACGCCGGCAGGGTATAGACCAGCACGATCAACACCTTGAAGACGTTCACCTGGGCCAGGTCGATCTTGAGCATGCGGTAGAGCACCACGATAAAGAGGATACCCACACCCACCTGGATAAAGCCGCCATAGAGGCCGATGACAAACATCGCCAGGTAGACCGCCGGCGTCAGCCGCTCGGGGGTCAACGGCCGGGTATCCAGGCGTGGCTGGGGCAGCAGCATCAGCAGCGCCGAGCCCGCCATCACCACGATCAGGATCGCCTCGAACAGGGCGTCGCCGGTTCGCAGGGCCAACCAGGCCCCGAGCAGCGACCCCACCACCGCCGGCACGGAGAGCCGCAGCGAGAGCCCCAGATGGCGCGCCCCGGCACGAAAGAAGTTGTATACCGCCGAGACGCTCTGCAGGGTGATGGAGACACGGTTGGTACCGTTGGCCTCCTGGGGTGGCAGGCCCAGGAACATCAACAGCGGCAGGGTAAGCATGGAGCCGCCGGCGGAGAGCACGTTGATAAAGCCGGCCAGCGCACCGATCAGCAGCATGGCCAGCGCTTCGAGCAGGGTCATGGAAGAGTCCTTTCAGGAAAGAGCCGCACAGCTTAGCCGCCCGGGCAAACGGGGAAAACTCCCCACGGTTCTGTGGCATGATGCCGGACAGCCGATACCACTCGCTGACTACCCCGGAGAGCCCTGATGGATCATTTCGAGCCAGACCCCCGCCTGGTGGAGGACAGCTACCCGATCACCGAGCTGCCGCTATGCCAGCTGCGGCTGATGAACGATAGCCGTTTTCCCTGGTTGCTGCTGATTCCGCGGCGGCATGGCATCAGCGAGCTCTTCGAGCTGGACGAGGCCGAGCAGCGGCAGCTGTGGCACGAGACAAGCCGCATCGGCCAGGCCTTCAAGGCACTGATGGGGGCCGACAAGCTCAATGTGGCAAGCCTCGGCAACGTGGTGGCGCAGCTGCATGTGCATCTGGTGCTGCGCCGCACGGACGATGACCTCTGGCCGGGACCGGTCTGGGGGCAGGGGGAGGCGACACCCTACGACCTCGACACCCTGGCCGCCATGCGAGACCGGGTGCTGGCCATGCTCGAGGGGCTCGACCTGCAACCCGAGGCTGAACGCTAGCCTCCGGAGGCTAGCGTTCAGCCTCGCACTCCGCGAGGCGCAGGGCGATATCGGACGCAAGCCGCTCCAGGGTAGTGCGCGGCATGGGGCGCCCGCCGCGGAGGGCCGTCAAGGCAAGGCGGCCATCGGTGCCAGGCGACTCGACTGCCACCAGCACCCGGTAGCCCGGCCAGCGCGAGAACACCGCCACCAGGCGTCCCAGCGACGCATCGGCATGGCGCACCACATAACCGCGCGACATCAGTGCCTCGGCGGTGACCTCCAGGGCACAGGGGGAGGCCTGTGAGGAGAGCATCACCGGCGGCACCGATGATGGAGGGGTCGCACAGCCGGTCAGCAGCCCTACCACCAGTATCATGCCAGCCAGACGAGTCATGGCTCACCTCCGACATCCATGGCCCGGCGCAGGCCGCCACAGAACGCCCCGGTGCTGGCGCTGCGCGACTCCGCGAGCTCACCTCGCCAGTCGATGACCTGAAGATCGCGACTGACCCGCACCTCCCCGTCACTGACCAGCAACGAGACACGCTCCAGCTCGGTGGCATCGCGGGTCAGGCTGCCCACTCCACCGAAACCGATCATCACTCCACCACCGAAACCACCACGACCACCGCCGAGGCCGATACCGCCGAACACACCGCGACGCCCCCAGTCGCCATGGCGGTCGCCGTAGCCGGGCAGGATGCGGGTACGCTCTGCGCTTACCAGTGCCGGAGCGCTCGCGGTATGACGGATTAGAAAGCCGTCATCCTCCAGGGCAACCACCGCCCGCCGCAGCGTCTCGGTGACCGGCACACCCGCGCCCGACCAGAGACAGGCCGCCGCGGGGGACGGCTCCGCCACCGGCAGGGTGGCAGGAACGGACTGGCAGCCGGCCAGCACCAGCAGGACAAGCAACGGCCAGGGACGCATGGTCTCTCTCCCGAGGTTGGACGACTTCAGTGTAGGCAGGAGGCCGTGACGAGGGAATATTGCAAGACGGCGGCACCCGACCCCGACGTTCGACGCGTCTGGATGACGCAGCCCCCTTGAAGTCGGCTCCCTCCGCCAAGATGTCATTCATCATGGCTATGATGCTCATGGTCAGGATTCACTGTCCGCCAGCGGGCGATACATGGATCATGTAACCCAACACCACCAAGGAGGCATTCGCATGAGCGATACCAACCGCATCGGCCTGCACGAGGCCAGCGCCAGCCAGCTCGCCGAGAAACTCAACGAGCTGCTGGCCAACTACCAGGTCTTCTACATGAACGTGCGCGGCTACCACTGGAACGTGAAGGGGCCGCAGTTCTTCCAGCTCCACGAGAAGTTCGAGGAGCTCTATACCGACCTGCTGACCAAGGTCGATGAGGTCGCCGAGCGCGTGCTTACCCTGGGCCACCAGCCGCTGCATGCCTACAGCGATTATGTGGAGGTCTCGCGCATCACCGAGGACAAGAACGTCTCGGACGGCAAGGCCTGCGTCGAGGGCGTGCTGGCGGGCTACCAGGTACTAATCGAGCTGCAGCGCGAGATTCTCTCCCTGGCCTCGGATGCCGACGACGAGGGCACCGCCGCCCAGGCCGGCGACTATATCCGCGAGCAGGAGAAGACCGTGTGGATGCTGGCCAGCTACCTGGCCTGATTCAGGACCCGACCCGATCAGGCATCACGGGTCATGTCACAATAACGCCGGGCCTTGGGCCCGGCGTTATTGTGTCCGACGACTTCGCTCAGACCCCATGAATGTCAGCGCGTCAGATCCTCCACCAGGGCGCGCAGCAGCGTCCAGAACTCCTCCACCGAGGCGACCTCGACGCGCTCATCCGGCGAATGAGCACCGCGAATCAGCGGACCGAAGGAGATCATCTCAAGCGCCGGGTACTTGCCGCCCAGAATGCCGCACTCGAGCCCGGCATGGATGACCTTGACCGCCGGCTCGCTGCCCAGCTGCTCGCGGTGCACACGCTGAAAGCGCGTCAGCAGCTCGCTGTCTCGCTGGGGAGTCCACCCCGGATAGCCATTCTCGAGACGCACCTTGGCACCGGTCAGCTCGAACACGGCACGCAGCCGATCGGCCAGGTCCTGGGCCGCGCTGTCGTGCAGCGAGCGCACCAGGGCACCGAGATGGAACCGCCCCGCCGCGAGGCTCACGACCCCCAGGTTGTTGGAGGTCTCCACCACGCCCGGCACCTCCTGACTCATGCGCTCGACGCCACAGGGCGCGGCATGAATGGCGGCCAGCAGTAGATGTGTCGCCTGACCGGTGAGCGGCTCATCGGCGGGCACCTCGACCGGCTCGAGGGTCAACGTCAGTGCATCATCGACACCGGCAAACTCCTTGCGCAGGATGGCCTGCAGGGTCGCCACCTCAGCCCTGGCGGCCTCGAGCTCCTCCTCGGGCAGCGCCAGGGTCGCAAAGGCCTCGCGAGGCAGCGCATTGCGCAGGGTACCCCCCTGGTAGCTTGCCAGCCTGACATCGAGGCGCTCCAGGACACGCATCACCCGCACCAGCAGTCGATTGGCGTTACCCCGCCCCTTGTCGATATCGATCCCGGAGTGACCGCCGCGCAGCCCGGTCAGCGACAGGCGAAGCGTCACCTCATCGTCGGCCAGCGCCGCGGTGGGCAGCTGCGCCTCCACCACCACATCGGTGCCTCCGGCGCAGCCGATAAACACCTCGCCACGATCCTCGGAGTCGAGGTTGAGCAGGTAATGTCCTTGCAGCCACCCTTCGGCGAGGTTGAGCGCCCCGCCCATGCCGGACTCCTCCTCCAGGGTAAAGATCGCTTCCAGCGGGCCGTGGATGAGGTCGTCATCCTCGAGGATGGCCAGGGCGGCAGCCACGCCGAGGCCGTTATCGGCACCCAGGGTGGTATTGCGGGCCCGCAGCCAGCCGTCATCGTCGAGGTAGGTCTCGATGGGGTCGCGGGTAAAGTCGTGGGGGTGGTCGCTGTTGGCCTGGGGGACCATATCCAGGTGACCCTGGAAGATCACGCCGGGAGCCTGCTCATGACCGGGAGAGGCCGGCTTGCGAATCAGCAGGTTGCCGAAGGCATCACGCTCATGCGCCAGCCCCTGTGCGTCGGCCCAGGCTTCGAGGCGTGCCGCCAGGGCGGCCTCATGGCCGGAGGGGCGCGGAGTCTCGCAAAGGGTGCGGAAATGGCGCCAGAGCGGCTGTGGCGAGAGCCGATCGAGATGTTCGTTCATGATGATCCCTTCCTGAGTAACCGACCTACCTTACTCAGCCCGTTGCTGAAGGGGAAGAGATGGACAGCAGCATGGCCGTCGCCTGGCGCAGGCGGGCGGTGGCCTGCCGCCGGCCCGATACACCGAGATACCGGGGCAGAGCCTCACCACTCAGCCCCTGAAATCCCCAGGCCACCAGCAGCAGAAGTTCGGGATCGGCGAGGGGGATGCCGCGGGCCAGGGCATGACGAACCAGGGCCTGCAGCGCGGGCCGGGCCAGCGCCGGCTCGCGATGACCGGCGGCGACATCCTCGGCATCGCGGCGGTCGTCGTCTGCGAGGTTCGCCCCACCGCCCTCCGCCAGCAGGGCGGCGGCCACTGACGGCGCCAGATCACGCAGCTCGAAGGCCAGCAGGCCGGGCAGGGCTCGCTGAAAGCGCGCGGCGAGCGAGGTCAGCAGCGCCTCACCGCGCTTGCTGGTGGCCCGGGCCACCATCAGGGCGTGCTCACCCGTGGCGGTCTCACGGGTCAGCCCGAGGCGCAGTGCGTGAAACCCCTGCTCCCGCCAGAAGGCCATCAGCGCCGATTCGGCGCCGAAGCTCGCCCCCAGCAGATCGCAGCCATCACGACGCGCTCGCTCAAGCTCCGCCTCGATCAGCCGTCTTCCCAGCCCCTCGCGACGACGCCGGGGTGATACCGCAATGCGTACCACCCGACGCAGATGCCCGGTAAGGGCCTCCCGGGAACCGGCATGGGCGGCCAGGGACTGGGCCATGAGGTGGCCACGAGGACGCCGCTCGCCACGGGCGACCCGCTCGGCCAGGTCCGCCTCGAAGCCCCCTTCATCCGCGCTCATCACCACCCCGAGCGGCACATCACCGGCCGTCACTCTGCCAACGGTGAGGCCCGGGCCATCCAGCAGCAGTCGTAGATCGCTGGGCGTGGTGCGGTAGTGGGCCTGCACCAGCAGGCCGAACAGGCCCCGCAGGCCACTCTCGTCACTGGCCAGTGTATCCCGCGACAGTTGCCACACCTCACCGGCCGGCCGAGAGGATGGCTCGGGCGGGTCGGCATCCAGCATCAGCAGGCGATGGATCAGCGGCTCGAGGGGGTCATCATTCGCCCAGCGGATCGGCTCGGCCAGATGCAGCCCTCGCCACTCCGGGGTGGTGCGTTCGAGACGCTCGCGGAAACGCAGGGCAAAACCGCGACCGGAGCCCTCGTAGCCGTGCACCGTGGTGGCAAAGGCGATCCGTGGGAAGGCGTCGAGCCACTCGCCGAGCAGCCCGGCGGGAATCGCCGCCGCCTCATCCACCACCAGCAACCGGCCGGCACCGCCGGCCTCGCCCTGCCGGGCCAGCTCGGCGAGGGCATCCGGGGCCACGAAGCGAACTTCACCCTGGTCGGTAGCGAAGAGATGCCCGCGTCGCTCACCCTGGGGGCAGAGCGCCGCAAGGCGCTCGAAGAGGCTCTCCACCGCTGCCGGGCGCGGTGCGGTCACCAGCACCTCCTGCTCTCCCGTGGCCAGCCAGCGGGCGCAGGCGATGCCCAGGGCCGCACTCTTGCCGCGCCCACGGTCGGCGGTGATCACCAACGGACGACGGCGACGCAACCGCGCCAGGCGAGCCACCGCCTGGGCCTGGTCGCCGGTCAGGCAGTCTCCATCGGTCACCGGCCGCTCGGCAGGCGCCTTACGGATGGGAAGCCCGGGTAAACGAGGCGTTTCACCGGCCCGCCAGCGAATCACCTGGTCGGCGTCACTCAGCAGACGCGCCAACCGGGCCAGGTAGCGGCTGCTCAGCGCCTCGGGTCGCCAGGGGTGTTCGGCCAGCCGCGCATAGTCGGCATCGGGTCGGCTGCCCCACTCCTCCGGGGTCATCAGCACCAGCAGGCCACCCGCCTTCAGGGTGCCGGCCAAGGCCGCCACGGCGTCAGGGTCGAAGCCCGCCCCATCGGAGACGGCGTCGATCACCAGTAGATCATGCTCACCCCCCAGGCGAGCCCGGGCACGGGCAGGTGCCAGCCAGTGCGCCGCATCGACCCGCGGTGGTAACGCCGGCGCCACCCAGAGCGGGCAGTGCCAGACGCCGGCTCGCCATAGCTCGTCGGCCGCATCACAGCACGCCTGGGGAGCCCCCTGCAGCCACGCCAGGCCCCGCCAGCGACGGCGGGCGAGCCGTGAGACATGAACCAGCAGCGCCCGAGTCGACAGGCCATGCGCCTCCTCTCTCCCGCTCATTGTCACTCCCCCGGTTTCGCCGCTTCACCTAGCACTTTGGTCTTACATCGGTGCAGTTTTCAACGCTAGTTACCGATCAACATGCTACGTTGACGTTAACGTAAACATTTATTAAATACCTGATAGTATTGAATTATCAAACAGTAACTTAACGTATCGCGGTCACGGTGGCGCTGTCTGCCCCCCGCCCACGGGGGGCGACAGCGTCGCAGGACCATGATCGTTCTGTACGCCAATAGGGTGTTAGTTTGAAGCCTAGTTGCGGATTCACCAATGCATTCCGATGCCGGCGGCCGCAACCCAGCCTTATCCGGTTGGCGCCACAAGGGCGCCACCCTCTGTCCAGCCCCGTAGGGAGAACAATATGAAGACACTGCGCAGCTTCACGCTCACCGGCCTGGCCGCCGGCGTGGCCCTGGCCGCCCTGAGCACCACCGCCCAGGCCAAGGAAACGTGGACCATGACCACCACCTGGCCGGACAACCTGGACCTGATCCAGATGGACCGCCACTGGGTCGAGCTGGTCAACAAGCTGGCCGGCGATGAACTCACCATCAACTTCCGTGCCGGTGGCACCCTGATGCCGGGCAGCGAGGTGTTCGATGCCACCCAGACCGGCGCCATCCAGGCCGCCGCCGACTGGCCGGGCTACTGGGCGGGCCTGAGCCCGGCCTTCTCGCCGCTGGCCACCACCACCAGCCTGTTCAACGGCGTGGACTACCTCAACTGGATCAACCAGTGGGGCGGCTTCGAGCTGTACCAGGAGGTCTACGGCGAGTATGACATGGTCTACCTGCCCTACGGCATCACCAACAACGAGTCCGGCTTCATGGGCGGCACCCCCATCGAGAGCATCGCCGACCTGGAAGGCAAGCGTCTGCGCCTCTCCGGCCGCGACCAGGGCCGCGTGCTGGAGAAGCTCGGCGGCTCCCAGGTCACCCTGGCCGGCGGCGAGGTCTACCAGGCCATCGAGCGCGGCGTGATCGACGCCGGCGAGTTCTCCACCCCGGGGGTCGACTACAAGGCCGGCTTCGGCGAGGTGGCCGACTACTGGTCCACCCCGGGCTGGCACCAGTCCGCCAGCGTCTTCGGTGTGATGATCAACAAGGAGGCGTGGGACGCCCTCTCCGAGGAGACCCAGGAGAAGCTGAAGATCGCCGCCGAAGCCACCATGACCTGGTCACTGGCCTGGTCCGAGCGGCAGTCCACCGAGGCGACGGTCAAGTTCAAGGACGAGGGCATGACCATCAATCAGCTGCCCGAAGAGGACCTGGCGCGTATCCAGGATGTCACCAACGAGGTGATCCTGCAGGGCGCCTGCGAGGATCCGATGCATGCCAAGGTCTACCACTCCATGGTCAGCTACCTGGATCATTACGCCAACTGGCGTGACGTGACCGTGCCCTTCAACATGAGCCGTAGCATGGACAACCTGCCGTCCCTCGAGGAGCTCGAGAGCTGCATGAACCAGTAAGCGGACCGGGCCGGGCCCTACGGGGCTCGGCCCTATCCGGTCGCTTTACCTCCTGTGTTCGCTTGATTAGCCCGACTCCGAGAGCCTCACCATGAACACCATTGCCAGGGCCATCGATGCCCTCAACGAGGGGTTCGGACGCCTGATCGCCCCACTCCTTGCCGTGATCACGCTGATCGTGATCTATGATATTGCCGCACGCTTCTTTATCGGCCGCCCCAGCGACTGGGCCTTCGATGTCACCAAGATGCTGTTCGGCGCCCATTTCATGCTGATGGCCGCCTACGGCCTGCGCCATCACGCCCACGTCGAGGTCGACGTGCTCAAGCGTCTGCTAACCCGCCGCAAGCAGGCCGCCCTCGAACTGCTCGGCTACCTGCTCTTCTTCGTGCCCTTCATCTGGATGCTGCTTACCTTCGGCTGGGCCTTCTTCGAGCGCTCCTTCAGCCGCGGAGAAACCACCTACGGCATGATGTCCATCCCGGTCTACCCGGTGAAGGGGGTGATCGTCGTGGCCGCCCTGCTCCTGCTGCTGCAGGCCATCGCCATCGTGATCCGCGCCTGCGGTGAACTGCGCAAGGAGGGTGCCGCATGAGCCCCGAGATGCTCACTCTCTTCATGTTCAGCGGCCTGCTGATCGGGCTGTTCATGGGCCACCCGCTGGCCTTCGTGCTCGGCGGCGTCGCCGTGCTCGGCGCCTGGCTCGGTCCCGGCGCCAATACGCTGGGCATCCTGATCAACAACATCTATGGCAACTCCATGGACAACTATGTCCTGGTCGCCATTCCCCTGTTCGTGCTGATGGCGCGTTTCCTGAACGACTCCGGCGTCACCGAGAAGATGTTCGACACCATGCGCCTGCTGCTCGCCAACCTGCGTGGCGGCCTGGCCCTGACCGTGGTCATCGTCTCGGTACTGCTGGCCGCCACCACTGGCATCGTCGGCGCCTCCATCGCGGTGATGGGCATGATCGCCCTGGTCCCGATGCTCAAGTACTCCTACAACAAGGAGCTTAGCGCCGGCGTCATCATGGCCAGCGGCTGCCTGGGCATCCTGATTCCCCCCAGCATCATGCTGATCCTGATGGCCAGCTACTCGCCGGTCTCGGTGGGTGCGCTGTTCGCCGGTGCCCTGGTACCGGGGGTGATGCTCGGCACCATGTATGCGCTCTATGTGCTGGTGATCTGTTTCGTCAAGCCGCACTACGGGCCAGCCGTTCCCGCCGAGGAGCGCGCCGAGACCTCGACCGGCCAGCTGCTGATCATGCTCGGCAAGTATGTGCTGCCGCCCATGTCGCTGATTCTCGGCGTGCTGGGCTCGCTGTTCCTGGGGATCGCCACGGCCACCGAGGCCTCGGCCATCGGCGTGGCCATCGCCTTTCTGCTGTTCCTGATCTTCGGTGATCGCAAGGCATCGACCTGCTATCGCACCCTGATCGAGGCCAGCAAGACCACCACCATGGTGATGCTGGTGGTGGTGGGGGCGACCGCCTTCACCGGGGTGTTCTCCATCGGTGGCGGCATGGACGTCATCCATAACGTGGTGACGGCGATGCCCGGCGGCACCATCGGGGCCCTGATCCTGATGCTGTTCCTGGTGTTCCTGCTGGGCATGTTCCTGGACTGGACCGGCATCGTGCTGTTCAGCTTCCCGATCATGCTGCCCATCGTCGACAGCATGGGCGTGGATATGCTGTGGTTCGTGGTGATGGTGGCCGTGGTGCTGCAGACCTCCTTCCTGACCCCGCCGTTCGGCTATGCGCTCTTCTATCTGAAGGGGGTGGCGCCGCCCGGGGTGGAGATCGTCGATCTCTACCGCGCGGTCATTCCCTTCGTGGCCCTGATCGTGCTGGCCTGTGTGCTGATGGCCTTCTTCCCGGCCCTTATCACCGGCCTGCCATCGATGCTGCTCGGCTACTGACCCGTGAAAGCGTAACGACGCCCGCCGTCAGCCGACGGCGGGCGTCGTCGTTTGACGGTGGTCAACCGATGCTGGCTGCAGCAGCCAAGCGCAACTGATACTATTTGTCGGCGTCAATGTCTCGCATTTACCATCCTGCGCCCGCAAGGAGCCTCCCTTGTCTCGAACTGCCAGCGGCGACCTGCCCACTCTCTCACGCCGACTGATCCCTTCCTTCACTCCATGGACCGCTCTGCTGCTCGGGGTCGCGCTGGTCGTGGCACTGCCGGTGCTGGCGGTACTGGCGCATATCCTGGTACCCACCGGTGGCGTCTGGCAGCACCTGGCCAGCACGGTGCTGCCCCGCTACCTGGCCAACACCCTGTTCCTGGTCATTACGGTGGGCATCGGCACCCTGGTGATCGGTACCGGTACCGCCTGGCTGGTGGTGATGTGCCGCTTCCCGGGGCGACGGCTGTTCGAGTGGGCGCTGCTGCTGCCGCTGGCCGTGCCGACCTATGTGATCGCCTACGCCTATACCGACTTCCTGCAGTTCTCGGGCCCCCTGCAGGGGTGGCTGCGCGACCTGTTCGGGTGGGGCTTCGGGGACTACTGGTTCCCCGAGGTGCGCTCGCTGGGCGGGGCGGCAGCGCTGATCAGCCTGGTGCTCTACCCCTACGTCTACATGCTCGCACGCGCCTCCTTCATGGAGCAGTCGGTGTGCATGCTGGATGTGGGTCGCACCCTGGGCCGCGGCCCCTGGCAGCTGTTCTGGAGCGTGGCGATTCCGCTCTCGCGTCCGGCACTGGTGGGCGGCGTATCACTGGCCCTGATGGAAACGCTGAACGAGTTCGGCGCGGTGCAGTACTTCGGCGTGGACACCTTCACCACCGGCATCTACCGCACCTGGTTCGGCCTCGGCGAGCAGGCCGCCGCCGCCCAGCTCGCCGCCTGCCTGCTGACCTTCGTGATCGCCCTGGTGCTGCTGGAGCGCTGGTCGCGGGGCAAGCGGCGCTACTTCCACACCTCCAGCCGCTATCAACAGCTGCCGGAGTTCCACCTCGGCGGCTGGGCCTCGGCAGGCGCCTTTCTGGCCTGCCTGCTGCCGATCCTGGGCGGCTTCCTGATCCCCAGCGGCATCCTCGCCGAGCTGGCCATCCAGCAGGGTGACTCGCTCTTCGGCAAGAGCTTTATCGGCTATGCCCGCAACAGTCTGCTGCTGGCCTCAATCGCCGCGCTGGTGGCGGTCACCCTGGCGGTAGTGCTCAGCTACGGGGTGCGCCTCAACAATACTCGACTGACCCGAACCGCCACGCGTATCTCGGCCATGGGCTATGCGATTCCGGGGTCGGTGGTCGCGGTAGGCATCCTGATCCCCTTCGCCTGGCTGGACAACACCCTCAATACCTGGCTGCTGTCGCGCGGTGGCGAGGTTATCGGACTGATCTTCAGCGGTTCGGCGTTTATCCTGATCTACGCCTACGTGGTGCGCTTCCTGGCGGTTTCGTTCAACGCCGTGGAGGCCAGCCTGGGCAAGGTGACACCGAGCATGGATGCCGCCTCTCGCACCCTGGGCCAGACCGCCACCGGCACACTGAAGCGGGTGCACACTCCGATCATGCGCGGCAGCCTGCTGGCGGCCTGCATCCTGGTCTTCGTGGATGTGATGAAGGAGCTACCGGCGACCATCATCCTGCGCCCCTTCAACTTCGATACCCTGGCGGTACGCGCTCACAACCTGGCGGCAGACGAGCGTCTCGCCGAGGCCTCGACGGCCTCACTGGCCATCGTGGTGGTAGGCATAGTCCCGGTGATCCTGCTCAGCCTCGCCATGCGCCGCTCGCGCCCCGGCGGCGGAAAGTGACGAGGAACGCGAGGGAAAGACAAATACCTGGGAGGGGTCCAGCCGCAGTGTCACGGGCTGGCCCTCGGCGGGCAAGAAGACCCCTGGCACCCGCGCATGGATATGGGCTTCATCGCCGTCGGAGTCGTGGGCACAGATATGCAGCAGGCTGCTGCGCCCCAGCAACTTGGCCATGACGATATGGCTGTGGCTGTGCGCTTCGGCCGACACATCCAGCCTCGCCACCTGCAACGCCTCCGGTCGCACCAGCACGCGTACCTCACTGCCCTCGGCCAGCCAGCCGGCATCCACGATGCCCACCGGTGTCAGCACCTTGCCGTCGCGAACCACCCCGGAGAGTTCGTTCACCTCACCGAAGAAGGTCACCACGAAGGGGTCGCTGGGGTTGCAGTAGAGCTCGCGTGGCGTACCGACCTGAACGATATGGCCATCACGCATCAGGGCGATGCGGTCGGCCATGAACATCGCCTCTTCCGGGTCGTGAGTCACCAGCAGGGTGGCGGCCCCGACCTCCTTGAGCACGTGCAGGGTGTCATCGCGAATCTGGTCGCGAAGCCGCGCATCGAGGCTGGAGAAGGGCTCGTCGAGCAGCATCAGGTGCGGCTCCGGCGCCAGCGCACGAGCCAGTGCCACGCGCTGCTGCTGGCCCCCGGAGAGCATGTGGGGATAGCCCTCGGCCCGGGCGCCCATCCCCAGCTGCTCGAGCAGCCTCAGGGCACGCCGACGGCGCTCGCCTGCCGACAGATGCTTGAGCCCGAAGGTCACGTTTTCCAGCACGGAAAGGTGGGGGAAGAGCGCGGAGTCCTGAAAGGCCAGGCCGACGCTGCGCTTCTCGGGGGGGAGGTGACGCCCGCCAGGGCGGGCTACCTCATCGCCCTCCAGGACCACGCGACCGTGCTGTAGCTTCTCGAGGCCCGCGGCGATGCGCAGCAGGGTGGTCTTGCCACACCCCGAGGGGCCCAGCAGGCAGACCACCTCACCCGGCTGTATGTCCAGATCGATGCCCTTCACCACCTCGTGCTTGCCGAAGGCGTGGTGAATGCCCTGCATGGAGAGTACCGGAGCGGAAATGGCGTGCGACTGTTGCAGATTCAGGTTCATTGGGGCCCTCGACGTCGTGTCGGTGGAGGTCTCCCCATCATAACCGATCACGAGCGCTAATGCGTTTGAAAGCGACTCGCATTCAACATTTCTCTGCTTCAACGCAAGGAATCGCCGCCCTCCCCCTTGACGCCACCGATGTACGGGGCTTCAATAAGCGGGCCATTAATGCAACGTATTATCATTCCACTATCGCTGCTCTGCCAGAAACCTAGCGGCTCTGCCAGAAAACCAAGAGGTCATGATGATCAAGAACGCTCGTCTCGCCGCCCCCATCGCCGTCGCGCTGGCCGGCTCCGCCTTCGCTACCGCCGTCTCTGCCGACGAGCTGAACATCTACTCGGCACGCCACTACGACTCCGACGAGGCGCTCTACGAGGCCTTCACCGAGGAGACCGGCATCGAAGTGAACCTGCTGGAGGGCGATTCGGACCAGCTGATCGAGCGCATCACCCGCGAGGGCGTGGCCAGCCCCGCCGACGTGATGATCACCGTGGACGCCGGCCGCCTGTGGCGCGCCGAGCAGGAGGATATCTTCCAGAGCGTCGACTCCGAGATGCTGAACGAGCGCCTGCCGGAGGCCATGCGTCACCCCGAGGGGCTGTGGTTCGGCTTCAGTCAGCGCGCCCGCGCCATCTTCTATGACCGCGAGAACTTCGACCCGAGCCAGATCGGCAGCTACGAGGAGCTCGCCGATCCGAAGTTCGAGGGCCAGGTGTGCATCCGTTCCTCGAACAATATCTACAACCAGTCGCTGCTCGCCTCACTGGTCGAGCACCATGGCGCCGAGGGCGCCGAGGAGTGGGCCCAGGGCGTGGTGGCCAACATGGCACGCGACCCCGAGGGTGGCGACACCGACCAGATCAAGGGCGTGGCCAGCGGCGAGTGCTCCCTGGCGGTGGCGAACCACTACTACTATGTGCGCCTGCTGCACTCCGACGACGAGGCGGATCGTGAGGTCGCCCGCCGTGTCGGCGTGATCTTCCCCAACCAGGATGGCCGCGGCACCCATGTCAACGTGGGCGGCGCCGGTGTAGTCGAAGGGGCTCCCAACCGCGAGAACGCCGTGCGCTTCCTCGAGTTCCTGGCCTCCGATACCGCCCAGGAGATCTTCGCCAACGGCAACTACGAGTTCCCGGTGGTCGAGGGCGTGAAGAAGAACCCGGTGCTCGAGTCCTGGGGCGACTTCAAGAAGGATGGCCTCAACATCAGCAAGCTGGGGGAGAACAACCCCGAAGCGATCAAGATCTTCGATCGCGTCGGCTGGCGCTGATCCAGCGCTCGGAGCTGATCCGGCGGTAGGGCCTTCTCTACGACTACCCCCGGCGCTCCTCGCTGACACACCGTGTTAAACGGCAAGGCCCACGGCATCCGCCGCGGGCCTTGCTGTTTGGGTTGGGATCGCGTCAGTGCGCCTCGTCCCAGTTAGCTCCACTCCCGGCCTCGACGATCAACGGCACGTCGAGCTCGGCGGCGGCCTGCATGCGCGCCTTCACCTGCTCGATGAACTCCTCTACCCGCGCCTCGGCCACCTCGAACACCAGTTCGTCATGGACCTGCATCACCATCCAGGCATCCATCTCCCCCTCCTGCAGCCAGGCGGCCACCTCGATCATGGCACGCTTGATGATATCCGCGGCCGTGCCCTGCATGGGAGCATTGATGGCGGTACGCTCGGCGCCCTGACGGCGGGCACGATTCTGGGAGCGGATCTCGGGCAGATGGAGGCGCCGACCGAACACTGTCTCGACGAAGCCATCCTCGGCGGCCTGGGCGCGGATGCGCTCCATATAGTTCGCCACCCCGGGATAGCGGTCGAAATAGCGGTCGATATAGACCTTGGCCTGGCTCTGTTCGGTATGCAGCTGCCGCGACAGGCCCCAGGCGCTCATGCCGTAGATCAGCCCGAAGTTGATCGCCTTGGCGCTGCGCCGCTGGTCTGCCGTCACCTTGTCGAGGGCCACGCCGAACACCTCGGCGGCGGTGGCGGCATGGATGTCACGCCCCTCGGCAAAGGCCGCCAGCAGTCCCTTGTCCCCCGAGAGGTGGGCCATGATGCGCAGCTCGATCTGGGAGTAGTCGGCGGCGACGATGCGATAGCCGGGCCGGGCGATAAAGGCCTGGCGGATCTTGCGCCCCTCCTCGTTCCGGATCGGGATGTTCTGCAGGTTGGGGTCGCTCGAGGAGAGTCGCCCGGTGGCGGTGACCGCCTGGTGATAGCTGGTATGCAGCCGCCCGGTGGTCTTGTTGACCAGGCGCGGCAGCTTGTCGGTGTAGGTGGACTTCAGCTTGGCCAGGCCGCGGTGCTCCATGATCACCTTGGGCAACGGATAGTCCAGGGCCAGCTCCTCGAGCACCGCCTCGGCGGTGGACGGCGCCCCCTTGGGGGTCTTCTTGAGCACCGGGATCTTCTGCTCCTCGAAGAGGATCTGGCCCAGCTGCTTGGGAGAGCCGAGGTTGAACTCGCGGCCGGCCAGCTCATGGGCACGGGCCTCCAGCTCGTTGATTCTCGCCTCGAGCTCCCGGCTCTGAGCGTGCAGGCGCTGCGGATCCAGGGCCACGCCGGTCAGCTCCATCTGCGACAGCACCGGGATCAGCGGCAGCTCGACCGTCTCGAGCACCTGGCGCAGACGCCCCTGCTGCTCGAGCCGTGGGCGCAGCTCGTGGTGCAGGCGCAGGGTGATATCGACATCCTCACAGGCATAGGGCGCCGCCTGCTCCAGGGCGACCTGGTTGAAGGTGAGCTGCTTGGCCCCCTTGCCGGCGATCTCCTCGAAGGGGGTGGTCTTCTCGCCCAGGTACTTGAGCGCCAGGGAGTCCATATCATGACGGGTGGCGGTGGAGTCGAGCACATAGGACTCGAGCATGGTGTCCTCGAGCGGTCCGGCCACCCGAATGCCATAACCGGCCAGCACCGAGATATCGTACTTGAGGTTCTGCCCGATCTTGGTTCTGCCGTCATCCTCCAGCAGCGGCTTGAGGGCGGCGAGCACGGCGTCACGATCGAGCTGCCCGGGGGCGTCGAGGTAGTCGTGGGCCAGGGGAATATAGGCGGCCTCCCCCGCCTCCAGCGACAGCCCGATGCCGACGATCTGTGCCTCCATGTAGTTCAGGCTGGTGGTCTCCAGGTCGAAGCAGAAAGCCTCGGCGCTCTGCAGCCGCTCGATCCAGGCGTCCAGCTCGGCCTGCCCGACAATGACATGATCCTCGCGTGGTGCGCCGCCGGCGGAGCCCTCCTCGGCGACCTCCGGGGTCGTGGTGCCACCGGCGACGTCGTCGACACCCTCGTCCCGGCCCTCCAGCAGCTCGGACAGCCAGGCCTTGAATTCGAAACGGCGATAGAGCTCGAGCAGCGTCTCGCGGTCCGGGTGCGCGAGCTCCAGGTCATCGAGCCCCACCGGCAGTTCGCAGTCGGTCTTGATGGTCGCCAGCCGATAGGAGAGGAAGGCCTTGTCGCGGTGCTCCTCGAGCTTCTTAGGCAGGGTCTTGGCGCCACGGAAACCAAGCGCCTTGACCGCGTCCAGGTCGGCATAGATGGTATCGAGCCCGCCCTGCATGCCTTGCAGCAGCCCCAGCGCCGTCTTCTCGCCCACCCCGGGGACACCGGGAATGTTGTCCACCTTGTCCCCCATCAGGGCCAGGAAGTCGATGATCAGCTCCGGGGGCAGGCCGAACTTCTCCTTGACGCCTTCGACGTCCAGGGTCTCATCCTTCATGGTGTTGACCAGGGTGATATGGGCATTGACCAGCTGGGCCATGTCCTTGTCACCGGTGGAGATCACCGCATCGCGGCCCGCCTCGGTGGCCTGGCGGGCCAGGGTACCAATGACATCATCGGCCTCGACCCCCTCGATGCACAGCAGCGGCAGGCCCAATGCCTTCACGCAGTCGTGCAGCGGCTGGACCTGATCGCGCAGTTCATCCGGCATCGGCGGCCGCTGGGCCTTGTACTCCTCGAACAGCTCATCGCGAAAGGTCTTGCCCGGGGCATCGAAGACCACCGCCATGGGACTGTTCGGGTAGTCCTTGATCAGCCGCTTGAGCATGTTGAGCACGCCCTTGATCGCCCCGGTGGGCAGGCCTTCTGAGGTGGTCAGCGGCGGCAGGGCGTGGAAGGCGCGGTACAGGTAGGAGGAACCGTCGACGAGAACGATGGGACTATCGGCCATGGAGGCATCCATTGAAGCTGAGCGGAGAGTGATTCTGATCAACCATGATACGCATAGCGCGGCCGTTTTGCCGCGACCGGTGGGCGCGAAGGCGACGACCCCTTACACTGGGGACACACACCATCTCACCGCCCCGGCGGACTGGAGATCATCATGAACACACTTCCCTCGCTTACCGCCGCGCTGCTGGCCATGGGCCTGTCGCTCGCCGCTGCCGTGCCGGCCCTGGCCCAGCCCAATGACGAACTGGCACCGGACATCACCATCCGTCAGGAAGAGGAGCGCATCATCCGCGAGTACCGGGTCAATGGGGAGCTCTACGCCATCGAGATCCGCCCCTCCAGCGGCCCCTCCTACTATCTGGTCGACCGCGACGGCGACGGCAACTTCGAACGCCAGCAGGGCGATCGCATCGCCGTGCCCGAATGGGTTCTGCAGACCTTCTGAATGATGAAAGCCGCTATCGCCGGTAACGCGAGAGGCATCGGGGACAAGCCTCGAGCGGTTCAATCTCCTGACGGCCAGGCGAAGCGTGCATCACACTCGCAAGTCGCTACAATAGGCGGCTTGGCATACCCGGGTAAGAGACACATGGCCGTATTCACACCGCTGACCGAGTCCCAGGTCGAGGCCTTCCTGAGCCGCTTCGACGCCGGCTCACTGGTCTCCCTGGAGGGCGTTCCCGCTGGTACCGAGAACAGTACCTTCTTCGTCACCACCGACCAGCGAGAGCTGGTGCTGACCCTGTTCGAGCAGGGTGAGCACGAGGAGCTGCCGTTTTTTGTCGAGCTGCTCGATTACCTCGACGAGCATCGCCTGCCGGTGCCCGGCCCCCTGCACGACCGTGAGGGCGTGGCCCTGCATAGCCTGGCCGACAAGCCGGCCCTGCTGTTCCCGAGGCTGCCCGGCAAGCACCCGCTCGAACCGAATCTGGCCCAGTGCCGTGAGCTGGGCAGCGTGCTGGGGCGCCTGCACGCCATCTCGCAGCACTTCACCGGCCATCGCCCCAATCCACGCGACCTCCACTGGCTGGTGGCCCTGCACCCCAAGGTGCATGGCTACCTCTCCGCGGCCGACCAGACTCTGATGAAGGATGAGGTGGAGACCTATGAAGACATCTTCAGCAGCGGTCCCGAGCTACCCCAGGGGGCACTCCACGGCGACCTGTTCCGCGACAACACCCTGTTCGTTGGTGATCGCCTGGGTGGCATCATCGACTTCTACAACGGCTGCACCGGCGACCTGCTGTTCGACCTGGCCATCGTCATCAATGACTGGGCCTGCGACGCGGACGGCAGCCTGAACGCCGAGCGCCATGACGCCATCCTCGCCGCCTATCAGGCGCACCGCCCGCTGACGGCGGCCGAGCGCGATGTCTGGCCGATGATGCTGCGCATGACCGCGCTGCGCTACTGGCTCTCGCGCCTGCTGGTGGTCTATGTGGACCCGCCGGCCCACGATCTGACGCCTCACGATCCCGAACGCTTCCGCACCATTCTTAAGGCGCGCATCGAGCAGCCTGCCCTGCCCGTGCCGGAGGCAGGCTCATGAGCCTCTCCATGGCCAGCGCCAGCGGCCCCGCCCGGCGCGCTCGGCGCGTCTGGAACATCGACCAGTGGGGCAGCGGCTACTTCGATGTGGATGATGCCGGCCATGCCCTGGTGCGTCCCTTGGGCAGCGAGACCGAGGGCCCGACCCTGCCGCTGAACGACCTGGTGAGCGAGCTCAAGGCCGCCGGTCTCCGCCTGCCGGTGCTGGTACGCTTTATCGACATCCTCCACGACCGGGTCGAGCAGCTCTGTCACGCCTTCGATACCGCCATGCAGGAGGAGTCCTTCGGCGGCGGCTATACGGCGGTCTACCCGATCAAGGTCAACCAGCAGCGCCGGGTGGTGGAGGAGATCCTCGCCACCCCCGAGCGCGGCCGCGACCGGGTGGGGCTCGAGGCCGGCAGCAAGCCGGAACTGCTCGCCGTGCTGGCGCTCTCCGGCGATGGCCACTCGCTGATCGTCTGCAACGGCTACAAGGACCGCGAGTATGTGCGCCTGGCGCTGATGGGCGAGAAGCTCGGCCATCGCGTCTACCTGGTGGTGGAGAAGCTCTCGGAACTGCCGCTGATCCTCGAGGAAGCCGCGGCGCTCGGCGTCACGCCACGCATCGGACTACGCGCCAGGCTGGCCTCCGTGGGCCGCGGGCGCTGGCAGAATACCGGCGGCGAGAAGTCCAAGTTCGGCCTCACCGCCAGCCAGATTCTCGAGGTGGTGGAGCGGCTGCGCGAGGCCGACGCCCTGGCGAGTCTGCAGCTGGTGCACTTCCACCTGGGCTCGCAGATCGCCAATATCCGTGATATCCAGCGCGGCCTGCGCGAGTGTGCGCGCTTCTACCAGAGCCTGGTGGAGCTGGGCGCTCCGGTGGATACCGTGGATGTGGGCGGCGGCCTGGGCGTCGACTACGAAGGCACCCGCTCGCGCAGCTTCTGCTCGGCCAACTACTCGATGCTCGAGTACGCCCGTAACGTGGTCTATGCCTTCCGCCTGGCCTGCCAGGAGAATGACCTGCCCCAGCCCCACCTGATCAGCGAATCGGGGCGCGCGCTGACCGCCCACCACGCCGTCCTCATCACCAACGTGATCGGCGAGGAACGGGTCAGCGATGCCTCTCCCGAGCGCCGGGTCGAAGGCGACTCCCAGGTCGACGAGCTGTGGCGGGTCCACGACCTGCTCGGCGCCTCCCCCGACCAGCGCGGTCTGGTCGAGGCCTGGCATGACCTTGCCCAGGCCATGGGCGACCTGCATGAGCGCTTCGTCATGGGGCTGACCCATATCACCGCCCGGGCCGAGGGCGAGGCGGTCTACTTCGCGGCCTGCGCCCGGCTGCGCGCACGCCTGGATACGCGCAATCGCGTGCATCGCGAGATCGGTGATGAGCTGGCCGAGAAGCTCGCCGACAAGCTGTTCGTCAACTTCTCGCTGTTCCAGTCGGTACCCGATGTCTGGGGCATCCAGCAGATCTTCCCGGTGATGCCGCTCACCGGACTCGACCAGGAGCCGGTACGCCGCGGGGTCATCCAGGACATTACCTGCGACAGCGATGGCCGCATCGACGGCTACGTGGATGGCCAGGGTGTGGAGACCACCCTGCCGCTGCCGGAGTGGCAGGAGGATGACGAACGCCTGCTGGGCTTCTTCATGGTGGGCGCCTACCAGGAGATCCTCGGCGACCTGCACAACCTGTTCGGCGACACCGACTCGGTGGATGCCACCCTCAACGAGGATGGCAGCTGGAGCCTGAGCCATATCCAGCAGGGCGATCGGGTGGCCGACGTGCTGAGCTACGTCAACTTCGACGCCGAGGTGCTGCGCCGCCATCTGGCCGAACAGCTCGCCGCCAGCGGCCTGGAAGAGGCCGAGCAGCAGCGTTTCCTCGACGATCTCTCCGAGGGGCTCTCCGGCTATACCTATCTGGAGTAGCCCACCGCCTTCCTGAGACAGAAAAAGCGCCCTGCCGTTGATATTCACGGCGGGCGCTTTTCTCTGCGCTCTCACAACTGATGGCGTGCCCCTACTCCACCCGAGTGGTGACCTCCAGGCCGCCGGTAAGGGTGAAGCGCAGCTCGGCACCGCTGACCAGCGGGCCTACCCCGGCCGGCGTGCCGGTCAGCACCACATCACCCGGCTGCAGGGTGAAGTGACGGCTCATATCGGCCAGCAGGGTCGGCACCGGGAAGAGCATATCGGCCCCTTCGCCCTGCTGACGAGGCTCGCCATCGATCTCCAGGGTAAAGGAGAGCGCGCTCCAGTTGGGCACCTGGGAGAGCGGCAGGAAGGATGACAGCGGGCAGGCGCCGTCGAAGGCCTTGGCGATCTCCCAGGGGTGTCCCTTCTCCTTGAGCCGCGACTGGACATCGCGCAGGGTCAGGTCGAGGGCCAGCCCGATACCCACCACGGCGCGCTCCGCCTCCCCGGCGGTCACGTGGCTGAGCTCCTCACCGATCAGCAGTGCCAGCTCCGTCTCGTAATGGACCTCACCGTGTGTGTTAGGCGCCGCGATGGGCGACTCCAGCGGCACGGCACTGGTGGCCGGCTTGATGAACAGCAGCGGCTCACTGGGCACCGGGTTGTCGAGCTCTCGGGCATGCTCGGCGTAGTTGCGACCGACGCAGACGATCTTGCCGAGTCGCTCGGCATAGGCCTGGCCATCGATGAAGTGGGGCACAAAGCGCATGGCGCATCTTCTCCTTCTCTGGGTGTGCCGCGAACGCGACAGGCGCACAGTTTAGCGCAGACGGCGGCACACGCCACACCGGAGCCGGCAGCACTATCGCAGATGGCAGCACCGCTCAAGGCTGTTCCGGTGACCATACCTCGTCGGGCTCATGGGCCAGAAAGCCCGGTCGCCGTCCGGGTGCCGCGAAGGGCGCCACACAACGGTTGTCGCGGCGGTTGTAGACGAAGAAGGCGTTGCTGCGCGGGTCTGGCGACATATTGGCATTGGAGCCGTGCAGCACGTTGCAGTCGAACAGCAGCAGACCGCCGGCGGCACCGGTGGGCGCCTCGATACCGTGACGCTCGACCAGCCGGGAGAGCGCCTCTCGGCTCGGCACCCCAAGCTCCTGCTGTTTCAGCGACTGCTGGTGGTTGGCGGCCGGCGTCTCCCCGAGACAGGGAATGAACACCCGGTGGGAGCCGGGAATCAGCATCAGCGGGCCATTGAAGTGGTGGTTGTCGGTCAACACGATGGAGGCGCTGACCGCATGCATGGCCGGCATGCCATCCTCGGCGTGCCAGGTCTCGAAATCCGAATGCCAGTTGAAGCCCTTGCCTTCGAAGCCCGGCTTGTAGTTGATGCGCGACTGGTGCACATAGGGCTCTCCGCCGATGATCTGGCGGGCACGGCCCACCAGGCGCTCGTCCTGGGCCAGTCGGGCGAAGCATTCGGAGAGGAAGTGCATCGCGAACAGCGAGCGAATCTCCTTGCCGGAGGGCTCGGTGATGCTGAAGTCGCGATTGCGGTAGTTGGGGTTCTCCAGCAGCACCGCCAGCTCTCGACGCAGCTCCTCGAGCTCCTCGCCGGCGATGAAGTTGGGTTCGAACAGAAACCCCTTGCGGTCGAACTCGTCGAGCTGCTGCCGGCTCAAGGGACCATCTTCGGCACTGCCCTTCACCACCGCTTCACGGCGGTTCAACCAGGGCATGTCGAAGGGCTCGGCGAGGCGCGTGGGATAGGGGTCATCCCCCGGGCACGGCGCGCTCCTTACGCGGCTCTGGGGGTCCGGTGAATCGACGACATGATGCGGGTTGGCGCTCTCCTGAAGCATGCGCTCGGATGTCTTGACTGACATTCAATCACCTCCTGTGAATCCGTGATCAATTTCAGCAAAACGCGCTGCCACGGCGAAACCGCCATGGCCGACCTCGGAAAGAGGCCGTGTGAGACCACCTTGGGATGACCTCGAGGACTTTCAAGGCCTGCTGGGTGTTAGCGTCAACGAGGTGCTCTCACCGGATGCCTAGCTACGATGGGTGGTCTACCGGGCTCTCGCTCGGTCACGCTGATCCTTGAACGCGACCGCGAGGGCGCCGAACATGACCAGCCCGATCAAGCCAAATCCAATGGATACGGCGATCGACCAGGAGGTCGCGCCAAGCGCCATGAATACCGCCGCCGTGATCACGGCGATTCCGATCGAGGTGCCGATACGCTGGCCGGTCTGCATGATGGCACCGGAGCTTCCCGCATATTGCAGGGGGACTTCTGCCAGGGTCAGCGTCTGGTTCGGACTGATCACGGAGCCCTGCGCCACCCCGATCAGCGATAGCGACAGCACCAACCACCACACGCTGAGATAGCCACCTTGATGCAGCAGGATGACCGCAATACTCGCCGCAAGGCCGGCAATGGCAAAAAACAGCCCGCCAATGACCACCCTGCGGCCGTACCTCATCACCCGGCGACCGGCCCAGCGTGCCGCATAGGCGGAAATGAACGCCGACGGCACACCGACCAGGCCGGCCTCGAGTGCAGACTTGCCGAGGCCCTGCTGCAGATACAGCGCCACCAGCACCCAGATGCTGGTCATGCCCGTGAAATAGAGCGTCATGATGAGCGCACCGTTGGTGAAGCTGTGAGTGGAGAAGATATTCAGATCCACCATGGGGCTACGCCCCAGGCGGGCATAGTAGCGCTCCCAGCGCACCCAGGCCGCGACAAGCATGAGTCCCAGCGGCAGCAGCAGCCAGGTAAGCGCCGAAGCGCGCGCCTCCATAAATGGAAACAGCACGGCGAAGACGGCGAGCCCCAGCAACAGGGAGCCAACGGGGTCCAGCTTGCGGGCCATATACAGGCTGGTGCGCAGGGCACGCTGCGAGGCGCTTGCCGTCCTCCCCGGGACGCGATTGAACAGTGGCTTTGGAAACCAGGCAAAGGCCATGATGAGGGTGGCAATACCGATAAGCACGTTGATCAGAAACGTCAGCCGCCAGCCCAGGTCAGCGCCGCCAAGCATGATCAGCAGGCCTCCAATCACGGGGCCGATGCCTACCGATACCCCCACCGCACTGCCGAAGTAGCCGAATGCCTTGGCACGCTCGGCGCCACGGAAGTACTGCTGAATCATGCCCACCCCCTGGGGGTTCAGCAGCCCTGAGCCGACGCCCTGAACAAAGCGGGCGACGTTGAGCCAGGTGGCATCCGAGGCCAGCCCCGCGGCAATGGACGCCGCCGTGAATACCGCAACGCCGATAATGAAGATGCCGCCACGGCCCATGATGTCGCCGGCGCGGCCGGCCGGCACCAGTACCACGCCGAAGGTCAGCGCATAGCCGGAGAGCACCCACTGCAGGTCGGACTGACTGGCTTCCAGCCCCTGCTGGATGGAAGGCAGTGCGACGTTGACGATGCTGACACTGATCAGTGACATGGCGATCGCGGCCAACAGCACCACCAGAATACGCCAACGCACCGAATCGGGAATGGCCTCGGCGCCTGCCTGCCCTGAATCCATCTGACTCTGCACTGATCACAGCCTCCGTCCCTTGATCACCTGTGATGGCGCTCCAGCCACAATGACACCGTAGCACAGCCGGCGGGCTACGCCCTTGCAGGGTCGGCTTTCATCCCTGCCTGCGCTCTGCCGTCACACTGGGGGCCTCGCCGAACCGGCGACGATAGGCTCGTGTGAAGTGTGCCGGCTGGGTAAAGCCGGTGGCCAGCGCCGCCTCCGTCACCAGGCACTGGCTATCGGTGAGCAGCTGGCGGGCGCGATCCAGGCGCATGCCCAGGTAGCTCTGCTGTGGCGTTTCGCCGAAATGGTGCCGGAACAGGCGTCCCAGCTGACGCTGGGACTGTCCCACCAGCCGACAGAGTTCGGGAATCGACAGCGCCTTGGCGAGATTGGCCTCCATAACCGCCAGGGCACGGACCACCCCACGCGGCAGTTCACCGTAGCGCAACTGGGGTTTCTCCCCCTCCCCACGGGGCCTCTGGTGGATCAGCTGAAGTCCGACAGCATCCGCCAGCGCCGGCCCATAGGCCTGCTCGATCCAGGTCAGCATCATGTCGATACCGGCGGCACCCCCCGACCCGGTGAGGCGCGTGTCATCCATTTCATAGCTGCCCGGACTGACCTCGAGGTCGGGAAATTCTCGGCGGAAGGCCGCGACACTCTCCCAGTGAAGCGCCACCCGATGCCCGGAGAGCACTCCCGCCCGGGCCAGGATAAAGGGGGCCGTGTCCAGGCCGCCCAGCCATCCGCCATGGGCCGCAATGCGCCGCAATATGGCGCGATCCTGGAAGCTGACCGTTGCTTCTGCATCATACGACGACACCACCATCAGCCTCGCCGCATCGTCCAGGGAGGCGATGGTGTCATCCACGTCGATACGCACGCCATTGCTCGCCACGACCGCCTCGCCATCCGACGAGAGCAGCCGCCAGGCAAAGAGGTCGCGGCCAAAGCGATTGGCCACCCGAAGCGGCTCCAGCAGACAGAACAGGGTCAGCATGGAGAAGCGCGGCACCAGCCATACATTGAGCGTGTGCTCGGCCTGCTCCGGGGTCAGCAAGGGAGGGGAGTCGGGGCGCGGGTAGGGCCACAGCTCTTCGACAGCATCCAACATGGCCAACATGGTCAACTTTATGGCCAATTTAATCAAGTCGCATGCCGCAGAGAGGCTTAGGGTAGAGGGCGACCTCTAGCACAGCCCGTGGAGATACCGCCATGACTCACGTCACGCCTCTTGCCAATCGCCGCCATCTGGCGATCGAGCATGACGGACACCAGCGCCAGTTTGCCGCCCTATGGCTGCGCGAGCGCAGCCCCGACGCCGACACCCTGGACCCACGTACCGGCCAACGCCTGATCGAGGCGGCGGAGCTGCCGTTATCGCTGTCGATCGAGTCCGCGGAGGTAACCGATAACCGGCTCCAGCTGTGCTTCAGCGATGGTCATCGCACGGCCTTCGATCTCGACACGCTGCTCAGGGATATGCCCAGCGATCCTCCCAGAAGGCTGTGGGATGCCGCCGGCGCCCCGCTTCCCCAGGCCGACTTTGACGCGGCCCGCGAGGATGACTCGGCCCTTCTGGAGATGCTGGAAGCCCTCCATCGCGATGGCTTCGTGATCGTCTCCGGGGTGCCGGCGCAGGCCGATGGGATGCAGTCCCTGATCGACCGCATCGGCCCGCTGCGCCGTACCAACTGGGATGGCATCGCCGACGTCAAGTCCGTGGCCAATGCCTATGACCTGACCATGACGCAGCGCGGCCTGGAGCCCCACACGGACAACCCCTATCGTGACCCCATCCCCGGCTACATCTGGCTGCACTGTCTGACCAATGCCGCCGATGGTGGCGACAGCACCCTGGCCGACGGTTTCATGGCGGCTCGCCTGCTGCGCGAGCGCGACCCCGAGGCCTACGCCACGCTGACCCGGGTCACGCCCGGCTTCCGTTATCACGATGACGACACCCATCTGGAGAGCGAAGGGCCGTTGATCGAGCTGGACAGCCACGGCACTCCGGTACGGGTACGCTACTCCAACCGCACCGAGCAGGTGCCTGCACTTCCCCCCGAGGAGCTCGAGGCCTATTACGCCGCACGCCAGGCCTTCTACCGGCTGATCACCGGCGAGGAGCTGACCCTGCACCTCAAGCTCGACCCCGGCCAGATGTTGATCATGGACAACTACCGCCTGCTCCATGGGCGTAGCGCCTTTCAGCTCGCTGGCGGCGTACGCCATATGCGCCAGGGGTACGTGGACCGGGACAGCACCGCCAGCCGACGCCGCACCCTGCGAGAGCATCTCGCCACTTCACAGGCCAAGGGAGAGCCCGCATGAAACAAGCTCGCTTTCGAAACTTCGGTGAGGCCCAGCGCGACGAGTGGGCCCTGATCGACGCCCGTTTTCGCGACTACATCGACGATGCCCCGCGCCGGGTGCTGGCCCATCTGCACAACCTCGCGGGCGACCACCACGGTTACCCGGTGGATCGCTACGAACACTGCCTGCAGACCGCAACGCGTGCACTGCGCGACGGTGCCGATGAGGAGATGGTGGTCTGCGCCCTGCTCCACGATATCGGTGACGATCTGGCACCGGCCAACCATGCCGATATCGCGGCGGCCATCCTCGAGCCCTTTATCGATCCGCTCAATGCGTGGATGATCCGCCACCACGAACTCTTTCAGGGCTATCACTACCGGCACTTCTTCGGGCAGGACCGTCACGCGCGAGAGCAGTACCGCGACCACCCGGCCTATGAGCGAACCGTGCGTTTCTGTGACGAGTGGGACCAGGCCAGCTTCGACCCCGACTACGACACCCTGCCCCTGGAATACTTCATTCCGATGGTGGAGAGAGTACTCGGCCGAGTCCCCCACGGCGGGCTTCCCGAGCCACTGCCCGAGGAGTCACTGCCCGAGGAGACGCCGCAATGAGCCAGACCTGTGCTCAGCAGCTCTTGAGCCTTCTCGAGGCGCATGGTGTCGACACCGCCTTCGGCATCCCCGGGGTACACACCGTCGAGTTCTACCGTGCGCTGGGCCAAGGCCGGATCCAGCATGTCACTCCGCGCCATGAGCAGGGGGCCGGCTTCATGGCCGACGGCTATGCCCGGGCCAGCGGCAAGCCGGCGGCCTGCTTCATCATCACCGGCCCGGGCATGACCAATATCGCCACCGCCATGGGCCAGGCCCTGGCCGATTCGGTGCCGATGCTGGTGATCTCCAGCGTCAATCAGCGCCATACCCTGGGTCGCGGCCAGGGGCGGCTGCACGAGATGCCACACCAGAGTCAGACCCTGGCCGGCGTCAGCCTCTTCAGCCACACCCTCCTCGACCCGGCAGCGCTGCCCGAGGTCCTGAACCGCGCCTTCGCGATCTTCGCCTCCGCACGGCCGGGCCCGGTGCATATCGAGATTCCGCTGGATGTGATGACCGCCCCGGCGCCGCAGACAGCTGCCGTTCCGGCACGGACCTTCCCGCCGGCCCCGGCCCCCGCCGCGCTGGAGATGGCCGCCGAGTGGCTGGCTACCGCGCAGCGTCCGCTGCTGCTTCTCGGGGGCGGCACCGCCGCCTCGCCGAAGGCCGCCCGTCGACTGGTCGAGCACCTCGATGCCCCGGCCCTTACCACCATCAACGCCAAGGGTGTGCTGGGCCTCGACCACCCTCTCGATCTGGGGGCTACCGCGAGCCTGCCCGCCGCGCGCCGACTGGCCTCCCAGGCCGACGTGGTCGTGGCGATCGGTACCGAGCTGGGCGAAACCGATTACGACATGTACACCGATGAGGGCTTCCGGCTCGATGGCCGGCTGATTCGCATCGATATCGACCCCCAGCAACTGGGCCGTAACCAGGCCGCCGACCTGGCCATCCTGGCCGAGGCCGGCCAGGCGATGAACGGACTGCTCGAGCATCTGCCGGCAGCCACCCGCCGCGACGGTGCAGCCCGGGCCGCCGCCGTACGCCACGAGCTGGCACTCGCCGACGACCCGGAACTCGCCCCCTATGTGCCGCTCTACGCCACTCTGCGCGAGGTGCTTCCCGAGGCCATCGTGGTCGGCGACTCCACCGGCCCGGTCTATGCCGGCAACTTCCTGGCCTCGCTGCCGGCCCCGCGACGCTGGTTCAATGCCGCCACCGGCTTCGGCACCCTCGGCTACGGTCTGCCCGCCGCCCTGGGAGCCGCCCTGGCCCAGCCGCAACACCCGGTGGTGGCACTGATCGGCGACGGCGGGCTCCAGTTCGTGCTCGGCGAGCTCGGCACCGCCCGCGACCTCGGTCGCGCCGTGGCCGTGGTGATCTGGAACAACGACGGTTATGACGAGATTCGGCGCTACATGTCGATGAGCGAGGTACCCCATCTCGGGGTCGACCTGGCCGCCCCGGACTTCGAGGCGCTGGCCTCCGGCTACGCGTGCCGCTACCGGAGCGTGGGTGACCCCGCCGCCCTGGGGCAGGCCCTGGCAGAGCTCGGCGCGGATGATTCACCCCTGCTGATCGAGGTGGATGCCACGGCCTGGGTCGCCGCCCTGTAACCCGAGACGCTACCCAATAACACTTGAGGAGACCTGACATGCGTAACACGACCCTAGTCACCAGCCTGGCTTTCGCCGGTCTGCTACCTCTGTCGGCCCAGGCGACACAGGACGTCAACGAGGAGTTGCGTCTGGTCGCGCCACCCTGGCCCGGCATCACGGTCAAGTCAGAAATCTTCGCACAGCTCGCCGAGCCCCTGGGGTACCGGGTCGACGCCCTGGAGGTCAGCTCCACGGTCGGTTACCAGGTCCTGCAGAGTGGCGAGGCCGACGCCTTCCTGGCCGGCTGGTTGCCCGCCCAGCAGGAGAGCTACGACGCCGCCATGGAGAATGGCGCCATCGTCGACCTGGGCAATAACGTCAACGGCGCGCGCATGGGCTTCGCGGTACCCGGCTACGTCGCCGATGCCGGTATCACCAATGCCGAGCAGCTGGCCGATCCGGAGATCGCCGAGCGCTTCGACTACCGCGTCTACAGCATCGAGAACGGCTCCACGGTCACCGACATGCTCAATGCTGCCATCGACGCCGACGTTCACGGGCTGGGGGACTGGGAGGGCAAGCCCTCCTCGACGCCCGGCATGCTCAGCGAGGTGAAGGGGGCCGTACAGGAGGAGCGCTGGATCCTTTTCTACGGCTGGACGCCTCACTGGATGGTGCCGGAGTACGATACCCGTATCCTCGACGACTCAGAGGGGGTCTACGGCGACGACAACGGCAGCAGCGACGTCAAGACCATCGTCTCCAAGACCTACGCGGAGGCCAACCCCAACATGCTCAGGCTGCTCGATCAGTTCGTGCTCTCGGCCGACGAGCAGAGCGAGTTCATTCGCGCCTACAGCCTGGAAAACGGCGACCTCGAGGAGGTGGCTCACGACTGGCTGGTCAACCACCCCGAGCGCGTCGCCACCTTCCTGGAGGGCGTGACCACCCGCGACGGCGACAGCGCCCTGAGTGCCGTGGAGCAGAGCCTGTGAGCGGCCACCAAATGGACGAACTCGCCATCCGCCGCGACCTGGCCGCCGCCTACCGGCTGATCGCGCTGGACGGCATGGACGATGGCATCTCCACCCATGTCTCCGCACGCCTGAGCGACGACCGCTTCCTGCTCAACGCCTTCGGGCTGCGCTTCGAGGAGGTGCGAGAGGACAACCTGGTCACGGTGAGTGGCGATGGCGAGGTGCTCGACGACCCCACCGGGCTGGGCATCAACCCGGCCGGCTTCACCATCCATAGCGCGCTCCACGACGCCCGCCCCGAGGTCGTCTGTGTGCTGCATACCCATACCGTCGCCGGCGTCGCCCTGTCGTGCCTGGAGGAGGGTCTGCTGCCGCTCAACCAGTGGGCGCTGCAGTTCCACGACCGGCTGGCCTATCACGACTATGAGGGCATCGCCCTGGACCTCGACGAGCGCGAGCGCCTGGCCGCCGACCTCGGTCCCCACCGCGCGATGATCCTGCGCCAGCACGGCCTGCTGACCTGCGGGCGCAGCGTCGGCGAGGCCTTCCTAGTGATGCGTGACCTGGAGCGCAGCTGCCAGGCCCAGCTGGCCGCCCAGGCCACCGGCCGACCGCTGCGGATGGCCTCCTCAGCGATGGCCGAGCATGTCGCCCGCCAGTACGAGGCCTGGGCCGATAGCCCCGCAGGCCTCGGCCGCGCCTGGCAGGCCGAGTGCCGACGGCTCGCCGACCACACACCAGCAGACCTGCAGACCCTCTAGCCCGACCGACAATAACGAGACCGAAATGCGCTACTCACAACTGACCGACCGAATCGCCGGCGAAGGCGCCGCGGCCTGGGACATCCACTACCGCGCCCTGGCGCGTCAGGCCAATGGCGACGATATCACCATCCTCTCGGTGGGCGACCCGGACTTCGCTACCCCGGGTGCGATCGTCGAGAGCGCGGTGACCAGCCTGCGCGGTGGCGCCACCCACTACTCGGATGTGCAAGGCAAGCTGGCACTGCGTCAGGCCATCGCCGATGACTACCGCCGCCAGGGGCTAGAGGTCGGCCCCGACAACCTCATCGTCACGGCCGGTGCCCAGTGCGGCCTCTACGCCGCCGCCCAGTGCCTGCTGGATCCCGGCGACGAGGTGCTGGTCCCCGAGCCCTGCTACGTCACCTACGAGGCGGTGCTGCGCGCCACCGGCGCCGAGATGGTACAGGTGCCAATGGATGGCGAGGCGGGCTTCCGCCTCGATCCCGCCGCGCTGGAGGCGGCGATCACCCCGCGTACCCGGGCCCTGCTGCTCAACAGCCCCCACAACCCCAGCGGGCAGCTGATCGACGCCGACACCTGGGCCGCCATCGCTGAGCTATGCCGCCGCCACGACCTGTGGCTGATCTCCGATGAGGTCTACGCCGAGCTGATCTTCGAGGGCGAGCACCTCTGTCCCGCCGGACTGCCCGGCATGGCGGAACGCAGCGTGGTGGTCAGCAGCCTGTCCAAGTCCCACGCCATGACCGGCTGGCGCCTGGGCTGGGTGCTGGGGCCGGAAGCGCTGATCCAGCATCTGAGTCATCTGGCCCTGTGCATGCTCTACGGCTGCCCCGACTTCATTCAGGACGCCGCCTGCGATGCCCTGAAGACGCCTCCCCATGAGCTGGCGGAGATGCGCGAGACCTACCGGACTCGCCGCGATGTCGTCTGCGAGGCCCTGGCCGAGTGCCCGGCGGTCACCGCGGTTCGCCCCCCGGCGGGCATGTTCCTGATGGTGGATATCCGCGCCACCGGCCTCTCCTCCCAGGCATTCGCCGACCGTCTGCTCGATGAAGAGGGCATCTCGGTGCTTTCCGGCGAGGCGTTCGGCCCCTCGGCAGCCGGCTTCGTGCGCCTCGGCCTGACGGTGGACGCCGAGCGTCTCGCCGCCGCCAGCCGACGGCTGGCCTCCTTCGCGGAACGCGCCCTGTGCGAGCGCGATCCGCATGCCCTGCCACCGACCCCGGCCACGGAGGCCGATTGCCTATGACATCATCGCTCAATGCCGCTTTCCCTGACCGCACCACCACCGCCCCGGCGGTGGCGGCCCATCAACTGATCAAGCATTTCGGCGAGCTGGAGGTGCTCAAGGGCGTCTCCCTCGAGGTGGCCGAAGGCACCGTCACCTCCATCATCGGCGCCAGTGGCTCGGGCAAGAGCACCCTGCTGCGCTGCATGAACCTGCTCGAGCGCCCCGACCAGGGCGAACTGGCCATCGCCGACGAGGCGATTCGCTTCACCCGCAACCCCGAGGGCGATATCACCGGGCTCGATCGCCAACAGCTCCAGCGGCTGCGGGCCAAGGTCACCATGGTCTTCCAGCAGTTCAACCTCTGGCCCCACCTGACCGTACTCGGCAACGTCATCGAGGCCCCCATGCGGGTCAAGGGACTCTCCCGCCGGCGAGCCACCGCGCTGGGTGAACACTATCTCGAGCGGGTCGGCATGGCCGACCGCCGCGATGCCTACCCCGCCTTCCTCTCCGGGGGCCAGCAGCAGCGAGTCGCCATCGCCCGGGCCCTGGCCATGGAGCCGCGCCTGCTGCTGTTCGACGAGCCCACCTCGGCACTGGACCCCGAGCGGGTCAACGAGGTGCTCGGCGTGATCCGCGGCCTCGCCGACGAGGGCCGCACCATGCTGCTGGTCACCCACGAGATGCACTTCGCCCGCGAGGTGTCGGACCAGCTGGTCTACCTCGACCAGGGCCGCATCGCGGCTTCGGGTACGCCGGAAGCCGTATTCGAGGATCCGCGCTGCAGTCAGTTCGTCGCCCCCGCCGCCTGATGGCGTTCCCACAATAACGACAGGAGACCCCCATGAAAGTCTCGATGATGATAGCAACCGCCGCGACCGCCTTCGGCCTCGCCCAGGCCACCCAGGCCGCCGACCCGCTCAAGATCGGCATCTCCGGCGAACCCTATCCGCCCTTCAGCTTCAAGGCCGCCAGCGGCGACTGGAGCGGCTTCGAGGTGGAGCTGGCCCGCGAGATCTGTGACGCCATGGATCGGCAGTGCGAGATCACACCGACGGGCTGGAGCGGCATCATCCCCTCGCTCAAGGCCGGGCGCATCGACATGATCATGAACTCGATGTCGATCACCGAGAAGCGCCAGCGGGTCATCGACTTCACCCGCCCCTACTACTTCACGCCGGGTGCCTATGTCGCCGCCAGCGACCTTTCGCTGACACCCCCCGACGATCTCGACGGCCTGGTAATGGGCGTGCAGTCCGCCACCACCAACGCCACCTATGCGCGTCGCGCACTGCGCGACAACGGCGTCGATATCCGCCTCTATGACCAGGCGGAGCAGGTCAACAACGACCTGCTCTCCGGTCGCCTGGACGTGATCCTCGCCGACCAGATCGCCATGGCCCAGTTCCTGGCCCGCGACGAGGCCGAGGAGTTCGAAATGAAAGCCACCGCACCTCACCACGCGGCCTACGGCGAGGGCGTCGGCATCGGCCTGCGCCAGGAAGACGACGAGCTTGAGGTGGCCCTCAACCAGGCCATCGCCGCGGTGATAGAGGACGGCACCTGCGCCAGCCTCTCCGAGCAGTACCTGGGCACCGACGTCTGCGTCTACGACTGAGCCACCGATGCCGCTGTCCTTCCCCCGGCGCCGGCAGCGCCGGGGCACTCTTGTTGCGTGACCAAGGAAAACCTCGACCATGACTTCGATGACACCGGAGGGGCTGGTCGACTGGGCCGGCCCCATCCTGAGCGGGGCTCTGACCACGGTACAGATCGCCGTGCTGGCCTACGCCATCGGCCTGCTGCTGGGCCTGCTGGGCGCCGGCGCCAAGCTTAGCCCCTGGCCGCCCCTGCGCGCTCTGGCCACCGCCTACTCCACCCTGATTCGGGCGATTCCCGAACTGCTGCTGATCATCCTGCTCTACTACGCCGGGGCTCAGGCACTGGACGGCCTGCTGGCCCGCCTGGGCATGGAGGGCGCCGTTCAGATAACCGGCTTCGCCACCGCCGTCGGCGTGCTGGCCTTCGTTCAGGGCGCCTACATGACCGAAGTGTTCCGCGGTGCCATCCTGGCCATTCCGCGGGGCCAGCTGGAGGCCGCCGATGCCTTCGGCTTCTCGCGCTGGGATCGTTTCCACCGCATCGTGCTGCCGAGCATGCTGCCCAATGCCCTGCCCGGCATGTCCAACCTGTGGCTGATACTGATCAAGGACACCGCCCTGATCAGCGTGATCGGCTTCAATGAGCTGTTCTTCACGGTGCAACAGGCCGCCGCCAGCAGCCGCGCCTACTTCCTCTTCTATGCCGCCGCCGGCGTCATCTATCTATTGATGACGGTAAGCTCGACAGCGCTGTTCGCTCGCCTCGAGCGCTACGTGCGCCGCGGCCAACCCACGGAGGCCTGAGTATGGACTTTTCCTGGCTGAGCGATCCCTTCTATCAAGGCTATCTGTGGGAAGGCTTCGTCAATACGCTATGGCTACTGCTGGTGTCAGCGGTAGGTGGCCTGCTGCTCGCCGTGGGAGTCGCTCTGGCCCGACTGCGCGGCCCGCGCCCCCTGGCCTGGCTAACCTCGCTATTTACTACCGTGATCCGCGGCACCCCGCTGCTGGTGCAACTGTTCTTCTTCTATTACGGCGTAGGGCGCCTGCTGGAGGGTGTGCCCGGCATCCGCGAGAGCGTGCTGTGGCCGCTGCTACGTGACCCCTTCTTCTTCGGCGCGCTGACCTTCATCCTGAGCGTCGGCGCCTACTCCGGCGAGGTCATCCGCGGCGCCATGCAGAGCGTGCCGCGTGGTGAGCTGGAGGCTGGCCGCGCCTTCGGGCTGTCGCCCTTCCAGGTTCTCGTTCGGCTATGGCTCCCCCGGGCCCTACAGCTCTGTCTGCCCACGCTCACCGGGGAGATGATCCTGCTGCTCAAGTCGATCCCGCTGGTCTCCACTATCGCCCTGATGGACCTGCTGCAGGCCGCCAATATCATTCGCGACGAGACCTTCCTGGTCTACGAGCCACTGATGCTGATCGCGGGTATCTATCTCGCCACCACCGTGGTGCTGACGCTGATGCTTCGCCTGGTCGAGCTTAACTTTCCCGGCATGCAGCCGACTCGTCGACGCTGGCTGACCACGCACGGAACAGGAGTCCACTGATGCAACGCCTGAACGAGCAGTTTATCGATAACCAATGGGTTCCCAGCCGCGGCGGCACCCGGCTGACGATCGTCGACCCCTATCACGAGACACCGCTGGGCGAGATAACAGGCGGCGACCCGGCCGATGTGGACGCCGCCGTAGCCGCCGCTCGGCGGGCCCTTCCCGGCTGGCGTGCCACGCCGGCGGCCCGGCGCGGCGAGCGGCTCGCGGCCATCGCCGCGGGGCTCGAGCGGCGTCGCGAAACGCTGGCCACGCTATCGAGCCGCAACAACGGCAAGCCGCTGAGCGAGGCACGCCAGGACCTCGACGATGCCATCGACTGCTATCGCTACTACGCGGAAGCGGCGGCGGCCCTGGGCGAGCGCCAGGGCCGCCGCGAGGATGTCGGCCAGCCGGGACTGGCGGCCTATCGCTACTGGGAGCCGGTCGGGGTCGCCGGCCTTATCACGCCCTGGAACTTTCCCCTGGTCAGCAGTGCCTGGAAGCTGGCGCCGGCACTCGCTGCCGGCTGCACGGTGGTGTTCAAGCCCACGGAAGTAGTGCCCCTGCCGGAGCAGGTACTGTGCAAGATCGTGCTGGAGGCCGGCCTGCCACCCGGGGTGTTCAACCTGCTGAATGGCGATGGCCAGGGGATCGGCGCGCCCCTGAGTCAGCACCCCGGCATCGACAAGCTCTCCTTTACCGGCAGCAATCCGGTGGGCGAAGCCGTGATGCGGGCCGCCGCCAGCGGCGTGCGGCCGGTCTCGCTGGAGCTCGGCGGCAAGTCGCCGATCGTGGTCACCGAGGATGCCGACCTGACCCTCGCCCGTGACCTGGTGATCGCCGGCATCTGTTACAACGCCGGCCAGATGTGCTCGGCCACCAGCCGCCTGATCGTCCACGAGCGCCTGGCAGACCGGCTCTACGCTGCCGTCGATGCCGCCATGGCGGAGCTTCAGCCGGGGGACCCCCTCGCAGAAGAAACCACCCTGGGGCCCCTGGTCAATGCCAGCCAGCAGGAGCGGGTCAACCGCTATCTGGCCCAGGCCGAGGCGGAGGGGCTTCACAGCGAGACACCCACGCCGCCCATGCCCGAGCGCGGATGCTTCGTATCGCCTCGGCTATATCGGGATGTTCCCACGACCAGCCAGCTGTGGCGGGAGGAGATATTCGGCCCCGTGCTCTGCGCGCGCCGGGTTGCCAGCGACGAGGAGGCGGTCTCGCTGGCCAATGACAGCGACTACGGCCTTGCAGCCACCGTGGTATCGGGAGATCCGGACCGCGCCGACACCATCGCTCGGCGACTGGAGGCGGGCAATATCTGGTGCAACAGCGACCAGCTGGCGCCTCCCCAGGGCAACTGGGGAGGCATGAAGCGCAGCGGCATCGGCCGGGAGCTGGGCCAGGAGGGCCTGGAGGCATATCTCGAGACCAAGCGCATCACCCGCCCGGTTCCTCGCTGAACCTGGTGGCCCCTCGCGCCCTCTCGGCGCAGAGGCTGCCCTGGCGAAATAGAGATTCTTCGCACATTACAGTGATTCAGGTTGTAGAAGGGATGCTCTGCATCGCGATTGGGGCCGCCAGGCGCCTTGGTAGTGTTGCCCCGTCTTGTGGCATACCGGGAGACTTTTGGCCTCCAGTCATGAGACGGAGCCGAGACAGGCAAACCTGAAACTTCAATGAGAATGAGTCTTCTCGTTTGAAACAGAATCCCCTGTACGAGACAGAAAGAATCGCTCGGCAAGCAAGATAGCCGCCATCACGACAAGAGCAACAATTAATACCAAATAATCTGTCGTAGCCTTTACCCACAGAAAACCTGCCAACACGACCATATCCAGAAGTATTGCAATCACTATCACGGTTGCGCTTGCTTCAATTTCCTTACGCAGATGACGCAACACTCCCCAATGGATACCTATATCCATAATTAAATAGAAAATGATGCCAAGCGCAGCGATACGACTAAGATCAAAGAATGCCGTCAAGATCAAGCCAAGCACAACTGTATAGACCAAGGTATGCTTCTGGATACTGCCTGGCATATGAAAGTGGCGATGTGGCACTAGCTTCATCTCCGTCAGCATCGCCAACATGCGAGAGACCGCAAATATACTGGCAATGATGCCCCCCGCGGTAGCAAGCATGGCGAGGATGACGGTGAACCAAACGGCGGCCTCTCCAAGAGCCGGCCGCGCTGCAGCCGCAAGTGAATAATCTTTAGTTTCGATGATTTCCGAGAGGGACAGGTTACTCGCAACGGCCAACCCCACCAGCGCATAGATCACGACGCAAAGACCGATAGATATCATGATCGCCCTGCCGACGTTGCGGTGGGGATCTTTTATCTCTGAACCACTGTTGGTGATCGTTGTAAATCCCTTGAAGGCCAGGATTCCCAACGCGGTTGCTCCCAGAAAGCCTGCAAGAGACCCCTCGGGCGCCGACACCGAGGTTTCCATGCCGACCGAGTCGGCAATTATGACACCAACGACCCCAAACAAGATGATCCCACCAATTTTTATGAACCCGAGTACTGACGCAACCCCCTGGATCATCTTGTTGGCAGAGAGGTTAAGTAAAAAAGCGGATATCAGCAACGCAACACCCAATAGGGGAACAAGCAGCGACCTATCCCTCACATCGAAAAGCTCTAGCGTGTAGGACCCGAAGGTTCTCGCTAAGAAGCTTTGCGCTATCACCATGGAAAAATACATTAGAAGCGCATGAAAAGCGGTGGTCAGCGTCGGCCCATAGGCTTTTTGGAGGTACATGCCAATACCACCAGCTGACGGGTAGGCATTGGACAGTTTCACATAGGAATAAGCACTGAAGGAGACGATGAGTGCCGCTGACAAGAAGGCTAATGGGAAAAGTTCTCCCGTCATCTCGGCCATCTGTCCCGTCAAGGCAAAAATACCAGCGCCAATCATGACCCCGGTACCTAAGGCAATCGCACCAATCAGAGAAAGGCTATTCTGCTCATACTGTGGGGTTCTATCCAGTGACTCCATCATCTCTCTCCTTGGGATCATGAAACCGGACCCTACTCAGCGCCCTCTTGACATTCCGACACTCTCACGCTGACGAAGAGTAGAGTTTGCATTGGCAGATATAGGATCGAAGTGTAGAACCTATGTGCCACCCGATAGTCAAATCCTCTGTTTGGATACAGTTTCAGCTCCTAGCCGATGACGGCGCGACATCCACAACATCAGCGGCGGCAAGATCAACCATTGGAGCAACGGCGAGAGGCCCGTGCCCAACCACGGCACGCGGGGCATTAGCGGTGCATACTCCCAGCGTTGACTGACCAGCGTCGCGTACCACTCCATCGCCACCGTGATCCCGACACCCAGCAGCACGAAGCCCAAGCACTCCTTGGCCCCATAGCCCCGAAGCCAGTCACGACGTCGACGCCATACAGCCACCGACCAATACGCCATCAACGCAATTACCACATCGCCAAGCGCCGCCTGGGTACAAGTCTGCACGGCTTCCCAATGTGGCATCGCAGGCATGCCCGCATACAACGGAACCTGTAGAAACTCCCAAGGCAGATTCAGCAGAAAGGCAAAAAGCGCAACATGAGGCTCCGGGGCCGAACGGAATGAGCGTAGCTTCATGCAGCGTTCACCCTAAGGCTAGCCCGTGCAAGGTCATGACTGCCATTCAATGACAGCTCCAAGGCTCCTTATTGGCATTGTCCTTCACATTCTGATCGACAAACCGATAATGCTCCTCCTTGAAGCGGTTCCACCAGTCACGACTCATTTCGACCGCATGTTTGTCAAGGATATCTTCAACGCAGTCGAGGCAGAGACGTGTGGCATCATAGGCCAGGTGAAGCTTTCGTTTCTTCTCATCGAACGAAACACTGTCGAGCCCGTATAGCCCATCGATATCCACTACAGCCGCGTGAACCGCATTCAGGTCGCTGGAATAGAGCTTCAAGTGACGAGTCACTAGATTGACTTCAGATACTCCTAACCGGTGTTCTCGATGTTGTTTCATGACAACCCCCTTAAAGTTCAATGTCGTTGGCATTTCAGCCTTTGGCAATGCTATCGCCATGTCCAGCATGGTGCTCGTGCATCGAATTCATCATGAGGCGACCATTTGTTGTTCGCGACGATGTGCAGCAATGACCAGAAACGCTCCTGCTGCCAACATTGGCAACGTCAACAGCTGCCCCATGGTGAACCAACCAAAGGCGATGAAACCCAGCTGAGGATCGGGCAGGCGCACAAACTCCACGATGAAGCGGAAGATGCCGTATAGGAGCAAGAATAGCCCCGAGATAAGTCCTTGCGATTGCGGTTTCCGTGACAGCCACCACAGCACGGCAAACAGCACCACTCCCTCCAGGGCAAACTCGTAGAGTGCTGATGGGTGGCGCGGCTCGGAACCCAAACCCAACATGGGCGGAAAGACCATCGCCCAAGGCACTTCGCTGGCCCTCCCCGGCAACTCGTGAGTGATGAAGTTGCCCAGACGCCCGGCACCCAGACCGATCGGCACCAGCGGAGCGATGAAATCGGTCAGCTGAAGGTAGGCCAGGCGGTGACGTCGAGCGAACAGCCACGCGGCTATCAGAACACCGACAAGGCCCCCATGGAAACTCATGCCTCCTTCCCAGACCTTGAACAGCCACAAGGGGTTGGTCAGCAGCTGATCGAGACCATAGAACAGCACAAAGCCCAGTCGGCCCCCGATGATGACGCCCAGAGCGCCGTAGAAGATCAGATCACCGATATCATCGTGGGTCAGGCCGAGGCGGTTTGCTCGCCGCCGCCCCAGCCACCATGCAGTCGTCAGCCCCACCACGTACATCAGGCCATACCAGTGAAGCTGTACCGGTCCGAGGGAGAATGCCACTGGATCGATTTGTGGGTACGCAATCATGGCGATTTCCTCGCGACTTCAAGCCTCTACGAACCGTTCGACGTTACACCAGCGGGTTGGCTGCATCGTCAAGCGTGATCCCTTATGCCCAGCATAACCCCAAGGCCTGAACGCAAGCTGAATATGGGCTCACAAATCGCAAATCAATCTGGCGCTAGGCTCCGTCACTGGCAATCCTTACATCAATAATACGAATAACCGCTCGTGTTAGGCTGGGTGCCCTCAAGTATCGCATTCGAGCATCTCTCATGTGCCACCCAGCCTCGCCGATACTGTTAGTTAGAAATGGCTCACACGACTGCATTTCCACAGATAGTAGACACAAGGCAATACCAAAAGCGTCAATAAAGATCACAGCACTGAACCGTCCCGGGATTCCCGGAGGCTCCAAACCTTGAGAGGATGGAGCCATGAACACCACCAAGCGATATACCCCTGAGGTCCGTCAGCGGGCGGTCCTCATGGTCTTTGAACACGAGGCTGACTATCCCTCGCAGTGGGCGGCCATCGATGCCATTGCCCCCAAGATCGGCTGCACTCCGGGGACGTTGCGCAGTTGGGACCGGCAGGCCGAGCGAGAAGCCCTGTATTATGAGCAACAGGGTCAGGCCAAGAAGACGGCCTGACTCAACCAGCGAGTCTCCGAGAAAGCCGGGGTGCTTCAATCCGTTTCATTTCCAGCAACAGCAATCGCTGGCATCCAGGCGACACCCAAGACACCGGTAAGTAACAATGCCGTCTTGATCACAGCGGCTTCCCAAGAAAAAGGGTTGCGCTCAGCAAAACACAGCGGCTTCAGCAACATAAATCATCAATCAGCGAACCACACCTATTCACCACTTATGACATCTTAAAAAAACATTGGAATAAGCGTTGGCCAGCATTGGCTGGCCAACTCTGAATCATTGAATATCTACATGTAGGCTGTATTGATGCATATCGCTGTCACCAAGCCCACCACTATCCCCTGAAACTATCAGGCGATATTCGCCTTGATCAAGCATCTCATCAATCGTGAAGTCTCCGTTTTGTGAATCTGCTTCCGCAATGACTTTCCCTGAATCACTCATCAACTTTGCCCTCATCCTAAGTGTAATACTTGATGATCCTGGAAAGTGGTCACTGGCGATTTTAACCTCTGAACTTTCGCTTAACGATAGTACATATTCATGTGGAAAGCCGCTGGTCAAAATCCCACCAGGATTGATCCCTTCCGTCAGCTGCCTGCCCTGGGATTCAGTATGACCAAAACTGGCAAGTGCGGGCGTAGCAACTATGCTAATGATGGCGGCGGCAAGTGCGAATTTGATTTTCATGTCAACCCTCTCTTCCTGTTTGGTAACAGGATCAGGATACGATTCCTACCTGAACTCACCCTTAACAACCAGCTTGTAAAACATGATCCAGGCCATTATTTTATTTCACGTAAATAGTCGTCAGTTCGCGCCTAAAAAATACGCAAAAAATGGCCTAGGCCACTTACTTGTACGCCTTGACTAGTACGCATAAAAAGCTTGGGCAGTCGCCCAAGCAATCGATCAAAACAGCTTCTTTGCTATACTACTAATTCATTCTAGAATTCATACTGGGCAGCCACCATCACACGGCTCGCATCTTCTTCACGACCATTGGCCAACTCCGTTGCGAAATATCCATACTCAACTCCATACATCAAACGCTCGCTGGGAGTCCACATTAAATTCAGAAAAGTATTCTTGTTCTTTCTACCAGCATTCCCCCCCACGGTAGTCTCACCTAAACCGACATCGGTATAGCCATGAGACGCGTTCAGTGAATATTGTGGCGACATTTGATAAGAAAAACCAATGGCCCCGCCATCGCCAGATAACGTTTTCAACTTGCCGTTAGTATCAACGTAGGCATCGGCACCGTTGAAGTAATCACCAGCCAGATAGAGGTAACTGTTCGCCCCCTCGCTGGCGCTCACGATCGCTCTCAAAGTCACCGGTCCAGCTTGATAGGCACCTGCGGCGAAGGCCCCATAGCCCATTTCCGTATCCTTCTCGCTGCCGGTATCGTACTTCAGCTGTCGGGCGATGCCGGCGATTGAATAGGAAAAGTCTCCGGAGTTGTCTTCGTAGCGCAGGCTGAATGCCGGCATCGATGATACGGCATCGTCATTATCTGGCAACGAGGCGTCTTCAGGCATAGAGCCGTCGATATTCTCCGCCAGCTGTGCCTTTGGATCCTCCGCAGCTATCGAGAATGCTCCCATGGTGTAGCGCAACTGGGCAAGACGTGTTCCATAGCCACCATAGCTTCCCGCTGTGCTGAAGAAATCCAATGTGGGCGTGGCGGCGACGAAGGTGTTGTAATTCGACCAGGTCTGTCCAGCAAGAATATCATTCCAGGAACCATAGGCATGTCGTAACCTAAAGCGCGCATTATCATCGTTATAGGACCAGAAGTCCCCTTCGATGACGGTGTCAAGCGTACTTCCCTCGACAGGTGTACTGGTCCGAAAGCCGATACGGCTCTGGGTAGCTGATACTTGCAACTGATCTCCGACATCCTCGTCATCTGACCCTGCGACTTCAGCAAAGTAACCTTCGTTAGCCGATCCGGCATCCCGATCGAAATTATAGGTCATGTTCAGCCTGGCGTAACCATAAAGCCCTACCGTGGTCTCTCCCACTTGGGTTTCCAAGGCCTGCGTAGAAGTCGCCCCCGTTGCCAAGGCCATAGCCGCCAAGCTTCCTAGGGAGGACTTTTTGTTATTCCACATAATGACATCTCAGTGCAGACTATATTGTACTTAATGTCGTATGCTACGACTTTTTTAGACTAGCATCGGTTTCTGAACCTACGCTGAACACTACGCCTCGAAATGCGTCTCAAATAAAAAGGCCAGCTTTACGCTGGCCCTTTCTATCCAACCAAGTTCTCGCTTTACTTCTTTAATAGGAGACGTGTAGGTCGTACCGGTTACTAGTATTTTCGTGGCCCGAACCCGCTGAAGTTCCCGAGACCTCTAGCTGGTAATTGCCAGGCTCCAGCTGTCGAGTGAGCTGGAAGTGGCCTTGCGGGCTGGAATCCTCCGCCACAGGGTTGCCATTATCGTCATACAATGTCGCTTTGATATTGACTCCCTGGCTCGATACTCCCGAGAAATGCATGCTACTCACTCTCAGCGTGGTGGGATGATCAATATTGATCTGGAAGCGGTCCGGAACTCCATTTGTCAGGATTTGCGTATCGGATGTCCCTCTTTCCAGAACCGGCAACCCTTGGGCACCGTGCCCTACATCGGCCAGAACGGGCATTGAGAGTGCACTCGTCACTACCACTCCAAATGTGATTGCTTTAAGTTTCATCAGAGGTCCCTCCTTATTGGTGACATCCTCATGATAGGTGGGGAACTTGAAATGAAACTGAAAATCCCGTCGGAAATCATGAAAAAAACGCCACCTTCCGGTGGCGCAAGCATCGAAAAAAAACACAATTAACGTCAGAACATCAACCTGACTCCGGCCACAACACCGGTATCTTCCGTGGCATCACCGCCAGCACGCGAGAGGTCGGCGGTATCGCCATATTTCTTCTCCCAGTAGCCACCCACGTAAGGAGCGAACCGCCGGGTCACCTCGTAACCCAAACGCATGCCGACGCGCACCGAGTTGAGCCCCTCACCGACGCCAAACTCTTCAACCTCGCTGGCGGCCACGGCAATCTCGGTGCGCGGCTGCAGATAAAGGCGTTGCGTCAGGCGCAGGTCGTACTCGCCCTCGAAACTGGCCGAGACGTCGCCTTCGTCGCTAACCTGTAACGCCACGTCGGTCTCGATGCCGTAGGGCATGACGCCCTGCAGGCCAAGCACGCCATAAGTGCGCTCGGCGTGGTCGTCGGAGAAGACGCCGCCTTGGTAGCCGACGCCGCCCTGGAGCTCCCAGAAGTCGGCGACGAGCCGGCTATAGAGCAGTTCCAGGGACTCGAACTCGGCATCCTCGCCGTCGCCCTGGACGTTATCGCCCTCGGACTTCAGGTAGACCCGATTGACGTCACTGCCGTACCAGGCCTGGAAGTCCCAAACCACGGCCTCTTCCCCCTTGTCGGGCACGGCATACTCGAGCCTGTCGAACAATGCCATGCCCATGTTGTGCTCCACAATCGGTGACGGCCAGCCAGCCGGCGCATCGTAGCCATCCTTGGCCTGGGCAACGGAAAACGTGGTCGTGGCCAGTAGGACACCTACGGCGGTCAGTGGGGTTCTGTTATTCATGCCTTCTCCTTACGAAACCTTGACGACCCGGAACATGCCAGCATCCATGTGGTAGAGCAGATGGCAGTGGAAGGCCCAGCTGCCCTCGGCATCGGCGGTAATCAGCGCGGAGACGCGCTCGCCCGGCTTGACGTTGAGGGTGTGCTTGCGGGGAATCAGCTCACCGTGGCCGTTTTCCAGCTCCATCCACATGCCGTGGAGGTGGATAGGGTGTTCCATCATGGTGTCGTTGATCAGGATCAGGCGCAGGCGCTCGTCCTTCTCGAAGTGGATGGGGCCCGTTACCTCGCTGAACTTCTTGCCGTCGAACGACCACATGTAGCGCTCCATGTTGCCGGTGAGATGAAGCTCCAGCTCACGCTGCGGTTCGCGGCGATCCGGCCAGGGGGTGAAGGCCTTGAGGTCGCGATAGACCAGCACCCGGCGCGTGTCGGGATCGATGCCGATACCGGCCTGGTCATAGCGAGAGCCAGGCTGCGCCGCCCCTGCCGCCAGCATGCCATTGGCGTTCATCCTGTTCTGTTCACCTGACAAGCCCTGCATGTTGGCGTGGTCCATGCCCTGCATGTCCGAGCCGTTCATGCTGGAATGATCCATGCCCTGCATGTTGCTGTGGTCCATGCCCCGCATGTCCGAGCCGTTCATGCTGGAATGATCCATGCCCTGCATGTTGCTGTGGTCCATGCCCCGCATGTCCGAGCCGTTCATGCTGGAATGATCCATACCCTGCATGTCTGAGCCGCCCATCCCGGAGTGGTCCATGCCCTCCATGCCGTGGGCCCCCATGGCCTCCATGCCACGGTCGGCGATCTGGCGACGTTCAGGAATCTCCGCGGCCATGCCCTCGCGGGGCGCCAGAGTGGCCCGGGCGTAGCCGCTGCGATCCATGGCCTCGGCGAAGATCGTGTAGGCGGTGTCGTCCTTGGGGGTGACCAGGACGTCATAGGTCTCGGCCACGCCGATGCGAAACTCGTCGACAGGCACCGGCTGCACCGGCTGGCCGTCTGCGGCTACCACGGTCATCTTGAGCCCCGGGATGCGCACGTCGAAGTAGGACATGGCCGAGCCGTTGATTACCCGCAGGCGAACCCGTTCACCGGCCTGGAACAGCGCCGTCCAGTTCTCCTCGGGCGACTGGCCATTGAGCAGGTAGGTATAGGTGCTGCCGGTGACGTCGGCGATATCGCGAGAGCTCATGCGCATCTGCGCCCACATGCCGCGCATCTCGGCGGTGGCGGCGAAGCCCTTCTCACGCACGTCGGCGAAGAAGTCGGCGATGGTGCGCTCCTGGAAGTTGTAGTAGCCCTCGGCGGTCTTGAGGTTGCGGAACACCGACATCGGGTCCTCATAGGTCCAGTCGGTGAGCAGCAGCACGTGTTCGCGGTCGTAGCGGAACGGCTCACGCTCGGCGGCGTCGATGACCAGCGGGCCGGCATGGCCAAGCTGCTCCTGGAGGCCGGAGTGGCTGTGATACCAGTAGGTGCCGTTCTGGCGCACCGGGAAGCGGTAGGTGAAGGTCTCGCCCGGGGCGATGCCGGGGAAGCTTACCCCCGGCACGCCGTCCATCTCGGGCGGCAGGAGCAGGCCATGCCAGTGGATGGACGTGGGCTCATCGAGCAGGTTGGTGACCTTGAGTACCGCATCCTGACCTTCCTTGAGACGGATCATCGGACCAGGGCTGGTACCGTTGATGCTGATTGGCCGCGCCTCCTTGCCGTCGATCAGGATCGACTCCCGCCGGATGGCCAGCGATACCTCGGGGCCCTCCTCGACTCCCTTGGAGTAGGCATTGGTCCGGCCCCAGGGGTTGGCCCAGCTAGGACGCAGGCTCAGGGCCGCTGCCGATCCAAGACCAAGCGCAGCCCCGCCTTTCAGGATCTGACGACGTGAAAGCGGGTGCGTGATGACGCGCGAGTTTGCCATGTGTGACTCCCGTCAATGTTTGTCGCGGGCCAGTGTGAAGCACGAACCTGAAACAGGCCTGAAAATTTCACCATCAGGTGGGGGATTCCTTGATGGGAACCTCCATCTCTACACACAAGCCACCCAATGCGCTAACTCGGTAGCTCACCTCTCCGGTATAGCGCGTCATGAGCTGCCCCAGAATAGACAGGCCAAGACCATACCCGGGATGACGTTCATCCAATCGCCGGCCACGTTGACCAAGGCGAGGCAGGTCATCTGCTGCAATGCCAGGGCCATCGTCCTCGACGGTAATCCTGAGGCCATCATCGATCACAATTCGACAATCCACTCTGCTGCTGGCCCACTTACCGGCATTGTCAAGCACAATCCCCAGCATCTCTGAAAAATCCTGAGATTCAATGGGCACTCGTTTTTCGATCTCCTCCGGAAGCCTCATCGTGAAATCAATATTTGGGTAAAGACCTCGAAACATATCGATCAATCTTGTGCAATCACGATGGAGGTCAGACATACGCCCTGCATTCGGGCCCGCAATCCTTGACCGCCTAAGCTCTGCATCCAGTTGAGCATGTATTTCTTCAAGTCGCTGAACCAGTTTTTTACGCCGAACATCGTCAATAGGTCGCGCCCCTTGCAACACCTGGGTTACCGCCGCGAGCGGCGTCTTGAGTGCGTGAGACAAGTTCGCCACCGAGTCACGGGAACGTTGCAAGCGACTATCAATTTCATCCATGAATCGATTGAGCTGGATAACCAAGCTATCAAGCTCAGAAGGAACTTCCAAGGATAGGCGATCTCGATCTCCAGTCCGAAGTTCTCCAAGCTGATCTCGGAGTCGTGAGAGAGGTATCAAACCACGATTGACCGCCAGAATATTCAGCATCACCAGGAGTAATAACAGAACTGCCGCAATAGCCGCTACCCACCAGTGAAGCTCATGCAGCCCCGCATCTAGCTGAGAAAAATCTTCACCAACCAGCAACACCCCACGCTCTTCCTCTAAAGAGAAAGGCCGTCGATATACCAATAAGTGTTGCTCTCCATCCCTGACTTCCACGAGATCATCTCTGGTATCATCCAGTAAGAAGTCTAGCGCCTCCACCCAGCGGGGGTCTGAAGATGAGGTATCGTTTCCTAAGCGAAGAACGTACAGGTGGTGAAAGGCCTGAAAACCGTGGCTCGCGGAATCCAGCACGTCAGGGGCTGAAATATCATCCTGCTTGACTTGCTCGATTGCATGCTCGGCCTCACGCTTCAGGCGCTCTCCGAGAAAATCTCGCGCCAGGTCTTGAAGCAAGATACCATGCAACAGCCATGTAGCCCCGGTCACGATGATGGCAATACCAGAGAGCCAGCCTAGCAAGCGGATTCGCAGGCTTCGTCGGTCAATGCGTAACAAAGACATATCCCTGCCCACGGCGAGTCTGAATGACAGACTTTCCTACGTGCCGTCGCAGTCTGGAAATATATACTTCAATAATATTAGGCGACGCCGCATCTTGATCCAATGCATAAAGTTGCTGGAGGAGACGCTCCTTAGAAAGGACTTGGTCCGGATGATGCATAAAATATCGCATTAACGCGAATTCGGTGCCGGTCAGGGACTGCCAAGCATCCCCGTTAACGCTGACACATCTGCTGGCCTCATCCAACGTAATACCATTGAGAGCAAGCTCATGGGACATGCTGCCAGATTTCCTGCGCAGTAGTGCCCTGATTCTGGCGATGAGCTCGGGCTCATGAAAGGGCTTCGTCAGGTAATCATCAGCCCCCCCCTCAAGGCCCACGACCTTATCTTCCCAGGTATCTCGTGCAGTCAAAATCAGAACAGGAAAGCTGTGTCCCGCTTTACGCCACTTCTTGAGCAAATCCAGGCCTGAACCGTCTGGAAGGCCGAGATCGAGGATTGCCAGTTCATAATGCTCGGTTGCCATCAGATACCTGGCCACTTTGAGCGAAGCGGCCAGATCGACCCGATAACCGTTGTCCTTGAGACTCTCGGCCAGGCTATCGGCGAGCAGATCGTCATCTTCAAGAAGCAACAGTTTCATGTGATAGATTCACCCTTGGAAATCAATATTCCCGAACATGCCCGACTCGTAATGGCCCGGTATGTTACAGGCGTACTCCAGGACGTCGACATTCCGGGGGGCAGTCCATACGAGTTCTGCCGTCTCGCCCGGGGCAATGGTCACGGATGGCATGCTGCCACCATGCTCGCCCTCGGCCATGCCATGGCCTCCGTGACTACCGTGACCACCGTTGCCATGGCTCCCCCCCATCTCCTGCATCATCTCTCGGTGGGATTCCTGAGCCTCGGCGTCGCCGATGACGAACTCATGCTCGAGATTACCGGTGTTGACGATCTCGAACTTGATGGTTTCACCCGGTGCGATATCGAGGCTCCCGGGGTTGAACCACATGTCGCCCGCCTCGAAGCGAATGGTGCGATCGATATCGGCACCACTCACCTTTTCGTGAGAGCCGCCGTGCTCACCGGCAGCGAATGCCGTGCTCGTGGTCAGGCCCAGAGCCAGGGCCAGCAATGTCTTGCGCATGATATTACCTCGTTGAGTTGCGTTGGGTGAGATTCATTTGTAACGCACAAACCTGAAAACAGGCTGAACTCAGCGAAAGAAAAATGCTGTAAACCTCTTCACACCTTGACCTCGGTGCTACCCATAGGTTGTAAGCTCATAACTGAAACCATGATTGCCTGCCCGGGCCTGGTAAGGCAAATCGCCACCCGGCGGGCATGCTCCATGCCATCTCGCTCGACATTGCGCTGGGTCAATGTGATTGATCGCATGACGAGCACAGAATGGCGCAAGGAAGACAAGGGAACCACCATGACCATATCGGCCGGATCGCAGCACCGTGCAAGAGGAGGACGCCTACTGGCGTTGCTGCTCGCGGTACTGCTGTCGGTGTCCGGCCTGGTCGCCCAGGCGGCCATGGATAGCTGCGCTGCTGACTGCAGCACGGCCGAGGTCGAGATGTTCGATTTCGCTGCCTCTGACTGCGCCGGCTGTGTGGCCATGCCGGCGCTCCCTCTCATCTTCCCGCCCCCTCCGGATACCCTGGCCGACACCGACGGCGCGGCCGTGGTCGAATTCATCGCCCCACCACCTCGCGAACCTCCAAGGCCCTGACTCCTTCCCCGCTATCGCGATGACGCCGACACACCGGCCATCGATCGGCTGTATGAATCATCATCATCAGGAGTCTTACCATGTTCAGTAATCAATGCTTCGCTCTGATGGGCTCAATGGGCTGGATGGGATGGCTGATGCCGCTGACCTTCCTGCTGCTACTGGGCCTCGGCATCCTCGCCCTCGCCAAGTATCTCTTCATGCCCCATCGTTCCCGGGAGGATCGCTCATGAACCGCTTCGCCTCTACGCTGCTCTTTTCCTCCGCCCTGCTGGTAGGCGCTGGCACCGCTCAGGCTGCCTCGCCAACCGAGGCCACCCTCTACAAGAACCCCCAGTGCGGCTGCTGCGACGAGTACGCACGCCAGCTCGAGGAGCGCGGGGTCAGCGTCACCATCGTCGACGACGTGGAGCTGGGCAAGGTCAAGGAGCGCGTCGGCCTGCCCTACGGGCTCGGTGCCTGCCACACCATCGAGATGGGTGATTACGTGATCGAGGGGCATGTTCCCTTCGCGGCCATGGAGAAACTCTTCGAGGAGCGCCCCGACACCGATGGCATCGGCCTGGCCGGCATGCCCATCGGCACCCCCGGCATGCCGGGACCAAAGCAGGAGGACTGGAACGTCTACCAATTCCGCGACGGGGAGGCCACCCCCTTCATGACCCTGTAATCCGACATCCACGTAGTAGTTAAGAAGCAACCGCTTCCCACTTAAAGGAAGCGGTTTTTTGGGTTCTTCGTCGTTTCATGTGGACCTGGCCTGATCGAAAAGGCGCCTCACCGAGGAGCCAATCGGGTAGATCATGACGATGAAGTTGGCTTCGTTTCGGTAACCACGTGCTGCGACCGAGCGGCCTCCTCTGGGCGCGTCACAAGGGTCGACAGGAGAGGCCCAGGAAGCGCTGGCAGGGAAAGCGAGCAGGAATTTTACGCGGACAACAAAAAACCGCCTCTCGGGCGGTTGGGGAATCGCGCTAGGCGATTGAAATATCATGCTTTAAATGGTGCCGACACCAGGAGTCGAACCCGGGACCTACTGATTACAAGTCACACCACCAAAAACAGTAGAAAAATCAGTGCATTACGCCTAGCGCAAGGCCTCGTGAAATGCGTATAGGGACAGCCTGGGAGATCAGGAATTATCACCAGCATCACACGGCATCATCGAGTAGCTATTGAAGAGGATGAGGCTGCAAGTGTCAACCTGCATCAGGTCGGGCTAATTCAGACAATCGTATGATGCAGGTGGGCGCGGAAGGGCTCTCAAGAGAAGCAAAAAGCGGTGCCGGGCTGACTCATCAGCCCGGCACCGCTTGGGTCGTGACCGGGATTGCCTAATGGCGCCCGAGTTTAGAGGCGCCCCTCAATGGCACTGCGCAGGCTGCCGATATCGACCTCGACGTACTCGAGCGTTGTGCTGATATTACTGTGGCCGAGCAGCGCCTTGACGATGTGCAGATTACGATCCGGCTCCTTCATCAGCTCGGTGCCCAGGGTATGGCGGAATCGGTGCGGGCTCATCTGGTAGCCACAGATCTTGGACAACTTCTGATAGAAGCCCTCTACCTGCCAGGAATCCATCGTCTCCATTCGGTGGCGAACGCTGAATCGGTTCACGTTAAAGAGCTGCTCGCCCCGCTGGATACCCACCGCTCTGGCAGAATTCAGCAGGTTTTCCAAATGCGGATAGAGGGCATTGGAGATGGGAACAAAGTGCTCCCGGTTATTCTTTGCGCCCTGCCAGGTAGCGGTGAGAACGCGGCTCTTTAGGTTGACATCCTCGGGCTTCATCAGCAGCAGTTGAGTCAGTCGAATACCGGTATGGTAGAACGTTTCAAACACGGCTTCCCAGAACCAGACGGGATGCAGCATGGAGGGCTTTCCTTGGTGAACCTCTATCCTTTTATACAGGCTGATGGCCTCGCGTGCCATATCGACCTGCCGCTTGCTTAGCGTCTTTTTGCGTTTTTTGGGGGAGCTAACCTCCATCTTAGCGAAGGGGTTGAAGGAGGTATCGATCAGCGCATGGTCAATCGCATGCTTGAAGAGGATCCGGTTATGCCTGCAGTAGTTGTTCCAGCTTGAATGTGCCAAGTTTCGCCCCGCCTCCGAAAAGCAGAACTCTCTCCACTCTCTGACATCGTCACGGGTCACTTCTTCAGGCAGCTTATCCTGCCCCGCGAATCGCCGAAACAGCTTCACCGGCACGCTGTAGGAAATACGGCTTCTTTCGGTCAGCCAGCGCTCGGAAAAATAGGATTGCAGCAAGTCGTCAAAGGTAAATGTTTTCATTCTTCAGGCTTCCCATCAATCAGGTCAATAAAGGGGTTATCAAACACCTCCTTACCCCCCTCCATCAGGTCATATTTACCCACAAGATACCCAGAAAGCGTGCTCGATTTCTTATTTGGGCCGACCACCTTTACCTTGTGAAAACTTCCGCCATCCTTGTTTTTCTTGTGCAGCTTAAGCTTCTGGAATGAATCCTGAACTTCTTTCCAGCCTTTCTCTTCTCCGCTAACCTCCTGACAATAGCGCTTGAACACCTTGGGGCTGACCACCATCAGCATTCCATCCACGGCATGCACCAGGGCCTTGGAGTCGTTCATCAATACCTTGTGAGTCTTCAGCCCGTCTCGCAGCCAGGAGAGAAACTCTTCCCCGGGTGATGACTGTCCGAGCGATGCCTGCTCCGCAAGCTTCTCGGCACCCGTATCAGGGTTACGTGGCTGCCGCTCCAAACCTGGCGCTGCTTTCTCATCGCCGCCTGTGGCGATATCAAGAATGGAGGCTTCCAGATCATCATGGATTTTCTCGGTGCGACTCGATTCAGTACGCTCCCTTGAAATTTCTGTAGTTGCAGGCTTGTCACCAGGCTCCTGATCTTTACGATGTTGCCTAGCTGGCTGACTACCTTCACCACTCTCACCAACGTCAAGGGACTCGACACTCCCCGAGAAAATCTCAGGCTCCTCATCACCGCTCCAAACGAGCGACTTATGAACCTTGAGCATGGAGAGATCGGTTCGCCATTCCCCCATCTGGACCCTACACTTCCAGACCGAACGCCCCTCTGGATTCTCTATAATCAGGCCATGGGACTGCATTTCGTCATAGAGGCGAGACTCATTGGATGGCACACCCTCTATGCCATGGGAAAGCAGGTAGCTCTTGATCTCTCGTGGCACCAGCGGCGTCACCAGCCAGAGCGCCTCGGGAGTGACAAACCCCTGAGCGCCTTTTTCATTCAGGCGGATCCTTTCTGTCACGATGTGGCAAATAGCGCCTTTGAGCTTGCTCTGTAGGGATTCCCGGGGCGCCTTGTCGATATTGGAGACCTTGCCACCCAGCGACTTGGCCACGCTGGCCCTGTCAGCCTGACTGACAATCTCACCGACAACCCCGGAGCGCTCCGTGTGGCCACTGATCGTATACATCACCAGGCCAAACAGCTCCGGCTGGCTTCTCAACCACTCGAGCCCGGGATTGCCAATCACCTCCTTACACAAGAGGGGGTTGGCCGCAGCGTGAAGGAAGTAGTCTCGCCCCTTGATATAGCGAACGCGATACTGGTCGGGAATGATGCCCTCCCACAAGCACCACCTGCGGCCAGATCTCAGGTGTATATCGACGTCGACGAGCACCTTGGCGATATCGTGCAACAGGCAGGCATAGATGACCGCCACACTCCACAGCTCTCCGGCAGAGGACTGCTTTTCGGGCGACTCCTTCGGAGGGAGCAGGTGCTGTCGTCGGAGCCTGAGGCCAAACACACAGGTTTCGAGGCCATGGTCCAGCATGCCACCCGGGTAGCTATGGTGGTGAGATTCCGAGGCTGGCAGCAGCTGGACACGCTCGGCGTATCGCTGCAGCGGCTCCTTGACGTAGGCCTCGAACACCGGCGCCGTCAGCGAGGTGCTTTCCTGTATTGCCCGGAGCAACTGCTGCCGATAGGGCGTGGCCAGAAGCTCAGCGCCGGTGCGCGGGCTTTCCCAGCCTGCGTCATCCTGGACGCTGTCGGTCGCGCTGCGGCGGCCGCGTAGAATATTGAGAATCCGCAATTTTCGCTCCTCTGGATGCAGTCCGTGCATCACAACGCTGGGCCCTGACGGGCACCAGCAGAAACGTTAAATGCGATGAGAGAGGTTTACTCCGGGGCACTCCTTGCCCTGGTGCAATAGCCGTGGGATGCGACCCAAGCGCGCACGATTATAATTATCGGGCAATCAATCTCATCCAGATTATGCCCATATTATTTATAAGCGATGTATTAACTTACCGTCTCAGCAGGCTTACAACCAAAGCCTCATCCAGCAAGCAGTCTCCTGCCACAGTGACAAAAAGCCCCCTCCGAAGAGGGGGCATAGGTTGGGTAGCGGTCAGCTGACCAGCTGCCTGGCCAAGGCCATCTCCACGGAGTCTCCATCCGTGTTGAGGGCATCCAGACCAGACTCAGGCACGTCTCCCGACGTGCTCTGGGCCACGGCAATCTTCTTGGCCATCAGCGACAGGCAGGCGATCTGTGACGATCCCGCATAGCCGAGGTAAAGCACCTTCACCGGCTGCTGCTGGCCGATCCGCCAGGAGCGGCGGGCGGCCTGCTGCAGGGTGTAGACGTTCCAGCCCGTCTGCATGAAGACGATGGTGGGGAAGTCCAGCAGGTCGAGCCCGGTCTTCACCAGGTCCGGATTGGTGATCAGCAAGTCGACACCGCGGTCGACCTGATCGGCAATCCAGTCCTCGCGCCGCTGGGTCTCCACGCTGGAGCGCAGCACCGCGACCTTGAAGCCGGCCTGGGTGAGCATCGCCTTGAGTCGGCTGCTGGTATCGCGTTTGCCGGTGTAGGTCGTGTAGACCAGCACCTTGCGACCCTCGGCCTTCTCTCGCCGGCAGATCGCCACCAGCTCGCGCTCCTTGGGCATCGGCTGCTGCTCGCCATAGAGGCTCTTCACGAACGCCAGCAGGCTGCCCGAGCGCGGGTGCTTGACCGTCTCCGGTCGGAAGCAGCAGTCCGGCCAGGCCAGCAGCGCATTGAGCACCACGCCCAGCAGGGTGGTGTCCTTGCGTGCCAGCGCCTGTCTGAGCTCGGCGGTCAGTTGACCCTCGAGCCGCCGGTAGGCAAAGGCCTGCTCGTCGTCCATCGGCACCTCGATGAAGTCTTCATCGTAGGGCGGCAACACGTTGCCACCGATGTCCTTGAGCTTGAGGAAGACGGTGAAGGGCAGCACGTAGCGCATGATCCCCTTGGGGCCGAAGCCCGGGGCCTTGACGGTGCGCACCGACAGCTTCTTGCCTCGCGCTGTCTTGTGCGAATCGCCATCGCGCTCGGTGTAGATGTCCTTCAACACCCCGTGGTCACGCAGGAACGACATGGCCGCAGGCCCCATCGATCCGCGCCCGTTGGGGCGATAGCCGTCTTCGAGCATCTTCGGCGTGAGGATGCGGAACAGCAGGTGGAACAGGTCGTCGGCATAGCCGCCCATCAGGGTGCCGGTCAGCAGCAGCGACTTGCGCGCCTTGGCTGCCAGCACGCCCATGGCCTGGCCCTGGGCCGACCCGGCGTTCTTGTACTCATGGCCCTCGTCCACGATCAGCAGATCGAAGGTGTGATCCGGCAGCTGCCGCTTGATGAACTCGCTCGGCTGATAGCCGCCTTCACCGAAGCCGAACTCCATCGTGGCCATGGCGCGCTCCATGCGGGCCGCCTGCCGGTCGGAGAACACCAGCTCGCCGTTCTCATCCATGAGGTTGATGAACTCGTGGATGTTGTCGCCCAGCAGCGTGGCCAGGAACTCCTCGCCAAACTGCTGCACCAGGCGCTCCGAGGAGACCTTGCCGATGGTGGGCAGCTTGCGCAGCGCCTTGAGCACCAGGTCGCGCTGCAGGCTGCCCGTCGCCCGCTGCGGCCGCATCAGCGTCCAGAGAGGGCTGTGACAGTGCCGGCACTTGTGGCGCCGCTCCTCACGGAGAAACTGCGACAGCGATACCACCTCGTTGTCGCAGTCGACCACCGTGCCACCGCACTGGGGGCAGGCCGCCAGCTCACCGCCCGGCACGCGCTTGCGCGCCGCGGCGGGACGCCAGTGGAAGCCCATGCGCATGCGCACACGCCCCAGGATGAAGAACTCCGGCCGCCCATCGGACGGCTGGCCCAGGGCCTCACGGAGCTTGAGCAGCTTGACCAGGGTATCCGGGCCGTTCAGCACCCATACCCTGGCCTGCTCGACGGTCTCCAGGATCTCCCGCCGCCATTTGTAGACCAGGTGGGGCGGCGCAATCACCAGGAAGCGCCGATAGCCTTCACCGTGACAGACCGCTGCGGTAGCGATAGCCATCATCGTCTTGCCGGTGCCCATCTCAGCGTTGATGATGCCCGCCGGCTCGTGCCGGTCGAGCAGCAGCGCCGAGATGGCCTGGACCACCTCGGCCTGCTCGGGGAAAGGCACCCGCTTGAGGGCCGCCATGACGGCCTGGCGACGAGGGTTGGCCTCGCCGTCATAGACCGGGGGATGGGAGCGGTTAAGCGAGGCCAGCAGGCCATCACCAAACTCCTCCACGAAGGCTTTGAGGTCCACCTGAGGCCCGAAGACCTCGCCAGACTGCGCCATGCCGGCCGGCGCCGGCAGTTGAGTGATGTCGTTCATGTCCGTCTCCTTGTGCACAAGAAAACGGCGGACACTCCCCTCCCCTGGCGGGTTGGAAAGGCCCGCCGTGGGGAATGGCGCCCGGGGCGCCGGTCAGTACTCCTCTGGCAGCAGCAGCGTGGTGGCGCTGCGATCCGCCTCGGTGATGATCCAGACCGTGAGCGACTCACCAATCCGGTAGGAAGAGAGCAGCCTGTCACCGTGAATCAGGGCCTGCTCGTTGCTCTGGCGGTCCTCCTCGGGCACGTCACCCCAGTCGCCGGTGACGTGTCGTCGGAGCAGCGGCATGGGCGAGACCTCGCCTCGCTCCACCAGCTCGTTCACGGCCCGAGTCATCACCACACGTCCTACGTCGAAGCGGCGTAGATCCGGCCTCGCGGCACGTTCGGCGACCCGGTTGAGCGGTGCAGGCGCATCGCCTGCCTCAGCATCGGCCGTCTGATCACCCTCTTCCGGCTCGCCATCATTGGCCGCCTGCGTCGAGGTAATGGTCAGCAACTGCCCACAGTGCGGCGAGTCTGGCGTCATCTCCCAGGCGCGGATCACCGGCACGAAGCGGTCGGTGAGCACGCGGGTCTCGGTGATGGAACCATCCTCCCGCTCGGTGAACTCGGTCTTGGCGACCTTATCCTTGTGGGTGTTGCCCTTGACCACCAGGCAGCGGCCGTTGGGCGCGGTCACCACGCCGGAGATCGCCCCGGCCGCCAGCGACAAGGCCAGATGCCAGGAGGAGAGCCGGCGCACCGGGGGACGCGGCGCCAGGCCGGTCTTCCCGAACACGCTGCCCACTTCGGGCCAGAGCCCCTGCAGCCGCCCGACCTCATCGGCCAGCAGCTCGGCATCGAGCGACACGCGATAGAAGTGGCGCAGCTCGCCCTGAGCCGCCGGCACCACGTAGGGCTCAAAGGGCCACACCGCCGGGATCACCTCGGGCGTGACCTCCTTGCTCCCCACGCGCAGCAGCTGGGCGCGCATGGCCTTGGCCTCCTGGCTGCGCTCCACCTCACGGCGTCGCACCCGGCGGCCCAGGATCACGACCTGCTGGAAGTCATCCACGGCAGCGCGGAAGACCCGCAGCTCGGTGAAGTGGTTGACCAGCCAGCCGGTCAGCTCCTTGTCCAGGGCGTAGTCGGGAACGATCAACACCATCACGCCCCCGACCTGCAGGGTGCCGATGGTGCGCTGGTAGAACAGTTTCTCCAGGCGCCTGCGCCCCTTGCCCTGATAGCGCTCATAGCCGGCGTGGTCGGCCAGCAGATCGCCATAGGGCGGGTTGAGCCACAGGCAGCCCATGCTGCGCGGTGCGATCACCGTATCCATCAGGTCGCCCTGCAGGCCCCTATCCACCAAGCCATGCATCGAGGCGGCCCGCTCGGCGTGATATTCCACGCCGCAGGCCTGAACGCGTTCGCGCCCCAGGTGATGGGCCAGCTCGGAGATGGTAGCGCCCTCCCCCGCACAGGGATCGAGCACTCGCATCCGGCCGGCGCTCGCCGGGCTGAGCGCCTGAAGCACACGCTCGATCGACGCCTCGTCCGTGGGGAAGTAGCCATTCCTGGCGAAGTTGCGCGCAATGCGCTGAAACATCAGTGCCATGCGACACCTCCAGTCGGTTGGGTATGGTAGGTGCGGCCAGAACGGCCGCACCTCGGTGGAGCGAGAGCTCAGGGCTCGGTGGTGAGTACGCCGGCGAGGATCATGCCGCTGAGGCCCGGGGCCAGGGCGTTCTCATCGAGTGAGATCTCCCAGGCCTGAATCGGCCCCTGCGAAAACGAGGCCGGCAGAACCGCCTGCTGGGCATGCAGAAGCGTCATCACCGGCGCCTGCCAGTGATCCAGCAGAGGCAGCGGGCAGAGCTCCTGCACGCGAGGCCACAGCTGGTCATCCACCGGGCAGGCACCCTCCTCGTCGTTGAGCAGGACGATGCTGTGAAGATTGGCGCGATCCGGCGTGATGCAGCGCTGATCGAAGATCCACACGTGCACCAGGGTGCCGAAGCGCGTCTGGCGCAGCCGGGCGGAGCGCCGGGAGTAGCGGTCCATGTCGCCAAAGACCATGGCGTGACGAGTGTCGCCCTGGCAGAGATGCAGGGCATTCAGACCGTTGTCTGCCGTTGGCAGCGTCAGCCTGGCCAGCAGCTCCTGTAGCGCCGTATCCCGTCCCCACAGGGAGAGGAACAGGCACTCGCGCTGCCGGCCAATGCAGAACGCATCGGCGTACAGGTCCAGGCACTCATCGAGGGTGTAGAGCTCGGGCATGATGGCCTCCATCGGTTAGCGAAGAGCGATGGGGACATCCCGAGCCCAGGGCATCGAGATGCCCCGGTGGGGAATGGCTGCCTCAGGCAGCGGCTTGCCAGGTCTGGGTCGGCGCCTGGAATCGGTAGCCCAATTCCTTCAGTCGACTCACCTGACGGCGGAACAGCGCTCGGTCCACGGTGGGATCGAGCTTGACGCTCTGCCCCAGGGGCCAGAGCAGGCCGAAGAGCTCGGCGTCGGGATTGGCTTCCTGGCCAGAGGCATAGGCATCCGGGGCTTGGAGCCCTGGCGCCTCGCCGGCTTCACCCTGAGGTGGCCGCGCAGGCGGAGCCATCGGCTCTCCCGGCCCAGGCGTGGATGGTGGTGGTGGCTCGGAAGGTGCAGGAGTAGCCTCCTCCTCCAGCGGATCCATCTCCGCGGAGTCGAAGCGAGGCCCATGCTGGGTCACCAGCATGCCGTCCTCGGTCAGCAGCATCTCGCCGACCTTGGCGCGGACCTCCACGACCAACCGGCCACCGGCGAAGTAGCTCGCCGGGCGGATCTCGAGCAGCAGAAACTCTCCCTCAAACATCCCTTCGCTGAACTGGTCCAGCTGAGGGTCCTTGATGACGAACTCGCCGATCGAGGCCGCCAGCCGGCCGACGTTGAAGGGGCCGTTGCGCCCATGAATGGTGCGGACGGTAAGCCGCCCGGGGATCTTGATCATCACCAGACTCCTGTTCGACAGGATGCAAAAAGAGCGGACGGGGCCGGCAGCGCCGGCACCCGTCCAAGAAGTCACGGGCAAGCGCCCGAGGTGTCAGAGATAACCCCGCTCCGCGAAGGAGACCGAGTCCGAACCGCCCACCACGATGTGGTCGAGCACGCGAACCTCGATCAGACCCAGCGCCTCCTGGAGGCGCTGGGTGATGCGTCGGTCCGCATCACTCGGGTCGGGCTCCCCGCTGGGGTGGTTGTGGGTGAAGATCACCGCACCGGCGTTGTGGTGCAGCGCCGCCTTCACCACCTCCCGCGGATAGACCGAGGCGGAGTCGAGAGTGCCGTGGAACAGCTCGCTGAACTCGATCACCCGGTGCTGGGTGTCCAGGAAGATGGCACCGAACACCTCATGGTCGTAGCCAGCCAGCTTGAGCCACAGGAACTCACGCACCCGATTGGGCGTGTTGAGCTTCATGCCCTTGGAAACGGAGCGCTCCACCACCTGCCGTGCTGCATCGATGACGCGGTCATCGGGGGCCGCCAGGTAGTTGCCGTCGCTGTCGCGCACGAACAGCTGAGGCGCGTTGGATGGGGAGTAGCGAGAGTCTGCCGGGAGGGCAGCTGCTGAAGGGTGTGTCATGACCAGAACCTCCGGACATGACCGAGACCGCCCCCTCCGGGAGCGATGTCCCGGTCGGGGTGGGTAGTGAGGAAGGGTTACGCCGCGGCGAGCAGCGCGTGGTTCAGCTCGTCGTGCCGAGCCACCAGCAGATAGTCACCATGCTGACGGTCGCCTTGCACGATCAACACCTCAAGCTCGAGTGCCAGAGGCTGATTAGGGCTCCCGCTAGGCGGGATACGAAAGTGGGTCAGCCGTACCGCCTGCGTTCCTCCGGGGTACTGGCTCAGCTGATAGGCTACGTCCTGAAGCAGCAGCTGTAATCGTTCGATGGGAGTGATCCCATAGTCCGATACCACCTGCGCTGCGACGTATATCCAGTCATCCATAACTCGTTCGCTGATGCGGACCTTGCCCACAAAACCTTGCTCACGAGCCAGAGACGTCATGTCGTAGGTTTTCATGGTGGATCTCCTGCGGTAGTGCACACAGGGGACACACTTTCCCCACCGGGGAATGTGGATCCCCTGGTGGGTGGTGGCACATGGGTGCCGAGGAAGAAATGCTGCATCCAGCCCTGACGGGCGGCCTCGTCTCGGGATGCGCGAGGCCTTGGGAGATGGCGTACCGCCAAGCGGCGCACCCTTGAAACGCCTGGGTGCCGGGGTGCCTCGGTTGGTGCCGGTCGAGACCACCGGGCTGCCAACGGCAGCGCTGGCATCATTGAGCTTACGACACGAGCATGGAGAGTCAAGCGAGCTCATCACCTCGCACACCAAAGCGCAGATTACTCACTACTCGGAACAACCAGTAGGACCCTACAGTTAGAAGCATTTGAGGGGCCGATTTCAATGGTTCAGGGGTTAGATATGCTTAGAGTAAGAGAATGGTGAAATATCAACTTTTTGCGGCTTCCCCTTAATCATGTTGGTAATTATTTCAGCAGTACCTGGAGCACCTGACATCCCATAATGTCCATGACCGAATGCATAAAAGATATTTTCATGAACAGGAGATACGTCAATTAACGGAATACTGCTAGGAAAAGATGGCCTATCGCCAAACCAAACTTCAGATCCAGATGCAGAAAGATCAGGAAAAATTCGCTTAGCATTCCTCAACAATATATCTGCCCTTGACCAGTCAGGGAGAGCTCTAAGCCCAGAAATTTCCACTGTCCCTGCTAGCCTAAGGCCATCTTCCATAGGGGTAGAAAAGAACTTATAATCCCCTGAGACTATAGGAAAATTAGGCATAAAGTTTGGCGACACCAAATTAACATGGTAGCCTCTTTCATTTTCAAGCTTAACCTTGCTCAGGTCTTTTTTCATTAACTCTTTAGACAAAGCTCCCGCACAAATGACCACGTAGTCAGCTTCTAACGCGCTCAACCTTGTATTTACTTTAACTCCATACTCTGAAGCGACTACTTCTTTAGCATGATCCTGAACAAAGTTGCCACCCATCTCTTCAAAAGCTTCAACCAAGGTATTGACAAGGCGATGAGGGCTCACAGTGTAGCTAGCATCATTTATCAAAATCGCATATTTTACTTCTTTAGAAAGAGATGGCTCGACAACATTAACATCTCTATCAAAAAACTCCTCAAAACAAATCCCTGCCTCCTCGCGAATTCGTTTAACAAAAAAATCCCCTTTAGAGCTGGGCTTTTGCTTGAAAACATGAAGATGTCCAGTAGTCCTAATAAGATTATTAAAATTTACTGTTCCAAGCATTTTTTTATACTGGCTTAAAACATCGTGACTTAAATCTTTAAGCGCTTTAGATGAATATGTAGAGCGCTCTTCACCTGACTCCATTATCCACCTTAACAGCCACGGAGAAACTTTAAGCAAGTGCCTCCAGCGAACAGATAGTGGACCATCACTATCAAACAACCAAGCAGGAACTTTTTTCCAAATACCCGGTATGGCCATTGGGATTATGGAAGCAGAGCTAATACCACCCGCATTACCAAATGAACAACCATTGCCTGGCTTAAGTTTATCCAACAAGGTAACAGAGTAACCTTCACAGGCCATCCGCAGTGCACAACAGCTACCGACTATCCCAGCACCAATTACTACGACGTTCTTTTTTTTCATAATAGAGTTATCAATATGGAAATACTGAAAAGCCTGGGGCGTTAAAGAAATAACGCCCCAGGGTGATTCGAAAATTACTTAGCAGAGTACCCTACAGCTTCTTCCAAAATTGGTGTAGCCCAGTCTTCCCCCATATCAGAAATTATCTCAGGCCATACCTGACTTCTTGCTACCTCTGCACTTTTTTCAAGCAATTCGTTAGAAACTTCAACAACCTCTGTCCCGGACTCAGACAGGCGCTTTTCATTAAACTCTTGTGAAGACTCGGCCTGCTCCCAACGTTGTGACTCAAAATTTTCCGCAGCACTCAGAAGAGCTGACTGAGCCTCGCTACTAAGGTTGTCAAATGTGTCTTCATTGACCAACAGGTACCAGAACTCGAAATGAGTATTCTGAGGAATGTAATACTGAGTAACATCCCTCAATGAGTTATAATACCCCTCGGCACCGGCACCTATAGCTCCATCAACAACACCAGTTTGAATAGAAGTAAATGCTTCAGAGAATGGGAGCGGAGAACTAATATAACCCAATGCCTCACCTAGAAGGGAGAATGTTTTAAATGGGGGCACCCTGAGTTTCACCCCACCTTTGTCACTAACACTTTCCACTTCGACAGGCTCCCTATTCAAAGAGATCCCACCAAAATAGACAGGATAGCCTGCCAATACTTTTATATTTTGCTCATCATAACGCTCAGCAACTGCCTCGCGGATAGGGGAACCTGAGCCATATACTTCCTTTGCTTGATCCCAATCAGATGCGAGATAGGGCAGAAGCCCAATTTGTAGCTTTTTATCAGCACTGCTGGAAATTGGTTGAAGTGCCATTTCCACGGCCCCTACAGACACCCTCTCCTGAACTGTGGTGTAATCACCCAAAGAGCTTGCAGCAAAAACCCTAAAGTCCACATCATCAGTTTTAGATGTAACAGACTCCGCTAAAGCTTTCACATTCTGATCATGCTCAGTACCTTGCGGTCTAATGTGAGATATTTTTAGCGTGCTAGCCATAGCACTAGTTACGTCGAGAGAAACAATAGCACCCAAAAAAATTGCGGAAGTTGTTTTAAGTTTCATGAGTTACCCCTGGTTTTTAATTATTCAACACCGGAATTTAGCTACTACTCAGTAGCCGAATAGGCCCGGAATGGCCATTGACAAACCGGGCCAATATGCTGTTAGAAGCGCTACCGGTATGTAGGCAAAAAACAGCATAATCATTGCAGGCTTGATAATTTCAGAAAACTTAGTATTACCAACCCTGGCAGCCAAGTAAAGAATGCTTGCATATGGAGGCGTAACACCGCCCATTGCTGTACTAACACCAATTATCGCCGCAAACTGAATAGGACTCACTTCCATAGCTTGCATTAATGGCATAAGCAGCGGAGCGACGAGGATAATTGCAGTAATATCGTTAACAACCATGCCCAGCGCGAACAACATCAAACAAATTAACAGCAACAAGATATACTTGTTTTCGGATATTGAAAAAACAGCATCTACTAATTCCTGCGGCACACCATTCATGACAAACATCTGACTAAGAATCAAGCTAAAGAAAATCATGATAAGTATGGCGCCAACAGATGTACCTGCCTCTTTCCCTGCCGAAAGCAAGCTTTTGAAGCTTAATCCTTTATAAATGAGCCAGCCAACCGGCATGGCATATATCACTGCAACAGCAGCAGCCTCTGTAGGAGTCATTATTCCGCCATAAATCCCACCCAGTATAATCACCGGCATTAAAAGAGCAGGCGTAGCTGAAAAACTTCTCTTAGCTACAGAACTAACCTTTTCCTTAAGTGGCAACGGATCATCAAGAATAAGATCAAACTTACGCGACATAACAATATTAACAACAGATAAAAGAAAGGCGACCAACAGACCAGGGCCTAATGTTGCCAAGAAGGCTGCAAGTATAGATGTCTCTGTCACCCAGCCGAATATTATCATGGTAACACTCGGGGGGATCAAAAGCCCTAGAACGGATGAATTAGCTATGAGAGCCGCAGCAAAAGACCTAGGGTAACCTCGCTTTTCCATTTCTGGAATAAGCACAGGTCCGACAGCAGCTACTCCAGTCAAACCACTCCCAGAAATTGCGCCAATAATGCCACAGCTGACTGTGGCAACAACACCCAAACCACCTTTAATTCTTCCAACAAATTCGTTAACTAATTTTAGCAGAGCTTCAGCAATTCCACTCACACTCATTATGGTGCCAGCAAAAACAAACAGAGGTATTGCAAGCAGAACAGGTGAAGAAATCTGTGCATAGCCCCAAAGCATAACGCCGTTCATCACAGCATCGCCCATCAGCACCATGGCCAGCATACCGCCAGCAAAGCAATAGGGTAGAGGCACCCCAATAGTTAACAGGAATACAAGCACACCAAGTGCAACTGCTGCTGACTCAAGCATTGTTAAGCGCCCCTTTCTTTTCATTCAAGCTAACAAAGCGCGTCACTATATTAATCGCCGTAAACAAGCTCATTGCAAGAAGCCCTAAGAATAGTGCCGCATCTGAGTAAATTGTTGGCCAATACAGAACGGGGCTCATCTTCTCCGTTTTTAGAGAGTACATAAAGAAATCCCAAGCCCAAAAAGTAAGCCATGAAGCTATTGCCAAACTGACCACATCAGATATAATTAGCTGGACCTTTTTTGCCCAATCGCTTTTGAGAAATATCTCCAAAACGTTCGCTCTTATTTGTTGGTCTTCTCGAGATGCATTTACACTGCCCAATATATATAGCCATAAAACAGGATACATCAACATATCCTGCATCCCCATGAATGAAATTCCTAAGACATACCTGGTGATTACTTGAGAAAACTGCAGCCCAGCAACAGCTACTAATAGTGAAGTCAATATTATCTTTGCTGCGGTATTCATCAGAGCCTCATCATGAAGTTTTGGACTTTTTTTAGCTTCAACTTATACATCGCATTTTTCCTAAATTTATTATTAACAAATTTAAAGCTAGCATTGCTACGCTACATTGGTCCAATACGGTTTGATGCAGAGCCTATGCGCCAACATTATACCTCTTCTACGAATCACTCACCTCTTTTTCTACTTGCTTAACTGGAATATTAAATATAATAACTAATAACCAAATATGAAAAAATAAAAAGAAAGACTAAATATTTTATAGGCTAAATAGAGTTGCTTTTTACGGCATTGAGTAAAAATTATACATGAGTACCTCCTTGAAACGAAGAACCAGATGGCATCCTCTTGTAAAATTAAGTGAGTTATAACAATAATCTAATCAAAGAGAGCAGTCTGCTATGGGTTAAAATCTAGCCACCTGGATGCCCCCCTATGCATCAAAGGAATTGTCACTTGAACGGATTGATAGGTGATCAACGTGCTTTACCCTGCAGAATGTAATATCGCCATTCTCAATAAGCATCGCCCGTCGCATAATTGCACGGTAGCGGAGATGCCCCAGGAAGAAGGGGATCTCCGCAGCGACGCTGTACAACAGGTATAAGAAGGCTCGGCAAGCGAGCATTCTCCTGCCTCAACAGAGTCATGCTCCCGAGGGCCGGAGCTTGCAGGCCAAATTCCAGGCCGTACTGGATCGGCGGTCATAAGTGAGGCTGTGTATGCAGAGTATTGAGGTAGTGCGGCCTCTGTCCTGAGGGGATCCAGCGCTAGCGCGCAATCTGCGAAGGAACCAACGACCGGATTGATGTCATCTAGAATCAACTGAAAACCAAAAGGAGAACCAGAAGCTCCAGAGAGCTACGCCGCAAGGAGGCCCCATCTCGCGGAAACCACTGGGCTGCTAGTGTTTGACCCGCCTCATTCAAGAGGGCCTTGATTAGGGCTCTTCGTCGTTGGGTGTGGAATTCGCCCCCTGAGCTGGGCCAGGATATGACCTCCACGACGACAGGAGGCATGGCATGGACGGCACCCAGATTCTGACCCTCGGCCTGGGCCTGGAAGCGCCCTGGATCCTCAAGGACCAGCACCTGGATACCTCCGTGTCGCCCCACCGCCTCGATCTCTATGTCGAGGCCGAGCGTGGCAGCCTCTACCCCTGTCCTGAGTGCGGCGAGGCCTGTCCGGCTCATGACTTCGCTGACAAGACGTGGCGGCACCTGAACTTCTTCCAGCATCACTGCTACCTGCATGCCCGCGTGCCTCGCACCAAGTGCCCCGAGCATGGCATCAAGCGCATCGAGGTGCCCTGGGCGCGGCCGGGCAGCGACTTCACCCTGCTGTTCGAGCAAGCCGCCATGTCGCTGGTCAAGGAGATGCCAGTGCTGGCCGTCTCCCGGCAGCTGGAAATCTCTGACAAGCGGCTGTGGCGCATCGTGCCCCACTACGTCGGCCGGATGCTGGGGGAGCTGGATCTGAGCAACGTGGCCACCGTCGGTGTTGATGAAACCGCCTCTCGGCGCGGTCAGCGCTATGTGACGGTGTTCCTCGATATGCAGCGCAAGCAGGAGCCGGTGATCTTCGCCGTCCCCGGCCACGGCAAGGACGCTATCAAGGCCTTCAGCGCCTTCCTGGCGGCCCATGGCGGCGATCCGGACAACGTGGTCGAGGTCGTCTGCGACATGTCACACGCCTTCCTGAGCGGCGTGGCCGAGCACCTTCCCACGGCCGAGGTCACAGTCGACTGGTTCCATATCGTGCAGACCTTCACCAAGCGGCTAGACGAGGTGCGCAAGAAGGAGCGCCGCGAGCAGGAACACCCCAAGTCGCTGCGCTGGGCCCTGCTGAAGAGCCTGGACAACGAGAACCTGACGCCCAAGCAGCTGGCGGCGCTCCAGGAGCTGGTGGCTGACCAGAGCGCCACGTCCGATGCCTGGGTGATCAAGGAGAAGCTGCGCTGGATCCAGAAGGCGCCGACGCCACGCGCGGCTCGGTGGCGCATCACGAACTACCTCAAGGTCATGAAGGCGGCGGTCGCGGTGAAGCCACTGCTAACAGCCGATGGGAAAAGCGCTGGCGACGCTGGAGCGCCATGCCGATGCGGTGGTCAGGAGGTGGATCTCGGGACTGACAAACGCACGTCTGGAAGGCATGAACGGCCTGTTTCAGGCGGCGAGGTCACGCGCACGGGGTTACCGGAACGAGGCCAACTTCATCGCCATGATCTACCTGATTGGCAGCCCGGTGGGCCGTCTGTTCGATCAGGCCAAATCCACATGAAACGACGAAGAACCTTGATTAGCCCCCCTGAAGTGACTGGTCAGTGGTTTCTTAATCACGCATTCGGCCCCTGACGCCAGTGCTCTCGTTAAGCAACAGCACCAGATGTGGAATCCTGGTGTCGGCATTCTTGGCAGAGCCGGGGTTGCCCTCGCACAATAGATCGCCGACCATGTCGCCGGTTTCGGCAAACGAGCCGACCAGTGGTGAGTAGATCCGTGTACTGACATAGCCGAGGAAGGCCGAACCGCCCTGATGGCCGTGGACCTCGATCGGCACGTAGTCGATGTCTAGCATCCGTTGCTTGGGTGACTTTCCGTTCTTCAGCGACGGCAGCACCGGACCATCAGCCGCAGCAGGCCTTCGTGCAAGGCAGCTGTCTTGTCATTACGGCCAGTCATGTCAGCAGCCGCGACATCATGGCTTGAGACGGCCGCTCCTGGGCCGGGGGAAACGTCTCTACATCACTGCAGACCAGCTGCCAGAGCGAGACACGGCGCAACATGGCGGTATCTCTGTGATCAATCCAATCCATCGCCCACTACAGCACCAGATAACGCACCTTACTGACCAGCACGTGGCGAATAAGCTGCGAGTGGTGTGGGTTGACAAGATTGTCTTCGAGCCTCTCGACCTCGCCGTTGTTGTATAAGGCTTCACGCAGCAGCAAGGCACCACTGTCGCTGGTCGTACACTGACCGTTCCGATGGACACACCCAGAGCCGCTGCACGAGGGCGACCAAGTCGTTAGGGACTCAACAATGGCGAGCAGTCCTCTTGAACCAAGTTCATACAACCTCTTGATTCCAAGATAAAACTATTCGCCATCTCCATTTCCAGGTCTGCCTCATAAATATCCCGGGCTGCCTATTTCACGATAACATCCGAAAATCCGAATGCATTAATCCAGCTCTTCATTTAACATCGCTGTCACAAGGTCGAGAAAGCTAGTAGCTAGCATTGACGGTGGCCTATAACCCGGCAACACTGCACTATAGTGAAATTCGATTACTTCACTTAATGGTTTTGCTACCAACCCTCTTTCACCATATAAATTGGCTGTCAAAGGGTCCACTATAGAAACCCCACCACCGTTCAACACCATCTCGCACGCGACACTAGAAAGTTGTGTGTCCAGCCTTATTTTACGCTGCACTTTGTTATCTGAAAAAATCTTGTCAACAAATGGGCGAGAGTCTTGATTCTGCCCAAAAGAAATATAATTCTCTCCCTCAAAATCATCTATGCTTACAGTATCTTTCATTGCCATCCAATGATTCTTTGGCATGACAACTTTCATAGGACTAGACTTTAAATGTATAACTTTTACTGATGGGTCTTCAATCTTAAGGCCTATAAAACCAATATCACATTGCTGTGTTGCCATCCAGTCTAAAACTTTCTGAGAGCTGTGAGACTGGAGTGTTATTGTAATGCCATCATTTTTTACTGAAAACTTGTTCACCGCTTCGGGGAGCAAACAATGAGCTATTGCAGGCATCCCAACAACAAACAATCTCCCAGTTCTAAAATCCTTAATCTCCTTTGCTGATTCGGCAATTTTATCAAGACCAGTAAAAACTTTTTCCACATCATCAAAAAAGGCCATTGCTTCTGGAGTTGGAAGCAGCCTGCCTTTATCTCTATGGAATAAAGAAAAACCAACATTATATTCCAAATCTGATATAAGCCTGCTTGCGGCAGGCTGCGAAATATGCATTGCTTTGGCTGCTTGAGTAACGGTCCGATATATCATTAGTGCACGAAAAGCTTCGATTTGCCGCAAATTCAACATTTATCACACCTTAATAAAAAATACTTTCCATGTAAAAAAACCGCACACCATGTTCATTAAACTGCTTTATTGAACATCCTTTGCCAAAAGAATAACGCCCTCTTCCGATTAATTCATTATCGCCTTGCAATATCCGCAGCAGTCAGACAGAAACCAGTCCATAAAAATTGAAAAATCAATAGGGGACACACCTTTATGGAATAGTTTATTTATATCGCACCTTACAACACAAATTCTTTGAGTCCAACACACCTCAATATTTTTTAAAGATTGTTGATGTATCCCAATTCATTGGGTGCGCCCAAAACCAAATAATATACTATCTGCCCAAGAAGTGTAGGTCTGATCTCTGCCGGTCAGCGCCGGGGAATCAGGATCAGCGGCCGGCCCGTCCGGCTGGATACCCAAATGCTGGCCGCGTTCGGCGAGTACCGGGTGCCCACTGCGCTGTGGGACTACATGAGCCGCTATGCCTGCTGGCTGGAGCCCGCGATCACGCATGAGTGGGTGCAGCTGATGCAGGACTACAACCCGCAGGCCGATGTAGGTCTGCTACACCGGGCGCTAACCTGGCCGGAGAGCCGGCGTGAAACGCACAAGGTTCGCCGACTGATCGCCAGGCACCTGATCCGGCCGGCACCGCTGCACTGCGTGTGGTCCCACCAGGATCTGCACCGCCACCATTACGCGGTGGACCACTGCTTTCCGTGGTCACGCTGGCAGAACAACGATCTCTGGAATCTGCTGCCAGCCACCGAGCGGGCCAACGCCGCTAAGTCCGACCGCCTGCCCGCTGCTGCACTAATGGAGTATGCCAGGCAGGACATCCTGGCCTGGTGGGAGATCCTGGACGCAGAACCTACCCTCGCCAGCCAGTTCCGCGACGAAGCGCAGGCTTCTCTGCCGCTCCTGCCCAGCGGTGCGGACCTGACCCAGCTATACGACAGCGTGCTGCTGCAGCGTCAGCGACTCAAGGCCAACCAGCAACTGGCGGAGTGGCAGGGCCTGGCCAAGTGAGCGGCCCCGTGTGGAGACTCGCCATCTTCTCCAACGCCCGCCACATTCCTTGATACCATTGCCGACAACACTCAATCGACGCCCGCAGGTGACGCAATGCCGCAAGCCCCCGAGATCTTCAAACGCAGCCTCGACGACCTCAAGCTCGATGGCCTGCCGCCGCGAGATGACCCGGGCTTCGAGGATGCTGTCCTGCAGACAATCACGCTGCAGTACGCCGCCAAGGGCTACACCGCGGCGATCGTCGTCCAGGATGGGCATGTGCTGGGGGTGGCGCGCAGGAGGGTGTCGAGCCCAAGCAGTACATTCTGGGCCTGCTCGAGCATCGCTTCCTGGAGGACGCACTGCCGGCACTCGAGGTCATGGCCGAGATGACCGACGACCCCGAGATCCTCTACAACTACGGCGTCTGTCTGTCGGAGATGGGACGTGCAGAAGAGTCGGTGGCGCCGCTCAAGGCCTGCACCAAGGCGGAACCTGAGTATGCCCATGCCCACGCGGCCCTGGGCTTCTCCTACGTGAAGCTCGGTGAGCTGGACAAGGCAGAAGCCACCCTGCGCAATGCCGCCGATAAGCTGCCCGACGACCTGTGGATCAACCGCAATCTGGCAGGCCTGCTGGCCAAGCGCGGCAAGCATGAAGACGCCAAGCCCTACTTCGAGCGTGCCTTGGCGGCCAACCCCAAGGATGTCGCCACCCTGTACGGCCTGGCGCTGAACCTGGAGGAGCTCGGCCCGCAGAATCACGAGCAGGCCATCGGTATCTACCAGCGCATCATCGAGCTGGAGCCGAACTCACCGATCGCCACCGAGGCCAAGAAGGCACTGAGCCGCCTGGCCCAGGGCTCCATGAAGGAGAAGGCCGATGGTGGCCTGCGCATGGACGCGGTGATGTACATGACTGGCGCCTTCGAGACCTTCGCGAACATGGAACAGCAGGAGCTGGCGAAGGTGGTCTTCGAGATCGCCAAGCTGGGCGAGAGCGGGCTCTCCATCAACGACCCGGACAAGCGCTACACGCTCAAGAGCCTGGACGGCGACTTCTCCGGCCTGCAGCTGCTGTCGATGATGCATGTCGGCCTGAAGCAGATCGATCCGTCGCTGGACACCCAGTCCGGTCTCGATGCCGAGTACGACGCCGCCAAGACCATGGCAGGCAAGTAAGACGCTCCCTCCCCGGCCGGGAGCTTACCGCTCCCGGTTGTTTCCCAGGATCACACAGTGGTGTCGCCCCCCCGCCAGGCGTGTGCCGCAGCAGGCGCAGGGGCTCGAGGAGAACTCCTCGTCCCTGTCGCTATCGCCTACCGCGATCTGCCCCTCCTCACGCTGGATCTCGGCGATGGCCTCGCGAATCTCCCGCTCCCGGGCCTCGGCTTCCTCCTCACCCAGCGAATAGTCCAGCCCGCTGGTATCGTCGTTGGCGATGATCATCAGGCAGTCGGTGCAGACCATGAAGTCGTCGTCGATGACCGATGGCACGCCACCCTCCTCACACATCAGACCGTAGCCGGAACCGTCCACCACCCAGCACCTCCAGACGAAACTTTGGCGGACAGCCCTTGGGCCAATCGGTGGTGAAATGCCGCTCGAGCCATTCCCGAATGCGCGGTGAGCCTCTGTCGCGAAACTCGGTGCACTGATTCCAGAAGCCCGGGGTCAGCTGGAAGGTTTCCCATCGGCCATCCATCTCCACCTCAATCGACGACCAAGCACGGTCGAAGTGGGCGTCACGGTTGGGGCGGCCCACGCGGATGCCGTAGACGGGTCTTGCGCTGGATCCACCTCGCCAGGCACTGGCTTGCATGTGACCTCCTCTTCTCCGTCAGCGCACCGGATAGCACGCATCGCCCCAGTGGCGGTGGGCATTGTCCAGCAGGATGGCGATGATGGCCGGCACCACCTCGCCCATGATGTTGTTGGCGTCGCGCAGCTGCTCGCGGTTGACCGAGCTGCCCCAGGTGGCGCCGCCGTGGATCAGCTGGTTGCGCAGGGTGTAGAGCCGCTGGAAGACGATGCTCAACACGGTGCCGGTGTCGTGATTGGCCAGCGCCGCATGGGCCGCCTGACGCGCCGAGGCGAAGCGCTCCTCCCAGTCCTCGCTGCCGGGGAGGCCATTCTGATGGTCCCAGTAGGGCTGGAAGACGTAGCGGTTGTCGAGCAGCACGCGGATCGCCCCGGGGTAGCGGCTCCACACCAGCTGGTAGAGGTAGTCGTGGTGGTCCAGCTGGCTCAGGCGCTGCAGGAACTCTCCCAGCAGGCGGCTCTCGGGCACGCGCATCTCACCCAGGTCGTTGGCATACGCGGCGTTGAAGGCGATCCACAGGAAGATGAAGCGGCCGTCGTCGTCATCGCACAACTCCGAGCGCAGCAGCCAGCTCAGTGCCCGATGGATACGCAGGCCGATGCCTTCGGCGTGCTGATGGCGCTCGGCCCGCTGGCGAGCCTTTAGATGCGAGTGGGTCATCCACATGACGGTCTCCTCCTTGAGATTGTGGGTGTCACGAGAGTATGGCCCCTAAGGCGCACCCCTGCAGTGATGGTGGCAGACCTCCTGGTGTCTTGCGTAATGCCACGTACCGATTCTAGGAGTTATCCGGAACGCAGGCTGGCGTTGACATGCCTACCCGGGCTCCCGTCATCCCACAGCAATTCCTGTGCGGCAATGCTCCCCTTCTGAGCTCGAGTGAGGATGCGCCAAGTTCCCTGACCACAAGCGACCTCGAAGCTGAGCTGAAAGACATAGTCGAGGTCGTAGTAGCCATCGAACGCCTCGACCTTGACCCCTTCGCCAGGACAAACATCGTGATAGACGAGGTTGGCCCCCTCGAGCGACAAGGCATCGTCATCCGCTGTGATGAAGCCCCCCGTAAAAGCGGCAACGTGCGCAAGGGTTTCATCGGTGTCATTAACGAAGAACAGCTCGTCGGCGTTGTCGCTTCGTAGGGAAAACAGTCGAAATAGAGGGCGTCTGGATTCACTCGCCCGAGGACTCACCGACCCACCAAAGCTGCTCTATTTCTGATCCGGCGGTAGCCACGGCGGAATATCCTGTAGACGCTTGGGTTCCTTGCGATTTCCTCCTGAAGGGGTCATAATCTGCCGTCGCTAATCACCCATTGAAGCTTGAAGCGGTCAACGGTGCAGGTAACTCTGGTTTGGTTTTATAAATCCGGTGAACTGGCTCACCGGATTGTTTACCGTGAGACAGAGTGCATGGACTATAGATTAGCTGTTTCTTACCTGACTCTCCATCGCCAGTTTCATACAAACTTTCTCACCATCATCCTTGCTGCCTTTGCTTTGTATATCTTTGTAAAAACTCCATCCACAATAAGTCCGGGTATTCTTGTTCACAACTTTTCTGCACAATGGACAGTGCTCGAAATCTGAAGCGTCTACTAGGCTGGAAAGCCATTCTGTGTCGTCCAAACCGGTATCAATAGCAGACTGCACTTCAACAACATCCAATACTTCATGTGTGTCGGTATCCATGTTTACCGACAAAGCACCAATGGCATTGTCTCGGCACATGCTCAGCAGGTCTGCTAGGCGGTCGTTGTCGTGAAAACTGCTGTAATCCATCTGTGGGATCACGATATAAGTGTAGTTGGCACGAGAACGGTAATTCACTGCCTGGCTGATGGCTTGAGAGATGCTGCCAATGTCATTAGCAGGCTTCACCTCAAAACTGTACATGATGAATTTATCACCCTCCATTCTCCGGGATATCCGGAACCCGACAATATCAGCATTCTCGTAACGCCTTCCTTTCCGCTTCCGCTGTGCGTGATCTTTTTCGTCAAGATCAAAGAGCGACTTTACATGCTCCTCGATGGCTTCTCCGAATTCCTCTTCACGCTTTCGCGAGCTTCTACTACCTCCTTGGTACTTGTAAATATCCAATGACAAAGTAAAGCGACGACTTCCTCTTCCCGGTGAAAATCTGTAGCTGTAACCAGAGGCATCATGGTCCTTGAAGCCTTTCCTCAGGTCCCCAAGCTCAAGCTGCGCGCCGGATTTTTCAACAAACTCCTGAGTTTTGGGGAGGATATCTGACACTGCCTTGGCAAGAGTCCCAGTTGTAATTTTTCGTTTCATCAGACCGGTAGCAAGCTCAACGCCTACTGCTTCCGGGAAGCGAACCTCGTTGAGCTCCAAAGGTCCTCCATGTCCTTGCCCGGCGTTCCACTCAAATCCGAGTTCGGCTTGCGACTCGACAAAGCTGCTCTTGAACTTGCGCCAGTCGAGCGGCAGCGTCATTTTCTTCCCAGCGAGCGTGGTCGCCTCTTCCTCGCTGAGATCCTTCAGCATGGAAGGAGAGATCGTGGACTGATCAGTAGCCCAGCCTTTTTCGAGCATGATTGCGCTGCAAGCTTCAATCTTTTCGATCGTCATTATGTCTTCCCTGGTTTTGTGTTGCATTTGAAGAAGTGTCAGGTGTTAGTGCTGCATACCCAGGCCATGTTGTCTGCCGTCAGCTCACTCTCGCCATTCCAGCGGTAGGCGCACAGCTTGTTCGGGTCGTCGCTGCGGTGATGGCCACCGGCGATGCTGTAATCCAGGCAGGCGATATAGCGATTGAGCGGCTCGGGCGTGCCGGTCAGCCAGTAGTGGCCGACAAACAGCGGCTTGTCACCGGCATAGCCGGGCAGCACATCCTCGGGAATCGGCTTATGCGGGATGTCATTGATGGCTTCCGCCGGCACCATGGCCAGGTCGCGATAGGTCAGGCGCTCCAGCTCCCACCAGCGGGTGCGGATGTGGTGGCGCGGGTTGCCATCCTTGTCGGAGAACTCGTATCCGGTGGGGAGAGGCACCTCCAGCCCCTTGAGCAGGGTTTCCAGGGCCTCGAAGCCTGCCCCGTCCTTGCGGGCCAGATCGGGCCAGGCATCCGGCAGGATGCGCTGCTGTGAATCGACAAAGCCCTCGAGGGTGTCGATGGACGGGAGGTGCCAGCAGGCATGCACCACGCGCAGCTCCTCCAGGTCGAGATAGAGCGGCAGCGTCTTGAACCAGGCGATATGCTCGCGATGCAGCTCACTGCCCTCACCAACCTGCTCCAGGTAGTCCTGGTGCTGGCCGCGGTTCTTGTCGTTGTGCGTGCGCAGGTGCTCGCCGGGGTGCTCAGGGTCCGGCGTGGCCCAGGCCACGGCATTGAACTCATGATTCCCCATCACGGCCAGTGCCGTGCCGGCCTCGACCATGGCGCGGGCGATCTGCACCGTCTCGACCTGGTGTGGGCCACGGTCGACGAAGTCACCGAGGAAGATCACCCGTCGCTGCTCGGGATGTGACCAGACACCGTCGGTTTCCCGGTAGCCCAAGGTGTCGAGCAGTCGCTTGAGTGGCTCGGCATACCCATGGATATCGCCAATCAGGTCATACATGCAGGCCTCCTGTGCCCGTTACTGACAATGCGTGTGCGCTCAGAACCCCGGGTATTTCTCCCATACCCAGTCGTTATCCTTGCCGCCCATCTCATCCACATCCCAATCGTTCACAGCCAGCAGGTCCTGGGCCACCTCGGTGATCACCTCGCGAAGCTCCAGGGGCTCCAGCCAGGCGCTGGGGATGGCGTTGACCCCATACATCACGCCGAGAAGATTGCCGGCGATGGCACCGGTGGAGTCGGAGTCGCCGTCGTGATTGACGGACAACATCACGCCATGGCGAAAACCCTCGGCGACGAGCGCGCAGTAGACGGCAATGGCCAGCGCCTCCTCGGCCACCCAGCCCTCGCCGAGAAAGCCAATGGCCTGCTCGGGGGAAAGCGTCGAGTCGGCCAGCTCGATGGCGGTGATCAGAAACTGCGATGTCTCTTCATGGTCAGCGTGCGTCTTCAGCTCCTCCATGGCCAGCTCGAGGGCACCGCGCAAGGTGTTGCCATGCAGCAGCTGCAGGATCAGTGCCGCCAGGACGCCGGCCGGCAGGATTCCCGAAGGATGAGCATGGGTGATCGCGGCCGATTCACACGCCAGCTCGAAGGCGGGCCAGATATCGTGGCTGGGCCAGAGGTAGAGCCCCACCGGGGCGACCCGCATCACTCCGCCGCAGCCCTTGCTGTTGTTGATGGCCTTGTCACCGAGGAGCGTCATGGATTGCAGCGCCGAGAGGCAGGTATTCCCCGGGGCACGCCTGTGGTGCAGTTCGCGATGCTGGATCAGCCACCCTGGCGCCTCTTCCAGGCTGTGCTTCAGCAGCCCTTCGCGGATTTCCGGGGTCGGCTCGCTCCCTTGGGTCACCAGCCAGCGCAGGTAGGCGTGGGCGATGACGGAGGGCGGATGACACATGCCGCGCATGCTGCCGCGCACATCGGCACGTAATAGCCCTTCGGCGGTGAACAGCGTCATCTGGGTGTCGTCGGTGATCACACCGAGCCCGCCGAAGGCCGGTGCATAGTCAGCAATGCCCTGCGGGCCAAATTGCTGGTGGATTCGCTGGCGGCTCATGAACTCGACCGGCGCGCCCAGGGCATCGCCGACGGCGCCCCCGAGCAGACAGCCGGTGAAACGTTCCTGCAGGGTCGGCATGGCAGGCATGGACTGGCTCCTTGTCGTTTCGAGGGACCGCGAAGGCCCGATGCCTTCAGTCTGACGGCCTGATACGACACTTCATGTCGCATCATCCTTGTCATCACTCAGCAGGGAGACTGGCTTGCCCTTGAGGGTCATACTGGCTTGAGACAGCCCCCTTCCCGAGGCCTCCCCCCGCACCTCGCCGCTCGGTGCGATCTCCAGCTGGTGATCCTCAGCGTAACAGAAGAGGTAGCGCTGGATGCGTCCCCAAATTTTCAACTCGCCTCCGGTATCAGCTATGTGCTGACGTACCGTCTGCTGGGCAGTCTGCAGTTGCTCCTCCCAGGGCAGCCGGAAGGTATCCGGGGGTAGAGGGAGTCGGCGTTTCGACTCGATCATGGCCAGGATGAAGATTGGCATCCCCGGGCGATCCGCGCGCTTGAAGCCGGTATCGACGAACAGCCACGGCGGGTAGGCCTGGCGTTCGGCCTTCTCGAGCGCATCACGCTCGGCGATGAATGCCCGGCAGCTGTGCTCGGGGATGCGCAAGGCGCGGCACAGGGCACGCAGGAAGTCACGGCGGCCATGAACGAAATCATACATGGGCGTCCCCAGCCCCAGCGCCGGATCCGCCAGCACCATGGCGAGGCGCTCACGGTGACGACGGCCTGGCTTGGCGTAGCCCATCTGGCGAAGCAGGTCATCCTCCGCTCGGAACTTCGCGCGTTGCTTGATCTGCTGCGGCAAATCACTCATGGGTGTCTCCTCCATCGAGAGGCTCGGCATCCAGCAGCTCACCCAGCGAGCGCACCAGGGGCCTTAGGCGTGCCTGGTCCACCAGCTCGTCACCGAACCACACGGCCAGCGTGGTATGGAGCGCCACGGCGGGGGCGTCACCTTGTGTCAGCCGATCGACCAGGTAGCGCGCCACGGCGTCGTACTCATCGACGGCATCGTTCTCGACACAGCAGGTGTGCATCGGATCCTGGGTGAAGAGCCAGCGGGAGATGCGCTCCGCGAGGGCATCCCGACGTGCCGGATTTATAGGGGGTGTCTGCATCGCCTCGACCTCCTGTTCAGCGTGATACATCCAGGGTGACCTAGGCATGCGACACGGCATGTCGCTTTACCGGGCGAGCATGAGCCAGGTCGAGCCAGGAGGGAGAGACATGCGACGGGACGAGAGACTCGCTACGAGTCACGGAGTGATGGCGGCCATGGCCGCCGAACAGGTGGCGGCCTGGCGGCAGGATCGTCAGGCGTGGGCAGAACAGCGGCCGATCAGCGCGGCACTGGCGGAGCCGCTGGAGAACGTGGCCGTGGACGAGCCGTGGCTCACTACGGCCACCACCGATGGCCGACGCTTGCTGTTTCAGCCTGCCTGGAGCACGGGCCTCGAGGAACCGCAGCGTCGCCAGATTCAGGAGCACCTGGTGTGGCATGCGGCCGCCGGTGACTACCGGCCCTCTCACCATGAGTCGCCCCACCGCTGGCATCTGGCCTGTGATCACGCCATCAATGCCCAGTTGTTGCAGCTGGGGGCGCCCCTGCCTGCAGAAGCAGTGCTGTTCCCGGCCGCGATTACCTTGGGGCGTGAAGAGGTCTACGCCTGGCTGGCTGACCATCCCTGGCCAGAGGCCGAGCATCCCGCGGATCAGCTATACGGCCAGATCGACGCCGCCCCGGCACTCCACGACCTCGAGAAGCTCAGGGTCGAATGGCAGCGGCATCTCCGGGCAGCAGTGAAGCACTACCTGGGCACACGCTGGCTGTCGGACGATGTGGCCGCGTGGCTCCTCACGCGCGTGTGATTTGTCGCTTCACTTCCCTTAGGCTGGCAGAGTGAGTCCAGCACCCCGACAAGGAACGTCCATGTCCGAGATTCGCGATACCCTGTTCCGCTACCTGGCCATGCTGCAGCTGATCCCGCGCAGCCCGGGCCGCATCAGCACGCCGGTGCTGCTGGAGAAGCTCCAGGAGCGAGGGTTCCAGATCGATACCCGCTCGCTGCAGCGCGACCTGCGCGACCGCCTCTCGCTGCACTTCCCGCTGGTGTGTGACGACAGCCAGAAGCCCTACCGCTGGTATTTCGATCGCGACTTCCATTGCAGCCTGCCGGCCCTGGACATCCCCAGCGCCCTCACCCTGGTGCTGGCCGAGGAGTACCTGAAAGGCCTGCTGCCGCCGGTGGTGGTCGACCAGCTGGCCCCGCAGTTTCGCGACGCCCGCCAGCTACTGGATGACCTAGATCAGAACGGGTTGAGCCAGTGGGCCCGGCGGGTGCGTGCCATACCCAACGGCAAGGCACTGATTCCGGCACCGCTCAGCGCGGCGACGTGGCAGACAGTGTCCGAGGCCTTGCTGAGCCAGCGCGCCATCGATGTCACCTACCTGTCGCGTAGTGCCGAGGAAGAAAAGCACTTCACCCTGCACCCGCAGGGGCTGGTCAGCCGCCACAGCGTGACCTACCTGCTGGCCACGGTGAACGACTACACGGATGTACGCCAATTCGCCCTGCACCGCATCGAGGAGGCACGCCTCAGCGAGGCTGCCTGGCATGACGCCGGGGACTTCGACCTGGACGACTACATCGCGGGCGGCGCCTTCGGCTATTTGCAGAGCAAGTTACCCGTAACGCTGGTAGCCAATGTCGCACCCCAGGTGGCCTGGCTGCTCAGCGAGACACCACTGTCCGAGGAACAACGGCTTACGCCGCTACCCGGCAGCGATTGGCAACGGCTGGAGGCGAAGGTACCCGACGACCAGCAGACCCTGTGGTGGCTGATGGGCATGGGCGCCAACGTGGAGATCCTTGAACCTGAGGCCTGGCGGGCCGAGATTTATGAGACTGCCAGGGCCATCGTTGAGCGCGGAGAATGAACAAAACCTTTTCTTTCACTCAACCCGACGCATACGGAATTTGCCGCCCTCGATCATTCCAGTGATCGGGTGATGCGCTCACGGCGATGGAACTCCAGCGGAGCCCCCAGGGCATCCCCCACCGCCAGGCCCAACAGGCAGCCTTCCCAACGTGAGTGCGACTCTGTCACGGTCATGGATCTACCGACTCCACCCCCACCGTCTTCTCCGCCCCCACCTCGTAGCCACTGACCAGCACGTAGCGGCTGCCGCGCCGGTGATCGGCCCACTTGCCGCGATAGAAACGTTCGTCGCGCAGCTGTCGCCAGTAGGGCGATACCGAGCGCGGAGCGGTCATCGCCAGGGAGAGCTCGCGATCCTCGCGGTCGACACCGACCTGAGCGAACGGAACGCCTTTCTTCCCCTCCGGATGCTTGTTCTTCATCCAGGACGGCACGCCGCTGGACTGCGCCTCGGGATAGGCCGAGAGATACATACCCAGCGAAAGCACATAGCGCACCACCTCGCGCAGGATCATGCCCTCTTCGTCCGCCAGCGGGGCGGCGCGACCGCCAGCATGCTCGATCGCCTCGCGGTTGATGAAGTCACTGATCTGATGAGGCGAGAAAGCCCCGCGCAGCATGGTCGGGTTGACGCTCGGCTGGGTGTCCAGCGGATTGTGGATCGCCACCATCAGCCACGGCTCGCCGATGCCGAGCATATCGACGCCGTTGGGATTGCCATGGGCGCCCAGGAAGCTCTCGTAGCGTCCGGGCAGCGTGGTGGAGTCCACCCAGGTGACCAGAGCACCGTCCACCGGGTGGCCATGGAACGTCTGGCTCGTCGGGAACGAGAGGGTGCAGAACTCCCAGGGCCACGACCAGGCATCGCCCTGCACCTGGCTGAGCTTCACCGTCTGCAGCCACTGCGACAGGGTCGGTTCCGGCACCACCACCCTGCCCTCGCGGGCGTGGTGCCACTCGAGCATCAGCACCTCGCCGTTGATGGAGAGCGCAAGCTCCTGATCCTGCAGCATGCTGGCGAAGACCTCGGCCTCGACCTTGGGCTTCTTGGGCAAGCCCATCATCTTCATCACCGAGCGCACATAGCGGCGGGTGAAGCTGGGATAGTGGCGATAGGTGGACTGGCTCATGAGTGGCTCGGCGTGGCAGAAGCGATGGCATCAGGGTACACCACCGACGGCTGATCCGGATGCTTGACAAATCTCAGAAAAGGAACAATCATGCTCTTTACAAAGTGACCTAATGGAATATTCACATGCCGCAAGCAGCCCACCCCTCTGCACTTGACCCAGAGCTGACTGAAGATCGCCTACATGATTTTGCACGGCTCATTCTAGACGTCTACTCCGAGGCAATTTCCAGCACACAGCACAAATACGATGATGCCTATACTCAAGGCTCTAGAGGTTGGGCTTGGGTGAGAAAAGCAATTCTAGAAAATGAAACCCGCTTCTCTTGGTTAAGAATTGTTCACCGAGGTAACGACATCCAGTTTAGAATAGGCGATACCACAGTATTCCGCTTCTTTTGCGATGACCCCGAAAGCCCAAAAAAGAAATTCGCGCTAACGCCAACCGAAGCAGAATCCTCAAATATCACTTTGCCTTTATTTGAAGATGCGCATGAAGAAGAGGAACCTGACGGACTCTGGCGCTTCATGATCAGAAAGGCAATTGAAGAGGATGACGAGCATGAAGTTTTTTGCGTAAAATACAAACCTGGACTAAAGCAAGCAATCGCAAAATGGCAATTTAACAAAGCCATAAAAACCTTTGTTTCTTCAAGTGAAGAAATACCTGCTGCTGCCAAGCTTCCGCCGATCAACCTCGAGCCTCGCCGAGATATTTTAGTCGAAGATGAAACCCATGAAATCCAGAAGTCACACGATGGCACAGTTTGAAGGAAGCCAGCTTCGCCTTGCTCGCCACTACTGGGGGAAAACGTTAAGCGAAATTGCTGAAGAGATCGGAAAAACGAGACAGTACATCTCTCAAATTGAGAATGGAAAAGCAGGGAAAAACATTAGCAGCGATACGGTTGAGCTAATCAGCAAGTGCCTTAAAGTAACACCTGAGTTTTTTTACAAGCAAACTCCACCCGGCCCCTCTGAGGATCAGGCGCACTTCCGCCGGCTATCCTCTACCAAGGTAAGCACACGATTGAAGGTGCTAGCCAGGGGGACCATTTTCGGCCATCTTGCCAACTATATTGATAGGCGCGTCGCTTTGCCTCATGTAGACTTTCCGGATTTCTCTGGAGCGGTGAGTTTTGAAGAAATTGAGCGTGCCGCCGAGCGCACCAGAAGCTATTGGGGATTAGGATTAGGCCCAATCGACAATATGGTAAGCGTCGTTGAGCATGCAGGGGCATTAGTGACATTTTTTCGTGACGCCTCAACGGAAATTGATGCCCTATCAATCCCAGCATCAAGGCCCATAATTGTTAGAAACGATGCTAAAGAAAGCCCCTTCAGGCAGCGTTTCGACATTGCCCATGAGATGGCACATCTAATATTACACGAAGGAATAATTACGGGAGATAGAGCAACCGAAACCGAAGCAAACCGCTTTGCATCGGCTTTTCTCCTCCCAAGGGCTACGTTTGCTAAAGTATTTCGCTTGAAAGGAAGGCGCTTGGACTGGCAATGCATAACTGAAATCAAAATGCAGTTCGGAGCCTCTAAAGCAGCTATTTTATATAGAGCCAAGTCTCTAGGAATGCTCACCGAGCAAACCTATAAAGGCGGAGTGATTTACCTAAAAAACAGCGGGCAAAGCAAGAGAGAAAATGAGGATCACCTTGTAAAGAAAGAGCAAGCAGAGCTACTGATAAAGTCATTCAAAGTTTTGCATGAGCATTTCGGAATGAACCTGATCGACCTTGCTGCGGAAATAGGCGTACAGCCAGAGCTTCTGGCAAATGTGCTGCCCGAAATCCCAGACAATGAGCTCTCTCAAGAATGGTATACGAGATTTAGGCGCCCATCCTTAACCATTGTACAGTAGCGCCACCACATTGTTCCTCTTGAAATGCAGACTCCCAACCTGGAAGTCTGCATTTCGTTATCAACAGCTACCTCACCAAATTCATCAACTTATCATACGAGTCCACAACGTCATACTTCACCTTCGCCGTAGCGATGGTGTCGAAGAATTCCGTGGCGCACTTGATCTTGGCCTGCTCGATTTCACGCAGCTCCAGCGATGACATACTGCCCTTGGTCTCGGCCACGAAGTAGACGTGTTTGACATCATTCTCGTTGAAGGCGATGGCCCAGTCGGGGTTGTAGTTGCCCACCGGCGTCGGGATGAAGAAGCTCTTCGGCAGCTTGGCGTAGACCACCACCTCCTTGCCAGTGTCGAGTTCTTCGACGAAGTCCTGCTCGATCTTGGAATCGGTCACCACGTAGTCGTAGACGTGGCGGTTGGCCTTGTAGGCTCGATTCAGCTGGTTCTCAGGCTTCTCGATGGTGAAGATTTCCCGGCTGTGCTGCTCGTTGATGGGGTCGTAGCTGATGTGCTCGACTACCATGCTGGCCTTCTGCTCGTTGATCAGCCTGGCAGCCTGGGCCATGAAGTCCTCGGGGTTCATCTGGTACTGCTTGAAGGTCTTCGGCTGAACCTTGGAGAGAATCGCCGCCACGGTACGCCGCGTCAGCTGCGTGGCCTCGGCCAGGCGGCCGATCAGGTCGTACTGGACCGCCGAGTGAAGCGAGCCATCATGCTTGACCCGCTCGCTCTCGTTGACGGTGAAGGCCTGCCCGCTAGTCATGTCCTGGTAACTGGCTTCGGCCTTCTGCGTACCACGCTCCACCTGATACTCCAGGCGCTTCACGCTGAGCTTCAGTTCCAGATAGCCCACGCATTTCTTGATCAGCTCGTTCGAGTCGAAGCTGACCGAGTAGGCCGCCTTGCGGTTGATGCGCTCCCAGAGCTCTTGAAATTCCTTCTTGTGGAAGTTGTCGTTGAGCGGGTTCAGCTTGGCCTTGCGGCCGTCCTCGATGTGCGGCAGCTGGGCGTTGCTGAAGACGCTGTCGATCAGCTGGAAGACCTGCTGTGCATGGGGCTGCAGCGCCTCCGGCAGCTCGGCCAGGGTGCCGTCCTCCTTGGCTTGGTGGTAAGCCTCGGTGATGTGGTCGGCGTTATCCGTGTAGTCGTGCTTGAGCAGGTAGCGGTAGATCTCCTTGGCCATGGCGGGCGTGACCTCAACCTCACCCTCCTCCGACACGAGCAGCTTGCCGGTGAAGTAGGCCTCATCGGCGACCCGCGGGCGCTCGGAGAGGTCATTGCTGATATCGCGCTGCAAGGCGGTGACAAAATCCTTGTAACTCTCGCTGGCGACCACCGTCAGCTCGTTGATGTCGTGCACCGTCATGGGATCGTCCATGCGGTCCCCCAGCTGATTGACCGCCAGGCGCAGGCCACGCCCGACCTCCTGGCGCCGGGAGATGGTGTTGTCGCTGTGCTTCAGCGTGCAGATGACGAACACGTTGGGGTTGTCCCAGCCCTCACGCAGTGCGGAGTGGGAGAAGATGAAGCGCGTGGGCTCATCGAAGGAGAGCAGGCGCTCCTTGTCCTTCAAGATCAGGTCGTAGGCATCGACATCGTCCGTCTCGGTCGAGCGAGCCTTGGTCTTGGGGTCGACGAGGCGCTTGGACTTCTTGTCGATGGAGAAGTAGCCATTGTGGGTGTCCGAGGCGCTGATGCCCTTCAGGTAGCGGTTGTACTCGCTGTCCTCCAGGGTCAGCACCTGGTTGAGCTGGTGGTTGTACTCTTCCTCGAAGATCCGGGCGTACTCACCCAGCACCTCACCGCTCTCATCGTACTGGCGGTATTTGGCCACCTCATCGATGAAGAACAGTGTGAGCACCTTGACCCCCTGGGAGAATAGCAGCTGCTCCTTCTTGAAATGGGCCTTGACCGCCTCGCGGATCTGGATCTGGCGCAGCGCCTTCTCGGTGACATCGACGGTGACCTCTCCAGCGGTGAGCTCGACGCCGTTGGTGAAGCTGAGCTGATCGATCCTGGCATCAATATCCGAGACGACGAAGCCCTTGTACTGGTCCAGCCCATCCGACAACTCATGCAGGTTGTCGCCCTTGCCCAGCTTGCGGCGCTTGCGCTTCACGCCGCTGACCGACTTCTCCTCGTACTCGACCCAGGCCACAGGAGGCTTGTTCTTCGCCGTCTCGATATTTTCCAGGTAGAGGTAGGCATCGGTGCCGGTGAGGCCCTTGGTGGTGACACCATGCACCGAGATCTTCTTCACCAGCTTCTGGTTGTAGGCGTCCAGGGCATCAAGGCGGTGGATCTTGTTGTAGGTCGTCTTGTGGGTGGCTGAGTAGCGCGCGATGAAAAGCGGGTTGAATTTTCCCAATGACTTCAATGCAGTATCGGTCCCCATTTTCTGGGGCTCATCGACGATCACAATAGGTCGGTTAGCCTTGATGACATCGATCGGTCGCCGCGACTGAAAGTCATCCAGCTCATCATAGATGCGGAGGTTATCGGCACTGCGAGAATTGAAAGCCTGAACATTGATGACCATCACACTAATGCCGGCATCCGAGGAAAAATTCTCTACATTGTGCAGCTGCTTCGAGTTGTAGATAAAGAAGCGCGCCTTCTCCCCGTAGCTCTCCAGGAAGTGGTCGGCGGTTATCTGCAGCGATTTGTAGACCCCCTCGCGGATGGCGATGCTGGGTACCACCACGATGAACTTGCTCCAGCCGTAGCGCTGCTTCAGCTCGAACATGCTCTTCAGGTAGACGTAGGTCTTGCCGGTGCCGGTCTCCATCTCCACGTCTAGATTGATCGAGCAGCCGGTCTTGTCATCCTTCTTCAGGCCATCAGAGAGCGGCAGATTCTGGCGACGCTGCACCGCCTTGATATTGCTTAGAATCTCAACCTCAGACAGCTCCAGCGCAGCGTTCTTGAAGCCGGCGTCGTCAGGGTCTGGCGAAGCATACATATCCCGCTGCATCGGCTGCGCCAGGGGCGCGGCCTCGCCCGGATCGATGCGGTAGCGGATACCGCTACTGAAGGGCTGGCCAGCAAAGCAGTCCACCAGCGCCTCGACAGCCCGCGTCTGGTACTCCTGAGTCTTGAACTTGAGCTTCATGATGTTTCATCCTCCCCGCCTTGTTCCGTATCACCGCCCTTGAGAATGCGGTCAAAATCGCTTTCGAATAGGCGATCCTGCAGAATACGGAACTTCTCAAATTCGCTTTCCGCAAATGCCTTGGCGAGTTTTGCGGTTACCTTGCCGCTATCCTGAAGCACCTCGCGATCATCGAACTCCAGGAACATATCCAGGCGCTTGGCCCAATCCTCCATGGTCATGGGGATCTCACGGCGAGCGCGTTCTTCAGCAAGGTCCAAATAGGCGTTGACGATTCGACCCAGCGACTCCAGCTCCTGCTGCGTCAGGTAATTCTTGGCAACAGCCACATCCGTTTTGACAACCTTCCCATCTGGAGCGTTGCCCCACGATGTAAGCCCCATATGAGGTTTGCTGCTATCCGCCCTGGCCTTGATCAGCTCGGCAGCAGTATGGCCGTGGATGGCGAAGTGGAGCTTGTTCTGTACTTTGGCAAAGAACTCTTTGGTGGTAGGCGCTGCGGAATTGTAATCCACGCTGGTCGCATAGATATCGGTGATCTTTTGATAGAAACGGCGCTCACTGAGCCGGATCTCGCGAATCTCGGCCAGCAGGTGCTCGAAGTAGTCTGCTCCCAGAAAGCTGCCGTTCTCCATCCGCTGCTTGTCAATGACATAGCCCCTCACAGCGAACTTTTTGAGCACCTGAGTTGCCCACTGTCGGAACTGCGTGGCGCGGATCGAATTGACTCGATAGCCTACAGAAATGATGGCATCCAGGTTGTAGTGCTCCACCGAACGGGAGACCTCGCGCTGACCTTCCTGCTGAACTGTTCGGAATTTCCTAACAGTTGCCTCTCGGTCGAGCTCACCGTCGGCATAAATATTCTTGAGATGCTCGCTGATGGTCGATTTGGTGACATCAAAGAGCTCGCCGATAAGCTTCTGCGAGAGCCAGATGGTGCCATCCTCGTAGCGGGCCTCGATGCTTTGCTCACCACTCTGCCCAGTGAAGATGAGAAACTCCGCCGTGCTGTTGCGAATCAGTTGGCTACCTTCTTGTGGGCGCTTATCCTGGCTCATAGCACCTTCACCTCGGTGTTGGGCGACTTCTGGGCGAAGATCTGCTCGACGTTGATCTTGACGCTGTCGCTGGCAAAGCCGGCATCGCGGAATACCACGCGCAGCGGCTCGTATTCGGCGAGCTGCTTGACGAATACCTCGTCGATATCGAGGTCGAAGCAGGCGGCCAGGGCCATATGCTTCTCGTCTCCATCGACAAAGAAGACGGTTTTTCCATCAAGCTCCTGGCGGGAGATGGGAAGCGACAGGTCTACGCCCCAGTCAAGCAGGACCTGGAAGAGCAGGTCTTCTGAACTCCGGCCCTCACGGATATTATCGATATTCTCCGAGATCAGGTCCTGGCTAAGTGCGTCCGGCGAATAGTGGATATCGCGCATATTTGACGAGTCAATCTTCATGACGCGAAAGCCAAGATCAAGAGAGCTTGCCTTCTGGTTATCTACTTCTGATGAGAGCTCTTTAGCGTAGTTTTTAATACGCATAGCCCCCATTTCAAAGATTGAGCCAAGCTCGGGCTCAGGCTTGGGAAGCGGCTCGGGAATTTGCACTCCGATAAAGCGGCGGGCTCCCCCATCGTCATAATTTTGCTTTAGCACTGCATGGGCTGTCGATGCGCTTCCACTAAAGAAGTCAAGCACAATATCGCCACCATCTGGCGATGTGGATAGCTGCAATATCCTCTGTATCAGCTCAACTGGCTTGACCGAGTTGAGGACATTTTCCGTCTCTTGGAAATCAACATACTTCAATAGCGTTTTTTTGGCATCCTGAGTGTGCCCCACTTCTTTGTAAGGCCAGATTGTTTGAGGTGTTCGGCCAGAAGAAACTTCATTCAAAAAGCGTTTTACCGCCGGGCTATTATTTCCATCTTCACCCCACCAGATTCTATTGTCTTCCTTCAGCTCTTTGAATTTCTTCTCACTATAACGCCAGTAGGCCCCTCTGGGCGGCCCGTCAATAACTCTCCCCGAAGGACACGTAATTGGATAGATGCCTGCATCATAGCGATTCCTTGCAGACATGTTCTCAGCTTTCCACGGGCCACGTGGGTCGCTGTCTGGGTTTTTGTAACGCGCTTCCATCTCTGCCGTTCTCGGCAGCTTGTTTGGCCTCCATGAGACCCTATCTTTGGCATAGACTAGAATATAGTCGTGGTCCTCTGAGAACCAGTAAGCTGAATTCTTCGGTGCGTAAACCTTTTGCCAGATGATTTGTGCAATAAAATTCTCACCGCCAAAAACTTCATCACACAACTTTCTAAGGTTGTCTACCTCATGATCATCAATGGAAATGAAGATCACGCCATTATCACATAAAAGGTTCTTTGCCAGCCGCAGCCGCGGGTACATCATGGACAGCCAGTCCGAGTGGAACCGGCCGTTGGACTCGGTATTGGCAACTAATCGACTACCTTGATCATCGCGCTGCCCTGATGAATCTAGATAGTCTTCAAAGGACTCGCGATAGTCATCGTCATAGATAAATTCACGCCCTGTGTTGTAGGGCGGATCGATATAAATCAGCTTGACCTTGCCCAAGTAAGTTTCCTGAAGAAGTTTCAGGGCTTCAAGGTTATCCCCCTCAATAAAAAGATTCTTGGTGGTATCGAAGTCCACGCTCTCTTCCCGGCACGGACGCAGCGTCTTAGCAATCGGCGCGTTGGCCGCCAGCAGGGCTTCCCGCTTACCGGGCCAGTTGAGGTGGTAGCGCTCCTTTGGCCCGTCGACGATATGATCGCAGAGCTCCTGGCGCAGCTGGTCGAAGTCGATGGCTTGTTTCATCCGCCCCTGTTCATCCCGCACTTCGGTGACGCAGCTTGGGAACAGCTCGGCCAGCTTGGCGATACTGTCCTCGGTCAGGTTGGGCGAGTGCATCTTCAGCTTGTCCATGGTGTCGCGTGTCTCCGGACCTCGGTGGTCGTGATCAGGTGTCATAGTCGGCAATTTTCTCGCGGATCGAGCGCAATTCGGCGTTGATCTCGACCTTGCGGTTGAACTGTTTCGTGTTGCGCAGGCGCTTCTCGAGGGCAGCCGCGTCTTTCTTGAGGGCTTCCAGGGCCCTCAAGCGCTCCAGCTGATCCGGTAAGGCTTCGCCCTGACGCGCCGGTGCGGGAAGCAAGCTGCGCAGCAGTTGCTGGTAGAGCTGCTTCAGGTCGATGGCCGTGGGCAGCGGCAGCCGAGGCGTCTCGGCCGGCAGCCAGTCGCTGCTGGCGTAGTGGTCATCCAGCACCCATTTGCTGGGGTCGGCCTGGCTGGGCCGCTTGTAGGCGGCGGTGACACGGATGCCGCGGGCGCCGTGGAGCTCGAACAGGATCGGAAAGGGAATGGCGCGGTCGATGGCCCGCAGCACGTCTCGGTGCAGGTCCTCGCCCTTGAGGGTGATCACGAAGACCTGCAGCTCCGGCACCTCGTCGGTGCCTGGCAGGTTGAGCGTGCTATGGGCGAGCTTGGCATGCCAGGTGATCTGGCCGACCTCATCCCGCAGGCGTTCCCTGAGGGTGGCGGTGGCCCTCACGTGCGCCAGGATGCGCTGCTTGGCCACCACTCGACCGAGCAGCGCCTTGGCAGGGTACTGGTAGAGCGGTACCGTCATGGTGCTTTACTCTCGATTTCCCTGCTGACCGCATGGCGCTCCGTGCCCGAGCCTGTGTTTATGGTCGAGCCCGCGTCACGAATGACGACGAAGGTGATCAGCTCGAAGTCGTTTAGCCCTTCGATGGTATCGACCAGCGCCGTGGTCTCGCCGCCGCTGAACAGGCTGTCGATGTCCTTGTCCTCCTTCACCTCGATCATCGAGCGAATGGCCTGATCCAGCAGCGCCGAATAGGCGTGCATCTCTCGGCCATCGTGGGTTTCCTCGTTGAAGGGGCGATAGACGGCCTCGACGGGCTCGCTCAGTCCCTTGCATGCGGTGCGAGCCAGGTCGAGCAGGCGCTTAACCTCGGTGTAGTCGCTGATCACTTCGCCGGTATGGCTGATATAGACCAGGTAGAAGGGGTGCAGGCGGTTCGACTGCTGCAGGCCACTGCCTTGGTGACCTACCCGCTGATTGAGATTGCGCAGGGTGAAGATGACCCCGGGCTGCAGGCCCTTCTCGGGCCGGGCCGGCACCACGGTATGCAGGCCGTTGGGGATACGGCTCAGGTCGCCGTTCTCCTTCATGTAGCCCAGCAGGTCCATACGGAATTCATTAAGGCCCAGGTCGGTGATCGACACGCCGGACTTGAGGTCTTCCATCTCCACCACTTCATCCTGCAGCCGGCGCAGCTGCTCGCGCCGGTAGGCGACGTCGTTGGACTGGGCATTGAGGACGTTATCGTCGCCGGTGGCGGTGACGTCGGCGATCACCATGCGGTTCTCGACGCGCTCCTTGAGGTTGATGTACTCGTCCAGGCTGATGTCCGGCCAGTAGTTGACCAGCTGGATGCTGACGTTGGGCGAGCCGATGCGGTCGATGCGCCCGAAGCGCTGGATGATGCGCACCGGGTTCCAGTGGATGTCGTAGTTGATCAGGTAGTCGCAGTCCTGCAGGTTCTGGCCTTCCGAGATGCAGTCGGTCCCGATCAGGATGTCCAGCTCGCGGGATTCATTGGGGTACACCATGGCCTTGCTCTTGGCCTGCGGGGCGAACAGCGTCAGCAGGCCCTGGAAGTCGTAGTGCTGGCGGCTGCCAGGCATGGCGCCGATGGTGGATTTCGGGACGTCGCTGCCGGTCACCAGGCCGGTGTGCACTCCTTGGCTCTCCAGCAGGGCAGGCGCCAGATTGTCGTAGAGGTACTTGGCGGTATCCGCGAAGGCGGTGAAGATCATCACCTTGCGGTTGCCTGGGTTGATCGGCGAGGCCAACTTGCTGGCGATCTGCGTCTTGAGGTGCTGCAGCTTGGCATCGTCGGACGGCGTGACCTTGGCCATTTCCTCCAGCAGCAGCTCGATCCACACCAGGTCGGTGCTCAGATCATGCTCCCAGGACGGCAGGTCCATGTCCTCCAGGCTGATCTGGACCTTCTTGCCCACCGTGGTATCGCCCGGCATGGGAATGCTGTCGTCGTCGGGGTCGGCGTCTTCGAAGGACGCGGTGATATCCGCGAAGCTCTCCGAACGCCCAGTCTTCTTGAAGGCCCCGATTTTATCCAAGATGGACTGGTAGCTATCCCTCAGTCCTTCCAGGGTCAGGCGAAACGCCGCCACCGAGCTCTCCAGGCGCTTGAGCAGGTTGGTCGTCATCAGGGCCTGAAGGCTCTTCTCCCGGTCCACCTGCTTGAAGCTACCGCCCCCACTGGACACTTCGGTGTCGTACATCTCCTCGTACTTCTTGAGGCGGCTGGGCAGGATGTAGCTGATCGGGGCGTAGACGGAGAGCTTGAGCTGGGAGAGCTGCTGGAAGATCTCGTTGAAGCCGATCACATCGGTTCGGTTAGTGAGCGGACAGTGAAACGAGAGCGGCTTGCGGCGCTCCGGGAAGCTGCCGATATCGCTGGTGTCGTAGAAGGTTTCGATATGCCGACGTGAACGGGCGATGGTGACGCTGTCTAGCAGCTCGAAGAAATCGAAATCCAGCGCCTGCAGGATGGCGCCCGTGGTGCGCTTCTCCGGCGGGAGGGCCGACCACTCGTTGAAGGTGGCCTGGGCGCGGCGGAAGGTGCCCTCGATGTCCTTGGCGCCGCTGAGATGGCGAGTCAGGTTCTCGGCCTCGCCCTCGTAGGCCAAGGCCAGCTGGTTCTTCAGGTCGGTGAAGCGATTATTGACAGGCGTGGCGGAGAGCATCAGCACCTTGGTCTTCACCCCGGCACGGATCACCTGATTCATCAGCTTCTGGTAGCGCGTCTCGCGGTCCTTGTAGACGTCGTTGTTGCGGAAGTTGTGTGACTCGTCGATCACCACCAGGTCATAGTTGCCCCAGTTGACGCGATCCAACGGCATGCCGAAGGATTCGCCGCGGGTGCGCTGCAGGTCGGTATGGCAGAGCACGTCATAGTTCAGGCGGTCCTGGGCCAGCACGTTGGTGGTCAGGTTGCGGTTGTAGGTCAGCCAGTTGTCGGCGAGCTTCTTCGGGCACAGTACCAGCACGGAGCGGTTACGCAGCTCGTAGTACTTGATGACCGCCAGGGCGGTAAAGGTCTTCCCGAGCCCTACGCTGTCGGCCAGGATACAGCCGTTGTAGGCCTCCAGCTTGTTGATGACGCCGGTGGCCGCGTCACGCTGGAAGTTGAACAGCTTCTGCCAGATGACGCTGTCCTGGTAGCCGGTGCGGTCGTTGGGCAGCACATCCTCGCTGATGTCTTCCAGGAACTCGTGGAAGATGTGGTAGAGCATTAGGAAGTAGATCCGCTCCGGCGGGTTCTCCCGGTAGACCGAGGCGATATGCTCGCGCAGCCGTTCGGTGACATCCTCGAGCTTCTCTTCGTCCTGCCACAGCTGGTCGAAGAGGGCCATGAACTGAGAGGTGTGGCCCGGCTCGCTGAAGCGGGTGACGAAATTGGAGACCGCATTGCCCTGCTGGTAGCCCAGATCCACCGCCGTGAAGCCCTGCAGGGGCATATAGACCGTATCGCCGCCTGTGGCTGCAACGCCGGCAAAGGGCTGCATGGCCGCCTGGCCACGGTTGGAGCGAAAGCGGGCCTTGCGGCGCATCCAGTCGGCGCACTCACGAGCAATGGCCCGCTGGGTCAGCTTGTTCTTGAGCTGGATCTCGAACTCGCTGCCGTGGACGCTTCGCTCGCGCTCCGCCTTGGGGATGTGGAACTCGCGGTGCTCCTTGCGGAACTTATCGCTGGCCTGGTCCGGGACGAAGGTGGGCGAGGTGAAGATGAACTCGACCGAGTCCAACGCCTCCAGCTCCTCCTTCAGCGCCTCGTAGGCGAAAATCGAGAAGCAGGAGGCCGCGATCTTGAGCCGGGCGCCGGGCCGCAGGGTGTCTTTCAGATCGTCGCCGAGTAGCCGGCTGACGTTATCGATGATCTCCATGGTGCGGCTCCCTGCAGTTCCCCGGCCGCCTGAGGGCGGTCTCGTTTCTCTGCACTCAGCTTATATCAACAGCTAAGTGGGGTGAACGCTGGGGATTGCTACAAGAAGCGTGGATAAACGTCGAGCGGTAGCCTCACCGCCACGAGGGCATCGCCCAGCCCCGCTCACGCGCGATACCGGCGAGCACCGGGTCCGGATGGATGGCGTGCGGTCTCTCCACTGCTTCGAGAAGCGGCAGGTCGTTTCGTGAATCGGAGTAGCCCCAGGTTTCCGCCGGCTGCGTCTCCCCCAGCCACTCCCGGAGTGCGTGAAGCTTGCCTTCCTTGAAGGTGCGGGTACCGCGAGCCTGCCCGGTATAGCGCCCGGCTTGCTCCTCGAGCTGCGTTGCCAGTGCCGCATCGCAGCCTAAACGGCTGGCGAGCGGCACCACCAGCTGGGCGGTCGAGGCGGAGATGACGACGGTGGTATGCCCCTGCTCGCGATGCCAAGCCACCTGCGCCAGGCCTCCCGGGAACAGCCGCGGCATGATGCGACTATCCAGGAAGACCTCGACCTGCTCGGCCACTTCCTGGACCTCGCGTCCTGCCAAGGGAGCGAGAAGAAAGGCCAGATGCGCCTCCATATCCAGGGTGTCTGCCGCGTAGTCGGCCATATGAAGATCCCAGGTGCTGCGATACTCGGCGGCATCCGGGATCCAGCGCTGTTCGATCAACCACTCGTTCCAGTACCCGGTGATATCCCCGTCGAGCAGGGTGTCATCCAGATCGAACAGCGCCAGGCGCATTGCCCTGCAAGACATACTCACTCCTCAAGCTCCTGAACCTCATCGAGGTCGACAAACACCAGCACCTCGCTCTCCTCGGCCAGCAGATGGCGGCTGCCTCGGTTGAGGGCATCGACAGAGAGCTCAATCCCGGCACACTCCACCGCATAGCGTACGATGTTGCCCAGCAGCTGACGACGGCGGATCACGCCTCGGCAGCCAGGGCCTGCGTGAGTTGGAACTTCACCGCCTGGCGAGGCCTCTGACACCGGCTGCAGGTAGATGGCCTCGGGCCTCAACGCCACGAGCGCCGCCCTGCTCACTGTGCCGAGCAGCGCATGCGCCTGCTCCCCCGCCAGCACGTTGTAGTGCCCCATGAAGCCAGCGGCCTGATGGCTGCGGGGCCGTGTGTACAGTGCTTCGGCATCCCCTTGCTGCAGGATACGTCCGTCATGCATCAGGAAGATGCGGTCGGACATCATCAGCGCCTCTTCCTGATCGTGGGTCACGAACAGCGTCGTCAGGCCCAGCGTCTTCTGAATGTCGCGCAGCTGCTGACGCAGGTGACGGCGGATGCGTGCATCCAGCGCCGACAGCGGCTCATCCATCAGCAAGATACGGGGCTCCACGACCAGCGCGCGAGCCAGTGCCACCCGCTGGCACTGCCCGCCAGAGAGTTGATGCGGAAACTTGTCGGCATGCTCGCGCAGCTCGACCAGGCGCAGCACCTCGTCCACGCGGCGGCCGCGCTCCTCCTGGGGCACCTTCTGCATGCGAAGCCCGAAGGCGACGTTGTCGGTGACCCGCATATTGGGGAACAGCGCATAGTGCTGGAACACCATGCCGACGCCGCGCTGCTGGGGAGGGAGTGACGTAATCTCCTCGCCACCCACCATGATGCGTCCTTCATCGAGCGTGTTCAGACCGGCGATGGCCCTCAGCAGGGTCGACTTCCCGCAGCCGGAGGGGCCCAGCAGCGTGACGAACTCGCCCTTGGCGATCTCGGCATCGATCTGGGAAAACACCTGAGTCTCGCCGAAACGCTTGGCCAGGCTCTCGAGGCGCAGATAGTCAGGCGACGCAGTGGCTGTGGTGCCCTGCTGCCTTGTCGCCACCTCGGCCACGGTGTCGCGGCGATCGAGCGTCGGGAGGTGGTCGCGGGCATAGGGAGCAGCGGTCAAGGTTGTCATGCGTTGGCATCCTTGGCGATGGCGTGGCCGGACTGGCGATTCCCCAGCCAGGTCAGCAACAGGGTGAACAGGAAGAGCGTGATCACCAGCGCGCTGGTGAAGTGGCCGCTGGCCCCACGCATGTTGTTGAGATAGACCTGCAGGGTCTCGAAGCGGGTACCCACCAGCATGTTGGCGAAGACGAACTCGCCCACCAGGAAGGAGAAGGAGAGGAAGACGGCGACCTGAACACCGATGCGGATATTGGGCAGGATCACCAGGAAGAAGGCCCTGAACGGCGTCGCGCCAAGCAGCTGAGCGGCGTCCATCAATGACCTCACATCGATGGTCCGCAGACTGTTGGCGACGGCCCGATAGACGAAGGGAAGCGCGATCGTCACGTAGGTGAAGATCAGGATCCAAGGGGAGCCCACCAGCGGCAGCGGGCCACCGGCATAAAGCTGCAGCAGACCTACCGAGGAGACCACCGGCGGTACGGCAAAGGGCACCAGCACCAGCCCGTTCATCCAGGCATCCAGCCGCGGATAGCGGGTATGCGCCAGGAAGGCCACCGGCACGACCAGTACCAGGCTCAGCACGAGAGCTCCGAGGGTCACCAGCATGGAGCGAGCGAACGCCAGCTGGAAACGCGGCGTGCTCCACAGCTCCAGAAACCACTTTAGGGTCAGCCCGTCCGGCAGCAGCGTGGCGCCCCAGCTAGTGGCCAGCGCATACCCCAGCGTCGCCACCAGAGGCAGTGCCAGCAGGGTAAAGACGCCCCCCACCACCAGGGCATGAATAGATGGGCGCGGTAAGCGAAGCGTCGGCAAGGCCGGTGCCTTGGGCCGCGACAGGGTGAGATCAGCGTTCTGCGACATGATGGCTCCTGCGTAACAGCCACTGCTGAATCAGGGTGACCATGGCCAGCAGGCCCACCAGGATCAGCGCCAGGGCGCTGGCCAGGTTGGGCTGCAGGAACAGGTCGCCCGACACCAGGTTGGCGATACGGATGGTCATGAGGTTGTAGCTGGTGTTGACCAGGGCGTAGACGGTGGCATAGGCGCCCATGGCATTGGCGATCAGGATCGTGAAGGTCCCCGCCAGCGCCGGCCGGAGCACCGGCAGGCCGATGTGGCACCAGTAGGCGACTCGCCCGGCGCCCAGCAGGCTGGCAGCGTCACGCCAGTCGGCGCGCAGCCCCGCGAAGGCAGGAAACAGTAACAGCATGCCCAGCGGAATCTGGAACCAGGTGTAGATGACGATCAGGCCGGTGCGTGAGTAGAGCGAGAAGTCATCGATCAGCCCCACACGCTGCAGGGCCAGGGTCAGTACCCCGTTGGCCCCCATCAGGATGATGAACGCGAAGGCCAGCGGCACCCCGGCAAAGTTGCTGGTCATGTTGGTGAAGGCGATCATCCAGCGACGCAGCGGGCCATTGGTTCGGGTCAGGCTGTGGCACGCCAGAACGGCGATGATGAGTCCCAGCAGACTGGAGACCAGGGAGATCTCGATACTGCGCCAGATCGCCTGGCGAAAGAAGGGCGATGTGGCGATCTCCTGAAAGTGCCCCAGCCCCCAGCTTCCCTCGACCTGGAAGGCGCTGACGGCGATCCAGCCCAGAGGCGCCATCTGGAAGGCGACGAAGACCAGCGCGAAAGGCATCAGCCACAGCCAGGCAGGCAGCAGGCGCTTCACGACGCGTCCCTCCCCTCAACCAACAGCTCGGGATGAGAGGGCTTGTCGTGTTGCAGGCCCAGCAGGCTGGCAAGCGTGCCGCACAGCCGCGGCTGCTGGAGGGTGATCGCTGCGTCATGGGCAAACGCCTCGCCGAACAGCCACAGAGGCACTCGGCGCTCCTCTTCCAGCAGGCCCGAGTGAGAGCCGTCGGCATTCATCCCATGGTCGGCGGTCACCATGACCTGGTAACCCTCGGCCAGCCAGGCCGGCAGGTAATCGGCCAGGGCGATATCGGCTCGCCGCGCGGCGTTGCGGTACTGGGGCGACTCCCCGCCATGACGGTGGCCGGCATCATCGACATTCATGCTGTGCACCAGCAGGAAATCAGGGTCGCTCAGACGGCGTAGCGCCTCGGCATCACTGAAGAGGTGATCGTCGGGATAGTGATCCTGCCAGTAAAACAGCCCGGCCTGAATGGCACTCTCGGGATCCTGATGGAAACGATGGCGTGCCGGCACGAAGGGGGCTTCCAGATAGAGTTCGCTGACCCAGTGATAGGCCGCCGCGGCGGTCCGTCGCCCCTGGCGAACCGCCAGATCGAACAGGCTGGTGCCGGTGGAACGGCGCACCACCTGGTTATGCACCACACCGGAGTCCACCGGGCGGTCCCCCGTCAGCAGGCACTCATAGAGCGGACGCGACATGGCGGGCAGTTCACAATCCAGCGTGTGATAGCTGCCACGGCCCGCCTCACACAGGGCATGCAGGTGGCCCATGGCGTGCTGCCCCACGGCATGGTTGAGGCCATCTAGCACCACGAGGATGACGCGATGAGACATGCAAACCTCCTTGCCGCCTCACGGGGAAGCGGCAATTGATGAGAAAGCGGAAGGGTTACTGCTGGTGCATCAGTACCTGGGACTGCCACTGGCGCGGCAGCTGGCGGGCACTCTGTTCCCAGGCCTCGAAATCCTCCACCGGCCGGGCATTGGCGTATTGCTCGTTGGGCAGCAGCTTGGCGGCGATCTCCTCGGGGAGAGTCAGGTGCTGGGCGCGGATCGGCCGGGCATAGCCCTCTGCCAGGTTGAACTGGCCCTCATCGGAAAGGATAAACTCGCGTGCCAGCTTGGCGGCGTTGGAGTGCGGGGCATGCTTGTTGATGATGGTGGCATAGCCGGAGGTGACCGAGGCATCGGAGGGGATCATCACCTCGAAGGCGTCACGATCGATCTGGTCGCGATAGTTGAGGGCGTTGAAGTCCCACAGCAGGGCTACCTCGACCTCGCCTTTCTCGAGGTTGGCGATGCTGGGATCCGCCAGAGAAAGACGCCCTTGGCGTGCCAGCTCGGCGAATAGCTCCAGCCCCGGGGACAGATCGGCTTCATCGCCACCGTTGGCAAAAGCCGCCGCCAGCACGGAGCTGTTGGCCTGAGCCGCCTGGCCCACGGCGCCTAATGACACGCTGTACTCCCCCTCGACCAGATCGGCGAAGCTGCGCGGACGCTCCTCTTCCGGTACCAGCTGCTTGTTGGTCATGAAGGCGATCGTGCCGGTATAGCCGAGCATCCAGTGGCCGTCTTCGTCCTTGGCCCAGTCCGGAATCTCGTCCCAGGTGGTCGGCTTGTAGGGCTGGGTGACGCCCTCCGTCACGGCGATCGGGCCGAAGCTGATGCCGACGTCACCGATATCGGCGGTCGCGTTCTCGCCTTCCGCCTTGAATTTGGCGATCTCCTCGGCGGAGCTCATGTCCGTATCCATGTGCTCCAGGCCGTAATGCTCCTTGAGATCCGCCCAGGTGTCCTTCCAGTTGGCCCAGGTATCCGGCATGCCGACACTGTCGACACGGCCCTCCTCCTGGGCGGCAGCAATCAGATCTGACAGGTCGGTGGAGGCCTGCGCCTGGCCGGCGAACAGCGTGGTGCCCAGGGCGGCGGTCAGAGTGAGGCGAAGCAGCGTCGAACGTGTCGGATTCACGGTGTGGCTCCATGGCAGTGGTCAGGGTGAAACCGCCATCTGGTCTAGTTCAGAAGCGGGTGACAGGAGGCACACTAGGCCGACAAGGTGACAGTGGCGTGTCGGTAACATGGCAAATGGATTGCCTGCCGCCATTCTCGACACACATTGGCATCGTTGGTATTCCATGAAACTGCTGTCATCGTGACGACATGGAAGTTTCGCTAGGCTGACACGCAGCATGCCGTTTATAACGGAACGACAACTGAACTAGACCAGATACGAGACACCCTTGACCACGATGCCACCGCCCTCTCCGACGTCAGCACCTAGCCACCATCCACCCAGCCTGACGCCACCGGCGAATCGACTGCGCCATGCGCTGCTCGACATGCTGGCCGACAAGGCCGTCGGTCACGGAGCGCGGCTACCATCGGAACGGCAGATGATGGCGAGCTTCGGTACTACCCGCATTACCCTGCGAGAAGCGCTGACGCAGCTGGAAGCTGAAGGGTGTATCTATCGAGAGAGTCGTCGTGGTTGGTTCATCTCGCCACCACGCCTGCGCTATGACCTGCTCGCCTGCCTGCCTTTCCGGGAGATGGTGGAGTCTCAGCAGCGCCGGGCAGACACTTACGTACTGGAGGCAACCCGGCGCCAAGCGTCTGCCAGAATCGCTACCCGCCTGGGGATCATGGAGGGCACACCGGTCTACCATATCGTCAGAGCCCGTCACGTCGATGGCCGCCCCGTACTGTATGTGGAGCACCACCTGCGTACGGATTGCTTCCCGGGGATTCTGGACCACGACCTCGAGACCCGTTCGCTGACCGAGCTCTATCGTAGCCACTACGGGATCCGCGTCAGTCGCGTGAGCTTCGAGCTCTGCTCCACGGTGCTGGATGAGCGCGCCGCTGATGCTCTACGCGCCGCAGCAGGCGGCCCCGCTCAGCGTGTGACGCGCATCAACTACGACCAGAACGGGCGGGCCATCGATTGCGATGATGAGCTCTGGCGGCACGATGCCATCGAGCTCACGCTATCGGCGGCACCGCAGAATGGTGGTTAACAGCCTCGCTTTTCCGTTTCAGCGGGGCGGGTCCCATCAGCCAGCCGCCTGAACCTCCGATGGTTTCACTGAACCCTTTCAGGGCAAGCCCCTTCCCCTTGAGCCCCCTTCCCTTCTGGCCTTTGGGCTTTTCACCCTTTGCCCTCGCACTTTTGTGAGCTCCGCCCGGTGGAGGCTCGCCCGGCAAGCATCTATGCTAAAAGGCTGATGTACCCAGGGAGGGAGGCCCCATGGCACTGAAATCACTGCTGACACAAGCCGCCAGTGCTGGCCGCCAGGCAGCTCGGAAGGCTCTCGACGGTGGGCAGCAGGAAGGCTGGTCCGATGGCTGGCATACCCAGGCGAGCACGGCAGACTCGCTGCGCCTGCTGCGCGACTCCGCCACTGGCGTGGCCAAGTCCACCGCCCAAACGGCCACCACCCAGGAAGGGTGGCGGCGCATCGCTAGGCGAGCCGGTAAAGTTACCGCTGGCACAGTCACCTTAGCTGCCGGCATCGCTGCTTCCACGGCTTCGAGCACAGACGTGCCGGCATCCACTGCCGCCTCAGATCCATATGCGGAAGGCTGGCAGGACGGTCCTGATGGGTTCGGGTACTACTCTGGAGGGCTCAGGGTCGATGACTGAGGCTCTGAACGTCAGAGTCTGCCGCCAGAGCCCTTCGCCTGCAGTTTCTGCCCGCCAGAGCTACCAGCACTCTGAGCGTTTCCTCCTCCCTGCTGAATGCCGCTGCTGAGGGCACCACCTATCCGCATGCCTGCCCAACCGAGCACACCAACCCAGAGCCCCGGCAGCACCAGAAACATCATCCCCTCCACGAACTGCAGCACCATGCGGTCATAGAGGTTATTGGCGGCGGAGAGCCAGCTCAGCTTGGCGGCGTCGCTGCGGTAGAGCAGATCCACCAGGTTGGCGTTGATCCAGCGGGCGAGCTCCCACCAGAAGGTCAGGAACCACATGGCGAAGAGCCCGAAGGTAGCCATGCCGGCGACCTTGAAGCTGTAGCTGGAGATGACCATCACGAAGGGCAGGCAGATGATGATGGCCATCACCAGGATGCCCTGCACCATGGGCAGCGCCTGCTTGAGCATATCCATGCCGGCCTGGAAGGGCAGGATCGACAGGGTGCCGCCAATGGCCGAGCCGGCGGTGACGGTGGCATCCCAGAAGTTATTGCCACCATCCAATCCTCGAAACCCCACCACCGCCTGATCCAGGTTGCCGCTGGCCGCACCCGAGCGGGGGCTAACCAGGCGCCGTATCACGTAGTCCTCGGCGTCACTGCCGGTGAAGACGCTGCGGAAGTCATCCCAGAACCCCGTGCTCACCTCATCATGCAACCGGGCCCTCAAGCCAACGCTCTCGGCTGACCACCACTCCTGGCAGGAGGGATAGCCCGGCATCCCCGGGCCGGTGTTGGGCCGGGAGACGTCCCGGTCGGCATTGAACGGGAAGCCGGCGATGGGCCGCCCGGCGTAGAAGCTGTCGTAGTAACCGGGCGTGGTCTGGAAGTAGTTCGAGCCGATCCAGTCCACGTCCATGGCCCGGGTCGCCTCGATGGTGCCGCCCTCCTGCAGCAGCCGGTTTCGCGCAGGGCCGAAGCACTGGCGCTGGAACTCTCCCACCTCCTGTTGCAGCCCCGGGTCTTCGATGCTGTGCAGGTCCAGCTCCATGCGGATGGACTCGAAGTCCGTCGAGCAGGGAATAGCATGAACGGCCGCCGCTGTGACCCCGTGGGATACCGCATGCACCCCCGCCCACCACAGCGGCATCCTGGCCTGCTGGCCTCCAATAGAATTCTCGGTGGCTCCAAACGCCCCCTCGGACCAGCCGCCGGAGGCGAACTGGCGGGTCCCGCACTCCAGCGAACGGCTCTCGTCGATATCGGCGGTGGCCAGCTGGACCTGCAGCAGCGGCAAGCAGGTGAAGGCGTAGGCCAGGATCATGGCGTAGAGCCGGGTCTCGATGCGGTTGACCGTCAAGATGCCCTTGGTCCCGGCCTCGTCGCCCTCCTGGCGGGCCTTGAACCATTCGGAGAGCACCAGGGTAATGAACGGCACCGCGGCGATGCCGGTACCGACCATGACGTTCCAGATGGCGTTGTTGATGATCCAGCCGAGTAGCGTCATGGCGTTCGAGAAGTAGTCGAACACCACCAGCGGCGCGGTGAGCAGGCCTCCCATCAGGCACCTCCCAGCCGGTTGATCAGGTTGGTGACCTCGATAAGGCCCAGGATGCCCAGGGCCATCACCTCGAGCCGCCGGAGCTTGGCGAGCGCCTGTCGGCCGTCGTCGCGGTCTCGGCGCAGTCGCGCCACCGCCCGGGGGCGCACCTTGCGCCACCAGACCAGGACCAGCGCGGCGTAGAGGCTCAGCCGCCAGGCCAGCAGCCACGGCCAGGCGGCCTGCCAGGCGCTATGGTGGGCCTCGAGCCCACCCAGCAGCCGCACGCTGACGGCGAGAATGGCGCCGCTCAGCAGGAACATGACGACCAGCACGGCCATGGCGACCAGCAGCGACGGCCAGCGGGCCGGATTCATCCAGGAGAAAGCGCGTGGCGTCATTCGTCCCCGCCCTCCTCGCCGGCAGGGCGTCCGCGGCCGTCCAGGGCCGCATCCGGACGGAAGGTCTCGCCCTGCGAGGCGCCCTGGCTGCGCCGGGCGGCCCGCTCCAGGGCGATGCCGGCAGCGCTGTTGCCCAGCGCCTGGCGGATCTCCATCTCGGAACGCAGCGACTCGATATCCCGATCCAGAGCCACCAGCTTGCGATCCAGCGCCGTCACGCCCTGCTCGTTGTCGGCGATGCCCGGGTCGCTGCTGCCGGCCAGCAGCAGCCGGCGCGCCCACAGCGCCTTGGTCAGGGTTCTGGCCAGGGCCATCTCACCGCTCAGGCGATGGATCAGCAGCGAGGCCTCGGGGTCGCTGCGCAGCGACTCGATCACCCCACGGGAGACGGTCAGGCCGTCCCCGGCGGATACCTGGCGCAGGTTCTCCGGGGTCAGCGGCTCGCTGCCGTCGACCAGCCCCTGCAGCAGCCCGTAGACCTCCTGCTGCTCACGCTCCAGCTCGCGGACCAGGCCACTGCCGGCCTGGGTCTCGCTGCGCTCGCAGCCGTCGCAGGTACGAATCGACTGTTCACCGATCACCGTCTGGGTCCACTCGGCGGCCTCCTCAGGGCTCTGCCAGACCGTACACATGCCGCCCAGACAGCTTCCTCCCGTCCCGCTGCCTGACCCCGAGCCACCACCGCTCCCACCGGAAGTGCCGGCTAACCCGCCGCCGCCGATCCAGCTGCCTTCGTTGGTGGCCACCGACCCCCAGCCGCCTCCGCCACCCGGGATGGGGGCGGTGCTGGTGGTATCGGTACGCCCATGCAGCAGGTTGTAGCCAGCGCGTGCAGTGTCCTCGACCACCCGAATCGGCTCCTGGCCGCTGCCTCCGCGACGCTGGCCACCCACCCAGGTCACGCCCTGGTTGCCGCCAGACTGGTCGACCTGCTCCTGGGCCGAGACCACGTCGGCGTTGGACTGCGCCGCGCTCTGCCAGCTCTCGGCCGCGGCCATCTGCTGCCACCCCTGCCCGGTGACCATGTCGGCCATGCGCTCGGACATCTGGCGGCAGGACATGGAGGCGCGGTCGAAGTCCACCCGCCCCTGCAGCACGCCGTTGCTTAGCAGGTCATAGAGACCCGGGTTGGCCCGCTGGATGACCATGGCAGGCAACGAGGCCACCGCACTCTGGGCGTTCTGAACCACCGTCCCCATCAGGTTCTGGAAGCCGTTGGTGATGCCGTTGAGCTGGTTGGAGACCGTAGCGCCGATATCGAAGTTGCCGCAGGTGGCATTCATGTTCCAGCTAATGCCGATTCCACGGCTGTTGGGGTTGTAGCCCCGTCCGGCGGAGACGCTAAAAGGCGAGGCGCCGCCGATCTGGTAGTAAAGGGCATCGGCGGATTGCGCCTGAGCCTGGGCAGCATGGGTAGACAGCAGCCCCACCACCAGGGCACCGGCCAGCGGCGCAAGGGCGAAGCGTCGCATACGAATTCCTTTCATCGGCTTCTCTCCTTCAGGGGACTGCATACAGCAGGGTCTGCCCGCGACGCTGGCAACAGCGATAGGGGCGCCACAGCGACCAGGCGTAGTCACCGCCGGTGTCCAGGCGGTCGGCGTAGGTGTCGGTGACGCCGCGGTCCGGCCACACCCGACAGGATTTGCTCATGCTGGGCGTCAGGCGCTGCCAGCGATGCGAAGAGGGGTCACCCTCCTTGACCGGTCCGGGCGGCCAGTAGCCGTCGCGGCTGGAGGCCACCAGCGGCGTGTAGACGTGAGGCTGCCCCGTGCGAGTGACGATGTCGGCAGAGCGCTGGGCAGTGGTCGCCGCGGTCTTGTAGTCGTGCACCTGGGTCAGGAAACCGCTGCGCGGATAGATATTGCCCCACAGGTCGCCGGGCTGGCCCAGCTCACGCATGCCGGGCGTGAGAGCCTCCGGGTAGAGCGACTCGGGAATCGCGCTGCGCCACGCCAGGGCGTCCAGGGTCGAGAGGTGGTAGGGCTGGAAGGGTGTCGCTGCCCCAGCGCACGACATGCCGAAGGCGCTGGCAAAGCTGCTGAAGACACCGCCGGCCGGGTGTCCGATGGCGTCCACGTTCTTGAAGCGCAGGTGCTCGTGCCGAGCCCGGTTGGCATCCGAGGTGCTCTGTCCGCCGGCCAAGGCCTCACCCAATGGTGGCGAGAGGGTGGCCACCTCCCACCAGGGATTGTCGCCGGTGTTCTCGTAGCTGGAGACCACCAACTCGGGGATGTAATGGCGCACCTGCACCGAGGTGCGGATCGAGCAGCCTGACCAGGAACAGTTGAGCCAGACGCAGATACCGATGACCTGATAGTCCAGGCATTGAGTAGAAATCGACGACGCCACAATCTCTGGTGTTGTTAGCGCCTGGGCGGGCCTCTCAATTACGCCCAGGCTCAGCACAGCGCCAATCAACAGAGCGCCCAAGGTCCTGTAGCGCATCATGGGCGGCTCTCCTGACTCAGCAGGCGATCGGCTTCGTTCAATGCCTGCGCGACGTCCGGCTGGCCGTAAATCACATGGCGACCATCGATCACCACGGCGGGCACTTTCTCGACACCCAGCTGCCAGGCCCTGGCCAGCCCGAGATAGCTATCGGCATAGCGGTCAGCAGTTTCCTGCCACGCGGGCGTGGTCATGCGCTCGCGCATCAAGGCTGCAGCAACGTCAGGATCTGCGGGCAACTGCTGAGACAGCAGGGCATCCAGTCGTCCAGGCACATCGAGTTCGATGACCGCTGCACCAGACGGCACATTGATCACCGGCTCTCCGGCGGTGGTAAAGACTTCGATGGCTGGCTCAGCGAGTACGGGGCCTACCAGGCAGGCAGATAGGCTAAAGGCAGCCAGCCAGCGGCGTGGGTGGTGTCTCTCCATGCGTGCCACTCCAATAGAACAAGGAACTGGCATAGCATTGCCAGGTACATCCAGAGAGACAGCAAGAAATGTTAATTCCGTTGAGAGATGTTTTCTGGGGTCGTCACCAAAGGCCACCCCATCGGGTTATCAATATCGCAACCCAACTCATCATTTTAAATGACAAGAAACATTGAATCATTCCCTAACCACCACCATAATATTCCCCAACACTCACCCACCACGAGGAAGTTCATGTCCATTCTCAACACCTACATGCAGAAGGAACAGCAGCTCAAGCAGCTCCAGGAAGAGCTCGACAGGCTGAAGAACGACGACCGCCTGAAGACCGAGCTGGATTTCAAGAACCACCTCGAAGACCTGATGCGCGAGTTCGACAAGTCAGCCGCTGACGTCATCAAGCTTCTGGATCCAACGCCAACTGCTGACAAGAGCTCAAGCAGCACCAAGAGCACCGGCCGCGCCAAGCGCAAGCTGAAGATCTACAAGAACCCGAACACTGGCGAAGTCGTCGAGACCCGCGGCGGCAACCAGAAGACGCTGAAGGCGTGGAAGGAGGAGTACGGTGCCGAGACCGTGGAAGGGTGGCTGGTGAGGACGGAGAACTGACGACTGAGAACACGAGTAGAATTTTTAGATGGAAAAAATTAAACAAGACATCTTTTATAAAACAAGCCTAGAAGCCAATATCATTTCTCCTTAGAATCAACATACAAGAAAGCTTCAAAGCCCATTACTCCATCTAAAAATTAGCTAGTGAAGCAATGGGCTGCAAACAATACGCTTTGTTTATGTGGCTACAATTAATTAGCCGCTGTAACTACTAATTCTAGCAACACGTCTTCTCCAAGATCTGCCACCCCTAAAGTCGCTCTGGCAGGCAGGTTTTCGGGACCAAACCACTGGACCCAGACGTCGTTCATCCCTTTCTTTAGCGACAAGTCAGAAACATAAGCAGTAGCCGAGACAATACACTCCTTTTTAGTTCCGGCTTCAGCAAGATAATTTTCCAGCTTGTCCAATACCTGCTGAGTCTGCCCTGCCATATCCAAGCTGAGATCATCTGCGATGATGCCACCAAAGAACACAAAACCATTGGCTTCAACTGCACGATGCATAATTGGGGTAGGGATACTGCGCTTGATCATGACTAACTCCTTTGATTGCCTGACTTCAGGCGTGGTGTCACTCTTTTCGGCATGCCGAAAAATGAGCAAGATGTATAATGCGGAATAGCAGTAGATCAGATTGAGGAGTGATTACCATTGAAACGTGTAATCGAAAATGGCTCAATCGGGTAGGACGGCTCGCGCCCCATAGCTAGGTCAGCCACGATTTCCCCAGTAATGGGACTCAGCTGAAAACCATGGGCCGAGAAGCCGAAGGCATGAATAACGTTCTCGGATGTACTGCTCGAGCCCAATACTGGGATTTGGTCCGGCATAACGGCTTCCATCCCTGCCCAGGTACGGACAATGCGCGCCTCATTCATAAAGGAGAATAGACTCAACACAGTGTCTGCATTTTCTGCCAAGCCACCAAGGCTGGTCTCGGCAACCTGACGGTGTGAATCGACTTCCCCACGAATTCCTCCGCCGATCATCACCGTACCATTCTCAAACTGTTTAAAGGAAAGTAACCTGGAGGTAGCCCCAATAACCGGGCCGAGAAATGGTTTCATTCGCTCAGTAATCATCAACATCGGCGCCTCCGCTGTGAGAGGCACTGGCTCACCCAGCCATTGACAAAGAGTTCCCGCCCAAGCACCAGCACAATTGATGAGGATGTCAGCAGTAAACCGGTGGGTGCCAGCCTGAACCTTCCAGCCGCTGCCACAGGCCTCCAGGTCAGTGACAGTCACACCTTCGAAGAAACTTGCGCCCTGCCGTTGAGCCAAGCGCCTCCAGGCTGTAACCGTCCGATAGGGGTTGGCATAACCATCTCCGTCGCAGGCAAGCCCGCCAGGGCTATGGGGAGACAGAGCAGGGACACGCTTACGGAGCTCGTCGCGAGTAATAAGGTATTCGTGGTTGAATCCCAGAGAACGGACCTGTCGCTCACGCTCAGCCAGCGTCTCCAAGTCTGCACTATTCTCGGCGACCATGATCTGCCCGACCGGGCGAAAACCACAGTCGTCCCCTACTACCTCGGCCATGCGTTGCCAACGCTCCCAGGCCGCCATGGCCAATGGGATCTCCGCAGGATGCCTGCCTAATCGCCGCACACCACCAGCGTTAACACCTGAGGCATGACGGCCGGCATAGTCCTTGTCGATCACAGTGACCCGATGGCCCTGGGCGCTGAGATGGACAGCGGCACTACAGCCATGGAGACCTGCCCCGACAATCACAATCCGCGCACTCATCTCGAAATGTCCTCAGCGGCTGTAGCCAGCTGCCCCAAAGTAATGGGTTTAAAGGGAGGGCGAAGCCGATAGTAACCAGTCTCGCTAACGCTCTGGCCGTTGGCATCGGCCAACAGTTCGCTAACCGTCAGGCCACACATACGTCCTTGACAGGGTCCCATTCCGCATCGAGTAAATGATTTGGTCTGGTTAGGTCCACGACACCCCTGCTTTGCCATGTTCCGCACTTCACCTGCAGTAACTTCCTCACACCGACAGACAACTGTATTGTCCTCCGGAAGGCGCCATTGTGCGGCCGGTTGGTAGAGGGTGTCGAGGAAAGGACGAATAGCCGTTTCCCGCTTTAATTCACGCCGTAGCCGCTTCACTTCCGCTCGGATTTGATCTTCATTAACACGACCTAGAGCGATGGCGGCACCCAAGCCTGCTAGCCGCCCCTGAAAAGCAGAAGCTTTGGCTCCTACGATGCCACCAGCATCTCCAGCGACCGAGACCCCCTCGACATCTGTTGCCAACCAAGTGTCCGTTCGCGGACGCCAAGACAGTTGCCGCTCGTCCCAATCATGTGTGCAGTCGAGCGCCCGAGTAACCTGTGTATTTGGTACTACACCCTGATGCAGTAGCAGCAGCGGTGTTGTCAAGGAGTGCCACTCAGGATCATTGCCACATCGCCAGCGGACACGCTCTAGTCGGTTCTCGCCTTCGGCCTCCAGAGCCGTTACATGCCGAACATGTCTAACTCCTGCACGTCGCAGTTCGGCCAATAGCCCCACGCCCTTGAGTAGAGTTCGAATATTTCGTAGCGCACCTGGCATTAGCGGGAGTGCATCCCGGTATTGGCCTGGCGACGAGGTATCAAGCAAGGCAGCAATGGGAACCCCAGCGCGCAAATATTGCACGGCCAGCAGTAAAAGAAGTGGCCCACAGCCAGCGAGAACAACCGGTGCCGAGGGCACCAAACCACCACTCTTAAGCATAATCTGCCCGCTTCCGGCAGTCATGACTCCGGGCAGGGTCCAGCCCGGAACCGGAAAAGGACGCTCCATGGCACCATGAGCGAGAATGACATGTCGGGCTCGAACCATCGACGCTTGGTCACCCTGGAGGAGCCCGACCTCAAGCTGTCTGGTGAGCTGCCAAAGGGTAGTCCCAGGCCGATAATCAATGCGTGGATCATCAAGCCCATCTACCAGCTCCTCACCACACCAGTAGTCATTACCAAGAATTCGCCGCTCCTTGATCGGCGTAGTCTCAATTGAACGATAAATCTGTCCACCAGGCGCCGGCTGTTCATCTACCACCACCGCGGTAATGCCATGGGCCACGGCAGCGGCGGCAGCGGCCATACCGGCAGGCCCACTTCCAAGTATCACCAAGTCATGAGTCGTCATCAGCCGAGCCTCCTTGCGCCGTGTTGAGAGCGAATCTGCATGCCGTCCTTCACATGGACCTGGCAACCCTGGACATTAGGGACGTCGTCCACCTCGACCAGACACTCAAAACAGACCCCCATCATGCAGTAGGGGCCTCTCTGGGATCCGCTCACCGGCGTGGTACGACATGCTTCGACGCCGGCAGCGAGCAGCGCCGCTGCAATGGTATCGCCATCCTGGGCAGTAACCTGCCGGCCGTTGAAGTAAACGATCACTGTTTTCTGCATAGGCGCATCAGGCAGGGTTAGCCGTTTGAACATCGAATCTCTCCGCGGTGAAAGGAACTATTTCGTTAGGTGAGGAATCACCAGCGATCCAGGGGGCAAGGCGTTTGGCATGGGCTGCAGCCAAGGTCACACCGCTATGGCAGCAGGCCACGAATGCGCCCGGATGAGAGAGCGAAGCTTGATAGAGCGGATAGCCATCAGGTGTCATCACTCGCAGCGCACCCCAAGTACGTACTATGCGCGTCTTGGCTAGCGCCGGCAGGGCACGCACAGCCCGTTGGGCGATATGCGATAGCACAGGAGTTTCTGTGCCCTCGTCAAAACCGACATCTTCATGTGAATCACCTAGCAAAATTGAGCCTTCCCCTGTCTGGCGAAGGTACGTGGTCGGAAGATTCAGAAGTGGGCTCATGCGCTCAGTAACCAGGATCTCGCCTCGGTTAGGCACCAGTGGTGCTTGCAGACCAACCTGAGGAGCTAGAAGGCGGTTACCGAGACCGGCGGCGAGCACCACGCGCTCCGCATGGACTCGCTCACCTTCACGCTCGATTACAAAGCTATCCCCTCGCTGTTGTACTCGGTGAACCTTGCTGCCAGGAAGGAAAGTACCGCCAAAGCGAAGAAAACCGGCATGCAACCCACGTAGCAAATAAAGAGGATTGGCATGTCCATCCCAGCGTGACCATGAGGCTCCCGTGACACTCTCCCCGATTTCCGGAATCATCTCGCGTAGCTGTTCATGATCGAGCATTGCGAAATCAAACTGCCCGCCAGTTGCCTTGGACAACGTGGTAAGTTCAGCCTGCCGCAGCTCTATTTCCTTGTGGCTGTAGCAGAGATGCAAACCTCCCGGCGCTTGGTGTTGTGTTGCTACCCCAGTGAGCTCCCAGAGTTCTTCCGATAGGCTGGGCCACAAGGATGCAGAACTCATGCTCCACTGTGAGTAGCTCGGGATTTCGAGCCCTTTACCCTGAACCCAGACCAGTCCGAAATTGCCTCGAGATGCTCGATAGGCAACATCGCCCTCATCGAGCACAGCGACACGGTAGCTGGCCCTAGCCAGGCCATAAGCAATAGCACTGCCTACTAGCCCACCACCAACGATAGCAAAATCATAAGTCTTCATTTAATCGATTCACCCATTGCCGATCAGGAATTTGTCTAACCCAGAGACATGATCCAGCATCAGAACCAAGAAAGCCGTTAGAAAGATCAGCACGGTCGATATAAAAGCAATCATCGGACCGATGGTGTAAACAATATCCTTATACATTTTACGAACAGCGCTGTCGGTCTGGACGACGCAAAAAAACGCCATCGAAATTTATAGGAACTGCGGTTAACGCGAGAAACCAACCGCCAGGCACGCTCGACAAGGTCACCGGAAATACGACACGACTAAAAATAGACCACTGACTGGCCCTCAATGACATCACGGAATTTACTACCTGTTCCCCCATACCAAATACTGATACTTTAAATAAGCGATTAGTATGCAGAATGGTGGCCACATAAGCCGACACCAATGCATTAAGACTGCTATATACACTGGTACGCAAAAAAAACCCGGGGAAAAATAAACCGAGAGTTTCATACGGAACAAGAAGAATTAAATCAACAAAAGGGCCGGCAGGAAAAATCATGGGGCTAAAGCTACTGAAAAATCAATTGCGCCATTTATAAATACTATTCGAAGTACGCGACAACCCATAATTCACATCCTCTTATTTATTATTAAATCAATAAGATATTGAAAATAACTCAAATTGCTATAATTTTTTTCAATGCAGTGTTTACGCTATGGCTTAAAAACTAGCACCTAAATGCCATGCAAACTAATACCATTTTTTACCAACCCTATGCGCATATGTTATCGGAGTCATCGCTTTACGCATCAATCAACTTCTGAAGTTAGGCTTGATAACGTGCCAGCAGAGTTAAGCTCAAGTCTTGTGTATGGAGGGCAGAAGGAAGGGTGGCGTATCCTGCTGATTGATCACGCCAGATCACAACCAGCATAGGATGGATACGCCATGACCGATTTTACCCTCCAAGCCGTGACGCAACCAGACACTGGTGCTACCGACCCGCTGCATGAATTGCTTCGCCAAGGTGCCCGAGATCTGATCGCCAAAGCCGTGGAGGCCGAGTTGAGCACGTTCCTTGAGCAGTACGCCGAGAAGACGCTGGAAGACGGTCGCCGTGCCGTCGTCCGCAACGGCTACTTGCCGGAGCGCACGGTGCAGACCGGTATCGGCGACGTCGAGGTCAAGGTGCCCCGGACCCGCGATCGCAGCGGTGATGGGGTTACCTTCAGCAGCGCGCTGCTGCCGCCCTACCTGAAGCGGGCCCGGAGCATCGAAGAGCTGATCCCCTGGCTCTACCTGAAGGGGGTCTCCACCGATGACTACCAGGAGGCCCTGGCAGCCCTGCTGGGCGACCAGGCCAAGGGGCTTTCGGCCAACACTGTGTCGCGGCTCAAGAAGCAGTGGGAGGCTGAGCACGCCGAGTGGCAGAAGCGGGGCTTATCAGAGCAGCGCTACGTCTACTGGTGGGCAGACGGCGTCTACAGCAACGTTCGAATGGATGACCGCCTGTGCCTGCTGGTGATCATCGGTGTCACCGAGCAGGGCCGTAAGGAGTTGGTCGCCGTCGAGGATGGGCGACGCGAGTCGGAAGCCAGCTGGAAAGAGCTGCTCACGGGGCTACGCGAGCGCGGGCTGACCACGGCCCCCAAGCTGGCGGTCGGCGATGGCGCCATGGGCTTCTGGGCCGCGCTGAGCAAGGTCTATCCGGAGACCAACCACCAGCGTTGCTGGGTCCACAAGACCGCCAACGTACTGAACAAGCTACCGAAATCCGTGCAGCCCAAGGTCAAGGCCGACCTCCACGAGATCTGGATGGCCGAGACCCGCGACGAGGCACATAAGGCCTTCGATCGCACGGTAAAACGCTTCGAGGCCAAGTACCCCAGAGCCATGGAGTGCCTGGCCAAGGATCGGGAAGAACTGCTGGCGTTCTATGACTACCCGGCAGAGCACTGGGTGCATATCCGCACCACCAACCCGATCGAATCGACCTTCGCCACGGTCCGCCTGCGGAGCAGGCGCAGCCGGAACTGCGGCTCCAGAGCGACGACCCTGGCGATGGTCTTCAAGCTGCTTCAGAGCGCCCAGAAGCGCTGGAAGCGGATCAAGGGGTTCAACAAGCTGGAGCTGGTCGTGAACAACGTCCAGTTCAAGGACGGCGAACCCTTGACCGATCAGTCAGACAGGGCTGTCGCCTGACCGGCCATACACAGAAATTGACAATAACTCGTGCCAGCAAGAAGTGTGGTTAGATCTGATAAGTTAGGCCACCGTGGGCCTTCGCTAAAGTTTCAAGTCGCCAAACACGCCCACCGAAGGAAGCCCGCGATGGCTGCCAAGAGCATGGCACTGGCGAAGCTGCTTGAAAAGCGCAGGATGTTTCAGGGCTTTCTGAGCCAGAGGCTGATGCTGATGCTGATGCTAATGCTAATGCTTCAGGAGCTATTGGAGCATGTGGTGACCGCGCTGTTAAAGAACCGGCTGCCATGGAGCGACGCGAGGAACGTGTCAACCAGCGCAACTGCTACCGAGAGTGGCTTATGGGAACCTGCATTTCTCGTCGACCGATCGCGACGCCTCCACTTCACAGGACGTGAGGCCCGCAACGAAGTGAGCCTGCTGCTGAGTCTATACGCCTATTAAGTTCTGCATGGCCTGCGCTGCCTGCTGAGGCAGCAGACCCGGTAAGGCTGGAGCTGGAGCGGATACGCGAGCAGGTGCTGAATGCAACTGCCACGATGTCGTTGCAAGCCCGGCGCATCACTGTTCATCTCGGCGCCGCCGCCGACAAGTGGCGGCCGACGTTGTTGAAGGGGCTGCCGAAACTGACGGCGCTGAGTTGACGCCCGACGAGACTACCTCAGGAGCTGGAATCGAGCTACTGCTGCAGCGGCCGGCGGTCAAGGCTGCTTCGACGGTCGAAATTGATTCCCAAGAACTATGAGAAAGCGGGGGAATTCCATTCTCGGGCATTCCCCAGCGGCTGCTCACGTTGAAGATAGCGATCTTGATGAGTGATGCTGCCAGCCAGCGCCTTCCGGTCGCCCGATCAGCGCCCTCGTGAAGTGGACCCCATCCTTCGAACCACCTGACAGGTCATCTAAGCTCGGATCGGATCATCATCGGCGTCAGGCCGCCTGTTTCACTGGTTGTGGGAAGTACGCCTCATCCGGTGTTGCATCGTCCAATCCCTGATGGGGCCGCTCTTGGTTGTACCAGGCGAAGTAACGGCCCAGTTCCTGCTTCAGGTGGGCCCCGTCCTTGAAGGCCCTCAGGTAGACACACTCGTACTTCACGCTTCGCCAGAGCCGCTCCACGAAAATGTTGTCTCGGTAACAGCCCTTGCCGTCCATGCTGATGGTGACGCCGTGAGCCTCCAAGACGCCGGTAAAGGCCTGGCTGGTGAACTGGCACCCCTGATCCGTATTGAAGATCTCGGGCGCTCCGTGACGGGCCAGTGCCTCCTCCAGCGCATCCACACAGAAGTCCGTGTCCAGAGTGTTGGAGACCCGCCACGACAGGACACGGCGGCTATACCAGTCCATCACCACCATCAGGTACATGAACCCGCGTGCCAGCGGAATGTAGCTGATGTCGGTCGCCCACACCTGGTTCGGCCGGTCGATCGTCAGGCCGCGCAGCCGGTAGGGGTAGATCCGGTGGCCCTTGCCCGGCAGGCTGGTCCGTGGTCGCGGGTAGATGGCCTGGAGCCCCATCTGACGCATCAGGCGGCGGACCCGCTTGCGGTTGACCCGGTGCCCCAGCCGGTTGAGGTGGACGATCATCCGGCGGGATCCGTAGACCGGCGTCAGCAGATGCTGCTCATCGATCAGGCGCATCAGCACCAGATCCTCGGCCAGCCACTCGCGCTGCTGGTAGTACAGCGAGGAACGGCTGATGCCCAGCAGCTGACACTGCCGTCTCAGGCTCGGGGTTGCGGAAGATGGCGGCTCGATCATGGCCAGGCGCTGGGCCCGGCTCAACGATCGAGCCTGCGTGATAAAAATCGCGTTCCACCGTCAACTTACCGATCTCACGGTACAGAGTATCGATCTCCTCCTGGCTCTTCTGGGCGGCCTTGCCGCTGCTGCCCTCGAAGATGCCAGCGGCGTTGTCCAGCAGTTCACGTTTCCACTGGCTCACCATGGAGGGATGTAGCTCGAAGCGAGCTGCCAGCGCCGAGGTGGTCTCGTCGCCCTTCAGCGCAGCCAAGGCCACCTTGGCCTTGAACTCGTTGCTGTACTGCCGACGTTTCTTGCTCATGATCAGGGTCTCCTGGTCGGTCTGATCAGAGCTTAGCGCCTGGTCCGAATTTCGGGGACCACTTCACTTTCTCACGGACCCTATACCCCGAGCCTCATCCAGCCGCTGGGTGATATGCAGCACCGCCTCGAGCTCCGAGCAGCCCTGCTCGCGCATCACCCGCATGCGCTCGGCCTTCTCCTCACCCTCGGTGCCGGCCAGGGCCAGGTAGAGGCTGGGCGGAACCACCCGGAACAGCGCCTCCAGGCGACCTGACAGCACCACCCCCTCGGTGTATTTCTTGGAGACCTTGGTGGCGGAGGCCATCAGCTTGCGCTGGGTGGCGGTGAGTTCCTTGAAGCGGCTGACCTGCTCGATCTCGTCCGGGGGCATGTAGAGGCACAGCCAGAACTCGATCATGTTGAGCAGCTTGCGGGCGGCGTCCGGGAAGTCCTCGAGGTTCTGGGTAGCCATCCAGATCCAGTGGGAGAGCTTGCGGCCCATCTTGCCCACCTTGACCAGGTAGGGGCTGAGCAGCGGGTTGACGGTGAGCAGGTGGCACTCGTCGATGACCTGGACGATGGGCCGCCCGCTGTACTGATCGCGCTCGGCCAGGTTGGTGATCATGTTGGTCACGCTGATAACCGCCAGGGCGAGCTGGGCCTCGTAGCCCTCCCGGGCGAAATGGGCCAGGTCGATGATGGTCACGTCGCACTCGGGCCAGGCGGTGCCGGGGCGGTTGAAGACCTCGCCGTCGAAGCCGTCGCAGAACAGCCCCATAGCCTCCCCCATGTCATAGGCGCGGCGCTGCCGCTCCTCGGGGACCTCCGTATCGCGGGAGATCGTATAGAGCGCCTCGCGCACGTCCTGGGTCATGCAGTCACGTCCCTCTTCCCGGCAGCGCTCCGCCGCACGGTAGATGGCGTCGCGCACCATGCGCCGGTCGGCGCGGCGAAATTCGCGCTCCTCCTTGGGATCGCCGCCGGTGATCATCAGCCGGGCGGTGATCTCCATCTCCCCCAGCAGATCGCGCTCCTCGTCGGGCTGCTCCTCGTCCTCCTCCAAGGGAGCCTCCTCGAAGGGGTTGGCGTCCTCGACGTCTCGGGCGAGGCGCCGCTCCTCCACCTCGTTTTCCAGCAGCCTAGTGGCCGCCGCGAACGGCGGTAGCCTGGCCCCGCAGCCCGGAGAGAGCTTGACCTGGTTGACGCTCATCCCCTTTCGCTCGAAATACTGGCCCAGCAGCCCGAAGCTGTTGCCCACCTCGATGATGAAGAGCCGCGGGCGGTGCATGGCCATGACCTGGCTCAGCACGCCGTTCAGGGTGGCCGACTTGCCGGCACCGGTGGGGCCGAACACCAGCATGTGGGCGTTGGCCGAGCGGTCCTCGAGGCTCAGCGGATCGAAGCTGAAGGACTCGCCACCGCGGTTGAAGAAGGTCATCCCAGGGCGCCCGGTCCCGCGGCCGCGCCCGAACACCGGCGCCAGGTTGGCCAGGTGGTGGACGTAGTTGAACTGGGTATACCAGCGGTTCTTCCGGTCCTGCTCCGGGTCGAAGTTCATCGGAAGCCAGCGCAGATAGGTGTTCAGGCCTGCTACCTCGTCTTCGGGGTCCACCGGCGAGAGGTTGACCTGTAGCAGCTGAGTGGCCAGCGCCATACTGCGCTGCTGGAGATCCTGCTCGTCCTTGCCCATCAGAGTGAAGGCCAGGGTGCTCTGGTAGAGCTTGTGGTTCTGACCCAGGTAGCGGCGGGCGGTCTCGCAATCCTCGCGAACCTGGCGGGCCAGCACACTGTCGCCTACTGCCTTGCTGTGCAGGCGGTTGATGTGGTCCTCCAGGGGCTCCTGGGGCGTGGCCACGATGGTCAGTACCGCCTCGGTGCCCTCGGGCAGCTTGTCCATCAGGGCGTTGCTCGCCTGGCCGTCGGAACGTCGCACCTCACCGGTGAGGTGGCCCACCACCGGCGCTCGGCGCATCTCCTCCACCACTACACAGCACTGGGGCAGCCCATCGAACCACCAATACCCAGTCTCAACATCCCCCCGGGGAGAGTTGAAGAGCATTCCTTCGGCCAGGTCATAGTTCCAGGCCACCTCATCTGCATCCTCGGGGTAGTCGCACAGGGCATAGAAGCGCGCCGGATCATCGGGAACCAGCCGCGGATGGGGATTGAAGCGAGGTAGCAGCCAGCGGTGAAAGGCACGACCGTCGTAGCGCTCCAGGCGCAGGCCCGCACCGCTCAGGGCCGCGGCCAGCCGTTCATAGACCTGGTTCGCGGCCTGCTCGGGAGAGAGCCCTCGCTGGCGTTCCCCTGCCTTGCGTTTCTTGCCGAGCCAACGGTAGAGCACCAAGCGCGTGCGGCGGGTCTGCCCCCGCCAGCGGGTCTGGGTCACGCCGTCATCTTGGAACAGCCCGCCGGGCTTGGAGATGGCCTTGAGGTGGGCGGCCATGCTCGCCAGCCAGTCTTGGGTGAACTCGGTCTCCCGGGCTCGAGGCCGCACATAGTCGCGCATGCGCTCCAGGTCGGGGCGGGCATCGATCTCATCCTTGACGAAGAGCTGCACCACCCAGGGGTGCTGCTCGTACTCGGGCAGGCTGTCCTGAAAGGCGGCCTCGATCTGGTCGCGAATCGCTTCCAGGGACTCCGGCTCGCGCCCCTCGGTGGCGATGGGAAAGACCTCGGCTACCACCCCCACCGAGACGCCATCCTCGAGCAGGAAGCAGCCCGACTCGGGCAGGTACTCCACCCAGGGAAGGTAGTTGCTGAACGACGGTGCCCGGCGAAAGTGGGAGCGAAGCTCAGCGACGGAGGGCGCCTTGCCCCGGGGCAGAGCCAACGGCCGCCCCTGGATATCATGGCTCAGGGCAGCGATGGCATCGGGCTCGATCGACTGGGCCTCATAGTCTCGTGCCTGGGGCGGCGCCGAGAGCAGTTCATCCAGGCCCCGCGCTTGGTTACTGTCATCGGCCTTGGCGCTGCCGAATAGGCGATTCATCAACGCATCGAACTGGGACATCAGAGGGTCCTCCCGTCGACCCAGTCCGCGGTGGCTCGTGCACTCTCACCGGGCATGGCGTACTGGATGCGTTGGTAGAGGGGAAATACCGTCGAGTAGCCGGGTACCGGCACTTGCTCCGTACCTGCCAGGTGGGGAAAGACGTACATCACCAGGTCAGGGTTGGGCAGACGGCGGAACTGGCTGTAGATCTCGTTGCCCACATCGCGGCTGTAGCGCAGCTGCTCCGTGACCATGTCGTCACTCTTCAGCGGACGGCGCAGCTCGCTGCGCACATCCAGCAGGCGGCGCTCACCGGTGCTGTGGCCGGCCTGGTGCTGCCAGATCTCCATCATGGTGGTGTCGCCCACCGGCATCAGCTCCTCCTGGGAGGTCGCACACCCGGTCATCGTCAGGCTGGTGAACAAGGCCGCCATCGACATGGTGGCGCTACGGCAGATCGAGATTGGCCGCACTCGAGCGGTCATATCGCACCCTCCTTCCTTGGGTTTCATAGTCGATGGGCAGCTCACGCTCGATATGGATGGCGACCGGCTGCCCCGGCGGGACGTAAACGGCGTCGAAGGTTTGGCCGAAACGCTCCTGAACCCACTGGCGCACGTCCGACACACCGCCGGCCAGGGCCTGGCTGGCGGCATAGCGCCCCGAGTCGCCGGTCAAGCCACTCACCACTCCACCACTGTCCACACTGGTGGTGACCTCGTTCATCGCCATGGCATCGGCCCCGGCCTCGGCAGCGCCGAGGATGAAGCTGGTGAGCAGGAACTGCTGGGCATTGGTCTTACGGTCCCCGGGAATGCAAGGCAGGCCCCGCGGATCCGAGAGCCAGCCGAGGGTGGTGCGGCTCGATCCCTCATCCGAGTTGACGTCTTCAGGGGCCGGCAGGGTGCGCACGGTGCCGTCCTCGAAGACGAAGGTCATCGAATTGACTTGGCCGCGCACGCAGGAGAGGGTCCAGTCACCGGTGGCCGTGCCGCTGACAATGGCGCTCTCCACCTCAGGCAGGGTGATGCCATTGGCGGTGAGGTTCTCGCGGCCGATCACCACCTTGAACGGATAGGGGTCGTTGACCGTGCCATCGATCGGCACCCGGCCCAGCAACGCCGTCATGGCCACCGAGCCCATCAGGGTGGAGTTCTCCGGCAGGGTGTAGACCGGCTCCACGGTGGATTCATCGGGACGCCCCGTCACCCGGCTCTCCACCGCGCTGGTGGCACGCTGTGCCGACTCGCTCAGCTCTTCGGCGGCTTCGCCGAAGCGGGTCGGGAAGGTCATCTCGCCCCGCCCACGTTCGTCCTCTTGAGCATCCAGGGGCTCGACCCAGGTCAGCGCATGCTCCGAGCCAGGGCCCGAGTAGGATGTCCCATCGGGGCCACCGCCTCCCTCAAGGCCCAGGCCGATGGGCAGGTCATCATCACGCTGCCCATCCACCTGGCGGCGCAGCTGGTCCAGCTGACGCTGCAAGGTGCCCAGCATGGAGCTGTCCGGCTTGGACCGGGCGATCTCCTGACGCAGCCGTTCGCGCTCACGGCGCAGGGCCTCGTCGATGGCACCGTCCACGTCCTGGTGGCGACTCATCAACTGCTCGTTCTGATCACGCAGCGCCTGAGTTTCGGCCTGAGCCTGCTCCAGGTCACGGCGCATGGCCTGGACGTGCCCCACCAGGGTGGCCACGGTATCCCTCGGGGTATCGCCCTCGATGCCGAGCGCCTTCAGCTCGTCGTCATTCAATGTCAGCGTCGGGTCCGCCTCGGCCGTCTCGGTATCCGTGCCGGCATTGTCGCCGCTCAGGCCGCGGACCAGGATCAGCAGCACGATCACCAGCAGCGCCGGGACCAGCACCTTCAGCAGGGTATTGCTGCGCAGCGTCATGAGGTGCCCTCCTCGGTCTCCTCCATCGCCTCCAGCGGGATCAGCGCCCTGCCCAGACCGCGACGCCGAGTGACCAGGAAGACCGTGGTGGTGTCCTCCATGGAGCCCCGCGGGGCCAGGTAGGGGTGCATGAAGGTTGCCGAGTAGAAGTCCCCCTGCAGCCAGCGCGGATCCAGCTCGAAGGCTCGGCGCCGATCGTTGTTCTCGAGCTTCACCGCGGTGACCATCCAGCCATCGAGCCGCCAGGCGCCCAGGGGCGTGGCGGTCACCGGCAGTGACGGCAGCAGGGTACTCAGCGACTCGGGCAGCCGCATGGGGACGCGAGAGACGCCGCGCAGGGGCTCGATGGTGCGCTGCGGCGCATAGAGGGACTGGGCGGCATGCCGGGTCAGTAGCACCGGTACAGGCGTGGTGGACGCGCGCTGTGCAGCAGTGCCTGACGCTTGAGCCGACGATGGCGGGGTCGATACTGTCTTCGCCCCGCCGCTGCCCGAGGAAGAACTGGCCGTGGATGACTCTCGGCTATCCACCACCAGGATCTCCTCGCTACTAACGCCCTCCCCAGCCGACAGGTCCAGCAGCAGCACATCCCCGCTCTCCACGTCTTGCACGCGAACACGCTGGGTCTCGAAGGTCTCGAAGGCCTTCAGGTAGAGTACGCCCCCGGCGCTCTGTACGCGCAGTACCTCGGGATTGGCCAATGCCGGTGGCAGGCCCACGCGAACGTTGCGGTCCAGGGTGACAATCCGCTCCTCATCCACCGGCAGCGGTATCGCCAGCGGTCGACGTTCCCAGTGCATGACCTCCACCGCCAGCGCCTCACCGGCGAACACGGCGGTGACCAACCAGGCCAGCATCACACGCTTCATGAGGAGCCTCCTTGCTTCTCTGCATCTGGTACCGACAGCCGCTGTGGAATGCCATCGAAGCAGTCCACCTGCAGGCCCCAGGGGTTGCGCTGAGGGTCTACGTCGGCCCTCACCACCCGCAGCGGGTAGCGAATGAACAGATCGCGAACCGGCGTGCCGGCGTACTGTTCGTCGATGGCCATATCCAGGGTCACCACCCAGGCATCTCGGCTCAGCACCTCGACGGCACTGGCGCGATAGCCGCGCCCGGGAATCTCATAGATGCCGCGCACGCGCCCGGAGAGCTCTTGACGGCGGTTGCGGGTCTCGTAGTCGTTGTCCAGGTAGCGCTGGCAGGAGGGGGTGAGAAAGGGCGAGTAGGCCTGCAGGTTGCGTTGATAGTCGCTCTGGCCGTCGGAGGGCCAGCGGTTGATCTGCTGCCAGACGTAGAACCCGAAGGCGTAGACGCTCGAGGGGTCGACCTCCCACCAGGCGCGGGTGCTGCCGGAGCGCAGGTCGGGCGGATTGTGGATGGTTAGGTTCTCCGGGGCCGACTTCCAGCCCCACCACAGGCCGGCGCTCAGCAGGGCCAGCACCGCGATGACCAGGCGCAGGGTGGTGATATGGGCATCCCGGGCGCTCAGGGCGTGACGAAAGCGACTCATGGCCGTCCTCCCGGCTGGTAGCGCATCCGCCGCCGCGAGTAGGGGCCGGAGCGGGTGATCAGGGTCTCGCCGCCCCACAGGCGTATGCCTTGCCGGGCCAGGCGGAACTGAAGGCTGCGGTAGAGCCAGGAGGCGGGACGGCCGCGACGTAGCCGCCGCATCACGGCGCCACCGACGTAGAGCGCCATGCCGGCACAGGCAAACGCCACGGTCGGCACCATGGCGATGGCTCCCAGCAGCCAGGCGCCGATCGCGCCCGGAAGCAAGCCCGCGGCTACTCCGCCCAGAGCCATCATCCCAACCTCGTGCCCGGTCATGCCCCGAAACACCACCGGTGCGGCATTCAGACGGGTCGGCAGAAAGTCGAGACGATTGACCATCAGAGGATCTCCGCGGCCTTGGTCGCCAGCCAGATGATGGCCACGATCAGCACTACCCCCACGACGACCACTACGCCGAACTTCGACCACTCCCCGCGAACCCGTGCCTCGTTGAAGGTGGCGATGGATGCGATGGCGACGATGATGAATGCCACCGTGGCCAGGATGAGACCGCCAAGGGCGCCGAAATCGTAGAGGTAGTTCTGCAGCGTCTCGATCAGACCACCGCCTTCACCACGTGAGGGTGCCTCCATGGTGGGCAGCCCCTGCCCCATGGCCTGCGGCACTAGCCCCACCGCTGCCAAGGCGGCGAGTCCCCGTGTACGAGTACGAGAGAAGAGTGAACGCACGGTAGTCATAACGAGCTCCTTCTTGAGTAACGAATTGCTGAATGACGCAGGGTTCGAGGCCGGTGACCTCATAGGAAAATCCAGAACATCACCACGACCAGAAAGACGGCGCGCAGCGCGGCAAAGCCGAAGTCATCGCCGCTGACGCGCCCCTTGGCGTAGCCTCGATAGGAGGAGATGGCGCTCCAACACGCCCAGAGCAGCACCACGGTGCAGCCCACCCCGGCAATAAGGACTCCCAGGGGTGGCGCCTCGAAGCCGGCACCGGCGGCGAAGGCCTCCATTAGCGCAACTCCCGCAGGTAGTCCCCGGCGAGGGGCACCGGCTGGCGGGGCGGCAATCGAGGCGGTTCGAGTACGTCATCGATGCCCTTGTCCACGGCTTGGATATCCCGGCGCAGGCGCGGCACATCCAGGAAGACACGAGTGGTCTCAGGGTCGAACTCCCCAACGCGGCTCTCGAGCCGATCCACAATGCGCTGAATCTGGGCCAGCTGATCCTGGATCAGGGCCAGGTCCTGGCGGGCGATCTCATCGCGCACGCCGTCGCGGTCGTTGGCATAGGCGGAGTAGGTAGCGCCGAGTTGAGCGATCAGCAGCGTCAGAAGCAGGGGCGACAGGGCCCGTGGCAAGCGGCGAAACGTCATGGCAAGACAGTCCATCCGTTGGCTGGCATTGTCCTCATCCTGTCGCCCGCCAGGGTGCAGCGCAGCAGGAAACCATAAGCGCCGCACACCACGTTTATCTGTGACCGCTCAATTCCCTAGGCACGCAAGCAGCGGAGCCTGAACCGGCTCCGGACGATAGCGGCGAGGCCGCGGAAGGCCTGCGATGTGGAGTTTCAGAGGTACTTCTTGAAGCTTCCCGTGGCGATGCTGACCAGCAAGCCAAATAGGGCCGCGCAGGGCAGCAGGAAGGCGTTGGGATGAATGGCGAAGGGCACGCTCAGGTAGAACAGCCAGCCCACCACGAAGACCGGCGTGATGGCCCGCTTGGCATGGTGGTAGATGAAAGCGGACTCGCGCCCCGCACCGAAGCGGCGCAGGTCGCGGCGCACCAGGCCGTCGACGAAACCAACCAGGGCCGCCAAAGCAAAGAGCGGCGAGGTCAGCAGCAGAATGACCACGCGGGTCAGGGTCATCAGCGTGACGTAGAGCGCCGCCTGCACGTAGATATGCAGGGTGCCGAGCCAGCCTCCGTGATGGGCACTGGTCTCAAGCCAGGCCGCTATCCCGCTCCTCACGAACAGCCACTCGTGGGCGCTGGTGACGGCTCGGGTCGCCAGGGCGACCGGGTCCGAGACCAGCAGCGAGCGCGTGAAGTGGGTATCCAGTCGGGCCACTTCGGTTTCCAGGGTCTCCAGCGCATGCTGGGCCCCGGGCTGGCTCCACCACTGCCAGTGGATTCCCGCCCACTCGACCAGCACCGACATCAGCAGCGACACGACCAGCACCGCCATAATCTGAAATGGAAGCCCGAACAGCGTGGAGAACCAGCCGCGTCGAGTTTCCTGGGCACGTTCCGCCGTGGCCATCTCAGTGCACCCTGACTGGCGTCAGCGAGCAGAGCAGCGACCAGCGGCGATCGTGGTAGTGCAGGATCAGCCGCCCCTCATGAGGGTGCTCGCCCTGCTCCCATACCGGCGAAAGCCCCTTGCGATAGGCATGCTGGGTCAGCTCGACGCGGTCGATCCCGATGACCACGTAGTCGAGTAGCCCGAACAGGGCCTGAGGCAGCTCACTCAGGGAGCCGCTCTCCAGGGCAACACTGGAGACGATGGCGGTAACCGCGGCGTCATCCTTCACGGGCGCTGTCTCGAGGTTCATCACGATTCTCCATCTCTTGGGCCAGCGGCCACTCGTTGAGCAGCTGATCCTCAGCCTCCTCCCCCTGCCGGCGCGCCTTGGCCTCGCCTATGTCCCGCGCCTCCGCTCGAGCTTCTGTCCGCGCAGGCGGCGACTCCTGGGCATCGCGGGCCCGCATCGGGAGTTCAGCCCCTAGCTCGCCCAGCTCCAGGTTCACCGGCGGTGGCATCACCGCGGTCCACCACTGCTCGCCGGTGGTGTAGTCGCGCTTCATGCGCTCGGCGAGCTCGGCGATGCTGCCGGGGATGTCCTCGTGCCTGTCGAGCAGCGGCAAGGGCATGCGCACCTTCCAGAGCTGGCCGCCCTCGAGCAGGGCGAAGGCCTGCCCCTTGGGCAGCGAGACCACGTCCGCCGGCTCGATCATCGGCACCTGTACGGTGCTGATGCGGTCGCCGCCGGAGCTGGTGAAGTCGATGTCGTTGGCAATGTCGCTGGAGTCGGAGGCCATGCTGACCAGCATGCGGGTAGCCACGTTGACCTGGCGCAGCTGTCGGGTCAGCAGCTCGGCGGTCTTCTCCTCGCGTACCCGCAGCATCACCAGGTTGTTGAAGTTGCCGACCACCTGACCGGCCTTGGCGGCGTTGCCGATGCGTGCCTCGATGTCGGAGAGGGTCTGGGTGTAGGCGGTGACCTGGATGCCGGCGCCGCCCCCCTTGTTGATGAGCGGGATGAACTCGTCGCCCATCAGCTCGTTGAACTCGTCGCAGTGCAGGTTGATCGGTACCTTGCCCATGCGCTTGCCGTTCACCGCCGGCAGGCCGTCATCGATGCCGTGTTTGTAGATATGGCCGGCCACCGAGACCAGGTCGGCGAACATCGAATTGCCCACCGCCTGGGCCACCTCGAAATCAGACATGGCATCCAGGCCCACGTAGACGATGCCCCGTTTGCGGATGATCTGCTGCCAGTCGATGATCGGCCGGGGGTCTTCGATATCGTCATAGTCCGGCGAGAGCAACTCGGCGATACGCCCGGTGGTCAGCTTCTCCAGCAGCGGCAGAAGGCTCGCCACGATCTTGTCGAAGTAGGTTTTGTCGTAGCGCACGGCGCTGCGCAGCCCCTCGAGCACGGCGTCCACCACCTTGACCTGCTGCAGATACTGCTCGATGGCCACCACCCGCTTGTCGCGCCCCTGAAACTGGCGGGGGATGTTCTTGTCGTTGAGCTTGCCCTCGATGGTGGTGATGCGCTCCCAGGCGTGCTGGTCATGGCGCGTCAGGGTCTGCTGGGCATACTCGATCATCAGGCCATCGATGTTCACCACATCCGAGAGGATCTGATCGTAGGTGGGGCGCTGCCCCAGTGCATGACGGGCCCGGGCCACGATGTTGACGAAGCGCCAGGCGAACTCGCGGAAGGCGGCGCTGTTGCCCTCCCCGGAGAGCTGGCCGGCAAGCCGGGTGGCCACTTCCGAGATGCGCCCGAAGCGGCCCACGGCGTTGTAGCGCGCCGAGATATCTGGCCAGCCCAGATGGAAGACGTAGAACTCGTCGCCGCGGCCCGCCCGCTGAGCCTCGGCATACATGCGGATCATCAGGTCTGCATCGCCCTTGGGGTCGAAGGCGATCACCACGTCACCGCGATGGATGTCCTGGGTGATCAGGATCTCGGCGAGCCGGGTCTTGCCAACCCGGGTGGTGCCCTCCACCAGGGTGTGACCCACCCGCTCCCCGAGGGGCAAGTAGACATCGCGCTCCTTCCACTCCACGGCATGCAGTGCTGCCATGCCGCCCACCGGCGGCAGCGGGCGCACCGGATTCCAGGTCACATCCGCGGCGAGCAGTTTCACCAGCGGCCGACTGGTCCCATAGCGTTCCAGCCGATTCTCCAGCTCACGGGCCCAGCGGTAGGCTGGCCCCGGACGCAGATAGCGTTGCACGTGAGGCTGCTGGCTCTCATGGAGCCGTTGGGTGTGGCGCGCCTCCCACTTGAAGCCCTTGCCCATCCACAGCAGTCGCTGGCTGACCGGAATCTGCCGACTGCGCAGCGCGAAGCGCGGCAGGCGCTTCATGTTGCGACGGTAGCGAAGTACCAACCAGGCCTGTCGAACACGCCAAAGCCCGAAGGCGGCAAAGCCTGCCGCCATGCCATAGCCCACGCTGGGCGACAAGGCCAGCGACCAGGGCGCCATGACGCAGAGCACCGCACAGGCCAGGCAGACCAGGGCGGTATTGAGCTCTACCGCTGGGCGCAGTAGCGCCTCCAGGGGGTGTGTCTGGTTCATCGCGCGTCCTCTACTGCTCCAGCCCTTGAGACGTCACCAGCACCGGGTAGTGAGCAAGTCCCAGCCGGCCGGCCAGATCGTCCCCTGCCGTGGGCCGCAGCTCGAGCCCTGGCGCCGTCTCGCGCAAGCGCTGTAGCCCCTCGGGCGTGGCCACCTGAACGATCAGCCCCACGGCGTTAAGCTCGCTCAGGATCTCCCCGCGAGCCTCCAGCCAGCGCAGCGACAGCGGATCGTCTCCGACCAGGAAGAAAGGCGTCATGCGGCCGGGCAGCTCAAGCGGGCGAAAGCCAACCTCCCCGGGGGATAGCCGCTCGCTGCTCACCGGCAGCATATCCGCCTCCCCGAACGGCACCGGTGCCCGCGTGTCCGGCACATAGCCCTCCGCCTCCGGCACATTAGCCATGCCGATGGCAACAAAGTAGGGACGGGCCGGCTCACCGCCATGATCGGCGAGCACCTCCAGCACAGGGCGCCCAGACGATGACATTCGGGCCATGGTTTCTGCCTGGGCACTGGCGACAAGTAGCCCGAAGAGCCCAACCATCAGCAGAGATAACGCCCGGCAGCGACAGTCACGCATCAGCATCAAGATCTTCCTCCAGCGCAACCTCACTGCTCTCCTCCCGATACTCTTCAGGGGAGCCATGGGCATCTCCGTGGCAGTAGTCGACGGGCGGCTCGATTTCGCGGGGCTCCCGCCAGGCCAATGCCCCGCAGTAGGGGCAGCGATAGGGGGCAGAACAGGTCATTGATGGCATCTCCTTCAGTTGGCTGCCAGCTGCCGCTGGCGAGACGTGCTCAAGCGCTCGAGCTCTGCGGCAACGATGCGGCGATAGCGGGCCGCTGGCTCCCCGCCGGCGGGTCGGTGGTAGCGCCCGGCCGCCTGAACCCAGTCACCGGTGGCCTCGAAGTGGCCGCGCAGCAGCCGTGCCGCCTCCTCCAGATTGGCGTAGGGGTTGAGGGCATCGCAGGGATTCGAGAAGCGCTTGCCGGCGCCGAATAGCTGCGGCTGCCAGCGCACGTTAAGCTGGGCAATGCCCACGTCCACCAGGCGAGTCTCCTGGAGGGCCTGCATCAGGGCGCTGCAGGCCGCCCGGCGGGTTGCGAAGCGGAAGCCCTCCCCCGCCACGTTCAGCGTCCATGGCCAGGGACGGCGACCCGTCTTCAGGCTGACCACCGACTCAGTTGTCGCCACCGCATAGAGCACTTCAGGCGGGACGTGATGCAGGCTTGCTGCATCGAAATAGGCCGGAGGCACCGCTGCCGCCTTGGCCAGCGATGCCAGCACTGCCAGGCAACAACCTAGTGCCAGGCCCATCACCAGATGTGGACATGCTTTCCGCCCCATACTGACCGCCTCCCTCACCTGGGATAGACCTGGGGCAGCGACCCGACGGTGATACCCTGCTCTAGGTTCGGTTCGCCGTGGTTGAGGGTGATATCTCTTGCCCGCACGCGGGCAGCCGGCACGCCCACGCGGCGGGCCCAGTCGCGTATCACAGCGTCGTCGCCGTCGCTGTCGAGCACGAAGATGTCCATCTGGGCGCCCTGGGCCAGCAGCTCGCTGACGGTGCTGTCGCAGCGCTCGCACGCCTCGGCCGCCACATACACCGTCAGCCGCGCCTGCAGCGCACCCTCGTCGGTGAAGCGAAAGGCATTGCGTGGCCGCAGGGTGAACTCGTCCACCGGCATCTCATCGGGATAGAGGCGCTGCCAGGCCTCGTCGTAGGCCCGCTGGAATGCCAGCTCCCGCTCGGTGCGCTCGCGCTCCACTTCTACCAGCAGCTCCGCATAGCGGCGGCGCTCCTCGGCGCTGCGCGCCTCCACGCCCAGGGCAGTGATGGGGTCGAGGTTGGGCGACCAGATCCCTCGCGGCCCCTCCATCAGGGTCTCGTAGCGCTCCCAGTCGCGCTCGGTCAGCCTCCAGGCCTCGGCCCGCTGCGTGCGCGTGGTGGTGCGCTCGCTCTCGAGCAGCCGCTGGGCCTCCTGAATCACGGCGGAGGCATCGGGGCGATGCTCCATGGTGGACTGGGCAGTGGACTGGGCAGCGGCCTGGCTGGCCAGCAGCGCCACGGCAACGGTCACAGCGGGCAAAACAGCAGGTGCCATGGTGGTCATCGCAAGATCTCCGGTGGGCTCAGGGAATCTGGACGTCGACCGAGCGGCCGTTGCGGCTGAAGACGGCGTGGGTGCTGCGGATACTGGTCAGCTCCCAGCCATCCTGGCGATCCCCAACGCCAATCAGCCGGATATCGCGCAGGCTCGGCAGGCCGTTAGGCGAAACGCCAACGTAGGGGCGCCCGCCCCGGGACTCGACGCCGGTGACCTGGAACGGGGGCGACGGCGGGGCCGCTGGCCGCGGCGCCTGGCGGGCAGGTGCCGGGCGTGGTGCCGCCTGCCGGCTCTTCTCGAGGCGCTTCTCCAGCGTCTGGATCTGCTCGTTCTGGGCGGTGACGCGCAGGTTGAGCTCGCTATCCAGGTGGCTCAGCGTCTCGGATAGCTCGGCCAGGCGGGGCTCAAGCGGATCCCGCTGTTCCAGCTGCGCCTGTGCGGCGGTGATATCGGCGGCATTCTCCAGCCCGCGCTGCTCGGCTCGCTCGAGACGCTGGTCCAGCTCCGCCAGGTGCTGCTCCAGCACCGTCTGCTGCGATTCCACTCGGGCGAGCGCCTCCTCCAGGGGCACCACCGCCTGCTGAACCTGGGACTGCACCAGAGATTCCACCGGCACCTCCTCAGGCGCCGGCCTCAACAGCAGAGCCCCCGACACCACGGCACCGGCCAGGCTGACCGTCAGCAGACCGTAGAGGGTCTTCCTGCTGCCCTTCCCTGCCCCGAACTTGCGGCGACGCTGCGGCTCCGTCGGCTTGTGGTTGGGCGACAGCTCAGTAGGCTCACGCATCGCTCACCTCCGCCACTGCTTCGTTGCGCTCGTCACGGCTGTCGTCGCCGTGCCCCGGCGCATAGCGGATATCCCGCACCTGGTAGCAGACCTCTCTGGCGACAGGGTCGACCTCCAGCTCCCAGGCGTCGCCGCCCAGCACCTGAAGGGCTTCGCGCAGCGGCATCGGGCCCAGCCGGTAGTGGGCCGCCGGCAGCGGCTTGCGGTAGAGGGTGCGCTGAGCGGGGCCGGGCGCGGGGCAGAGCGAATAGCCGGTATGGCGCAGGGTGTGATGCAGCGCATCCTCCACAGTGGTGGTCATGGATGCCGGAATGCGCACGTCGATGGTCTGCTCCAGGAGGTAGCGCTGACCCAGCGAGGCCTGAGTGGCCACCAGCTGGTAACGCCCGGTGCGAATGACCTCAACGGAGGGCAGTTCGTCGCTGTAAATGTCCGGAGTCACGGCCTCGGTCGTCGGCGGGTTGGGGCCGGTGACCACGGCCCGATGCCGCTCGCCGTCCACGTCGAAGTACGGCAGCGAAAGCACCAGAGAGTCGGCGTTCGAGGGTTCAGGAGCCTGTTGCGGCTGATGCGCACAGCCCGCCAGCAGCGTGGTGGCGATCAGCGCAGCGGTCGAGAGGGTGGGAAGGTTGAGCATGCGTTGCCTCAAGGAGTCCATTCAATGGCGTTGAGGCAGGAGGTTCTCGGGTTTGCGGGGGCGGGTCGATTGGAAAGCGTAATCAGGCGGGGAAAGGAAAAACGCCCCGGAATGGGGCGTTCTTCGCAGGTTGGGAATCGTCAGTGCCTTGGCATGACGCTGAGCGCCTCGAGCTCTCGGCGCACATAGGGTCGATAGTAGTGGTCCAGAGCCAGCTGCAGCCGCACGCCTGCCGCCTGCTCGCGAAGCCAGCGCGCTGCGCTGACGTTGTCTGCCAGGGCAATCTCCTCCCTGGCCCGCTGCTCCAGTGCCTGCTCGCGCTCGCGTAGCGCAGACGCTTCCTGAACGGTGGGCGGCATGAGCCACTCGAAGGCACCCGTCGTAAAGCGTGCTGCTGCCACAAGGCGACCGTACCGGTCTCGCACCTCGGCGTGAGACAGCATGACCTCCGGGCCGATATGCGCCAGAAGGTCGGGCTCTGCATGGACGATCTCGGTGACCGTCGCAAAGCTGCCAGCGTCGATGACGGTTGTCTCCTCGAACCAGGGGTCCGAGGGAGCGGTATCGTCATACTCCCAGCGCGTGCCATGCACCGTGAGACGAAACTGCTCGCGCAGCACCGCCTCCCGAATCAGCGCACCTTCGACCGCATAGGGATTAGGGACAAAGTGTTCCATCGTGGTTCTCCCGTTCATAACAGCACCGGGGAGAACCTTCCCAGCGGGGAGGCATTTCCCCGGCTGGGTGGTGATGGGCAATGTGGTTAGTCGAGGGGCAGGCCTGGCCATTTACCCCCGTGAGTCAGGATGAGACGGATGCTGCCATCCGGGTCGTCGTGGCTGTACTCGCCCCAATAGCGGGCGCGGTAGTGAGCCTTGAGATCCATGCCCCGATCGATGCACTGCACGAAGGCGTACAGCCTCCCGGCACTCTCGCTCAGGATGTAGAAGCAGATCGGATCTCGCGGATCGTAGAGCAGTTGGTTAACTTCCACTCGCATTGTCTTCTCCAGCGGACTGTCATCGCCGAGAAGAACCTCCCCGACGGGGAGGTAAATCCCCGGCTGGGTAGGTTGATGGAAGCGCTGTGGATCAGTGCATGGCCGGCGAATCGAAGGAGCCGGCCGCTTCTCCCGCGTGGGCAGCGGCGTAGCCATTGCCGGCTTCAGACGGCTCCACTGAGGCAGCGGATCTGTCGTTGCCGGCAGTCTGCTCGTCGCGGCGGGGTGCCTGGTAAACCATCTCGCCGTTCACCTTTATCCAGCTGATGAACAGCAGGCGCGCCTTGAGACTGACGCCGGTCTGGCCCGCCTTGTCGCCTCTGGAGTAGACGAAGGTGTCCGTCCAGAGGTCGCCCAGCTTGAAGCCCACCAGCACCTTGCGACCTTGATACACCGCCTGACGGCAGCGTTTGACGAGCGCTTCGGCCTCACGGCCGCTGATCCGGCAGTCGAAGCGGGTATAGCCCACATCGTCCGCGGGGCCGTTCAGGGCGGCGATATCGCATGCCCAGAACGCGTCTCCACGCTTCGGCCTGACCTCTCGGATGCGGTTGAGATAGCCAAGGCCGGTGATATGCAGATCGAAGAAGCCAGTGGTGGCACTCTGGTGAGTGGAGTTCGTCATGGAGTGTCTCCTCGGTGGGTTGCGGTGTGCGCCCGGAAGACACTCGCCCCCCCCTCTGGGAAGTCGAGTGGCTTCCCGGGTGGGCAAGGGGTGGATTCAGACGCTGGCTCAGCCCATCAGCACGCAGTGGTGCCGAGCGCCCGCCAGGTGGGTGTGGCAGCAGTCGCAGGATGAGGTCGAGAACGCTTCGTCGTGCTCGCTATCGCCGACGACGAGGGTGTTCCCGTCGCGCTGCGCTGCGTAGATGGAATCACGCACCTCCCTTTCTCGGGCAGCAGCGCTCTCCTCATCCAGGAAGTGATCCAGCCCGGTGGCATCGTCGTTGGCGATGATCATCAGGCAGTCGTCACAGACCATGACATGGTCGTCGACAATCGTGGCCATGGGGTCTTCCTCCAGGTTCCAGGGGGTCCGCCCCCCTGGGGAGGCATCTCCCCGAATGGGTGGTAATCGCAGTGGCATCCAGCCCGAATGGGCGGCCTCGTCTCGGGATGCGCGAGGCCTTGGGTGACGGCGTACCGCCAAGCGGCGCACCCTTGAAACGCCTGGGTGCCTGGGGTGTCTCGGTTGGAACCGGTCGAGACCACCGGGCCGCCAGCGGCGGCACTTGCCCACTGGAAGGCTGCTCATTGCTTGGGCAGCGTCTCCTCGATATCCCCACTCGCAAGACGCGGCACGCCACGTCTTGGGATTGAAGACCATAGAGGGCATCAACAGGGTCGTCGCCGTATCGACAAGTACCAGGATGTCCGCCATGCAACTGGAGCCAAGGCATGTCCCTCGTTGCCATGCTTCGCTCACGGTGGCACCCGAATCTCTTCGCGGACGCATTCGGTCGATCAAGCACAGATCCCTGCACAAAGGGCTCCCGTTGGTGATGCGGCGGGCTCCGCAGAAGGGCAGGCGTTTCCAGCGTGGAAACGTCAACCGGCCTGGCTGCTACCCTGGATCAAGGTAGCCGGCAGGCCGGTCGTCGTATGAGATAGGTGGCCAACCAACCAAGTTGGCCTGGGACTAATGAACCTCGAACCCCGACTGTTGATGATGCAGTGTGAGCCGTATAGGCGGGATGGGGCGTATTCGTCTCGCGAGGTGCGAATACTTTGGGGGATTGAGCGTTGGCGCTCAAAGGGCGTTGCGTGATGACCGTCAGCAACCAACGGGGTACGGCTCTCATTATTGAGCCTACCCCTCTTAGGGTCAAGATGATGACGCTTTGCGCCGGCTGCCAGCGCCTTTTCCTGGCGTCTTGCTCTTCGACTGAGGCATCGTCACCGTGGACTCGCGCGCATGCTGCACCAGCTTCTCTACCATCCCGGCCTGACGGCCCATGAACTCCTGCAGCGCCAGGTGCCCTGCCGCGACGTCATCCAACGCCTGTTCCCAGAGCGCCGTCATGCCGGGATTGGTGATGACGGTAGGCAGCGCATCGATCAGCTTCTGGCCGGTCGGCGTCGAAACCAGGGCCCGATTCTGCCGCTTGATGAAGCCCCGCTTCAGCAAGGTCTCGATGATGCCGGCTCGCGTTGCCTCGGTGCCGATCCCTGCCGTCTCCTTGAGACGCGCCTTCAGGCGCTCGTCTGTCACGAACCGAGCGGCATGCTTCATGGCGGCGACCAGGGTGCCCTCGGTGAAGGGCTTGGGCGGTGTCGTTTGTTTGGCCAGCACCTCAAGCTGACGGGCCTGGCAGCACTCCCCCTCGCTCAGCGACGGCAGCGGGGGCGCTTCCCGCTCCTCGTCGCCGCCATCTCCAACCGCCGCCCGGGGAAAGAGTTCGCGCCACCCTTCCACACGCACCTGCCGCCCTGAGGCCACAAACGCTTCGCCCTCCAGGTCTACCCGCACCTCGGTCCGATCGTACTCGTGAGCCGGCAGAAACTGGGCCAGGTAGTGGCGACGAATCAGGTCGTAGACGTTGCGCTCGTCATCGCTCAACTTGGCCAGGTCGCAGGCCGCGGTCGGGATGATGCCGTGGTGGGCGGTAATCTTGCTGTCGTTCCAGACACGGCTCTTGCGGCTCGTGTCCAGCCGCTGGCGAAGCGGTGACAGCACCTCATCCGAGTGCAGCAGCATCGTCACGATGCGTTCGGCATCATCGCGCTGCGACTCCGGCAGATACCGACAGTCGGTTCGCGGGTAGCTGGTCGCCTTGTGGACTTCGTAGAGCGCCTGGGCGATATCCAATACCTGCTGGGCACCGTAACCAAAGCGGCGCGACGCCTCCTGCTGCAGCGATGAGAGATCCATCACCAGTGGCGCCGCCTCCTTCTTGCGGCTCGTCTCGAGGTGGCTGACACGCCCCTGCTGCCCGGTGACTCGCTGAGCCAATGACCGGGCGGCTTCCTCGCTGACGCAGCGCCCCGCGGCATCCTGGATCGAGGCATCACTCGGTTGCCACTTCGCCTGAAAGGTCCCGCCCGACGCCTGCAGATGCGCCACGACTTCCCAGAAGGGCTGGGGAACGAAGTAGGCAATCTCCCGGTCGCGATCCACAACCAGGCGCAGCGCAGGCGTCTGCACACGCTCCACCGAGAGTACTCCCTGATGGCCCTGTCGCTGGGCCAGCACCGTATAGGCCCGGGTCAGGTTCATCCCGACCAGCCAATCGGCCCGGCTACGCCCGAGCCCAGCCAGATATAGCGGGTAGGTCGCCTCGCCGGGCCTGATGCCGGCCAGGGCCTTGCGGATCGAGGCATCATCCAGGGCCGAGAGCCACAGGCGGGAGACCTTCCCCCGATAGCCGCAGTGATCCAAGATTTCGCGGGCGATGGTTTCCCCTTCCCGGTCGGCATCGGTGGCCACTACCACCTCGGTCGCCTGGCCCAGCAGCTTCTTCACGACACCGAACTGCTTGCGGCCGCTCTTCTTGATCTCCATCTTCCAGGTCGAAGGCAGAATTGGCAGCGCCTCCAGCGACCAGCGCTTGAGCGCCGGGTCGTACTGCTCCGGCGGGGCCTGCTCGAGCAGATGCCCGAACCCCCAGGTCACGACACACCCCTCGCCCTTCAGGAAGCCCTCGCTGCGCTGGCCGGCACCGATCACACGGGCAATATCTCGGGCCTGCGAAGGCTTCTCGCACAGGAATAGACGCATCGGCTCAACTCCCTCATGAATTTGAAGGCAGCATGGCAAGGAGATGGGGGCGAACGAAGAGAGAAAGGGAACGTTGGCAACGAGGCTTTGCGCTAACGGAGCGCCGCACGGAAACGCTCCTCGAGCGCCGCGCTCATGGCATCACCCGCGTGCCCGGCATTGAGCTGAACGTACCGGCATTCTCGGAGACCCGTTGGTTTGCGTCAGGCTACCAGCCCGCGGGGCGGGGATTAGCCCGCTGAGCCAACTCACTCATTGACTCGATGGCCGGCGCGATAGATTCAGCAAGGAGATATGGCGTCTGAACAGGGTCGCGAGCCGCTCGGCCCCGGGGTGGAGGGGCACGCCGCGCAGCTTGAGCAGGCCGATAGTATAGGCCGGAAAGGTGGCCAGGGTGTCGAAGCAGGCTAACCCACGGCCGGAAAGCGGATCGTCGACAAAGAACCGCGGGCCGAAGCCGATCAGATCAGTGCGTCGCATCAGCTCAACCATCATGATTGGAGAATCGCACTTTACCACCCGCTGCGAGATCGAGATGTCTTGAGCCTCGAGCCAGTCGATCAGCCGCTGTGCCGAGCTGCCGACCGCCAGGTTCAGCACCCAGCGCGCCTCAGCCATCTGGGACCAGTCGGTGGCACCCAGCAATGCGTGACCTTCACGCGCCATGGGTTCCGAGAGCAGCTCGGTCAGCGGTTCGAAGGTGATCTCGTGGGGTAGCTGATCCGCCTCGGCCACGGCGATGGCGAAGTCGATGCGTCCCTCCATTAGGCCCGGTAGCACCGTGCTCATCATGCCTTCCTCCAGGCTGAGGCTGGCATCAGGCTGCTCGCGCTCGAACTCCCGAAGCACGGCGGGCAGAGACGTGGTCGCGATTGCGGTGGTCACCGCCACCGTGACCTGCACGCCCGAGCCGCCGCGCAGCCAACGTATTTCATCCCTGGCCTTGTCCAGGGTGGAGAACGCCAGGCGCGCCCGTTTCAGTAGCACCTTGCCCGACGGTGTGAACTCGACGCCGCGGTAGCTGCGTATCAGCAGCTCCGATCCAAGGTCGGCCTCCAGTTCGCGCAGCGCGCGGGTCAGGGCGCTCTGACTCAGGTGCAGCGCCCTGGCGGCCCCTCGAATCGACCCTTCTTCGGCCACCTTCAGCAGGGCCCTCAAATGGTGGTTTTTCATCTCAAGTGAACACCTATGCGTGTCATCAAGTAGATTTTATCGTCTTTTCGATATCAGTCACCACTGACAACATCGGCTCTATTGACGCAAATTCCAATGCTAAGAGGCGAAGCCGATGACAGCCCATTCGACGATCACGCCAGATATCGACCAGATGCAGGCCTGCCGCCGCCATATCCATCAGCACCCTGAGCTCGGTTTCGAGGAGTTTGCCACCAGCCAGCTAGTGGCAGAGCGGCTGGAGGAGTGGGGCTATGAGGTTCACACCGGCATCGCCACTACCGGCGTGGTCGGCGTGCTGCGCTGGGGCGACAATTCGGGCCCGCGACTCGGCCTGCGCGCCGATATGGATGCCCTGCCCATCCAGGAGGAGACCGGCTTGCCCTGGGCCAGCCAGGTTCCCGGCAAGATGCACGCCTGCGGCCATGACGGCCACACCGCCATCCTACTGGGTGCTGCCGAGGCCTTGGCCCGCCAGCATCGCGAGCAGGGGCTGCCCGGCAGCGGCACCCTGAACCTGATCTTCCAGCCTGCTGAGGAGCTGGGTGGCGGTGGCGGGGCACTGTGCATGATCGAAGACGGCCTCTTCGAGCGCTTCCCCTGCGATTCCCTCTTTGCGCTGCACAATTTCCCCGGCAAGCCCGTGGGCCACCTGTGTTTCAGGGAGGGTGCCTTCATGGCTTCCTCGGACACGGTCACGCTGACCTTCATTGGCAAGGGCGGCCACGGGGCCCTGCCGCAGCTGGCCGCCGACCCCACTCTGCCAGCGGCTGCCACCGTGCTGGCACTGCAGAGCATCGTCGGGCGCAACGTCGATCCCAACCTCGTCTCGGTGATCAGCGTAGGCCGGATGCAGGCCGGCTCCAGCGCCAACGTCATTCCCAACAGCGCCGAGCTAGAGCTCAGCGTGCGTACCCTGGACCCCGAGGTGCGCGATACCCTCGAGCGCCGCATTCGCACCCTGGCCGAGTCCCAGGCAGAGTCCTTCGACTGCCGCTGCGAGATCGACTACGTGCGCGGTTATCCGGTGTTGATTAACGCCCCGGCCGAGACCCAGCTTGCCATCGACACCGCCCGAGAGATGTTCGGCGACGAGCGAGTCGAAGCGCCCACCGCGCCCCTTACCGGCAGCGAGGACTGCGCCTACTTTCTCGAGCAGGTGCCTGGCTGCTACTTCATCGTCGGCAACGGCGATAACGGCCACGACGAAGGGTTGCCCCTGGGACCATGCAGCGTGCACAACCCGCACTACGACTTCAACGATGACTGCATGGGACCCGCCGCCACCTTCCTGATGGGCCTGGTGTCCCGCTACTTCTCGCAGGGAACTTCCCGCTCCGAGTGATCCACAACCCACGACAACTCCAACGAGGTCGCACAGCGACCCAAAGGGTGACCATGAGCCAACAACAGTCCGATGACCGCAAGCCTGCCGCTTCCCGGAAACGTCAGTGGTTCCGTGAGTTTCCAGACCCAATGGTCCTGATCTTCATGGTGCTGGTGGTCGTCTATGCGATGACCTTCTTCGTGCCCGCCGGCGAATTCGCGCGGGAAGTGGTGAATGGCCGGAGCCGGGTAATTCCAGGCTCCTTCGAGTACCTGTCCGATATTGCCAATTTGCACTTCTTCCGTGTCTTCGTGGCTATTCCCGAGGGGATGATCAACGCCGCCCAGTTCCTTTTCATCGTTTTCATCGCCGGCGGACTCTTCCACATCCTCAAGGGCACGGGGGCGCTGGAAAACGCCATAGGCATTGCTGCCTACAGGATGGGCGCGGGCAACAGCATCAAGAGCCGCAACCTGATTATCACCGCGGGCACCTTCATCTATGGCTTCTTTGGCATGGCCGTGGGTGCCGAGAACAACATTGCCCTGGTGCCCGTCGGTGTGCTGATCGCCGCGGCCATCGGCTGCTCGCGCCTGGTGGGTGTGACCATGGCCGTGGGCGGTATCGCCATCGGCTTTGCGCTCTCGCCCATCAACCCCTACACCGTGGGGGTGGCACAGAGCATTGGCGAACTGCCGCTGTTTTCCGGCTGGTGGCTGCGCACCCTGATGATGCTGACCTGCCTGGCGACGCTTGCCGCCTATATCTGCCTGCGCGTGGTCAACATCGAGTTCAAGGACGACGAACCGGTGGAGATGAGCCGGAAGCTCAAGGACTACGCCTTGTCGCGCAACAACCTTATCGTCCTCGGCATCTTCCTGGCCGGCCTGGTGATCATGCTTTTCGGCGTCTTCACCCGCGGCTGGTACATCAAGGAGATCGCCGGCAACTTCTTGCTTATGGCCATCCTGATCGGGCTAGCAAGCGGTCTCAGCGCCAATCAACTGGTACAGCGGATGATGGAGGGCGCCTCCTCCGTGACCGCCGGTGCGCTGGTGATTGGTCTTGCCGCTTCAATCCAGGTCATCCTCAGTGATGCCCGTATCATCGACACTATTGTTCACTCGCTGAGCGCCATCGTGGGGGACATGCCGGTGGCCCTGGCCGCGGTGGTGGCCAGCATCATCCAGGGCGTGATCAACCTGTTCATCCCCAGTGGCTCGGCCCAGGCGCTGGTGACCATGCCGATCCTAATCCCGCTGGCCGACCTCGTCGACATGAGCCGGCAGCTGATGATTACTGCCTTCCAGGTGGGCGACGGGCTGACTAACCTGTTCACTCCTACCGCCGGTGGCATCCTGGCCATGCTGGCCCTGGGCCGTGTTTCCTATGCCCAGTGGCTGCCCGTGATCCTGCCGATCATGGTGCCACTCTACGCCATGTGCTGGATTGCCCTGGTCGTGGCTCACTACATCGGTTACTGAGGCCATGCAATTTCTTGCCGACGCCGACCTCTCGCTTTCCCAGGCCCTTCGGGATATTCACCGGCGGGCCGTGGAGCAGCCTATCGAGGGCCGGGTAGCCGACTACATCCCAGCCCTGGCCACGGTCGACCCTATACGCTGCGGCATCGCCTTCGCCACCCTGGATGGGGAGGTCCATACCGCCGGCGATGCCGAGCTTCCCTTCTCGATCCAGAGCATCTCCAAGGTGTTCGGTCTGGTGCTGGCGATGCAGCGGATGGGCGACGGTCTGTGGCGCCGGGTCGGCATGGAGCCATCCGGTCAGCCGTTCAACTCCATCGTCCAACTGGAGTGGGAGCACGGTATTCCCCGTAATCCCTTCATCAATGCCGGCGCCATTCTGGTGGCCGATACCCTGGTCTCGCATTTTTCGTCCTCTCGCCAGGCCTTTCTTAGCTTCGTGAGACGCCTGGCAGGCAGCGAGTACTGCGACGTAAATGACGAGGTGCTGGCCTCGGAAACCCGCCACGGCAGCCGCAACGCCGCCCTGGCTTACCTGATGAAGAGCTTCGGCAACCTCGAGGCCGAGGTGGACGAGGTGCTGGCCCACTACTTCTTCCAGTGCTCGGTGGAGATGAGCTGCAAGGAGCTGGCCACCAGCCTACTGTTCCTCGCCAACCAAGGTATGCATCCGATCACCGGCGAAAAGGTAACCTCGCCGCGCGATGCCCATCGCGTCAATGCCATCCTTTCCACTAGCGGTATGTACGACCAGTCCGGCCAGTTCGCCTTTGCTGTGGGTCTGCCAGCCAAGAGCGGCGTCGGCGGCGGCATCGTGGCCATTGTTCCAGGCCATGGCGTTATCGCCGCCTGGAGCCCGCCCCTCAACAGGCATGGCAACTCCACCCGCGGGCTCTCGATGATCACCGAGCTGGCGAGCCGTCTGGGGCTGTCGATCTTCTAATCACACAACTAGGGCCAGCGCATATAGAGACTGATTCTGACTGCAGGCCAAAGCAGATCACTCGGGCCGCCTTCCACGGTTGAATATATACTCATTCTTACGGAGGTTCGTATCATCGAGACCAAAATTTGCCGACCTGGCTGTATTAGTATAACTGGTATCGTGCGCATGCCAGCCTGAATTATCGGCCTCTTGTCAGTCAGCTGGTCTTTTCCGTGAAAAACCTGGTGGCTTTACACAGCTAGCTCCCTTAGCCTTCCTGGTTCGCCTCCGGGCTACTGGCATGTTGCTCCACAAGCTGCTGATGGCTATGAGGGGCATCCATGATTACCTGTGCCACCCGATGAGGCAAGATAGCGACCCGGTCTGCCTGCACCTTGAACGCCGTTCGCGTCTCGCCGCTCTGCTCCCAGCTGTCCTGAACCATCTTGCCCACTACCACAATCCGCATGCCCCGCTGGTACAGTCGGGACCAGCGCTCGGCATCACGGTGCCACCACTCCACATCGGCCCAGAAGCCACCACGATCCACGATCTCTCCATCCTTGGGGACCAGGTTATCGAATCGCACGTTTAGCCTGAGCAGCGTGCGGGGCGGCTGGTTCTCACGCACGGGAAATGTCCGAACCTCCGGATCGCTGCCGATATTTCCCTCACCGTAAAAGCGGGTGCCCATGGGTATCCTCCTTGGTCGTTATCGCTGAAATGAGACGGCATGCTCGATATCGGCCAGCGCCTTGCCGATTCGCTTGATCGACCAGTTGATCGTGGCCGCCTTGGCATTGAACACGCAGCGCTGCACCTCGAGATCGATGACGGACTGCCGCATCGCCTCGGATATGTCGTCGCGAGACAGGAACGTTTCCAGCAGCCAAAGCCCCATGCTCCTCTGCCTGTTATCGCGCCACTGCAGCGTTCTGGCAGGAACGCCTGATTTACCCCATGGGGTCAGCCAGAGGTCGGTCGACTTCAGCAACCCCCCATTCGCCTGCGAGGCTATATCGATCGCCTCTTGCCGCGCCGCCCTTGCCGACTCCTCCAGCTCATCACGGAGCCGAATCAGCTCCCCCTTACCCTTAAAGGGTTTTAAAAAACCCTTTGCGTAGCTGTTGAATGCATCATTGCCATAGCTGTTCGATGCGGTATCCAAGCTGCCCCCTCATGCACTTGCCGTGATTCCACTGGAATCACCTCGAAGACCTCCTCGGCACCGCCGATCAAGTGATTCCACTGGCATCACCCCCGGAGACCTCTTCGGCACCACCGCCCAGATGATTCCAGTGGAATCACCCCGGAGGCCTCTTCGGCACCACAGCCCAGGTGATTCCAGTGGAATCACCCCGGAGGCCTCTTCGGCACCACAGCCCAGGTGATTCCAGTGGAATCACCCCGGAGGCCTCTTCGGCACCGCCGCCCAGGTGATTCCAGTGGAATCACCCCCGGAGCTCTCCCCGGCACCGCCGATCAAGTGATTCCAGTGGAATCACGTCGAGGGAGCGTCTCCTGGCTCCCCAGCGGAAGGCGGTGAGTCTCCTTTCGACTCGCCGTCGCTGCCGGCCCTCGCGGCCTCAGCTGGCTTGGCAATTGGCGGTGCAAACTCGCTGCGCCGCTTGCCGGAGAGCACATCGTCAGGGAGTGCGCCGAACTTCTCGATGGCGTCTCGAGCCTTGGCATTGTTGGCGGCAAAGTCATCCCGGGTGGCACCGCTGAAGCCGGGGTACTTCTGGGTGCTCGCGCACAGGCTGCGCAGGAGGTGACCCCCCACCCGGACGTATTCCTCCATCTGTCGCCGGCCAATCAGGGCGATATGGTGAGCAAGCATGACGCGCCTGACGAAGCGGTCGAAATCGATCAGCAGGCGCAGAGCGAGCCAGCCGTGTTGGCCGCCCGTATAGACGGGAATCTTGAGGGGCTGCTGGTTGAGATTCTCTTCCACGTCCAGCTCTGGCGGCAGCTGAGCCAGCAGGTTATCCAGCTCCTGAAGGCGCTGGTCCAGCTGAGCTCGCGTCTCGGCGAGCTTGGCATCCAGCTGCAGCAGCCAGTGATCCGCATAGGGGTCATCCTTGGCGGCGTTCTGCTTGATCGCACCGCAGATCAGCAGAAACTGCCGCATGCCGATAATCTGCGGACGCCCTGTCTCGACGCCTCGCCCCTTCCAGATCCGTGCTGCGTGATGGGTGTGTAGCGTCAGCTCGATCTTGCTGCGCAGTGCTCCCAGGCGATCAACGGCCATGTCGCGTTGCCCTCATGCTGATGTGTGTCCGCGGTACGGCAGGCACTGTCAATCAGTTGATGCGGGGAAGACAGGGGAATCGTTAATGGCCGCTGAGTGGGTTTTTCCCGGCCGATGGCCACAACCCCAGCGAGCGCAGACACTGCTCTCGGGCGGCTTGGGCTTCCTCGGGCGAGGTGGTGCTCGGCTCGGCAATCGACGGCTCCGCTGTCCGGGGGGAGGACGGCGGTACGCTTCGAGCTGCCGGCCGCTCGGCGGCGGCGGAAGCCCCCTGTGGCGCCCTCCCCACCCGGCGCTTCGCCTGAGCCTGGGCATAGCCGGTCGCCACGAACTCGCCGCCGATGGCTCGCTTGATCAGCCCTCGCAGGAAGCCCTTGGGGTTTCGCACCGAGCCACCGCTCACGCGCCCTGCCGCCTCATCGAGAATCGCCTGCTGGGTGCCGCCGGCCAGCTCCGCCATCAGCAGCTGAGTCGCCTGGCGTTCGCTCTCATCCATCGAGAGACATGCCGGCCAGTGCAGGTTCACGGCTGAGGTACCTGTAGGTTTTACACAGTGTGAAGTACGTACTGTACGGGAAGAACTGCCCGAGTTTTCATCGAGAACTGCCTCGACAGCCCGATAAGCCTTTGATTTCAGGCTTGGTTCTCTCTGAAAACCAGGGGAGTTCTCTCGATGCACTCGGCCGGGTTCTCGATGAGAACTCGGCTGCCTGCCCTGGTTCTTCTGGTCAGTCACGGTAGCGAACTGGGCAGCGTCATGCCTGACAGGCGACCGGCTCCGGGCCTGCCGGGAGCGAGAGGCCATGGTATCGAGACGCGTCGGCAGCTCATGCAGGGCACCGGCTTCCTGGAGCTCCTCGAGCACCATGGCAGCGACGGCCTTGACCACCTTGTTCTGGTGATCAAGGCAGCGACACACATACTCAACGTAGTCGGCATCCAGCACCGAAGCTTCTGCGGGCGAAAGCGGCTCGTCGTGCAGGATATAGACGTTGCCGATAATTCGGCCGTTCTGCGCGTTGCGCGCCCGGTGCCCGAGGCTGACCCAGCGGGTCAAGCGAAGCACAGCGATAACCCGGGCGACCGTGGCCCGCGACGCCTTCTGGCCCGGCGCCCCCCGCAGCAAGGGCTGCAGTTCGTCGTAGGTCGGCACCGCGGTGGTTCGGTCCGGATTGACCAGCATGCGCATCATCTGCCAGCCAAGCTTGTCGACGTGCCCGAGGCGCGGATCCAGCAGCAACGACCGCGGCACGGTCTCATGGGGGTTCCCGAAGAACAGCAGGCCATCGAGGCCCGAGGATGCGGCTTCTCCAGACTGCCCAACCTCACCGTTCACAACGGAGGACGCCGGGGACTCGCCCCGGCGCTGGGTCAGCTCGGAAGCCGCCTGGCCAATCAGGCGATCCAGCCCCTTCCGAGTGGCATCACGAAGCTGCACCATCACCGCTCTCCTTCAGGTGACGCCCACTCTTCGGCCGGCGGCGCCGTGCGCGGCTGGCCGGGGTCGACCCACTGCTTGACCAGGTGCCACACCACCGCCAGCGGGATATCGGTCTCCTCGGCGAGGGTCACCATACCCTGCAGGTCATCGGTCGCCTTGGGGTCCAGGGCGATATGCTGCCAGCGCTCCCAGGCATCGTGCTCTACCTGCTCCGACGGCATCGCCAGCCGCCCCTGGCGCGGCGCGATGCCCAACAACTGACGGCGCGTCGAGCAGTCGTTGCCGGTCAGGCCGAAGAACGCTCCCATCATGCTGACGCTGGCCCCCAGCCTCAGGCAGCGGTCGATCAGGGTCTCACGGTCCTGGTCACGATCGATGCGCGCCAGGACGCCGCGCAGTGCGGCGTGATCCACCGAGAAGCGCGCTACCACCGGCCCTGCGCAGGCCAGCGAGTCAATATCGCTCGCTCTCAGCCGCCGCAGGGTGCGCAGCTCATCCTCACTGAAGCCGAGGGCCAGCGCACGGCGCATGTTGCCCTCACGAAGAAACCCCATGACCTGGCTGAGCAGCGCCTGATTCAGGTTGGCGGATGAAGAGCTCATGACTGGGCCTCCTGTTGTCCCTGCAGGTGTTCACGAAGGCGGCGAATCAGCCGCACCAGACGGAAGAAACGAAGCAGTACCGCATCGTCCCAGGCGCTCTCAGCGCCCTCTTCCCGATGGGTGCCCAGCAGCGCTCCCCACAGGGTGGCATCGGCGGGGTACTCGGGATTGAGCTCGCCGCGCAGGCTGGCCAGCGCCTGCCAGGCGAAGCGGGCACGGCGGTCGGCCGCCTCGGGCAGTGGGTTGAGGTCGAAGCCGATGCCGTCGTCATCGGCGATCACCACGTCGCTGCCGCCGAAGCCGCCCCAGCGAGCGATGACCTGCACCAGTTCCCGGATACGAATACGCAGTGAGCGAGGCTCATCCTCGACGCCTTCGATAAACCAGACGTCGGCAATGGGCGGGGTGGTCTCACCGGAGAGCACCGGTGCCGCCAGGGGAGCCAGCTGCTCGAAGTCGAAGCTGGGCACGCCGAGCTCGCTGGCCAGATGGTGACGGTAGCCGCGCTTCCCTGGAGTCTCTTCCCAGCGGGACTGGGTCAGCCCCTCGAGGCGGGCAGCCCGCTCGGCCTCCGTCCGCGCAGCACCCTCTGGCCAGTCACACGCCTCCTCTGCGGGTGCCACCATGGGCCCTGAGTCAGCCTCCGATGCCGACTCGCTAAATACCGGCACCGAGGGAGACGGTGACTCGCTCAGCTGCTGTTTTTCGCGCTCCAGCGCGGCAACCTGCTCACGCAGCCGAAGCAGCTCGGCGCTCTCTGCTCTCTCATCGTCAGTAGGCGCGTCTCGGCTAAGGGTCCGAGGCGACGGCAGCTGCTCGGCCTGAGGGTCGGTCTGCGGCTGAGATTGAGGTTCACGGCCAGGATCTGAAGCGGGTACCTTCACCACCGGCGCACCGCCCGTGGCGGGCTCGGGCAGCGGTGGATAGAGCGAGGGCGGCTGGGCGTCGGGGTCACGCATCTGCTGCAACTCAACGTCCAGGGCCTCGAAGGCCTGATGCTCTTCCAGGTCCCAGCGTCGCTTGCGGTAGGTGACAATGTTATCGAGGGTCAGCTCGCAGACGTTGAAGTGCACGCCAGTGTGGTCCGCCAGCATGCCGCACAGCCGGTCCACCACGATGCTCCAGTTCATCTCGGTCTGGCCCTCGTCATCGAACCAGGCCATGGTCTGGTGCCAGGCCTCGCCAAAGCCCTCGGGCGTGACCTCCTCGGTGCAGCGCTCCCAGAGCAGCCGGCAGGCTTCACGGTAGCTGATCAGCTTCTCGACCTGTGGCCGGCCAAGGCCGCTGTAGAGGGTGTTGGGCAGGGTAGGCAGCAGGTGCTCGACGGTGTAGAGCATCTTGCTGATATGGCTCTGAGCGACCTGGTAGCCGTCCTCGGCCAGACGCTTGATCAGCTCGCGTTGCGAGAGCGTGTTGCCGCTCTCCTCCTCATACATCGCCTTGGCGTCCACCACCCCCTTGGCACGCTCGATCCAGAGCAGCTGGCCGCGGTTGTCGTTCTCGCTGAGGTGCCCCGTCAGCATCTTCACTTCCGACTGCCAGGGTCGGTACAGGGCATAGAAGGCGTGGAAGCGCGACTCACCGGTCTCTTCATAGAGCTCGCGCAGGATCTGCAGGCGGGTATTGCCACCGTCGCAGATGGTGTAGTGCTTCTCGCCCGGCCGCTGGGTGACCGGGGGCTTGTGCTTGAGGCCCGCGGCACGGATCGACGCCTTGATCTCCTCGTACTTGGGGTTCTGGACCTGCCGGGGGTTGTGCTCGTAGGGCTTGAGCATGTCCAGGGTGACCCAGACGGCCATCTCCTGGTCGGGCGGTGTCATGGCATCCACGGGCTGCCCCTGACGCTTGGGGCTGGGCTGCATCAGGCGCTCACGAAGCTGCTGGTCGCTCGGGCGTTTCATCGGCGGTATTCCTCGGTGACGAAGCGGACGGAGGCGGCACCGCCATGCGGCGCCTGGGTGCTGATGACAGTGGAATCACTCTTCATGGCGGCCCCTCTGCTGCCCCTCCGCGCGGCGCAGCTGGGAGCGTGCATTGAGCTCGGCGCGGCGGTCCTTGGTGGTAAAGGAGGTGAAGACCGGCGCACAACCCGGCTTGCTGAACCGCAGGTGCCCACCGCTGGTACGCTGCACCTCCCACCCCCGGGTGGCGGCATAGCGCACCAGGCGCTGCATCCCCTTGCACCCTCGTGCTGCCGACAGCGACTTACTCATCGTTGCCCTCCTCGATCTCCCAGAAGCGTTTCAGCAAGGCATCACCGCCCTCGATGAAGGTGTGGATCTCGTGGCCGCTGTAGGTGGCCATCTGGATCACCGCGAGGGCGTCAGCCTGCAGAGCAGGGTCGAGCCCGCGCAGCCGCTGCATCTCGAAGGGCCAGCTATCGCCGTTGTAGAGCGCGAGGAGTAGGCGGCGCAGGTGATGGGACTGGCCGCTGTGTCCCTGAGCCACGCAGATCAGATGCTCGAGGGCTGGGAACCCTTCCTTCTCAGCCTCAAGCTGACGCTGGCGAGTCTCGTTCATGACCTGAGCCAACGCCTGAGAAAGCCGGGAACGGGGTTCGGGTGTGCGCACGCGATACTGGCTCATGGGGTCACCTCCTGATGCTGCCAGGCCAACGGCTTGAAGCGCGCCGACTCCCCCTGGAACGCCAGGTGCACGGTGCCGGTGGGCCCATTGCGCTGCTTGCCCAGGATCAACTCGGCCAGGCCGTGGCTGTCTTCGTTGTCGGGGTGGTAGACCTCGTCGCGGTAGATGAAGGCGATGACGTCGGCATCCTGTTCCAGCGCGCCACTGTCACGTAGGTCGGCCATGCAGGGGCGCTTGTTGGGGCGGGTCTCCAGGGAGCGGTTAAGCTGCGACAGGGCTATCACCGGGGTACGCAGCTCCTTGGCGGTTTCCTTGAGGATGCGGCTGACCTTGCCCACCTCGAGGGTACGATTCTCGCTGCCCGGCTCCTGAAGCAGCTGCAGGTAGTCCACCAGGATCATGGAGGGGCGCCCGAAGCGGCGGGTCATGCGGCGAGCGCGGGCCTTCAGGCTGGAAGCGGTGATTCCCGAGGCATCATCGATCAAGAGCTTCCCGTCCAGCTGGGTGAGCCGACTGACCGCGGCGGTTACCTTGGGCCAATCCCCGTCTTCCATCTTTCCGGTGCGCAGCTTCTGCAGGGAGACATTGCCCAGGCTGGCGATCAGCCGCAGCATCAGCTGCGACTCGGGCATCTCCAGGGAGAAGATAAAGACCGGACCGGCAGCCTCCTCTGCCATCAGGGCATGCTCCGCAAAGCCGAGCCCCATGGCGGTCTTGCCCATGGAGGGGCGGCCGGCCAGGATGATGAGATCCCCCGGCTGCCAGCCCGCGGTCATGGCGTCCAGCTCGCTCAGGCCGCTCGGGATCCCCGTCACCCCACCCTGCGCATTGAAGGCCTGATCGATGACGTTGATGGCCTCCCCCAGCATCTCCTTCATGGAGCTCAGCCGGTCATGGCGCTCCTCCGTCAGGGCGAAGAGCTTCTGCTCGGCCTCCTCGATCAGCTCGGCGGCCGTGCGGCCCTGAGCGTTCAGGGCCTGCTGGTTCAGCGTGAAGCAGGTGTGGATCAGCTGCCGCAGCGCATGGCGGTCCTTCACGATCTCGGCATAGGCCGCCACATTGGCCGCGCTGGGCGTATTGCGGGCCAGCTCAGCCAGAAACGCGAGCCCTCCCACCTGCTCCAGCTGGTGGGCTTCCTCCAGCGCTTCGGAGACGGTCACCACATCCATCGGCTGGTCGCGATCTGCCAGCTCCCGGATCGCCTGAAACACCAGGCGGTGGGCCTGCTGATAGAACATGGCAGGGGCCAGACGGTCGGCGATCTCGTCCCACATGGCGTTATCCAGCAGCAGCCCACCCAGCACCGACTGCTCTGCCTCCAGGCTGTGGGGAGGCAGATAACCGGCTTCCGGGCGCTCCTCGGCCACCCGAAGCTCGACCAGGTTCTCAATGGCACTCATCGTGGCAGCCTCCCTGCATGGCGGTGGTGCTGACCATGGCGTCGATCAGCGGCTGCCAGTCGGGGTTGAGCTCACAGGCCATCGTCTTGACCTGGTCGGCAGCGGCGGGCGACTTGCGGCCGGCGGGCTTGCGCGGCTCGAACTGGTGAGCCGGCAACCCCGCGCTGGCCGCCTGTCGGAAGGCGACACCGGCGCGGATGGTGCTCTGCATGACGGTGACGCCCTGCTCGCCGGCGGCGAACATCTCTGCCAGCGTCTGGTGGATGCCCCGCGCATCGGCGGTTTCATCCAGGCGATTCACGAGTACGGAAACGGGGGGAACAGAAAGGTGGGTGAACTGGCTGAGCGCCTCGAGATCGCGCAGCAGGCCAACGGTGCCACGCACGAACTCTCGGGCGGAAAGCAGCTCGGGGGTGATGGGAGAGAGGGCGTGATCGGAGGCGAGGACCGCCATCTCCAGGGTGATGGAGCGCGCCCCCTGGGTGTCGATCAGGACGAGATCATAGCCCGACAGGCGGGAGAGCAGCTGGGCAAGCCGAAAGCGGCCATCCGGGGCGTTGAGCAGCAGCTGAGGGAGCTGGCCGGCGTGATCGTTGGAGATCACAACATCCAGGTTGGGATGAGCCGTCTGGGATATGACGCGATCAGGCGCCGTGTCGCTGAGCGCGATCAGCTCATAGGTGCCGCCGGGGGCTTCGGTGCGAAGGGGGTAGTAGCTGGAGAGGGTCGGCTGGCTGTCCAGGTCGACGAAGAGGACCTTGAGGCCCGCATCGGCCAGGAGGCCGCCCAGATTGGCAGTGACGGTGGTCTTGCCGACGCCGCCCTTGGTCGAAATAACGGATACAACGCGCATAACCTCACCTCGGTTCCAGATGGAAACAAGTGTGAGGCTGATGATCTGTCTCTATTTCACGAAGCTGTCAGGTCTACTGACACGCCAGGTGGGAGTTCCACTCTTGCTCGTAAGCTGCTGATTTCGCGTACTGTTTGATGGTGCCGACACCAGGAGTCGAACCCGGGACCTACTGATTACAAGTCAGTTGCTCTACCAACTGAGCTATGTCGGCAATAATCGCATTGAATGCGACATGGAGGACCATTCCTCCTGGCGAGGAAAACCGTGAACTTGGGTCCACGGTCTTTCGAAAACGAGGTTGGCGATGGCTGGGGTACCAGGATTCGAACCTGGGAATGCCGATACCAAAAACCGGTGCCTTACCACTTGGCTATACCCCAGCAGCTTGGTGGCCAGAGAGGGAATCGAACCCCCGACACGGGGATTTTCAATCCCCTGCTCTACCGACTGAGCTATCTGGCCCCTTGCCAACGGTGCGTATTAAACCCCAACCAGCTTTTCGCGTCAACCCCTTTCTTATCATCAAGATGAGGGCGGCATGTAACCCTCGGCCTGATCGGTCTCCCGGTTGTCGAGGAAGCGCTCCATCTGCTCCATCAGGTACTCGCGGGAAGAAGGTTCGAGCATATTGAGATGCTTCTCGTTGATCAGGCGCGTCTGCAGGGCCTGCCACTCTTCCCATGCCCGGCGCGAAACACTGGCCTGGATCTCCTGGCCCTTCTTTCCAGGCAGAGGGGGGAATGGCAGGGCGTCGAGCTCCTGCTGATACTTGCGGCAGAACACGGTCTGACTCATGAGACGTCTCCTTGGCAGATGGAAGCTCAGGGCCCTGGCGGCATGTCCAGGGTGAAGGTCGCCAGGCTCGCCAGCAGGGCCTTCACTGGGGCCGCCAGGCCCACGGCATCGGGATTATCGGGATCGTACCAGCGGCGCGCCTCTCCGATCGAATCGAGGCTCCCGATCCACGCCGGCTGGGGCGTGATCTCCAGACGGAAGTGGCTGAAGACATGGGTGAAGGAGGCGCCCGGGGCATCGAGCCGGCTGCCTGGGGCATGGGTATCGAGCCAGGCCTGCAGTGCCGACGCGTCATCGAACTGCGGCAGGCTCCAGAGCCCACCCCACAGGCCACTGGAGGGTCGCTGTTCCAGCAACACCCTTCCACGCGCATCGCGCAGCAGCAGCATGCGAGTGGTGCGCGTGGGCAGCGCCTTCTTCGGTTTGGATTCCGGGAAGCGGCGCTCCTCACCTCGTGCATGGGCCACACAGACATCGCTGAAGGGGCAGCGGCCACACTCGGGGGTGCCGCGCCGACACAGCGTGGCGCCCAGGTCCATCATCGCCTGGGTGTAGTCGGCCAGGCGATGGTCCGGCGTATAGTGATCGGCCAGCGCCCATAGCCTGCGCTCCACCGCCGGACGCCCCGGCCACCCCGCCACGGCATGCAGCCGGGTGAGGCTGCGCTTGACGTTGCCATCGAGGATCACCGCCCGCCGCCCCTGGCTCTGAGCGATGATGGCGCCGGCGGTGGAGCGGCCGATACCCGGCAGGGCCGCCATCTCGTCGAGGCTGTGGAGTGGAAACTCTCCGCCATGCTCCTCCACCACCACCCGGGCGGCCTTGTGCAGGTTGCGGCCCCTGGCGTAATAGCCGAGCCCGGTCCACAGATGCAGCACCTCATCCTGCTCCGCCGCCGCCAGGCGGCGCAGGTCGGGAAAGCGCGCCATGAAGCGCTCGAAGTAGGGGATCACGGTGGCCACCTGGGTCTGCTGCAGCATGATCTCAGAGACCCACACCCGATAGGGCGTGCGATCTTGTTGCCAGGGCAGGTCATGGCGGCCGTGCTGATCGAACCAGTCGAGCAGACGCCGCTGAAAGGTGGCGGGCGCGAGTACGGGTGTCGGTGTATCGGTCATTGAAGCTCAAAAAAAGGCGCCGGCACGAGGCCGACGCAGGGACTGACTTTGCTCACTCGAAGAGACCCCTCAAGGAGTCACGAAGTTCCTTGCCGGCACCCTCGCCGAGGCGCTCCTCGAGCTTGTCGAGGGCCCCCTCCAGCTGCTGCTCCACGGCATCGCCGGCACGCTCGCCAAGCTCATCGCGCAGTGCCTCGCCGACGGCCGCCTGGAAGCCGGTGCTGTCGAAGCGACACCATTCGGCGCTATCGCCGTCGAGGCTGCCCTCGCAGCGTACCGGAAGGGGCAGGCGCTCGAGGCGGCGATTGACCTTGCAGGCCATATCGGCGGTATCCACCACTCGCGCCGCGGCACGCAGATCGAAGCGCTCGCTGGTCAGGTCGAGCCAGCCCTCGCCGCCCACATCGATCCCCGGCAGGGTAACGACGAGGTCATCGCTCTCCACGACGCCGTCGCGCACCTCGAGGGTGGCCTCGGCGCGCTCGAAGCGCGTATCAGGCGCCCACTCGCGCTGGGTCGACTCCCCCTGCAGGGTCGCCACGGCGCTGCACAGCTCCCGGGAAATATTGATGTCGAGGATCGCGCCATCGCCCAGTCGCGTGGCGAGGCGCCCATTGAGACCGCGCTTCATCACCGGCCAGGCATTGCCATGGGTGGTCAGCTCGCCGTCGACAAAGGCTTGGCCCCGCAGCGGCGCCCGCTCATCTCCCTCGCCCAGCGCCTCCAGCAGAGCGTCGACACGCACCCGCTCCAGGCGCGGCGCCAAACGCCAGGCGATGGGGTCACGCGTCAGATCAAGCTCGCCCGTGGCGGCCAGGCTCCCTTCGTAGAAGGCCGACTCCAGCGACGCCAGCCGCAGTCGGCCATCCTCACCCTCGAGCGCCAGCGAGGCGTCCTGAAACTCCAGGCCACCCAGCCGCAGCTGGCTCAGGGTCAGGCTGGCGTCCAGCGACAGTTCACGCAGCCAGTCGACGGGCAACATATCGCCCTCCTGGGCATAGGCGCGACCGATGCCGGGCGACCAAAGACCCGCGCCGTCCGGGGCAGCCCCCGAAGCGGCCGGCAGATAGGCATCCAGGTTCAGGCTATCTCCCTGCAACTCGGCCTCCAGGCGGCGTCCATCGAGACCCGCCGTCAGCCGCCCGGTGAAGGTGCTGTCATCGAGCACCAGGGTCATGCCGGTGAGGTCCACTCGCTGGAGGTCGCCCTCCAGGGGTGTCGTCAGCGCCACGTCGGTGAGGGCCTCGGAGTCGGCCGTGGCCGGCAGGCTGCCGAACCGTTCGAGCCATGGCCGCAGCGAGGTCGGCGCCAGGCGCAGCTGACCGTCGTAGCGTGGTTCATCGTAGAGGGCGGCAAGATTGAGATTGCCGCTCAGGCGCAGGCCATCATTACCACTCAGCGTCAGGTCCCGCAGCTGGGCGCTGCCATCGGCGAGATCAGACTCCAGAACGAAGTCCATGACCAGCGAGAGAGGAGCCTCACCCAGCGCGGCATGCTCGAGCGTCGCATTCAGCGTGCCGCGCTCCAGGCGCAACTGACGCTCCCTCGCGTCGACCACCAGCCGCTGGCCACTCAGCTCCAGCTGCTGGGGGCTCTTCACGCCGGCCAGCTGGTTGTGGGTGACCAGGGAGAGATCCTCGAGACTATAGCGGCGCTCGGCCAGGGCCAGGGCGAGACGCCCCTGCAGGGTGACGTCACTGGCCAGCTTCGGCACGGTATCACCGGCACCCGTCGGGGTATCATGGCCAAGCAGCTGGAAGCTGGTCGTGAAGGGGAAGGGACGCCGCGGGTTGACGTTACGCCCGGTCACCGAGAGCCCCTTGAGATGCAGCGAGCGGCCGATGGCCCGATCGGTATAGTTCACCTCGCCGTCCTTGACCTCCACCCGGGCGATATTGAAGGCCACGGAGGGCCCACTGCCACCCGGTGTCGGCGCCGTGGAGGCAGTGGCCGGTGTCGGCAGCTCCTCGTCGTCATCGGCCAGGCGCTCGAGCAGCGTCTCCCAGTTGCCGCGGCCGCGCTCGTCACGCGCCAGGTTGAGGCGCAGGCCATCCAGGGCCATGCCGTCGATGGCCACCTCTCCGCGCAGCAGCGACGTGAAGGCCAGGCTCACCTCCGCGCGGCGAAAGGCCATGAAGGCCATGTCCTGCTCGATGGACTGCTCCGGCAGCCAGGCCTCGGCCAGTTCCACGCCGACCCCCAGTCGCGGGTAGAACGACCAGGAGAGGGGGCCCTTGAGGTCAAGGGTCAGGCCGGTGCGCTCCTTTACCACCTCCTCCAGTTCCGGCTTGAGGTCTTCAGGGTCGAGGAAGGTGGTAACGTAGATCACCGCCCCCACGGCCAGCACGGCGATGATACCGGTGGCGGCCAGCAGGGTGCTCAACAGACGCTTCATCGTGGCGACTCCTTGGAATGACGGCCCGGAAGAGCGAGTTCGTAATGGTCGCCACTGCGAGCGAGACGATAACCGAGCCGCGAGAGCATCAGCTGGTCGGCCATCTGCAGCTGGGCCACCTCGACACGCAGTGGCCTGCCCTCGGCACTGGCGGCCTCGGCGACCAGCGTCAGCAGACGCGAGCCGACGCCCCGGCGCCGAGTTGGCTTGCGCACGCAGAAGTGCGACAGCCACCAGGCCTCACCGTCATCCTGCAGCGCCATGGCGCCGATCAGGCGGTCATTGAAGCGGGCACACAGGAAGGCGCCCCCCGAGCTCAGGTGCTCTTCGATAAAGACGTCAGGGGGAGCCGGCAGACGCTCGGCGGGCGCGTCGGCATAGATTCGGGCCAGGTCGGTTCGGGCCTGGGCGTCCACGTCACAGGTGCCCCGGTCGACGGGGTGCAGTGTCACCGGCATAGCTGGTCTCCTGGGCCGGGGCAGCGTGGTTCGCCGCCGCGGAGGGGGCATTGTAGCGGATGGGGTCGGCGATTCTCTATAATGGCAGTTTTCCGGTGACGGGCGAGCCCCGCTGCCACCCTGTTTCCGCGGGCCGCCACCATCGGCAGCCCGCCTCGACATGCGCCCAGGCGCTGGAGTTGCCTCAATGTCCGAGCGTATCGCCACGGTCAGCCGTGACACCCAGGAGACCCGCATCAGCGTCACCATCAACCTCGATGGAAGCGGCAAGCTGACCTGCGAGACCGGCGTGCCCTTCCTCGATCACATGCTCGACCAGGTAGCCCGTCATGGCCTGGTCGACCTCGACATCAAGGCCGATGGTGACCTGCATATCGATGACCACCACACCGTCGAGGACCTGGGCATCACCCTCGGCCAGGCCTTCGCCAGGGCCATCGGTGACAAGCGCGGCATTCGCCGCTACGGCCACGCCTACGTGCCACTCGACGAGTCGCTTTCCCGGGTGGTCATCGATTTCTCGGGGCGCGCCGGCCTGTTCATGGACGTGGAGTTCACTCGCGCCGCCGTGGGCAGCCTCGACACCCAGCTGTTCTGGGAGTTCTTCCAGGGCTTCGTCAACCACGCCATGGTCACCCTGCATATCGACAACCTGAAGGGGTTCAACGCCCACCATCAGGCGGAGACCATCTTCAAGGCCTTTGGCCGTGCCCTGCGCATGGCCCTGGAGCCCGATCCGCGCATGGCCGGCCAGATGCCTTCCACCAAGGGCAGCCTGTGAGCCCCACGCACCACCCCACGAGGAGCGCCCCATGACCATTGCCGTCATCGATTACGGAATGGGCAACCTGCATTCCGTCGCCAAGGCACTGGAACACGTCACCCACGAGAACGTGGTGGTCACCCGCGACCCGCGCCGCATCCTCGGCGCCACCCGCCTGGTGCTGCCCGGCCAGGGTGCCATTCGCGACTGTATCGGTGAGCTGGAGAAGACCGAGCTGCGTGGCCTGGTGGAGGAGCTGCTGGCCAGCCAGGAGAAGCCGCTGCTGGGCATCTGCGTGGGCCAGCAGATGCTGCTCGACCACAGCGAGGAGAACGGTGGCATCGACTGCCTGGGCTTCCTCGGCGGTGAGGTAAAGCGTTTTCCCGCCGACATGCGCGATGGCCTGAACCAGCGCCTCAAGGTCCCCCATATGGGCTGGAACCTGGTTCACCAGCAGCGCGAGCATCCGCTGTGGGAGGGCATCGATCAGGACGAGCACTTCTACTTCGTGCACAGCTACTATGTGGCGGCCAGTGACGATGCCACGGTGTTCGGCACCACCGACTACGGCCGCACCCAGGCCCATGTGGCCATCGGCCGCGATGCCACCTTCGCCGTGCAGTTCCATCCCGAGAAGAGCTCGCGGGCCGGCCTCAGGCTGCTCGAGAACTTTATTCACTGGGCGCCCTAAGCCGCGCCAGGATCAACCGAGCGCCCCCAGCGGCGCCCGGCCCCGAATCCACAGGAGCCTGACATGCTGGTAATTCCCGCTATCGATCTCAAGGATGGTCAGTGCGTACGCCTCAAGCAGGGCCGCATGGACGATTCCACCACCTATGGCGATGACCCGGTGGCCATGGCCGAACGCTGGGTCGCCGCCGGCGCTCGTCGCCTGCACCTGGTGGACCTCAACGGCGCCTTCGAGGGCAAGCCGGTCAACGGCGAGGCGGTCACCGCCATCGCCCGGCGCTACCCCGACCTGCCGATCCAGATCGGCGGTGGCATCCGCTCCGCCGAGACCATCGAGCACTACCTCGCGGCCGGGGTCAGCTACGTGATCATCGGCACCAAGGCGGTCAAGGAGCCCGAGTTCGTCGGCGAGATGTGTCGCGCCTTCCCGGGCCACGTGATCGTCGGCCTCGACGCCCGCGACGGCTTCGTGGCCACCGATGGCTGGGCCGAGGTCTCCGAGGTCAAGGCCGTTGACCTGGCGAAGCGCTTTGCCGACGACGGCGTCTCGAGCATCGTCTACACCGATATCGCCCGGGACGGCATGCTGAATGGTGTCAATGTCGAGGCGACCGCGGCGCTTGCCCGCGACGGCGGGCTGCCGGTGATCGCCTCGGGCGGGGTGACCAACCTCGATGACCTGCGCGCCCTGGTAGCCGCCCGGGAGCCGGGCATCCTGGGCGCCATCACCGGGCGCGCCATCTACGAGGACACCCTGGACCTGGCCGAGGGTCAGCGGCTGTGCGACGAACTCGCCGGAAAAGGGAGCTGAACATGGGCCTCGCGAAACGCATCATCCCCTGTCTCGACGTCGACGCCGGCCGCGTGGTCAAGGGCGTCAACTTCATCGGCATCCGCGACGCCGGCGATCCGGTGGAGATCGCCCAGCGCTACAACCAGCAGGGCGCCGATGAGATCACCTTCCTCGACATCACCGCCAGCCACGAGGACCGCGACACCACCGTGGAGATGGTCGAGCGCATCGCCGGCGAGGTGTTCATCCCGCTGACCGTGGGCGGTGGCATTCGCAGCTGCGATGATATCCGCACCATGCTCAACGCCGGTGCCGACAAGGTCTCCATCAACACCGCCGCGGTCACCAACCCCGAGTTCGTTCGCGAGGCCAGCGAGCGCTTCGGCAGTCAGTGCATCGTGGTGGCCATCGATGCCAAGCGGGTTTCCGCCGAGGGCGAGGCGCCGCGCTGGGAGATCTTCACCCACGGCGGGCGCCGCCCCACCGGCCTGGATGCCGTGGAGTGGGCGAAGAAGATGGTGGAGTACGGCGCCGGCGAGCTGCTGCTGACCAGCATGGATCGCGACGGCACCAAGGCCGGCTTCGACCTGGGGGTGACCCGCGCCATCGCCGACGCCGTCAGCGTGCCGGTGATCGCCTCCGGCGGGGTCGGCACCCTCGACCACCTGGTGGAGGGCGTACGCGAAGGGGGAGCCGATGCGGTGCTCGCCGCCAGCATCTTCCACTTCGGCGAGTACACCATTCCCGAGGCCAAGCGCTATATGGCCGAGCGCGGCATAGAAATGCGCCTATAAGCCAGCCGGCGTCAGTCGGCCGACAGGCCGAGATTACTGACGCCCTCGTTGTGCCCCAGGCGGCGCAGGGCCTTGAGGGCGTCGCGATCCAGCACGCCCTCCTCCACCGCCTCCAGTGCCGCATCCTGGAAGTCATTCTCGTCTTCCATCAGCGGATGCTCGCGCACCAGCGCCGACAGGCGCTCGCCATCCTCCTCACCTTCGGTCAGCTCGATAAAGGCCCGCACGCCACCCCGCGAGGCGCGACTGACCTCCAGCACCGCTTCCGGCGCCTCGCCCTGCAGGGTGTCGAGCAGCGCCGAGAGAGCCGCCACCGTTTCGGTGGCACGCCGAGCCCCGAAGCTGTCATCACCCTCCGGCGGGGCCAGCTCGGCCAGCTTCTCGGCCTGTCGCTCGAAGTCGATCCTGGCCCCGGCAATCGCCAGTCGCTCCCACACCAGATCGAGAATGGCGCGCAGCCCCGTCGGGTTGCCCTGGCCGGCCGTCTGGGCATAGAGCGCATAGTTGGGCAGCAGTCGCTCGCACAGCGCCGCCATAAAGGCCTGCTGGCGGCGCGGCTCGAGGGCCTGCAGACGCTGAAAGAAACCGCTCATGGACTCTCCTTGGGCTTACATTATCAAAATCTCGCTGAACCACGAGGGGCGTCGGGGACAGGTCGCAGAGGAGGTCCTACGCCAGGGATGGCGTCGGTAGCGCCCAGGGACGGGTTCACAGCGCCTCCCCGATGGTCCGACACTTCGGGGCCTGTCCCCGAGAAAGCCCCGTTTGAGCGATATAACTCACGGCCACATTCGCTCCGCCGGAGCACGACCCCGGGCATCCAGCAGCACCCCCTCGGCGGCCAGGCGCTCGCGCTGCTCCGCGGCACCCGGATGGTCGGCCAGCCGGCGCGAGGCGGTGATGATGCGATACCAGGGCAGCGCGTGCCCCTCGGGCAGTTCGCGCAGGGCGCGGGCCACCAGCCGTGGCGTGGCACCCTCGGCCATGGCGGCGATGCGCCCATAGGTGGTCACCCGGCCGTGGGGAATCTCGGCGATCACGGTCAGGACCTGCTCTCTCCAGCTAGCCTGCATGTTGCCTCCGTCCGACGCCCCAACACCCTCTGCCTGGACAGGGCTCCCCATGCCCTGTTCCCGCTCTGCCTTTCCCGTCCTGCCTTGCCCTCTCCGCTACTGCGCCGACCACTCCCGCGCGAACGCAAGGCAGCTCTCCCAGTCGCCCACATGCAGAAAGTCGCCCGGGTCGCGCTTCTCCAGCTGGTGACGATACATGGGGTCATAGTATTCGGTCAGCAGTGGCGCCAGCCACGCCTCGTGGGCCTGGGAGTTGCCCCGCTCATGCTCGCGAAAGGCCAGCTCCTGGAGCCGTTGCAGCCGAGCCAGGCGCGCGCTGCCGAGGCGCTTGCGCAGCTTGGCCAGGGACTCCACCAGCTGCTTGCGCATCAGGGCCCAGCCCAGCCACTCGCCGAACTGTCGGTGATAGACCGACCACAGCGCCTCGATATAGTCACGGTGGATCTGCGCCAGACGCCAGTCCAGGGGCATCTCCACGCGTATCCGCGGGGCACGCTGCATCCCCTCCCAGAAGGCCTGGGGCAGGTTGGAGCCACCGATATGGCGAGACTCATCCTCCACCACCAGCGGGCCCGGCAGCGCCAGCAGGCGCAGACCCATGGCGTGCTCGAAGTCGATCTGGCTGGGAGCCTGCAGAGGGTGGCGGCCAAAGGCCGAGCCCTTGTGACGCGCGCACCCCTCCAGGTCCAGGCCGTTGTCCAGCGCCAGCACCAGATCGGTCTTGGCGCAGCCGGTGAGCCCGCCCACCACCAACAGCGGCTGCTCGGCGGCGGCATCGATGCGGGCACAGAGCGCCTGGCGCATCGCCTTCCAGCCGCCGCGGATACGTGGCCGGGTGATACCCGCCTCACGGATCCACTGCTGGGCGATCTGCGAGCGCAGGCCGCCACGAAAGCAGTAGACGATGGCATCGGGGTGCCGCTCGAGCTCCGCCTTCCAGGCCGCGACCCGGGCCGCCCTGACCTCGCCGCAGACCAGTCGCTCACCCAGGGCGATGGCCGCCGCCTGGCCACGCTGCTTGTATTCGATACCGACGAGGCGCCGCTCCTCGTTATCCATCAACGGCAGGTTGACCGCCCCGGGCAGGGCCCCCTGAATGAACTCCACGGGGGCACGCACATCGATAAGCCGCCGCCCCTCGCTCAGCAGCCCCGGGTCGGGGTCGACCAGCGGCAGCTCTCTCATCCACGCACCTCGATGCGCGCCGGGCCGCTGGCCTCGACGATCTCGCCGAAGGGCGCGAGAGTCAGGCCATGCTCACGGCCGATGCGCTCGACATCATCCTCCCAGGCCGGGTCCACGGCCAGCAGCAGGCCGCCGGAGGTCTGGGGGTCGCACAGCCACTGCCAGTGGGCCTCATCCATCTCGGGCAGGCTCTCGCCCAGCGCCTGGCGGTTGCGCAGGGTCCCCCCGGGCACCGCCCCCTTGCGCCGGTAGGCCTCGGCCTCGGCCAGCCGCGGCAGGCGACGGAAGTCGATACGCGCCGCCACCTCGCTGGCGGCACACACCTCGGCCAGATGCCCACCGAGCCCGAAGCCGGTGACATCGGTCATGGCATGCACTCCCGCCACCCGGGCCAGGTCCACGCCGATGCGATTGGAGCGCAGCATGGTCTCCCGGGCCAGGCCCTGGTGGCCGGGTTCGATCAGCCCCTTCTTCTCCGCCGTGGTCAGCAGGCCGACCCCCAGCGGCTTGGTCAGGAACAGCAGATCACCGGGCCTGGCGCCCTTGTTGAGCTTGAGATGATCGAGCTCGACGAGCCCGTTCACCGCCAGGCCGAAGATCGGCTCCGGGGCGTCGATGGAGTGGCCTCCGGCCAGGGCCAGCCCCAGCTCGCGGCACACCGCCTGGGCACCGGCCATCACGTCGCCGGCCACCTCGGCGGGCAGCTTGTCCAGCGGCCAGCCGAGGATGCCGAGCGCCATGACCGGGGTGCCGCCCATGGCGTAGATATCGCTGATGGCATTGGTGGCGGCGATGCGTCCGAAGTCGAAGGGGTCGTCGACGATGGGCATGAAGAAGTCGGTGGTCGCGATCATGCCGCGGCCATCGCCCAGATCGTAGACGGCGGCGTCCTCGCGGCCCTGGTTGCCGACGATCAGGCGCGAGTGGCTTGCGCCGGGGCCGGCCTTGGCCAGGATGTCGTCGAGTACGTCGGGGGCGATCTTGCAGCCGCAGCCGGCGCCGTGGCTGTACTGTGTCAGGCGGATGGCGCTCATCGGTTTCTCCTCGCTATCGGTGACGGGCATTCTAACACCAGAGACCCGGCTCACAGGGCCTCGAGGGCATCGGCAAGCTTGTCCACCGCGACGACCTCCATGCCCTCCGGGGCATGCCTGGGGGCATTGGCACGCGGCACGATGGCACGGGTGAAGCCATGCTTGGCGGCCTCGACGATACGCTCCTGGCCGCTCGGCACCGGGCGGATCTCGCCGGAAAGCCCCACCTCGCCGAACACCACCAGCTCACGCGGCAGCGGGCGGCTCTGCAGGCTGGAGACCACCGCCAGCAGCACCGCCAGGTCGGCGCTGGTCTCCAGCACCTTGACCCCGCCCACCACGTTGAGGAAGACATCCTGGTCACCGGTGAACAGGCCACCGTGGCGGTGCAGCACGGCAAGCAGCATTGCCAGGCGGTTGGCGTCGAGACCCACGGCGACCCGCCGCGGATTGCCCAGTGGCGAATCATCGAGCAGTGCCTGTACCTCCACCAGGATCGGCCGGGTGCCCTCCCATACCACCATCACCAGGCTGCCCGGCGCCTGCTCCTCGGTGCGCGAGAGGAAGATGGCACTGGGGTTCTTCACCTCCTTGAGGCCGTGCTCGAGCATGGCGAAGACCCCCAGTTCGTTGACCGCGCCGAAGCGGTTCTTCTGACCGCGCAGGGTACGAAAACGCGAGTCGGCGCCCCCCTCCAGCAACAGCGAGGCGTCGATCATGTGCTCCAGCACCTTGGGGCCGGCCAGGCTGCCATCCTTGGTCACATGCCCCACCAGCAGCAGCACGGTGTTGCTCTGCTTGGCGAAGCGCGTCAGCGCCGCCGCGGATTCGCGCACCTGGGCCACGCCGCCCGGGGCCGAGGCGATATCCTCCAGGTGCATGGTCTGGATGGAGTCGATGATCAGGATCTCGGGACGCTCGCGCTCGGCCACCGCCAGCACGGTCTCGACACTGGTCTCGGCCAGCATCTTCAGCCCCCGGGTAGGCAGCTGCAGTCGGTGGGCGCGCATGGCCACCTGGGAGAGCGACTCCTCGCCGGTGACATAAATCGAGGAGCGCTCCTGGGCCAGCTTGCAGGCGGTCTGCAGCAGCAGGGTCGACTTGCCCGCCCCGGGGTGGCCGCCCAGCAGCACCGCCGAGCCGGGCACCAGGCCCCCGCCCAGTACCCGGTCGAACTCGGCGAAGGTGGAAGAGAGGCGCGGCACCTCGCTGAGATCGACATTGCCCAGGTCGACCACTTCGCGAGTCAGGGCGCCGGCATAGCCGCCACGACCGCCGCCCGTCGCTGCCGCGGCGCTCGCGCCGCCGGGCCGTGCCGGAGCGAGACGCACCTCGCTGAGGGTGTTCCATTCGCGACAGCTTCCACACTGCCCCTGCCACTTGCGGTACTCGGCGCCGCATTCGGTACAGACGAAGGCGCTCTTTGCCTTGGCCATGGCATGTCTCATCGGTGGTTGGATCGTAGAAAGCCGCTTGGGCGAGGCGCGGCATCGGCCTCAACGGCAGGGGGCGGCCAAAAGGCCGCCCCCACCGGATCACCCAGCATCACTCGCCGGCGATTACTGTCGCTTGAGCTGCAGCATCTCGCTGTTCTGGAAGCGGCGACGCTCGGGGTCGATCAGCTCCAGGGTCTGGGGATCGAGGCGCAGGAAGTAGTAGATCTGCCCCTCGCCGTCAGGAGTCAGCTCGTAGACGGTGGCATCGGGCTCACTGGCGGTGCCGGCGAGCACCTCCCAGTTGCCGGCGTAGGTCTCGTCCGGGGGGCTCTGGGGGTGGCCACGGTAAGAGGCATTGAGCTCGAAGGTGCGCTCCGCGGCAGCGGCCTGCTCATCGCCGCGCATCAGCACATCGAGGTCGATACCATCACAGTTGCGACACGGCAGAGTTCCCTGATAACGCTCTTCGTCGGGCTCCACGGCGGCGCCACCCGGGCCACCGCCGGGACCGGCGGCACACCCGGCCAGCAGCGCGAGCAGGGCCGATCCGGCGAGCAAGGTCCTGATTTGCATATACGTCCTCCTGGGCAGTGGTCGTTGCTTCGTTTGGCACGGCGGCCTGACACACAGCATAACCGCTGATAGGGCCGGCGCACAGCTTCGCAGCATCTCAGCCGCCGACACCAGCATGCACGTGGGCAAAGACCAGCGCCAGCACCACCGGCATCACCACCAGCGAACCGAGGTTACCGATCAGCACCAGCGAGGCGACCTTGTGGGGCTCCTGGCGATACTGCTCGGCCACCAGATAGTTGAGCACCGCCGGCGGCAGGGCGCCAAACACCCAGAGTGCCGCGGCCTGCAGACCGGAGAGCCCCAGCAGCCAGATCAGCGGCGCGGCGAGCACCAGCCCCGAAAGGGGGCATAGCACGGCACCCAGCAGGCCGGTCTTCCAGTCCGAGAAATCGATATCGAGCATGCGCACGCCGAGTGCGAAGAGCAGCAGCGGAATGCACACCCCGCCGAGCATGTGCAGCGCCTCCAGCAGCCAGCCCGGCAGCGCCACGCCGAACAGGTTGACCGCAAGGCCGGCAAGGGTGGCCAGCACGATGGGCAGGCGCAGGAGCCGCAGCAGTGATGAGCCGGGGCGCAACATCCAGAGCCCCACCGTGAAGTGCAGCAGCATCTCGACGATAAACAGCACCACCGCCGCGGGCAGCGCCGCTTCTCCGAAGGCCAGCAGCAGCAGGGGAATTCCCATGTTGCCGGAGTTGTTGAACATCATCGGCGGCAGGAAGGTCTTCACCTCCAGGCCCAGGTGCCTGGCCAGCGGCCACAGCAGCAGCCCGGAGCCCAGCACCACCACGGTTCCGCCCAGCGCCAGCCCCAGGTACTCCTCCAGTGGCGCCTGGCCATCGGCCAGCACGGCGAACACCAGCATGGGCACGAACAGCTCCATGTTGAGCGTATTGAGGGTAGCGATATCGGGGTTGCGCAGGCGGCCATAGAGGGTGCCACACCCGGCGATCAGAAATACCGGCAGCAGGGTGGCAAGAATCTGGGCGGTCATCACGACGTCATTGTCATCAGGGAACAGGAGCCCCAGCCTAGCACGGCTTGCGCGGCCCGGCCGGGCGGGTCACCATGCTGGTATCCCCTCCATGACCCGAGCGAGAGCGATGAGCAAGTTCTGGAGCCCCGAGGTGCGCGAGCTGACCCCCTATATCCCGGGTGAGCAGCCCCGCGAGCAGCTGATCAAGCTGAACACCAACGAGAATCCCTATCCGCCGGCCCCCGGGGTCGGCGCCGTGCTGCGCGACTTCCCCAGCGACCATCTGCGTCGCTACCCGGACCCCGAATCCCGCGCCCTGCGCGAGGCGCTGGCCGAGGAGCTCGGCGTCGAGCCACAACAGGTGTTTGTGGGCAACGGCTCCGACGAGGTGCTGGCGCTGGCCTTCCAGGCCTTCTTCCGCCAGGGACGGCCGCTCGAGATGCCGGAGATCAGCTACAGCTTCTATCCGGTCTACTGCCGCCTCTACGGCATCGAGCGCCAGGCCCTGCCGCTGGCCACCGACTGGTCGGTGGACCTCGAGGCCTTCTCGGCCACGGCCGGCGGCACCATCTTCGCCAACCCCAACGCCCCCACCGGCCACGGTCATACCCGCGAGGCCCTCGCCACCCTGCTCGAGCGCATCACCGAGTCGGTGGTGCTGGTCGACGAGGCCTACGTGGACTTCGGGGGCGAGAGTGCGGTACCGCTGGTGGAGCGCTTCCCCAACCTGCTGGTCACCGGCACCTTCTCCAAGTCCCGCAGCCTGGCCGGCCTGCGTCTGGGCTATGCGGTAGGCTCCCGGGAGCTGATCGAGGGGCTGGAGCGGGTCAAGGACTCCTTCAACTCCTATCCAATCGATAGCCTGGCCAGCGCCGTGGCCATCGCCTCCCTGGCCGATCGCGAGCACTTCGCGGCATGCCGAGGGCGAGTGATCACCACCCGTGAGCGCACCCGCGACCGCCTCGAACGGCTCGGCTTCGAGGTGCTGCCCTCCCAGGCCAACTTCCTGCTGGTACATCACCCCGAGCATGATGCCGCCCAGCTGTTCGTGGGACTGCGCAAGCGCGGCATCCTGGTTCGCCACTTCAATACCGAGGCGCTGCGTGATCATCTGCGCATCAGCATCGGTACCGAGGATGAGATGACCAGCCTCACCGAGACCCTGGAGGCCCTCTGCCAGGCACCCGCCTGAGCCCGAAAACCGGATGCCAGAAACACGAAAGCCCCACGGTGCTCAGGCACCGTGGGGCTTTTCATGGGCTCACCCGCCTAGAAGTGCGGCTTGAGCTGCTGTACCAGCGCCTTGTAGAGGCGCGGACCGGCGGCCATCAGGCGGCCATCCGCCTCCACCAGGGGCTGACCATCCGGGGTGCCCATCAGTGCGCCGGCCTCCTTGAGCAGCAGGCTGCCGACATGCAGCTCCTGCTCCTCCAGACCCAGCACGAAGGCGGCATCGGCACGACCGGAAGCGAGCTCGGCGAGGTCGAGCAGGCCGCTGCCGGTGGCGCGCTGCATCTCGACAAGCGGGCCCAGCTGCTGCACCAGGGTCAGGTAAGCGGGCAGATGGCGGCTGCGCAGGGTGGCGTCGGGCAGACCCATGGCGATGCGCGTGCCGGTCACGGCATGACGGCCAGGCACACGGATGCGCTTGCCGTTGTGCTGGGCACCACGACCCCGGCTGGCCAGATATTCATCATCGCTGAAGGGGCAGATCACCACCGCATGCTCCGCACGCCCCTTGATCAGGCAGACCAGCGACAGCGCGAAGCCGGGGGCAGCCACCTCGAGGTTGGAGTAGCCATGGAAGGGTTCGATGCGCCACAGCACATCGCGCCCCTCGCCTTCACCCTCGCGGTGAGGCGTGAATCGACCGACGACGCCGTGCTGGGGATAACCGCGGGAGAGCTGACGCACGATCAACGTCTCGGCGTTGCGCGCGGCATCTTGCAGCAGGCGCTCGAGGTTGTGCTCTTGGTGGGAGTTCTCGATGCGCTCACGGATGCGCAGGAACTGTTCTCCGGCACTGCGAGCGGCGCGCAGCGCGTATTGGACCATCGGATGCATGATCGGGCCTTGGGGAGTCGGTGGTGTTAAAGAACGGAACGTTCACTCGAAACGATGTCGCGAATCCTAGCAGAAGCGCTCGGGACGCGCCATCCACGGCGGCGCTCGCATGCTAGACTGCGCCCCTAAACTTCCTGCAGCACCGGACCCTGACCCATGCTCGAGCGCATCCGAATCGTCCTGATCGGCACCAGCCACCCCGGCAATATCGGCGCCACCGCCCGCGCCATGCACAACATGGGCCTGGCCGACCTGAGCCTGGTGGCACCACGTTGTGAGCCGATCACCGCCGAGAGCGTATCGCGCGCCTCGGGTGCCGATCATCTGGTACACGCCGCCCGAGTGGTCGACACCCTGGAGGAGGCCGTCGCCGACTGCACCCTGACGGTAGGCGCCAGCGCCCGTTCGCGCACCCTCCCCTGGCCGATGCTCTCGCCACGAGAGGTGGGTGACCGCCTGCCCGGGGAGCTGGTCGAGCCAGATGCCCGGGTAGCGCTGGTATTCGGTCGCGAGGACAGCGGCCTGACCAATGCCGAGCTGCAGCGCTGTCATGCTCATGTGCACATCCCCACCAACCCCGACTTCAGCTCGCTGAACCTGGCCGCGGCGGTGCAGGTGCTCGCCTATGAATGCCGCCAGGCCTGGCTGACGAGTGAGCCCGCCGATACCGATGAGCCCACGAGCCCCGACCAGGTCCTGGCCAGCCATGCCGAGCTCGAGCACTACTTTGCCCACCTGGAGCGCACTCTCGTCGCCATCGGTTTCCATGACCCGGCCAGGCCTCGCCAGCTGATGGCCCGGCTGCGCCGCTTTACCCTTCGGGCCCGCCCCGAGCGCATGGAGCTCAATATCCTGCGCGGCATCCTCACGGAGACCGAGAAGCTCGCCCCGCCACGCGATGACTGAAAAGGCAAAGCACCGGTGAAAAGCCCCAGCGCGATCGCAGTTACCAACACGGTGATCGTGAAAGGCGCCGGGGACAGGTCGCAGAGGGGGTCCGAGGACCAGGGGGTGAGGAGCACGGCTCCGAACGGGCTGGCCATGGATGGCCAGCACCGGACCTGCAAGCGGAGCGGGACGCGAGAGCGCCGCAGGGCCGAGGTAGCCTACAGGGAAGTACTCGTAGCGCCCCTCGACGGCCTGTCGCCGGAACAGCCTTAAGCGCAGCTGCCATCTACGATAGCCCTGCGAAAAACCCCGATCCGCCTTGAAGGCCTTCACCGGCGCCCCCACACTAAAATGACCATCTGCGGCGGCTGCCGCCCTGCCCATCCAAGCCCAAGGACCGCTGCATGTTTCAACGCCTGCGTGAGGACATCAACAGCGTTTTCGACCGTGACCCGGCGGCGCGCAACTTCCTCGAAGTGCTGACCAACTACCCGGGCCTGCACGCCCTGCTGCTCCATCGCCTGAGCCATCGCCTGTGGCGCGCCAACCTGCGCTGGCTGGCCCGCAGCCTCTCCACCTTCTCGCGCTGGCTCACCGGCATCGAGATCCACCCGGGGGCCACCATCGGTCGGCGCTTCTTCATCGACCACGGCATGGGCGTGGTGATCGGCGAGACCGCCAGGGTGGGCGACGACGTCACCCTCTACCAGGGAGTGACCCTGGGCGGCACCAGCTGGAACAAGGGCAAGCGCCACCCCACCCTGGAGGATGGCGTGATCGTCGGTGCCGGCGCCAAGATCCTCGGCCCCTTCAGCGTCGGCACCGGCGCCAAGATCGGCTCCAACGCCGTGGTTACCAAGGAGGTACCGGCCGGCGCCACCGTGGTGGGCATACCCGGCAAGATCGTCAAGCGCGAGGAGCCGGATACCGCCGACACCCTGGACGTCGATCCGGGTCGCCGCGAGGCGATTCGTCGCAAGTTTGGCTTCGACGCCTACGGGGTCAGCGAGGATATGCCCGACCCGGTGGCGCGCTCCATCCAGGCGATGCTCGATCATATGCACGCCGTGGATGAGCGTCTCGAGCGCATGTGCCAGACCCTGCGCAAGGTCGACGCCAGCTACTGTGCCGGGGAGATGCCCGAGCTGCGCGACGAGGACTTCGCCGAGGTACTCGACGACCCCTGCAAGACCCCCGAGAAGGCCCCTGCCTCCGAAGACAGGCGCGATCGGGCCGACGAAGGGGCCGGCACGAATGGTTGACCTTGTCACTCGGTCTTTCCCATAATGCCGTTTCGACCCGCGCGCTCCCCAGCGAGCCGATGATGACCCAACGCCGCTCCGGCGGTGCCGAGGACGCCATGCGCCTGACCACCAAGGGACGCTACGCCGTCACCGCCATGCTCGACCTGGCCATGAATGCCCATAGCGGGCCCATCTGCCTGGCCGATATCTCACGGCGCCAGGAGATCTCGCTCTCCTACCTCGAGCAACTGTTCGCTCGCCTGCGCCGCGGCGGACTGGTGAAGAGCGTGCGCGGCCCTGGCGGCGGCTATCTGCTGGCCCAGGAGCCGGAAGCGATCTCCGTGGCCCGGGTGATCGACGCCGTGGATGAGTCGGTGGATGCCACCAGATGCGGTGGCCTTTCCGACTGCCAGCAGGGGGATACCTGCCTTACTCACCATCTGTGGTGCGAGCTGTCGGAACATATCCACGGCTTCCTGGACGGCGTCACCCTCGGCCAGCTGGCCGACCGCCAGGAGATCCAGCGGATCGCCGGCCGTCAACGTCGTCGCCTCGATGGTGACGGCATCCTCGCCTCGGCGACGTGATCGCCAGGCCGAACTCGAGACTATCCGAGGCCATGACCACACCCGTCTATCTCGACTACGCCGCCACCACCCCCGTCGACCCCCGAGTCGCCGAGCTGATGGCGCGCCACCTGACCCTCGATGGCATCTTCGCCAACCCCGCCTCGCGCAGCCATATGCTGGGCTGGCAGGCCGAGCAGGCGGTAGAGAATGCCCGTCGTCAGGTGGCCGACTTGATCGGCGCCGACCCTCGCGAGATCGTCTGGACCAGCGGCGCCACCGAGGCCGACAACCTGGCCCTGACCGGCTTCCTGCGTGCCAACCGCCACCGCGGCCGCCACCTGATCACCTCGGTGATCGAGCACAAGGCGGTGGTGGATACCGCCCACGCCCTGGAGGCCGAGGGCTTCGACGTCACCTGGTTGACGCCGGCCCACGACGGCCGAATCAGCCCGGCACAGCTGCGTGAGGCGATGCGCGAGGACACCGTGCTGGTATCGCTGATGGCGGTGAACAACGAGCTGGGAGTGATCCACGACCTGGCGGCCCTGAGCGAGGTGGCCCACGCCGGCGGCGCCGCCTTCCACGTCGATGCCGCCCAGGCGGTAGGCCGCCTGGAGCTCGATGTACAGCGCCTCGGCATCGACCTGATGTCGCTCTCCGGGCACAAGGCCTACGGACCCAAGGGCGTCGGCGCCCTCTATGTGAGGCGCCACCCCGATATTCGACTGGAGGCGTTGATTCACGGCGGCGGCCACGAGCGTGGCATGCGCTCCGGCACCCTGCCGACCCACCAGATCGTCGGCATGGGCGAGGCCTTCGCCCTCGCCGGCACCGAGGGTGCCGCCGACCAGGCGCGCATCGAGTCGCTGCGCGACCGCTTGCTCGACGGGCTCGCCGACCTCGACGGCATCCACTGCAACACTGCACTGGAAGCCTCCGTGCCCAATATTCTCAATCTGGCCTTCACGGGCGTGGAGGGCGAGTCGCTATTGATGGCACTGCGCGATATCGCCCTCTCCACCGGCTCGGCATGCAACTCGGCGAGCGTGGAGCCATCCTATGTACTGAAGGGCATCGGGCTACCGCGGGCGCTGGCGCTCGCCTCGCTGCGCTTCAGCTTCGGACGCTTCACTACCGAGGCCGACATCGACCGGGCCCTGGAGGCCTTGCGCCACGCCCTGATCGGCCTGCGCCGCCAGGCCAGATGACGCGCTCATGACTGGCGCACCCCCTGCAACAGCATTCACAACAGGAGAGAGACCCATGTCGCATCTCACCATCACCGACGCCGCCGCCGAGCAGATTCGTCGGGTACTCGACGAGCGCGGCCAGGGCCTTGGACTGCGTGTGTCGGTCAAGCCCAGTGGCTGTTCCGGCTACAGCTACGTGCTCGACTTCGCCGACGAGGCGGCCAATGACGACACCTGCTTCGAGGAGCATGGGGTCAAGGTCTTCGTCGCGCCCGACGCCCTGGAGATGCTCGATGGCAGCGAGGTCGACTACGTCAACGAGGGGCTCAACCGCTATTTCCGCTTCAATAACCCCAACGTCAAGGATGAATGCGGCTGCGGTGAGAGCTTCACCGTCTAGGCCTGTCACCGAAACGACCTCGACCGGTTCGACCAGCGGCTGACCACCCAGAGGCGGCGACGATTGTTCAACGCCGCCCCGGGACGCTATAATCCCGCCCAGTCGGCGCACTGCCGAACCACCGGACGCCGAGCCGCATCACCCGATTCACCGCGCCGCCCTGCTTGCCGCAAGCCAGAGGGCGGCGCGGCGCTATCCATCGATATCCATCACCCCTACTGGAGACAAGCCCATGGCTACCCAGCGCACCCTGTCCATCATCAAGCCCGACGCCGTCGCCAAGAACGCCATCGGCGAGATCATCTCCCGCTTCGAGAAGGCCGGCCTTCAGGTCGTGGCCGCCAAGATGCTCAAGCTGGACGACGACAAGGCCGGCGGCTTCTACGCCGAGCACAAGGAGCGCCCCTTCTTCAAGGATCTGGTCGGCTTCATGACCTCCGGCCCGGTGGTCGTGCAGGTGCTCGAGGGCGACGACGCCATCGCCAAGAACCGTGAGCTGATGGGTGCCACCAACCCCAAGGAAGCCGCGCCGGGCACCATCCGCGCCGACTTCGCCGAGACCATCGACGCCAATGCCGTGCACGGCTCCGACTCCCCCGAGTCCGCCGAGCGCGAGATCGCCTACTTCTTCGGCGCCGACGAGATCTGCCCGCGCTGATCGAGACTCCGGGCGGGGCCCTGTCCCCGCCTCCCCTGCGCTCCCCCTTCCCCGACCCGCTGAACGCCATGACCGCTGAAACCGCACCCCAGAAGACCAACCTGCTCGGCATGTCCCGCCAGGAGATGGAGGCCTTCTTCCTCTCCATCGGCGAGAAGAAGTTTCGCGCCGCCCAGGTAATGAAGTGGATCCACCACGAGGGCTGTGATGACTTCGCGGCCATGACCAACCTTTCCAAGGCGCTGCGTGAAAGGCTCGCCGAGGTGGCCGAGATTCGCGGCCCCGGCGTGGTCTACGAGGGCACCTCCAACGATGGAACCCGCAAGTGGGTGCTGGAGGTCGAGGACGGCAGCTACGTGGAAACGGTGCTGATCCCTGCCGATAACGGCAAGCGCCGCACCCTGTGTGTCTCTTCCCAGGTGGGCTGCTCGCTGGACTGCAGCTTCTGCTCCACCGGCAAGCAGGGCTTCCAGCGCAATCTCAGCGCCGCCGAGATCATCGGCCAGGTCTGGGTGGCCCAGCGCAGTGTGGGCCCGCGCAGGGATACCGCCAACCGTCCGGTCACCAACGTGGTGATGATGGGCATGGGCGAACCCCTGCTGAACTACGACAACGTCGTGCCGGCCATGAAGCTGATGCTCGACGATGACGGTTACGGCCTCTCCAAGCGCCGTGTCACGCTCTCCACCTCCGGCGTGGTGCCGATGCTCGACAAGCTCGGCGACGAGCTCGACGTGAGCCTGGCCATCTCGCTGCACGCTGCCAACGACGAGCTGCGCAACGAACTGGTGCCGCTCAACCGCAAGTACAACATTCGCACCCTGCTGGATGCCTGCCAGCGCTATCTGGCCAAGTGCGACGACACCCGCGTGGTCACCATCGAATACACGGTGATCAAGGGGGTCAACGACCAGCAGGGGCACGCCCGCCAGCTCGCCGAGCTGCTGCGTGAGCTGCCATGCAAGATCAACCTGATCCCTTTCAACCCCTTCCCCCATTCGGGCTACGAGACACCGTCACGCAACCAAGTGGTGCGTTTCCAGCAGTGGCTCTATGAGCTGGGCTACACCGCGCCGATCCGCTCTCCGCGGGGCGACGACATCGATGCGGCCTGTGGTCAGCTGGTGGGCCGGGTGAAGGACCGTACCCGTCGGCACGAGCGCTATATCAAGTCGATCCAGCTCGACGCCGACTGAAGGGGCCACCTTGACTTCAACCGGGCACAACGCTTTGATGGGTCCCTGCCTCCCTCCGGCTTCCGTCAGTCCGCGGCACACCGCCGGTGGGAGCCTGTCGATCCTGGGGAGGAGTTCATGATACGCCGCCCACGCCTCACCGGAAGCTCGCTGCTGCCTCTGGCCGCCCTGCTGGGCAGCCTGTGGCTGGCCGGCTGCGCCACCCAGTCACAGGGGATCGCCTCCGCGGAGAGCGAGACCAGCCCGGCCGACGCCTACACCCAGCTCGGCGTCGCCTATCTGGAGCGCAACAACCTGCGGCGCGCCATGGGGGCACTGGACCGGGCGCTGGAGATCGCTCCCGATGATCCCGAGGCGCTGCAGGCCATGGCCATGGTCTATCAGCGCCAGGGCGAAGAGACGCTGGCCGACGAGACCTTCCGCCGGGCGCTGATGGCCGACGCCGACTTCACCCGGGCTCGCAACAACTATGCGGCGTTCCTCTACGCGCGCGGTCGCGTGCGTGAGGCCTGTGAACAGCTCGAGCGAGCCTCGAAGGATGCCCAGTACCCCAACCGAGCCCAGCTGTTCGCCAACCTCGGGCAGTGTCATCGTGAGCTCGGCGAGGTGCAGGAGGCGCGGCAGAACCTGCTCCGTGCCCAGGAGATCGACCCACGCGCTCCGCGCAGCTACTTCACCCTGGCCGAACTGGAGTACGCCGAGAACCAACTGCCCCAGGCACGAGCACAGATCGAGGCCTTCATGCGCCTGGCCGGCCCGCGCCCTGAAGCGCTGAGGCTGGCCGGCGACATCGCCAGGGCCCAGGGCGACGGCACCACTGCCGCCTTCTATACCCAACAGCTGGAGGGGCGTGGCACCACGCCCTGACCCGAGAACGCCACCAAGGATGCGCCGCCATGAGCGACCCCCATGAACAGGACCTGCATGCTGATGCCACGGCCTCGCCCGGCGAGCAGCTGCGGCGTGAACGCGAGAGTCAGGGCCTTTCCCTCTCCGAGGTGGCCGGTGCGCTCAACCTGAGGCCGGCGGTGATCCGTGGCCTCGAGGAGGACAGCTACGAGGAGGTGCCGATCGCCACCTATCGGCGCGGCTACCTGCGCGCCTATGCGCACCTGCTCGGAATCGACGATACCCCGGTCCTGGAGGCCTATCGCGCCCGCTTCGGCAGACATGACGCCGCCCAGCGCCAGGTCACACCGGTTCAGATCAGCAAGCCCCCCTCTCGTCTGGGCGCCTGGCTGTTTCGGCTGGTCTCCCTGCTGGTTCTGGCCGGCCTGATCGGCCTGACCCTGATGTGGTGGCAGAGCCGCGGCGGGGGCGAGCCGCCGAGCATCGGCGAGAGCGACCCGGTTGCCGTCGACCGGCTCGATGGTACCGCCAGCGTGACCGAATCCGAGACGTTGGCCACTGCCGAACCGGACAGCCTGCCGCCGCTGCCCGACGAGACTGCGGCGGCGGGGCAGGCCCCTGCCGAGAGCCCCACCGAGGCCGCCGAAGGTACCTTGCAGGAGAGCAGCGCCTCCTCGGTCACGCCGGATCGGGATATCGAGGAACTCGCCGACGCCGAGACACAGGAGCCGACCAGCGCCGAAGCCACTGGCGAGCCGGAGGCAGACGCCGACTCCACCGCCGGCAGCGAGCCGAGTGCTGCGCCGGCCGATGCCGGCCGCCTGGTGTTTACCTTCAACGAGCAGTCATGGACCGAGGTCTTCGACGCCACCAACCAGCGCGTCTTCGTTGGCCTGCAGGAACCCGGCACCACGGCCACCGTCGAAGGCGAGCCGCCCTTCCGCCTTACCGTGGGCAACGCTTCCGGTGTCGAGCTGGTCTGGCAGGGCGAAAGCATAGACCTCGCCGAGCGCGCCGGTGCCAGCAATGTCGCCCGCTTCACCCTGGGAGAATGATTCCGTCACCATGCACGCACAATCCCCTATCGTCCGTCGCAAGTCACGCCAGATCCACGTCGGCAGGGTAGCCGTCGGGGGCGATGCCCCCATCTCGGTGCAGAGCATGACCAATACCGACACCCTGGATGTGGCCGCCACCGTGGCGCAGATCCGCCAGCTCGAGACCGCCGGTGCCGATATCGTGCGCGTCTCGGTACCCGACATGGAGGCCGCCGAGGCCTTCGGTCGCATCAAGCGCGAGGTCGAGGTACCGCTGGTCGCCGACATCCACTTCGACTACAAGATCGCCCTGCGCGTCGCCGAGCTGGGCGTCGATTGCCTGCGTATCAACCCCGGCAATATCGGCCGCGAGGATCGCGTACGCGCGGTTGTCTCGGCGGCCCGCGATAACGGCATCCCGATCCGCATCGGCGTCAACGCCGGCTCGCTGGAGAAGGACCTGCAGAAGAAGTATGGCGAGCCCACGCCGGCGGCCCTGGTCGAGTCGGCCATGCGTCATATCGACCACCTCGAGCGCCTCGACTTCCCGGACTTCAAGGTCAGCGTCAAGGCCTCCGACGTCTTCATGGCGGTGGCCGCCTACCGTGATCTGGCCACGCGCATCGAGCAGCCGCTGCACCTCGGCATCACCGAGGCCGGTGGACTGCGCTCGGGCACCGTCAAGTCGTCGATTGGCCTTGGCATGCTGCTGATGGACGGCATCGGCGACACCATCCGCGTGTCGCTCGCCGCCGACCCGGTAGAGGAGATCAAGGTCGGCTTCGACATGCTCAAGAGCCTGCGCCTGCGCTCCAAGGGCATCAACTTCATCGCCTGCCCCAGCTGCTCGCGCCAGAACTTCGATGTTATCGGCACCATGAATGCCCTGGAGGAGCGCCTCGAGGACATCATGACGCCCCTCGATGTGTCGGTGATCGGCTGCGTGGTCAACGGCCCGGGCGAGGCCAAGGAGACCGATATCGGCCTCACCGGCGGCTCCCCGGCCAACCTCGTCTATATCGACGGCAAGCCGGCTTCCAAGCTGCGCAACGACCACCTGGTCGACGACCTCGAGCGATTGATCCGCGACAAGGTGCGCGAGAAAGAGCAGACCGAACAGGACGTGATCGCCCGCGACGCCTGAGTCGCCGGCATCCATCAAGGAGCCACCGTTGAGCAAGTCCCAAGCAAGTTCCAAGGCGCCAGCCAAGAAGATCCAGGCCATTCGTGGCATGAACGACCTGCTGCCGGAGCAGTCCGCCCTGTGGCAGTACTTCGAAGGCAAGGTCCGCGATCTTATGGCCCGTTACGGCTATGCCGAGATCCGCACCCCTATCGTCGAGCAGACCGCACTGTTCTCCCGCTCCATCGGCGAAGTGACCGATATCGTCGAGAAGGAGATGTATACCTTCGCGGATCGCAACGGAGACAGCCTGACCCTGCGCCCCGAGGGCACGGCGAGCTGCGTGCGCGCCGCCATGGAGCATGGCCTGCTGCACAACCAGACCCAGCGCCTGTGGTACCAGGGACCGATGTTCCGCCACGAGCGCCCCCAGAAGGGGCGCTACCGCCAGTTCCATCAGGTCGGCGTGGAGAGCTTCGGTCTCGAGGGGCCGGATATCGACGCCGAGCTGATCCTGCTCTCGGCACGCCTGTGGCGCGAGCTGGGGCTGATGGAGCATGTCACCCTGGAGCTCAACTCCCTGGGCTCCTCCGAGGCTCGCGCCGCCTACCGCGACACCCTGGTGGCCTACTTCGAGCAGCATCACGAGCTGCTGGATGAAGACTCCCGGCGCCGCCTCACCAGCAATCCGCTACGCATCCTCGACTCCAAGAACCCTGAGATGGCCGAGATGCTGGCCGGCGCTCCCCAGCTGCTCGATCATCTGGACGCCGAGTCCCGCGAGCACTTCGCGTCGCTCCGCGCCCTGCTCGATGCCGCCGGCATCGACTACGTGATCAACCCGCGCCTGGTGCGCGGTCTCGACTACTACAGTCGCACCGTCTTCGAGTGGACCACCCGCGCGCTCGGCAGCCAGGGCACGGTATGTGCCGGCGGCCGCTACGACGGCCTGGTGGAACAGCTGGGGGGCAAGCCGACCCCGGCGGTAGGTTTCGCCATGGGCATCGAACGCCTGGTGCTGCTGCTCGAGACCCTTGAACTGATTCCCGATGCCGCCCGCGGCGAACTCGACCTCTATGTGCTGCCCATGGACGATGCCGCGGCCGGCGCCGCCCTGCAGCTGGTCGAGCGGCTGCGTGGCGAGATGCCGACCCTGCGTGCCCAGCTGCACTGTGGTGGCGGCAGCTTCAAGAGCCGGATCAAGAAGGCCGACCGCAGCGGCGCTCGCCTGGCCCTGCTGCTCGGCGAGGACGAGCTTGCCCGCGGCACCGCGACCCTGAAGTTCCTGCGCGAGGAGCGTGACCAGCGCAGCCTGGCCCGGGATGCCCTGGTCGACGAGCTGCGCGATCTGCTGGCCTGAAGGCCCATACCAGACACACAAGGAGACCGCCCGTGGCGGAGCTGAGAACCGAGGAAGAACAGGTCGAGGCGCTCAAGCGCTGGTGGAAGGAGAATGGCCTCTCGCTGGTGGCCGGCGTGGCCCTGGCCGCCGCGGGCGTGCTGGGCTGGAATACCTGGCAGGGCTATCAGGAGAACCAGGCCACCGCCGCCTCGATGCGCTACCAGCAACTGGTCAACCTGACCGCCGGCAACGACCTCGATGAGGCGCAGCTCCCCGAGGCTCGCGCCCTGGTGGAGGAGATCGTCGATGAGCATGGCAAGACGCTGTATGCCGACCTGGCGCGCCTGATGGATGCCCGCCTGGCGGTCGCCCAGGGTGATCTGGCCGGCGCGCGGGAGCGCCTGCAGCCCCTGGCGGATGCCGGCTCGGACGACTATGTGGCCGGCCTGGCGCGGCTGCGCCTGGCACGACTGCTGGTCGCCGAGGGCGACGCCGATCAGGCACTGAACGTCCTGCAGAGTGGTGTCCCCGAGGCGCTGGCCGCCCAGCGGGCCGAGGTGCGCGGCGATGCCTATCACGCCCTCGAGCGTCGCGAAGAGGCCGCCACCGCCTGGCGTGAGGCACTGCGTCTCGCCGAGACCAACGACCAGCCGCTCTACGGCGTGCAGCTCAAGCTCGACAACCTGGGGCTTGAGTCGCCGGATCCCGAAGGCTCGGCTCTGGAAACATCGAACCTCGATACCACAAGCCATGACAACCGGGGGCTGGACGCATGAAACCGACCTTCCTGATCGCCACCCTTGCGGGCCTGACGCTGCTCGCCGGCTGTGCCGGCAGCCAGGTGGAACCACAGTATCCGCCTACCGAGCTAAGAGATTTCGCGGCGAGCGCGGAGCTCGACACCGCCTGGCGCGAGGGCGCCGGTGACGGCCTGGGGCGTGCCGCCTATCCCATCGCACCGGCTCGCGAGGGCGAAGCCCTGTTCGCCGCCGACTACCAGGGGGAGCTGTTCGCCTTCGATGCCGATACCGGCGACACTCGCTGGGAGACGGCGCTCGAGGTGCCGGTCTCCAGCGCCCTCACCGCGGTAGCCGGGGATATCTACCTGGGTACCCGCGACGGCCAGGTGCTGGCGGTGAGCCAGCGTGATGGCAGCGTGCGCTGGCGTGCCCGCGTGCCCAGCGAGGTGCTGGCCGCCCCCCAGCCCAATCAGCAGCTGCTGATCGTGCAGAGCGTCGACGGCTCCATCACCGCCCTGGATCGCGACAGCGGCGATGAGCGCTGGCGCTATCAGGCCAGCCTGCCCTCGCTGACCCTGCGCGGCACCGGCACCCCCACGACCATCGACCCGGTGACCTTCGCCGGCTTCGCCAACGGCCGCCTGGTGGCACTGGACAACCGCAGCGGCCAGCCGCTGTGGGAGCGGCGCATCGCCGTGGCACAAGGGCGCAGCGATATCGAGCGCCTGGTGGACCTCGCCGGCCAGCCGGTGCTGACCCCCGACGGTCGCCTCTTCGTGACCAGCTACAACGGCCGCCTGGTGGCCTTGGAAGCGACCCGTGGCGAACCCCTGTGGGCCCGGGAGCTCTCCAGCTACCACACCCCCCTGGTGGTGGGTGACTTCCTGTTCGTGGTCGAGGAGTCGGGACGCATCCTGGCCCTGGCCGCCGACAGCGGAGAGGAGGTCTGGCGCAGCACCGTGCTGGAAGGCCGTCGGCCTACCTCACCGGCCTTTGCCGATGGCAAGCTGGTGTTCGGTGACTTCGACGGTTACCTGCACCTGATCGACGCACGCAGCGGCGAGATGGTCGGCCGTGAGCGTATCGACGGCTCCGGCATCGGCGTGCGCCCGGTCACCGACGGCAATCGCATTCATGTGCTGGCCAATGACGGCACCCTCGAGACCCTGGATATCCGATGACACCCGTGATCGCCCTGGTCGGCCGGCCCAATGTGGGCAAGTCGACCCTGTTCAACCGCCTGACCCGTACTCGCGACGCCCTGGTAGCCGACTTCCCGGGCCTGACCCGGGACCGCAAGTACGGTAACGGCATGCTCGGCGGCAAGGCCTACACGGTGATCGACACCGGAGGCATCAGCGGCGACGAGGCGGGCATCGATGCCGCCATGGCCGAGCAGTCACTGGCCGCCATCGACGAGGCGGACATCGTGCTGTTCCTGGTCGATGCCCGAGCCGGCCTCAATGTCGCCGACGAGGCCATCGCCAACCACCTGCGGGTCAACCAGAAGAAGACCTGGCTGGTGGTCAACAAGACCGACGGTCTCGACGAGGACAGCGCCACCGCCGAGTTCTGGGAGCTGGGCCTCGGCGAGCCGCGTCCCATCGCCGCCGCCCATGGTCGCAATGTCACCACGCTGATCGACGAGGTGCTCGCCCCCTTCCCGGAGCGCGACGAGAGCATTCCGGCGGACACCGGCACCAAGGGCATCCGCATCGGTGTCATCGGGCGCCCCAATGTCGGCAAGTCGACCCTCGTCAACCGTCTGCTCGGCGAGGAGCGAGTGGTGGTCTATGACGAGGCCGGCACCACCCGAGACGCCATCGAGATCCCCTTCGAGCGCCGTGGCAAGCCCTATGTGCTGGTGGATACCGCCGGCGTACGGCGCCGCAAGAATGTCCGTGAAGTGGCCGAGAAGTTCTCCATCATCAAGACCCTGGAGGCGATCAAGGAGTGTCATGTCGCCATCATGGTGCTCGATGCCCGCTCGGGATTGGTGGAGCAGGATCTGCACCTGCTCGACTACGTGCTGACCACCGGCCGCGCCCTGGTGCTGGCGGTCAACAAGTGGGATGGCCTGGAAAGCGAGGCCAAGGAGAAGATGCGCGCCGAGATCAAGCGTCGACTGGGATTCGCCGACTATGCCGACCTGCACTTCATCTCGGCACTGCACGGCACCGGAGTCGGTGACCTCTATCCGTCGCTGGAGCGCGCCTTCGCCTCGGCCAACGCCCACTGGTCCACCAACCGCCTGACCAGCATCCTGCAGGACGCGGTGGAGTCGCACCAGCCGCCCATGATTCGCGGCCGCCGGATCAAGCTGCGCATGGCCCACCAGGGCGGCAGCAACCCGCCGATCATCGTGGTTCACGGCAACCAGACCGAGTCCCTGCCCGAGGCCTATCGCCGCTACCTGACCAACACCTTCCGCAAGGTGCTCAAGGTGCGCGGCACACCGATGCGCTTCGAGTTCCGCTCCGGCAAGAACCCCTACGACAAGATGGCAGGCGCCAGCGACCGCGAGAAGGCCAAGAAGCGCGAGCTCTCGCGCACCAAGGAGGCTCGCAACAGCCGCCGCTGACCCCGTCCCCCCTCGATCACAGGCGCCCGGCCCGCTTTCAGGAAATCCCTGGCACGAGCCGGGCGCCTTCGTGTCTGCTGATTCGTGTTTACTGCCTGTCGTGCAGCCGCCGGCGACCCACCCAGTGGTTGGCAAACTGCCAGGCGGTGCGTCCGCTGCGCCCACCCCGTAGGGTAGCAAAGCGGATCGCCTCGGCCCGCGCCTCGGTGCCCCAGTCCTCGGGGTGGCCCAGCTGGGAGACCCAGTGACAGCACGCCTCCAGATAGACATCCTGGTTGAAGGGGTGGAAGCCCAGCCAGAGCCCGAAGCGGTCGGAGAGCGAGATCTTCTCCTCCACCGCATCGCCGTGGTGCAGCTCGTCACCCACCAGCCTCGACCCAGCGTTGTCGCTCATCGACTCGGGCAGGAGATGGCGGCGATTGGAGGTGGCGTAGAGCAGCACATTGGGCGGAGGGCCGGTCAGGGCACCGTCCAGCACGCTCTTCAATGCCTTGTAGGCATCGTCGTGCCCCTCGAAGGAGAGGTCGTCGCAGTAGACCACGAAGCGCTGGTCATGGTGACGCAGCTGCTCCACCAGCGTTGGCAGACCGGAGAGGTCGTGGCGATCCACCTGCACCAGGCGCAGGCCCTCATCGGCCAGGCAATTGAGCAGGGCTCGGACAAGCGACGACTTGCCGCTGCCCCGGGAGCCCCACAGCAGGGCATGGTTGGCGGGCAGCCCCTGCAGGAAGGCCCGGGTGTTGTCGATCAGGGCCAGCTTCTGGCGCTCGATGCCCATCAGGTCGTCCAGGCCCAGCGCATCCCGGGGCGGCACCGGCAGCAGGCGCCCTCCCAGGGCATGACGCTGCCACAGGGCGGCCACATCCCGCGACCAGTCCACCTCCACCGGAGCCGGCGGCAGCCAGTGCTCTACGCGATCCAGCAGGTGCAGCAGGCGACGCGTCAGCTCAGCGTCCATTGGCTTCTCCTTCGTGAAGTCCCAGGGAGTGCTACCCCTTCGGGGCTGGCTGGGGACATGCCTCCCTGAGGCAGTTTGAATCCGTAAGCGACGGTTGACCTCGCAAGCGTTCAGAGTATCTTGTGGCGAACTCGGACCTTCGTCCAGCGTCTTACAGGCTGGATGTCATTGCCCACCAAGGAGACCCGCCATGCGCTGGCTCAAACCCCTCGCCATCGGCGCGCTGTGCCTGACCATCGCCGCCTGCACCACCTCCCCCACCGGGCGTCAGCGCCTGACCCTGGTGTCGGACGACCAGCTCGATCAGATGGGCGCCCAGGCCTTCGAGCAATATCAGCAGGAGCGCCCCATGGTGGGCGGCGCCACCCAGCGCTACGTGCAGTGCGTGGCCGATGCCCTGGTCCGTGCGCTGCCACCCGAGCAGCGTCAGTCCCAGGACTGGCAGATCCGCGTCTTCCGGGATGAATCGGCCAACGCCTTCGCCCTGCCCGGGGGCTATATGGGGGTCCATACCGGCCTGCTGGAGGTCGCCCGCAATCAGGACCAGCTGGCCGCGGTGGTCGGCCACGAGATCACCCACGTGCTGGCCCGTCACGCCAACGAGCGTGTCTCCACCCAGACCGCCACCCAGCTCGGGCTATCGGTGCTCTCCTCGGCCGCCGGCCTCGAGGGAGCGGGTGGCGAGCAGGTCATGGGGGCCCTGGGCATGGGCGCCCAGTACGGCATCCTGATGCCCTTCTCGCGGCGTCACGAGAGCGAGGCCGACGAGCTCGGTCTCTACCTGATGGCGGAGGCCGGCTTCGATCCTCGCGCCAGCCTGTCGCTATGGGAAAACATGAGCGCCCAGGGCGGTGCCCAGCCCCCCGCCTGGCTCTCCAGCCACCCCAGCCACGGTCAGCGTACCCAGGACCTGCAGGCGCTCATGGACGATGCCCTGAACCGCTACGAGCGCGCCCGTCAGGCCGGCCGCACGCCCAGCTGCGCGAGGTCCTGAGATGCTGAGACTCGGACTTCTGTTGCTGATCGTCCCCATGCTGGCACTGATGGGCGTCTACTTCTGGGAGTATTCGAGCGTGCGGGAGTGCACGCTCTCGGGGGGCCACTGGGACTATCTGGAAGGGGTGTGCCGCGACGCCCCCCAGCCCTTCGTCTCCTGGCTGCAGCGCTACCCCTGGCTGGTCAATGGCGGGATGCTGCTGTCGCTGATCGGCCTGGCGTTGTGCATGATGGGGCTCTATGTCAAACGCCGCTGATTATTCAGCAGGTCTATCGCTGTTGGCTCTAGCAAGGGGCGCCGGGGACCTGTCGACGGATCAGCCCTAGGCGATAACCTTAACTGCGATAGCCCCGAATGATTAAAGCGCGGCCCTGAGCGCCTCCAGCACCGGGGCGGTATCGGGTCGCACGCCGCGCCACTGGAAGAAGGACTCCGCCGCCTGCTCCACCAGCATGCCGAGGCCATCCACGGTGCGGGCGCCGCGCTCACCTGCCCAGCGCAGGAACACCGTGGGCTCGGCGCCATACATCATGTCGTGGGCGGTAGCGCCGGCGGCGAACAGTCCCTCGGGCAGTGGCGGCAGGTCGCCCGCCAGGCTCGCGCTGGTGCCGTTGATCACCAGATCGAACGGCCCCTCCACCCTGTCGAAGCCACCCCCGGCGATCTCGCCCAGGTCCCGGAAGTCAGTGGCCAGGGCCTCGGCCCTGGCGGCGGTGCGATTGGCCACCAGGAGGCTCGCCGGGTGTCCGGCCAGCAGCGGCTCCAGAATGCCACGCACCGCGCCACCGGCACCGAGCACCAGGATGCGCGCCCCGGCCAGCCTCACGCCATGGCGCTCCAGATCGCGCACCAGGCCGATGCCATCGGTGGTGTCGCCATGGGTCTGGCCGTCCCCTCCCAAGATCAGGGTGTTGACCGCTCCGGCACGCCGGGCACGCTCGCTGAGCGTGTCGCAGAGGCGGAACGCCTCCTCCTTGAAGGGCACGGTGACGTTGGCGCCGCGCCCACCGCTGGCGGTGAAGCGCCGCCAGGCGCCGGGGAAGTCGTCACGCGGCGCCTCGATGGCGGTGTACTCGATGGTATCGGCGGTCTGCTCGGCGAAGGCGGCATGAATAAACGGCGATCTCGAGTGGGCCACCGGGTGGCCGAAGACACAGTAGCGATCGGTCATGCTCCGTCCTCCTCCTGGCCCTGGCTTCGCCCCGCCTGCTCGCCGAGCCAGTCACGGGGGCGCAGATAGTCGCGGTAGAGACACTCCTCGGCACTGCCGGGCTCCGGGTGCCAGTCATACTCCCAGCTCGCCAGCGGCGGCATCGACATCAGGATCGACTCGGTGCGCCCACCGCTCTGCAGCCCGAACAGGGTGCCGCGATCCCACACCAGATTGAACTCCACATAGCGTCCACGGCGATAGAGCTGGAAGTCGCGCTCGCGTTCGCTCCAGGGCGTATCGACCCGGCGTTTCACGATCGGCAGGTAGGCCTCGAGGAAGGCGTCGCCCACGGCACGCTGGAAGGCGAAGCTGCGCTCGAAGCCCCATTCATTGAGGTCGTCGAAGAAGAGCCCACCCACGCCGCGGGTCTCGTCGCGATGCTTCAGATAGAAGTAGTCGTCGCACCACGCCTTGTAGCGCGGGTAGACCTCCTCGCCGAAGGGGGCACAGGCATCCCGGGCGACCCGATGCCAATGGACCACATCCTCGTGCACCGGGTAGAACGGGGTCAGATCGAAGCCGCCGCCGAACCACCATACCGGCGCCTCGCCGGGCTTCTCGGCGATCAGGAAGCGGACGTTGCCATGGCTCGTCGGCACATGGGGGTTCTCGGGATGCAGCACCCAGGAGACCCCCACCGCATGGAAGCTGCGCCCCGCCAGTTCGGGGCGGGCCGCCGTGGCCGAGGGTGGCAGCTGTTCGCCGTAGACGTGCGAGAAGTTGACGCCCCCCTTCTCGAACACTCGCCCCTTCTCGATCACACGGGAGCGGCCTCCACCGCCCCCCGGGCGCTGCCAGGCATCCTCGTGGAACACCGCGCCGCCATCCACGGCAGCCAGGGCGCTGCACAGGCGCTCCTGCAGATCGAGCAGATAGGTCTTGACGTCTTCGAGTTGCGGGTGGGCCAACGGTGCCTCCAGGCAGGATGAAAGAAGAGTGGATGGGTCAGGAGCGCAGCACTCGGCCACTGACCAGATCGCGAATGGTGCTGGGACGCGCGAGACCACCGAGTTCCCCCTCGACAATGGCATCGAGTCCGGTGCCGAAGAGGGTGCGCACCTCGTCGGCGCTCATCGCCGGCGGCTCGCTGGCCACGTTGGCCGAGGTGGAAACGATGGGGCCACCGAAGGCCTCGCAGAGCGCCGCCACCAGGGGGTGGGCGCTGACGCGCAGGGCCACTCGATCATGCTCGCCATGCACCAGGGGATGGCTGCGCCCGTTGTGGGGCACCAGCCAGGTATTGGGCCCAGGCCAGCTGGCCGCCAGCGGTGCCTGCCGCTCGGCGGGCAGCCCTTCCAGCCACGCGCCGAACTGCTCGATGCTCGCCGCGACCAGGATCACCCCCTTGGCGGGGTCACGCCGCTTGAGACGCAGCAGCCTGGCCAGGGCCTCCTCGCTGTCGGGGTCGCAACCCAGCCCCCAGACCGCCTCGGTGGGATAGGCGATCACCCCACCCTGGCGCAGGGCAACGGCGGCTTGCTCGATCTGATGGGCCTGGCTCATGGGCTCTCCTCACTCGGCTGGGCGCGAATGGCCGAGGATTCTATCACGCCGCCGAGAGGCGCACCCAGCCACCGGCGACCCGTGCCGCACGCCCTTCGAGCTCCAGTGTCAGCAGGCGCCGCTGGCATTCGGCGATATCGAGCCCGGTCAGTCCCACCAGCACGTCGGCCGGCGTCGGGGTCCCGCTCAGCCAGCGCAGCAGTGGGTCATCATCCCGACCGGGGGCCTCGGCACGCATCGTGGCGGGCGTTACCGGAGCCTGCCACTGGGTAAGCTCGGCTAGAATATCATCGACCTCACGCACCAGCACCGCCCCTTCGCGGATCAGCCGCAGGCAGCCTCGCGCCTGAGGATTATGCAGCGAGCCCGGCAGGGCGAACACTTCACGGCCCTGCTCACCGGCCAGTCGTGCGCTGACCAGCGAGCCACTCTGCTCGGCCGCCTCCACCACCAGCACCCCACAGCTGAGCCCGGTCACGATACGGTTGCGACGCGGGAAGAAACCGGCCCGGGCCGGGGTACCGGGCGGATGCTCGGAAAGCAGCAGTCCCCCGGCCTCACGCAGTCGGACATGCAGCCGATGGTGGCGCGGGGGATAGATCACATCGACGCCACAGCCGAGCACCGCCACGCTGGTGCCACCGGCATCCAGGGCGGCCTGCTGGGCGGCGGCATCGATACCCAGTGCCATGCCGCTGACCACGCACCAGCCCCGTGTGGCGAGCTCACGGGCGAAGCCGGCGGCATTGGTCAACCCCTCGCGGGTGGCGCGACGCGACCCCACCATGGCCAGCTTGGGAGGCGCCAGGCTGGCGAGGTCACCCCAGGCCCACAGCAGCGGAGGCGGGTCGGCAATCTCGGAGAGCAGGCCTGGCCAGGCGGGGTGCCCGGCGTGCAGCAGATGGTGGTCGTCACTGGCCGCCGCCCAGGCCAGGGCAGCGTCCACCCGGGCCTCAAGCGGGCTGCGCGCGGGGTGGTCGAGCCATAGCCGCAACTCCGTGGCGGCCCGTCGCGGCAACACCGCCAGCCAGCCATCGGGCCACTGCGGCTGCCGGGCGAGCAGCTCGGCCAGTGCCCCAGCACCGAGCCCCGGCAGGCCCGTCAGGGCCAGCCACTCCCGGGTGCCGAGGGCAGGCATCGCCATTGCCAGGCCTCAGCGCAGGGCGGCGCTGACCGCCCGCCGCGGGTTGTGGACTCGATCCCCCACGGCCAGCGTTCGACTGGCCTCCATGACCAGGCCGTAGCTCATCTTCTGGTAGGCCTTGAAGACCATCACCAGCCCGGCATCCTCCCCCGGCAGGCGCAGCTGCTCGCCGGTACGCGGGTCGCTGACCAGTTCGCCACGCTGCTCGACTCTCAGCACATGGCCGGGCTCGAGTCCGTCACGACGGCCGCGATCCAGCGCCACGACCTGCAGGCGACCGATGAACTGCACGCCACCCGGCACCGCCAGGATGGTGCCTTCCACCTCGCGCTCGGGCGCGCGGGGAACAAACTCGGTCACCAGACCTCGATCCTCCAGGGGCAGCACGATATCGCCGTTGCGCACCTCCTGCTGCGAAGAGGTCACCTCCAGCACCGCCATCTCGGCCTCCTGACGCTCGCGGCGTGCCTGACCGACCCCCTCCAGCTCGAGGCCCAGCAGCTCACCGCTGGCCGGATCCAGGAAGCGCTCCCCCACGCGATAGAATCCTACGCGACCAATGGCAGGCACCTCGCCCCGCGCATAGAGCCGATCCCCCACGCCACTCATCAATCGGCGGTCATCACCCCCTACGACATAGGCCAGCTCCTCGAGGGCCTCGGGGTCATCGACGATGCGGTGTTCACGCAGGAAGTGGCGAATATCCTCCAGGGGGATCGGGGCAATCGCTTCGCGATGCGGAATGGTGCGCATCTCCGGAGAGAGCCGCACCTGACCCTGGCCGCGTTCGAGCCCGATGCAGGGGCGACCATCGCAGTCATAGAGGTAGACCACGTCCCCCGGGTAGATCAGGTGCGGATTACGGATCTGGGGGTTGACCTGCCACACCTCGGGCCACTGCCAGGGGTGGCGCAGGAAGCGTCCCGAGATATCCCACAGGGTGTCACCCCGCACCACGGTATAGCGGTCCGGGGCATCACCGCGCAGGCCATCCTCCCAGCTCAGCCCCTGGGCCTGAACGCCGGCGGCCGCGGCCAGGCCAAGCCCCGCCGCCAGGCCCAACCACGCGCGTCGCAACTTGCCGTCCACCATCTGCCTCATCCCTGCTCTCCCCGCGTGTCACCGACCGATGCCATGGAACGCTACCGGCGTGATATAGTCTGATGTTATCGACGTGCTGCGACTCTCGGCCCTGTCGCCGACGTACGCATCACACCTGGAATTAGTGTCATTGTGTAAATGACAGCATAACGGTGAAACCAACGCCATGGCCAAATTACCTATCCTCGAATATCCCGACGAGCGCCTGCGCACCAAGGCGGCGCCGGTGGAAGCGGTCGACGACGAGGTGCGCCGGCTGGTCGACGATATGCTGGAGACCATGTACGACGCCCAGGGCATCGGCCTGGCCGCCACCCAGGTGGACGTGCACCGCCGCGTCATCGTCATGGACGTCAGCGACGATCGCTCGAGTCCCCTGGTGCTGATCAACCCCGAGGTCACGCCCATCGGCGAAGAGCGCGAGCCGATGCAGGAGGGGTGTCTGTCGATCCCCGAGTATTACGCCGATGTGCCCCGTGCCCTGCGTGTTCACCTCGAGGCACTGGATCGCGACGGCCAGCCCTATGAGCTGGAAGCCGATGGCCTGCTCGCGCACTGTATCCAGCACGAGCAGGATCACCTCGAGGGTGTGCTGTTCGTCGACTACCTCTCGCCGCTCAAGCGCGACCGGGTGATCAAGAAGATGCAGAAGCGCCAGAAGCTGATGCAGGACGCCTGAGCCCCGCCGCCAGCTTCACGAAGGCCGACGCCGAACGCGTCGGCCTTCGTCGTTTACGGCAAGCTCCGTTATCATGCAGGTATCCACTTACGGCCAGGCTGTCCCCATGTCCCGACCCCTCAATATCATCTTCGCCGGCACCCCCGATTTCGCCGCCGAGAGCCTCGCGGCGCTGCTGGCCAGCCGCCACCGCATCGTCGCCGTCTATACCCAGCCCGACCGCCCCGCCGGGCGCGGCCGCAGGCTGACGCCGAGCCCCGTCAAGCGGCTCGCCCTGGAGCACGAACTACCGGTCTACCAGCCCGAGAGCCTCAAGCCCACCGAGGCTCAGGCCGAACTGGCCGCCATCGATGCCGATATCATGGTAGTGGTGGCCTATGGCCTGATCCTGCCGAAGGCGGTGCTCGATACGCCGCGGCTCGGCTGCCTCAATATCCACGCCTCGCTGCTGCCGCGCTGGCGTGGTGCGGCGCCCATCCAGCGCGCCATCGAGGCCGGCGACGCCGAGAGCGGTGTCACCATCATGCAGATGGATGTCGGGCTCGACACCGGCGACATGCTGCTGGTGCGACGCACCCCCATCACCACCACGACCACCGGTGGCGAGCTTCACGACAGCCTGGCGACACTCGGTGGTGAAGCGATCGTCGAGGCGCTGGATGCCCTCGCCGAGGAGGGCCTCACGGCCACCCCGCAGCCCGAGGCCGGCGTTACCTATGCGGCCAAGCTCTCCAAGGCCGAGGCCGAGCTGGACTTTCGCGAGCCTGCCGCGGCACTGGCCGCTCGCGTGCGCGCCTTCAACCCCTGGCCGGTGGCCTGGTGCGCCTTCGAGGCCGACCGCCTGCGCCTGTTGATGGCCGAGGCGAGCGATCTCGCCGCTAACGAGCCTCCCGCCGCGCCCGGCACCCTGCTCGAGCATGACAACGACGCGCTGCGCATCGCCTGTGGCCCCGAGGGCCGTGAGGTGCTGCGAGTCACCCGCGCCCAGCTGCCCGGTGGCAAGGCACTGCCGGTCAAGGATCTGCTGCACGCCCGGGCCGACCGTTTCCCAGCTGGCCTGCGCCTCGGCCACCATCACGAGGAGACCTCCTCATGAGTCAGCCCCCCTCCAACGGCAAGTCGCGCCGCGCCGCCTCGCGTGGGCTGGAGAATGACGGCGGCCTGGCGGTCCGCGCCGCCGCCGCTCGCGCCCTGGTACCGGTGATCACCGGCAAGGGGTCGCTTGCCGGCCTCGATGACCATCAGGTGGTAGCCCGCGACCGCGCCCTGTTCAAGGCGTTGTGCTTCGGCGTCTGTCGCACCCTGCCGCGCCTCGAGGCACTCTCCGGGAGGCTGCTGAACAAGCCCTTCAAGGTGCGTGATGCCGATGTCCAGGCGCTGCTGCTGGTGGGCATCTATCAGCTGCTCTACCTGCGCATACCCGCTCACGCCGCCGTCGGCGAGACCGCCGGCGCCGCTCGCCTGATCGGCAAGGAGTGGGCCACCCGGGTGCTCAACGGCTGCCTGCGCCGCCTGCAGCGTGAATCCGCCGCCCTGCTAGCCGACGTGGACCGCGACCCGGCGGTGGCGCTGCTGCACCCCAAGTGGCTGCTCAAGTCGCTGCGCCAGGCCTGGCCGGATGAGTGGCGCGCCGTGGCCGAGGCCAACAATGTCCCCGGCCCCATGACACTGCGCGTCAATCGCCGCCATGGCGACCGCGAGGCCTATCTCGAGCGCCTTGACGCGGCGGGCCTCGAGGGACGACTGTGCGCCCATGCGCCGGATGGCATCACCCTGGAGACCCCCTGCGACGTCTTCGAGCTGCCCGGCTTCGACGCCGGCCACGTCAGCGTTCAGGATGAGGCCGCCCAACTTGCCACGGTGCTGCTCGGCCCGACCCTGGCTCCCCGCCCCGGCGCCCGGGTGCTGGATGCCTGCTGCGCCCCGGGAGGCAAGACCAGCCATCTGCTGGAGGTCTTCGATATCGACATGCACGCCGTGGACAGCGACGCCGAGCGTCTGGCCCGGGTCGAGGACGCCCTGCAGCGCCTCGGCCTGAAGGCCCGCCTGGCCCACGGTGATGCCACCGCCCGCGACTGGTGGGACGGCACCCCCTTCGAGGCGATCCTGCTCGACGCCCCCTGCTCCGGCAGCGGGGTGATCCGGCGCCATCCGGATATCAAGCGCCTGCGCCGCGCCTCGGATATCAAGGCACTGGCCGAGCTCCAGGCCCGCCTGCTCGACAACCTCTGGCCACTGCTGCGCCCCGGCGGCACCCTGCTATACGCGACCTGTTCGGTACTGCCGGAGGAGAACAGCGAGCAGGTCGCCGCCTTCATGGCGCGCACCCCGGATGCCGAGGCGACCACACCGCGTGACGTCGCCTGGGGCCGCCCCGCCGGTGCCGGGCAGCAGCTGCTGCCGGAAGCCGACAGTCACGATGGCTTCTTCTATGCCAGACTAAGGAAACGCTAGGGTCAGGCTCACAGAAGGGCCCGCCTCAAGCAGGAAACACCATCGACACGTGCAGGAGGGATCATGAGCAGCAACCATATCTACAAGCATGTCGAGCTGACCGGCTCCTCGGAGGAAGGCATTCAGCAGGCCATCGAGAGTGCCATCGGCAAGGCCAGCGAGAGCCTGCACGGCATGCGCTGGTTCGAGGTCATCGATACCCGCGGCCATATCGAGCATGGCCGGGTGCAGCACTGGCAGGTCACCATCAAGGTCGGCTTCACCCTGGACTGACTCCGGCCCCTGTCCTTCCCGTGGCGGCTGGTTTAGGCTAGCCGCCACGTGCTGCGGCGCAACAGCTGTCGCCGCCCCTCGACCCAGCGGAACCCTCACGCGATGAAGATCATCATTCTCGGCGCCGGCCAGGTCGGCGGCACCCTGGCCGAACACCTGGCCCGCGAGGAGAACGACATCACCGTCGTCGACACCGACGGCGACAAGCTGCGCGAGCTGCACACCAGGCTCGACATCCGCACCGTGGTGGGCCCCGGTTCCTACCCCATGGTGCTGCGTCAGGCCGGCTGCGAAGACGCCGACATGCTGATCGCGGTGACCAGCCAGGATGAGGTCAACATGATCGCCTGCCAGGTGGCGCACACCCTCTTTCGCACCCCGACCAAGATCGCCCGGGTGCGGGCCACCGCCTATCTCACCCGCCGCGGGCTGTTTGCCCACGAGGCGGTGCCCATCGATGTGCTGATCAGCCCCGAGCAGGTGGTCACCGACCATATCCGCCGCCTGATCGAATACCCCGGCGCCCTGCAGGTGCTGGAGTTCGCCGGTGGCCTGGTGCAGCTGGTGGCGGTCAAGGCGGTCTACGGCGGCCCCCTGGTGGGCCAGGACCTGGCCTTCCTGCGCCGCCACATGCCCAGCGTGGACACCCGGGTGGCCGCCATCTACCGGCGCAACCGTCCGATCATCCCGCGGGGCGATACCGTCATCGAGGCCGATGACGAGGTCTTCTTCATCGCCGCCCGGCGCGATATTCGCGCGGTGATGAGCGAGCTGCGCCGCCTCGACCGCGACTTCCGTCGCATCATGATCGCCGGCGGCGGCAATATCGGCGAACGCCTCGCCGAGCACCTGGAGCACAGCCATCAGGTGAAGATCATCGAACACAGCCTGAAGCGTTGCACGGTGCTCTCCGAACGCCTCGACCGCACCGTCGTCCTGCACGGCAGCGCCACCAGCAAGCGCCTGCTCGAGGAGGAGAATATCGAGGAGTGCGACATCTTCTGTGCCCTGACCAACGACGACGAGGTCAATATCATGTCGTCGATGCTGGCCAAGCGCATGGGGGCCAAGAAGGTGCTGACGCTGATCAACAATGCCGCCTATGTCGACCTGGTCCAGGGCGGCGAGATCGATATCGCCATCTCGCCCCAGCAGGCCACCATCGGCAGCCTGCTGACCCATGTACGCCGTGGTGATATCGTCAACGTCCACTCGCTGCGCCGCGGCGCCGCCGAGGCCATCGAGGCCATCGCCCATGGCGATATCCAGTCATCCCGGGTGGTGGGGCGCTCCATCGGCGAGATCGATCTTCCGCGGGGCTCCACCATCGGCGCCATCGTGCGCGGCAAGGAGGTGATGATCGCCCATGATGATGTGGTGGTGGAGTCCGGCGACCATGTCATCCTGTTCGTGATCGACAAGCGCCGCATCCGCGATGTGGAGCGACTGTTTCAGGTCGGGCTGACCTTCTTCTGATAGCCCACGACGCAAGGAGAGCCGTCCGATGAGCCTGCGCATGACGCTGCGTATCCTGGGGCTGCTGCTGATGCTCTTCAGCCTGACCATGATGCCGCCGATCCTGATCTCGCTGCTGTTCGCCGACGGCCAGTGGGATGCCTTCGCCGTGGCCATCGGCATCACCGTGGCGACCGGCGCCCTGATGTTTCTGCCCAACCGCCGCGCCCTCAAGGAGCTGCGCACTCGCGATGGCTTCCTGATCGCGGCGCTGTTCTGGAGCGTGCTCGCGCTGTTCGGCTCGCTGCCGCTGATGCTGGCCGGCGAGTCGGCGCTCACACTGACCGATGCGGTGTTCGAATCCTTCTCGGGGCTGACCACCACCGGCGCCACCGTGATCACCGGCATCGACCACCTGCCCGAATCGATCCTCTACTATCGCCAGCAGCTGCAGTGGCTGGGCGGCATGGGGATCGTGGTGCTGGCGGTGGCGATCCTGCCGACCCTGGGGGTCGGTGGCATGGCCCTCTATCGCACCGAGATTCCGGGCCCGCTCAAAGACTCCAAGCTGACCCCGCGCATCACCGAGACCGCCAAGGCCCTGTGGTACATCTACGCCTCGTTGACCATCGCCTGCATGCTCGCCTACATGGCCGCCGGCATGGACTGGTTCGACGCCCTGGGCCACAGCTTCTCCACCGTTGCCATCGGCGGCTTCTCGACCCACGACGCCAGCATCGGCTATTTCGACAGCGCCGCCATCGAGCTGATCTGCGTGTTCTTCCTGATGGTGTCGGCGGTCAGCTTCAGCCTGCACTTCATCGCCTGGCGGGAGCGCAGCCTGCTGCACTACTTCGAGGACCCCGAGGCACGCTTCCTGCTGCTGTTCCTTGCCGGCCTGACCACCATCGCCGCCGTTTCCCTCTGGCTGACCGGCACCTACGAGACCGAGCTCGGTCTTCGTCATGCCCTGTTTCAGGTGGTCTCGGTGGCCACCACCACGGGCTTCGCCGTCACCGACTTCTCGCTGTGGCCCGGCGCCCTGCCCTTCCTGCTGTTCATGGCCGCCTTCGTGGGAGGCTGTTCGGGCTCCACCGCCGGCGGCATGAAGGTGATCCGCATCATCCTGATCCTCAAGCAGGGCATGCGTGAGGTGATGCGCCTGATCCACCCGAGTGCGGTGATCACGGTAAAGATCGGCAGGGTAAGCGTGCCGGACGGCATCGCCCAGGCGGTATGGGGGTTCTTCTCCGTCTACGTGATGCTGTTCTTCCTGATGCTGGTGGGGGTGATGGCCACCGGGGTCGACCAGGTGACCGCCTGGTCCACGGTGGGGTCGGCGCTCAACAACCTGGGCCCCGCCCTGGGCGAGGCCTCGGCCCACTACGGCGACCTGCCCGATCTGGCCAAGTGGATTCTGGTGCTGGCCATGCTGCTGGGCCGCCTGGAGATCTTCACCGTGCTGGTGCTGTTCACCCCCGCCTTCTGGCGCCGCTAGCCGAGCCACGGCGCAGGGCTATCACAGTCACCGACAGGGTGACGGCCCGCCGCCTTGGGCGGTGCTGCCATCTGCGATCGCCCCGTGCCGGTATGCAGGAGGTTTGGCCCGGCGGGAGCGTTCATGGATAATCGAGCTCTCACTTCTTCGAGCCGAGCCCCCATGACCGAGACCCAGGCCCCCATGCCGACACGCCCGGACGATACCACCAGCGGCCCGCAGCGGGTCCTGCAGATCGGCGAGACCCGCTATACCCTGCTCGGCACCGCCCATGTCTCCGCCGAGAGCGCCGAGGACGTGCGCCGACTGATCCGCTCGGGCGAGTTCGACGCCGTGGCCATCGAGCTGTGTGACTCCCGCCATCACAGCATGACCAATCCCGACGCCCTGGCCGAACAGGACCTGTTCCAGGTCTTCCGCCAGGGCAAGGCCGGCGTGGTGGCCGCCAGCCTGGCGCTGGGCGCCTTCCAGCAGCGCCTCGCCGAACAGTCCGGCATCGAGCCCGGGGCCGAGATGCGCGCCGCCCTGGAGGAGTCGCAGCGGGCGGCGCTGCCGCTGCTGCTGATCGACCGCGATGTCGGCGTGACCCTCAAGCGCATCTATCACAACGTCCCCTGGTGGCAGCGCTTCTCGCTGTTCTCGGGGCTGCTGGGTAGCGTGCTGTCGCGCCAGGAGGTCTCCCCCGAGGAGGTCGAGCGCCTCAAGGAGGGCGACGTGCTGGAGTCCACCTTCAGCGAATTCGCGGCCGAGTCAGAGAGCCTCTATACCCCTCTGATCAGTGAGCGTGACCGTTACATGGTGCTGCGCCTGGCCGAGGAGGCGCCGCCGGGGCGCTATCGCAATGTGCTGGTGGTGATAGGTGCCGGCCATATGCAGGGCATGGCCGATCACTTCGCCGACGAGTTGCCGCCACAGCCGGCCGAGGAGCGTCAGCGACTCGAGGCCACGCCGCCGCCGTCGAAGATCTGGAAGGCACTGCCCTGGGTGATCACCGCCCTGGTGCTTACCGGCTTCGCCATCGGCTTCTCACGCAACACCGGCCTCGGCTGGCAGCTGGTGGCGGAGTGGTTCCTGATCAACGGGGTGCTCTCGGCGGGGGCCACCCTGGTGGCCCTGGCCCACCCGTTCACGGTCATTACCACCTTCTTCGCCGCGCCGCTCACCTCGCTCAACCCCACCATCGGGGCCGGTTTCGTCGCGGCCGGGGTGGAGCTCTACCTGCGCAAGCCCAAGGTGCGCGACTTCTCCACGCTGCGCCACGATGTCACCCACCTCAAGGGGTGGTGGCACAACCGGGTCTCACGCACCCTGCTGGTGTTTCTGACCGCCACCCTGGGCTCCGCCGCCGGTACCTGGATCGCCGGTTTCCGCATCGCAGGAACCCTGTTCGGCAGCGGCTGACCCAGCCACCGGACCTGATCACAATGCCGCCCAGGCTGACCGAGATCGCCACGAGACACCCGACAAGGGGGGAGTGATATGCCTGACCAGACGGCCGACGGCCTGATCGATACAAGCGTCATTCGCTACTACCACGCGCATCTTTACTACTCGGATGCAGATGGCCTGGCCCAGGCCAGGCGCCTCGCCAGCGCCTGCGCCACGCGCTTCGATATTCAGGTGGGCCGCTTTCATGAGCGACCGGTAGGACCCCATCCCCTATGGAGCTGCCAACTCTCCTTCGCGCCGGAGCAGTTCGGTGAGCTGGTGCCCTGGCTGGCCCTCAATCGCGGCGACCTGGATGTCTTCGTGCATCTCGGCAGCGATGACGACCTCTTCGATCATACCCAGGGCGCCATATGGCTTGGCCGCTCCCACGATCTGGCGCTGGAGATCTTCTCGGACAACGGCTGAGGCGGTGGAACTACTCTTGGCCTGCCAACAGACGCCGCATCGCCGCGGTCGGCGCCTCGATCTTCTCGAAGCGCCGACTGGCGGCATAGCACTCGTTGAAGGCGTCGAAATAGTCGTCCAGGGCCAGGGCGGCCTCCTCGTCGCCCCCCTGTCGCAGCAGCTCGGCGGCCACCTCGGCGGTACACAGATGTGAGCTGGAAGCGGGCTTGCGCAACCGGTAGCGCGTCAAGCGCTCCGTGCGCAATGGCAACACCGGCAGGGTATCCAGATAGGGGCTCTTGCGGAAGATCCGTCGCGCCTGGCGCCAGGTACCATCGAGCAGCAGATAGACGGGAATGCGACCCGCCGCCCGGGATTCGGTCACGGCGTCGATGTCGACCACGCGCTCGGCATAGTCGGGCTGATCATCGGGAAAGACCACGAAGGGCGCGAAGCGCTTGTCGTCCAGCAGCGCCAGCAGGCGCTCGTCCGGCGCGGTGCGATACCAGGTGAACACCTCGGTATCGGGCAGCACATCCTGGATCAGCCGTCCGGTATTGGTAGGCTTGAAATGCTCCATGGAGTGGGTCAGCAGCCACACCCGGGCGTAGCTTCTGGCCTGCACTCGATAGGGACACAGGCAATTGAGCATCGGCAGGTTGCACCCCGGGCAACGCTCGACGAAGCTCCCTCGCGCCTTGAACTCGCGGCGTGGTGGGCGTGGGTGACCGGTTCCGGGGTCACGAGTAGACCCGGTTCCGGGGTCGCGGGTGAGCCCGGTTCCCGGGTCGCGGGAAAGCCCAGCCCGAGGAGCGTTCGCCGGCGGGGTCTCGGGCTCGTGAAACGTCTCGGACTCGTGAGGGAAGTCGTCCTGCATGATGGCCTGTCCGGGGAGAAATCGGGGGCGCATTCTAGCATGCCCCTGGCGCCTCACTCCTCCAGCAGCGCCTCGGGTACCCACAGCCGCCCCTCACGCCGCCAGTGCCGGACAAGCGCCGGCACCCCCCTGCCGGCGGGCTGCCTGAGCCGGGCGACACCGGGTGGCGCCAGCGCCTCGGCCTCGGGGTCGACCAGCACGCAGCCGGCGTCGAAGGGAGCATGCTGAAGCAGTGAGGCGGCCGGCATCACCTCGAGCGAGGTACCCACCACCAGCACCAGATCGGCCTCGGCCACGATTTCGCAGGCATCAAGAAAGTGGGGCACATCCTCGCCGAACCACACCACATCGGGGCGCAGCTGGCTGCCCTTGTCACACACATCCCCCAGGGCGATGCCGCCACGCGGCAGCGGATAGTGCATGCGGCGATCCACCGTGGATCGCGCCTTGAGAATCTCGCCATGCAGATGCAGGACATGCCGGGAACCGGCCCGTTCATGCAGATCATCGATGTTCTGGGTAATGATGCTGACCCGAAAGCCCTGCTGTTCCAATGCCGCCAGGGCCTTGTGGGCGGCATTGGGACGCGCTCGACGCACCTGCTCTCGCCGCGCATTGTAGAAGGCCAGCACCCGGGCGGGGTCGCGCCGCCAGCCACCGGGGGTGGCCACCTCCTCGACGGGGTGGTTGGCCCACAGACCATCCGATGCACGAAAGGTCTGGATGCCGCTCTCGGCACTGATTCCCGCTCCTGTCAGCACCACCAGATGGGGCGCGCGCCGCTCACCCATTCATCACCTCTCGACACCGTCTCTCTCGAAACTACCATCTCGGCCAGGTATCGACCAGCGAGCGTGATCCGGCTCAGGCGCCGTGATAGCCATCCTCCTCCGGGCTCTCGTGGGCTCCCCTGGGAAGCTCGGCCGCCCAGGCCATGGCGGCGGCATGGTCGCGCTTGGCGAAGGTCTGGATCTCCAACGTGTGGAAGAGGCGCTCTTCCAGATGGGCGACATGTTTCAGCCAGGCCTGGTCGGTGACCACGGCCACACGGTGGTAACGCTTCAGGTCACCGAGCTGGGTCAGACCATAACCGACATCCTTGAGCAGCGCACCGAGGGTCATCCAGCGCAGGTTATCGATTTCGACCACCATGCTGACCAGCGGATGGTTCTGCTTGGCGGCCTCGATGGCATCGATGGCACGCTGCAACTCGCTTGCGGTGACGACGCCTCCCGCCTTCATCGCCACGACATGCCCTGCCGAGTGAGTAATCAGATCCAGCATGACGTTCTCCTTGGGTTGAGAGCCCCACGGATTGCCACCAGGGGGCTTCACGCTCCTTCAGCATAGCGCGCCACGCCTCGGCTAGTGGACCAGGCCTCCGTTTTCGACGCCGCTGAAGCGCTGCTTGTTGCGATAGGGGTAGACGTCGATGACGCGGCCGTCGAGGACCGCCCGCTGCAAGCCCTTCCAGTAGTCGGCATCGAACAGCTCGGGGTGGAGCCCGTAGAAGAGCCGCCGCAGGCGAATATCGGCAAACAGGAAGGGGCTGAACTCCTCGGGGAAGATATCGTTGGGTCCCACCGAGTACCAGGGCTCATCGGCCAGCTCCTGTTCGGGGTAGAGCGGTTCGGGGATATGCCGGAAGTTGCACTCGGTGAGATAGCACACCTCATCATAGTCGTAGAACACCACCCGGCCGTGGCGGGTCACGCCGAAGTTCTTGAGCAGCATATCGCCCGGGAAGATATTGGCGGCGGCCATCTGCTTGATGGCATTGCCATAGTCCTTGAGCACCGCCCGGGTCTCCGCCTCGTCGCACTGCCCGAGATAGAGGTTGAGCGGGGTCATCATGCGCTCGGTATAGCAGTGCCTGATGACCACCTTGTCGCCACGCAAGTAGACTGTGGAGGGGGCGACCTCCAGCAGGTGTGCCAGGCACTCGGGATCGAAGTGATCCTGGCGGGCGATGAAGTTCGAGAACTCCTGGGTATCCGCCATGCGCCCCACCCGGTCGTGCAGCTTGACTAGGCGATACTTCTCGCGCACGTTCTCGCGGCTCATCGACTTGGAGGGGTCGAAGCGGTCCTTGATGATCTTGAAGACGGTGCGATACGAGGGCAGCACGAAGACCGCCATGACCATGCCGCGAACTCCCGGGGCGATAATGAAGCGATCATCGCGGCGTGCCACCTGACGATTGAGACCGCGGAAGAACTCGGTCTTGCCATGCTTGAAGAACCCGATGGCGGCGTAGAGCTCACCCTCCGGCTTGTCGGGCATCAGCTCCTGAAGATAGTGCACGAACTCGCTGGGCACGACGACCTTGACCTGGAAGTAGGCACGGGTGAACGAGAAGATGATCGAGACCTCATCGGGCTCGATCAGCACGGTATCCAGATAGAGTCCGGCTCCCACTTCGTGAAGCACCGGCAGTACCAGCGGCACCTGTTCCCCCCCGCCCAGCACCCGACCGACCAGATACGCCCCCTTGTTGCGATAGAAGACACTCTTGATCAGCTCGATCTCGGCCTCGGGGTCATCGCGGATGGTGTCGGGCAGCAGCCCCCGGAGCATCTCTCCTCCCTGGGCCGCATCCTTTTCCAGATCGATGAAGGGGGGCTCCAGACGGGCACCCCCCAGGGCCCAGCGCAACCCGGCGGTCCAGTCCCCCTGGACCCGAACACGACGACACAGGGTCAGCCCGGAGAGACGTGCCGCCCGCTCCCGCGAGCTGTAGACGAACATCCACTCGTTGCGGATATGGCGGTGATGGAAGAGCGAGCAGAACATCGAGTTGAAATAGGTCTCGGCCAGCTCGTAATCCAGCCGCTGATCGATCAGTCCTGCATAGTGAGTGCGCGCCTCGCGCCAGCACTCGCAGTCGGTCAACAGCTCCTCGCTGAAGCCGCGGCGCAGCCGTTTCAGGGTAGCCTGGACCTTCTCCTCGTAGAGATTGATACGCTCCGCCGAGGCCTGCTGCGCCTCATGCCACGCTCCGGCGGCGAAGCGTCGGCTGGCGTCCGCGGTAATCGCCTTGAAGCGTGAACGGTATTCGTCGAAGCCATGCAGGATGGTGGCGGCGAGGCGATAGGAGGGGGAAAGCGGCATGCATGTCTCCAGACGCTATCAGGCAGGAGTAGAGCATGGCCCTATCCCGTCGCCGTGGCGAGCCGACCATGGTGGCAAGCGACACCGGCTTTCCGCCTTGCATCAATCAGTACCTTTTCGGTACTATTTTCGACCATTGCCTCCTGGAGCCCTCCCGGATTCGCCCATGCAGACCCATCTCGAGAAACACCAGGCCACCCGACGCGTCACCTACCTCTCGATAGGAGCGAACTGCGTGCTGGGCGTGGCCAAGGTCATCGTGGGCTGGATCGTCGGCTCCGCCGCGATGGTGGCGGATGGCGTGCACTCCTTCTCCGACCTGGTGACCGATGGCTTCGTGATCGCCGCCTCCCACTACGGCCATCAGGGCCCCGACCATGATCACCACTACGGCCACGGGCGTATCGAGACCCTGGCGACCCTGTTCCTGGGTAGCGTGCTGATCTTCGTGGCCGGCGCGATCGCCTGGTCGAGCCTGGATCGGCTGCTCGCCGACACCCGGATCCCGCCACCCGGCATCTGGGCGATCCTGCTCACCGCCCTGGCCCTGCTCGCCAAGGAGTGGCTCTTCCATGTCACCCGCCGGGTGGCGAAACGCATCGGATCGAAGATGCTCGAGGCCAATGCCTGGCACCACCGAAGCGATGTGCTCTCTACCGGCGTGGTCATGGTGGCGCTGATCGGTAGCCAGTTCGGCGCCGCCTGGATCGATACCGCGGCCGCTATCATCGTTGGCCTGCTGGTCGGCAAGGTGGGCTGGGACCTGCTGTGGGACTCGGGCCGCGAGCTCGTGGACACCGCCCTGCCCGTGGCCACCCAGGAAGAGATGCGCCAGATGGCGATGAGCGTGCCCGGCGTTCGCGGTATCCACGACCTGCGCACCCGCCAGTCGGCGGGCCACACCATGCTCGACCTGCATGTGGTGGTGTCACCGCGAATCAGCGTCTCCGAGGGGCACGAGATCGGCAACGAGGTGAGTCGTCGCCTGCGCAACGGCTTCCCCGCCCTGACCGACCTGACCTTCCATATCGACCCCGAGGATGACGCCGGCGAGGGGGACCCCAGTCGCTTCCCCGGGTTGCCATTACGCCCCGCGGTCGAGGCTGCCCTGGCCCGGCGCTGGTCCTCTCACGAGGTGTGGCCGGAGATCCGCGAGCTGGAGCTGCACTATCTGGAGGATGCGGTAACGGTGGTCATCTGCCTGGACGAAGGCTATCCCCGGGAGAGTCAGGCGGTGATACGCGACCTGAAGGAGCGCGCCGCGGATATCGACTGGCTCTCCCACGTCGAGGTGCGTCGCCTGGCCGACGTCCCCTATCTGCCTGCGAGCGACTGATCCCTCGGGCAGTCCGAAGGCGGCTCGATGGATTGGCAGCAGGCGCCGATGAGGCAACCCTCCACCGGGGATGACATCCCCACGGCTGAAGGCGACAATGGCCGCCCTTTCTGAATCGGACCCGGGCCATGGCGGACGAGCTGCGCATCCTCTATCGCGACGAGCACCTGGCGATCGTGCACAAGCCCGCCGGGCTGCTGGTGCACCGCACGGCCCTGGCTCGGGGTGAGCGCGAATTTCTGCTGCAGCGCCTGCGCGACCGGCTGGGTCAGCGGGTCTATCCGGTCCACCGCCTCGACCGCCCCACCTCGGGGGCCATGGTGTTCGCCCTCTCCTCGGAGATCGCCACTCGCCTGGGCGACGCCTTCGCCGAGCGCGATGTCGTCAAGCGCTACCTGGCGGTGGTGCGAGGCATCGGCCCCGAGGCCGAGCACCTCGACTATGCGCTGCGCGAGGAGGACGGCCGCCGCCCCAAGGCGGAGATGCCGGCTCAGGAGGCGATCACCGTGGTGCGCCGCCTGGACAGCGTGGAGCTGCCGGTACAGGTGGATCGCTACCCCCAGAGCCGCTATTCATTGATGGAGGCATATCCCCTCACCGGGCGCCGCCACCAGATCCGCCGCCACCTCTCCCGGCGCGGCTATCCGATCATCGGTGACGCCAAGCATGGCAAGGGCAAGCATAATCGCTTCTTCGCCGAGCAGCTGGACACTCCCCGTCTGCTGCTGGCCGCCGTGGGGCTGGCCTTCCATCATCCTGCCACGGGCCAGCGGCTGCGCGTCGAGTGCGCTCCAGATGGCGCCATGCGCGCGCTGTTCGAGCGGTTCGGCTGGAGCGGCCACCTGCCCCCGGATAACGTAGAGACCCTCTCGCCCACCGAGATCCCCTGGCCCGCCACCGCGGCACCATCCACCGTCCCACTCACGACCCCATGAGACCATGAGCGATCCCATTACCGCCTCTCCCGCCGGCCTCACCGAGGATGACCACGACCTGCGCTTCGGGGGCATCCGCCGTCTCTACGGCGCCCGTGCCTTCGCACACTTCCGCAGCGCTCATATCGTGGTCGTCGGCGTGGGAGGCGTCGGCAGCTGGGCCGTGGAGGCCCTGGCCCGCTCCGGCATCGGCAGGCTGACCCTGATCGACCTGGACGATGTCTGCGTCTCCAATACCAACCGCCAGCTTCACGCCCTGGACGGTACCGTGGGCCGTCCCAAGGTGGAGGTGCTGGCCGAGCGCTGTCGGGCGATTCAGCCGGGCATCGAGGTCGTGGCCGATACCGCCTTCGTCACCCCCACCAACCTGGCCGAGCGCATCCCCGAGGATGCCGACCATGTGATCGATGCCATCGACAGCGTGGTGGCCAAGGCGGCGCTGATCGCCTGGTGTCGGCGGCGCAAGCTGCCGATCACGGTAACCGGTGCCGCCGGCGGCCAGACCGACCCCACCCGTATCAAGGTGGCCGACCTGACGCGCACCGAACATGACCCGCTGCTGGCCAAGGTGCGCTCGCGGCTGCGCCGCGACTTCGGATTCTCGCGCAACCCCCGGCGGCGCTTCTCGGTGGAGTGCGTCTACTCAGACGAACAGCTGGTCTATCCGGGCAGCGACGGCGAGGTGTGCTACCAGAAGCCGGGCAGCGGCGAGGCCACCCGTCTGGACTGCGCCTCCGGCTTCGGCGCCGCCACCTTCGTCACCGGCAGCTTCGGCTTCGTGGCCGCATCACGCACCCTGGCAAGGCTGGCCAAGCGGGTCAGCAGCCGCCAGAGTGGCGCTTGAGTCTCCTGGGTTCATAGAGTAACCGCGCCACCAACAGCAGCCCTTCTCAGAGTTCACTTCAGAGTTCTTTTCTTACTTCAGGAGAGTGTCATGACCCGCCCACTGCCGGTTCCCGGAATCTACTGCCACTACAAGGGCAACCGTTACGAGGTGCTCGGCATGGCCCATCACAGCGAGACCGAGGAGCCTCTGGTGGTCTATCGCGCCCTCTATGGCGACTACGGCCTCTGGGTGCGACCCCTCGCGATGTTCAACGAACTGGTCAAGGTGCAGGGTGAGCCGGTCCCACGCTTCGAGCTGGAGAAGGCCTTCTGAGACGGACCTGCTCGCGTCGGGAGGCAGAAACGAACACCGGCGCCACCTGGGCGCCGGGAGTCACGTTCGATGGGTCCTGAAGGAGGCACTTCGGTACAGGGCCGACGAGAAAGGGGGGAGTGATTACTCGTCGCCGGCTTCCTGCATCTGCTTGAGCATGTAGTTCTCGATGCCAACCTTGTCGATCAGCCCCAGTTCGGTCTCGATATGATCGATATGCTCTTCCTCGTCGGCCAGCAGGTCGCGTAACAGATCGCGAGTCACATAGTCCTTGACCTGTTCGCAGTAGTCGATGGCCTCGATGTAGTCCTTGCGCCCCTCATGCTCGATCTTGAGGTCACACTCGAGCATTTCACGCACGTTCTCGCCGATATGCAGCTTGCCAAGGTCCTGAAGGTTGGGAATGCCCTCGAGAAAGAGGATGCGCTCGATCAGCTTGTCGGCGTGGACCATCTCTTCGATGGACTCGTCATATTCCCATTTGGCCAACCTCTTCAGGCCCCAGTCCTTGTACATCTTGGCATGCAGGAAGTACTGGTTGATCGCGACCAGCTCGTTGCCCAGAGCGCGATTGAGGTGTTCGATAACCTTGCTGTCGCCTTTCATGGATCTGCCTCTCATGACATGGGGGAGTCATCCCCAAGCTTGGCACGCCGCGATGGCGATTGCCAAACCTCGACAGCGGGGAAGCGGAGGTGCCGGCGCCGTTACACCGCGTAGGCAAGATCCGTCGAGGCCTGCATTAGCTCCTCCTTCACCGCCTCGCGGGTCAGGCTCTTGCCGACGCAGGCACACTTGCCACATTGGGTGCCACAGCCGGTCTCGGCCTGGACTTCGCGCCAGCTACGTGCCCCCTCTTCCACCACCTGGCGGATGCGGCGATCGGAAACTCCCTTGCAGATGCAGACGTACATGCGAATTCCTCGCGTTGGATAGCGAGACAAATGTAAATGATTCGCATAAGGTATTGCAACCGCAACGGGGTCAATGACTGACGCCGGTCAATGCCCGACGAGCGGGATCAGGGCTAGCGGGATGTCTTGGGGAGTACCACCACCCGGGTCCCCGAGGCGATATCGGGCCAGCTGCGCCGCTCGGCATCGAACAACACCCACAGGTAGCCCAGCCCCAGGGTGGCCACGGAGAGCCAGGCCACCAGATAGCGCACCATGGCCTGGCGCAGGGTGATGGTGCAGCCATCCAGGGTCTGCACTCGCAGCCGCCAGGCCTGCATGCCCAGGGTCATGCCACCACGACACCAGAAGAAGGCGAAGAAGGCGAACGCCGACGCCAGCATGCCAAAGCGCAGGGAAGCGACCTGCGCGACCCCCATCCCGACCTGTTCGGCGGGCAGGCCGATCAGGTGGCGCACCACCAGAAGATGCAACCCGGCCACCAGCAACCAGATGGCGGCCACCAGGAAGGCGTCGTAGAGCATGGCACCCAGCCGGCGGCCGAGGCCGGCGGGCCAGACGTCATCGAGATTGGGCAAGCGGTGTGGCATGGCGCTCTCCTTGTCTTAACCGTTGCGGCGCAGCAGGAGAACCCCTACCACGACACAGATAAGGGTCGGTGCCAGTACCGCCCAGGCCGGCGAGAAGCCGAACACCGTGGAGGCCGGTGCCAGCAGGTCCTGCAGATACTTGAACGCCAGACCGGTGATCACGCCATAGAACACCCGCGTGCCGGCGGCCACGCTGCGCAACGGACCGAACACGAAGGAGGCGGCCACCAGCACCAGCGACCCCATGGTCAGCGGCAGCAGCATCTTCTGCCAGAAGTAGAGCAGCGGCTGGGTGGCCTGTTGTCCCTGGTCGCGCAGGTAGCTGGCATAGGCCCATAGCTCACTCGGCGACTGGCTCTGGACGTCGCGCAACAGCCGCGAAAGCTGCTCCGGGGTCAGCTGGGTATCCCACTCCCGGGTCTCGAGGCGCCGGGCCTCGGTCGCCTGTTCGGTAAATCGTGTTACCGCCACGTCTTCCAGCACCCAGCGCTCCTCCTGCCAGACCGCCCGCGCGGCACTCATCGCCTCGATCAGGCGCTGTCCCTCGAATTGGTAACGGGTGAGATCGAGCACGGTATCATCGGCACGAATGGCGCCGAAGCGGTAGAAGCTGTCGCCCTCCCGCTGCCAGCCACCGCGCTCGGTCACCAGGGTACCGGCCCCCTGGATCTTCTCGACCCGCCAGGCGCTGGCAAACTGCTCGGTTCGCGGGGAGACATATTCGGCGATAAACAGCACCACGATCACCACCAGGATGATCGGCTTCATTGCGCCCCAGAGGATCCGCACCAGGGAGCGGCCGGCGGCGCGCATCACGGTGAGTTCATTGCTCGAGGCCATGCCCCCCAGGCCGATCAGCGCACCGATCAGCACCGCCACCGGCGCATACTGGTAGAGCCGCCAGGGCAGGCGCATCAACAGGTAGAGCAGCACCTGCAAGGCGCCATAGTCTCCCTCCACATCGCCCAGGTCGTTGATATAGGTGATCACCAGGTCGAGCCCCAGCAGCACCACCTGGACGACGATGATGGCACCGAGCACGTTGCGTGCCAGGTAGCGGTCGAAGCGATCGGCAATCATCCACTCATCCCCTTGCGCTGGGCGCGTATCGTCATCCACACCCCCAGCGCCAGGAAGGCACCGTGGATCGGCCACATGCCTATCACGGCCGGCAGATTGCCACGCCCGATGGCATCCAGTGCCGCCAGCAGCAGGCTCAGGTAGGCCACATGCAGGAAGATCGCCGGCAGCAGCTTGGCGAAGCGCCCCTGGCGCGGATTGACCCGCGAGAGCGGCATCGCCAGCAGGGTCAGGATAAACACCATCAGCGGCATGCTTACCCGCCACTGCAGCTGGGCGCGGGCTTCGGGCGAGGCATCACCAAGCAGCTCCCGGGTGGTGGCAAGCTCCGGGGAGTCAAGCTCGCGCAGCGTCTCGGTTCGTGACAGGCGCACCGCATAGGTGTCGAACTCGAGCCGCTCGGCCTGATGCCGGCCAGGCTCGACGCTGTAGCGCTCACCATCGCTCAGCACCAGGAAGCGACTCCCGGTCTCGTCATCCAGCACCTGGTGCCCCCCCTCGGCGCGAGTCACCACGCTCTCGGGAGTGCCATCGCTGCGCCGCTGGCGCTCGCTGATAAAGACGCCGCGCATCTCGCTGCCATCTTCGCTGATCCCTTCGATGTAGGCGGTACGCCCACTACCGAACTCCTGGAAGCGCCCGGGTCCGAGGGTGGAGAAGTCAACGCGGCTGCGCTGATCCTCGAGCAGCGTCTCGGTCTCCAGCGCACCCGCCGGCGTCAACCACAGGCTGCACAGCCCCACCAGCACAGCCACCAGGGTCGCCGGCACCAGGCTCACCTGCAGCAGCCGGTTGGGGCTGGTGCCGCAGGCCACCAGCACGGTGATCTCGCTGTTCAGGTAGAGCTGGCCATAGGCGAGCAGGATCCCCAGGAAGAATGCCAGGGGCAGAATTAGCTCCAGAAACCCCGGCAGATGCAGCAACATCAGGGTGCCAAGAATGCTGGCGGGGATCTCGCCCTCGGCGGCGTTGCTGAAGTAGCGAATGAAGCGGCTACCCATGATGACCAGCAGCAGCACGCCGGCAACGGCGGCCATGGTCAGCAGGATCTCGCGGGTCAGATAACGAAAGATGATCATGCGGCGTCTGCCATGCAATGGGGCCATGCCTTGGGTACACTGGGCGACACGGCAACGTGTCGGCATTATCCAGAATCCCCCTACGCTTGTAACCCCAATTGCCTGTAACCCCCAACGCTTGTCTTGTGGAGACGCCATGGAATTCCCTGTCAGGACGGGTAGCCCCGCCAAGGTCGAAAGCGCCTGTATCATCATCCCGGTATTCAAGGACGAGGCTCTGCTGCCCACCGCCGCCCGCCTCAACGACGCCAGCGAGCGCTTGATCACTCAGCTGCTCGAGCGTGGTGATTTCGACGCCAGACTGGGCAACGTGCAGCTGGTTCCCTTCGCGCCGGGCCTATCCACCGACCGCCTGCTGCTGGTGGGCCTGGGTAAGCGCGAGACGTGTCGGGAAGCGGCCTTCCGCAAGGCACTGGATGCCACCTTCACCTTCCTGGCGAGCCTGTCGCTGGATGAGGTGACCATGGCCTTCACCGAGGTCCCGTTGACGGAACGCGGTGTCGACTGGAAGGCACGCATGGTTGCCGAGGCCGCCCATCGCGCGCTCTATCGTTTCGAGGAGTTCAAGTCCGAGAAGGCGCCCACGCCACGCCTGGCGCGGGTCGAGCTGCTGGTCAACGAGGAGAGCGATGCCGGGGCCGCCGCCGAAGGCGCCCGCATCGGCGATGCCCTGGGCCAGGGCATCAACTACGCCCGTACCCTGGGCAATCTGCCCGGCAATGTCTGCACCCCGAGTTACCTGGCCGAGCAGGCCGAGGTGCTGGGCCAGGACGCCGATGGCGCCCTGCAGGTAGAGATCCTCGACGAGGCGGCCCTCGAGGCGCTGGGCGCCCATAGCCTGCTCTCCGTGGGTCGTGGCAGCGAGCAGCCCTCACGCCTGATCGTCATGCGCTACCAGGGAGCGGATGACCCCGACGAGGCCCCCCATGTCCTGGTCGGCAAGGGCATCACCTTCGACACCGGCGGCATCTCGCTGAAGCCCGGCGAGGCCATGGACGAGATGAAGTTCGACATGTGCGGCGCGGCCAGCGTGTTCGGCACGCTGAAGGCGACCCTCGGCATCCGTCCCAGGGTCAACCTGGTGGCGATCGTGGCCGCTGCCGAGAACATGCCCGACGGCCGGGCCACCAAGCCTGGTGATATCATCAAGACCCTCAAGGGCCTCTCGGTGGAGGTACTCAATACCGACGCCGAAGGCCGCCTGGTGCTGTGCGACGCCCTCACCTATGCCGAGCGCTTCGAACCCGCCAGTGTGGTGGATATCGCGACCCTGACCGGCGCCTGCATCATCGCCCTTGGCCACCACGCCACGGGCCTGCTGTCCAACGACGATGACCTGGCCCTGGACCTGCTGGATGCCGGCGAGGCCGCCTGGGACCGCGCCTGGCATCTACCGCTGTGGGACGAGTACCAGGAGCAGCTCGACTCCAACTTCGCCGACCTGGCCAATATCGGCGGCCGCCCGGCGGGCACCATCACCGCCGCTTGTTTCCTGTCGCACTTCGCCGACCGCTTTCCCTGGGCCCACCTGGACATCGCCGGCACCGCCTGGGCATCCGGCAAGCAGAAGGGAGCCAGCGGCCGCCCCGTGGGCCTGCTGACCCAGTACCTGCTGGACCGCGAGGCCGATGCCGAGGTGGAGACCAGCGTAGGCACCAGGGCGGATTGAGCAGAGTGACCCCGGCGCTATCCGTTCACTGGCAGCGCTCGGGGCTGACCATCGGCAGGGCCGGCCCGCCGAGGGGCGCTGAGCCCCTCCCCTGTGCGCTGCCGGTGCCCCTGGCATAGCTCCCTCTCGTCGCCCTGGCACCGTTGCCCCGCGCTCAGGCCGCGGCGACCCCTTTCAGGACTTGCGTTTTGTTCGCGCCCCCTTTTTCATGGGGTAGACGATGACCTCACGACCCGGGCCACTGCCGGCCCGAGCCCTCTTTACCGACCCGGAGCCCACGGCCCCGGATGTAGCGGAGACCCCTTGCCGTGCCGACTGACACCTTCGACCTGCTTCCCCACGCTGCCCCCACCACCGATGCCATCCGCGAGGATATCCTCGCCAACCCCGGTTTCGGCCAGTACTTCACCGATCACATGGCCCATGTGCGCTGGACCTTGAACGATGGCTGGCACGGCCACAGGGTGCTTCCCTATGGCCCCCTGACCCTGGACCCTGCCGCTGCCGTGCTGCACTACGCTCAGGAAATCTTCGAGGGCATCAAGGCCTACCGGCATGCCGATGGCTCCATCTGGACCTTCCGCCCCGAGAAGAATGCCGAGCGCTTCCGCCGCAGCGCCCGCCGCCTGGCCCTGCCGGAGCTTTCCGACGAGGACTTCATCGGTTCGATCAAGGCGCTGCTGGCCCAGGATCATCCCTGGGTGCCCACGCCGAAGAGCGAGGCGGACGAGTGCAGCCTCTACCTGCGCCCCTTCATGATCGCCAGCGAAAGCTTCCTCGGCGTGCGCCCGTCCCATGAGGTCGACTACTACGTGATCGCCTCGCCGGCTGCAGCCTACTTCAAGGGTGGCATCGAGCCGGTCTCGATCTGGCTCACCGAGCACTACAAGCGTGCCGCTCCGGGGGGAACCGGGTTCGCCAAGTGCGGCGGCAACTACGCCTCCTCCCTGGCGGCCCAGAAGGAGGCCAGCGCCAACGGCTGCGGCCAGGTCGCCTTCCTCGATGCCGTCGAGAACAAGTGGATCGAGGAGCTGGGGGGCATGAACCTGTTCTTCGTCTACAAGGATGGACGTATCGCGACGCCTCGCCTGACCGACACCATTCTCGAGGGCGTGACTCGCGACTCGGTGCTGACCCTGGCGCGCGACGAGGGGCTGACACCCGAGGAGCGCCCGATCAGCATCGACGAGTGGCGCGAAGGCGCGGCCAACGGCGAGATCACCGAGGTCTTCGCCTGCGGTACCGCGGCGGTGATCACCCCGGTAGGAGAGCTGGTCAGCGAACAGGAGCGCATCCGCCTGGCGGGTGACAACGGCAACCCCATCGCCAAGCGCCTGCGTGCCAAGCTGCTCGACCTGCAGTATGGTCGTGCCGAGGATACACACGGCTGGCTGACCAGGCTGGTGTAACAGCGAAGTCGCCGCGACGGACCCGCTCAGCGGCTCCGTCGCGGCTCTCACCACCGAGGCGAGGGGCGCCGAAGGGCAGGCCGACGCGGAGGTCCTGCGCCAGGGATGGCGTCGGTAGCGTACAGGGA